>CAZREG010000006.1:0-23246 GCA_964599075.1 uncultured Spirochaetaceae bacterium | reverse complement strand
GCCTACCGGTAGCCGGGCATCAGCGAGTCAATAATGCCGACGAGCTCGAGTCCGGCTGCGGTCCCGCTCCCTTCCCATTCGGTCTGGCCATCCAGGCTGTCGAGGCGCACACTCACCGTTCCGTCTATGCTCTCGGAAATCCGACGGTCCATCGCCCCGGCAACGGGCGCGCTGAGGAATCCAGCGCTCGTTCTGCGGGCCTCAATAGCCAGCCGGCGACTACCCAGGTCAATCTCAAGAGCCACGCCGGTGCCATCGACATTGATTTCGGTTACCTTGGCTCCCGAATAGGTGCCAAACCGTAACGGCTCCTTCAAGATGGAACGCGGAAGCCCAAGGAAGCCCAGGAATCCGGTGAAGGCGTTTCCCAGCCACGGAACTCGCGCGACAGAGAGCATGACCGAGGCCTCCGGGTCCGCGAAGCCGTTACACTGAAGCCAGATCCAGGCCGTCGGCATGGAGGTTCCCCAGTCCTTCTCCAGATAACCACGTCCGCCGTCAAAGGTGTGGGTCTCTCCGGCTACCGAGAGGGTTCCGTCGATCCGGTGAGAGAGCGACCCAACCTCGTGGTAGCACTCCATGAACGGCACGTAGCGATACCATCCCATAATGCGAGGCTGGCGCAGACCGTGCACCAGGCGGCGATGGTCCGTGAAGGCGAGCTCACCGGTAATCCCACCGAACGCATCCGGTAGCTCTATCCGCGCTCCTTCAAAGGAGAACACGTTCTCGCCAACGGTGACGTGGAAGTGACGGGTAGATGCGCGAAACGCCTCCCGCGGGTAGCGCAGGTATGCGGTCTCGCCATCACTGCCACGAATGACCTGGACGAACGAGTGTCCATTTCCCTCCGTGTCGTAGGAGAGCCCCGGTATAAAGGAGAACGCGATGCCGTTGCCAGCTACGTTCTTGCAGTACCAGCCCTCGAAGTAGCTCCGTCTCTTTGCGCCCTGAAATGCGAATGGGTCTGCAGGCATGACTCATCATACACCCGCGGCGCCGGTGTTCACCAGAGCTGCACGACACCAATTGTGGCAAACAGCACAAAACCTGCCAGGAAGAAGAGAAGCACCGAGCGCAGTTCCGGTGCAATGCGGAGAACAGCTGAGGTAATCCGCTTTCCGGTCTGACTCATGATCCCCGCATAGAGCGCGACCCCCAACCCCGCTACAAGTGCGGTGTCGAGAAGCTTGGAGAGAGCGAACGGAGCCGGGATAGTCGCCTGGCCCGGGAGCAGTTCCATAAGAAACGCGGATATCTGCCGGGAGAACAGACCTGTGAGCACACAGAGTACCGCCAGAATAACGACCGGCAGGTGAATCACAAAACCGGGCCCCGGACTGTCTGCCGGCGGGGCAGCGGAGTTCGGTCGTCCCGGAAGCACGATTCGCGAGATCTTGATGAAAGAGGCAACCGTACCTATTCCGGTGAGCCAGAGCAACGGATAGGCAGGAGAGCCGGAGAGCGCGGTGGAGATCAGCGTCTTGCTTGTGTAGCCGTTAAACGGCGGTATGCCGGAGATCGAAAGTGCTCCAATCACAAACGCAATTGCCAGTACGGGTGCCCGTCTTCCGACAGGTCGCATGGCGAATACGTCCCTGCTGCCTGACATGGAGATTGCCGTTCCGGCCACAAGGAAGAGGAGACTCTTGAACAGACCGTGGTTGAGCGCGTGACTCAATGCCGCGGTCAGTGAGATGGGTGCCGCAGCACCAAATGCTGCAACAATGTAGCCCATCTGAGAGATGCTATGGTAGGCGAGCAGGCGTTTTGCGTCCCTCTGTGCGAGCGCGAACACAACGGCGGCAACGGCAGTGATCGCACCGATCCAGAGAAGCATTTCGTTATAGTAGGCTGCCTGAAAAGCCGCAATGACGCGCAGCATTGCTATGAAGCTCACTTTGATCAGCACACCTGAGAGAAGCGCACTCACCGGATGCGGCGCGTAGGCGTGCGCCTCCGGGAGCCAGGTGTGAAACGGAATAAAGGCGGTCCGCACGCCGATCCCCACGCAGAGTGCTGCAACGGCTATCCGCAGGGGGAGGGACTCTGACGCACCGGAACGCACTTGCTCAGCTATTCCGGCAAGAGAGAGCGTTCCCAGATCGCGGTAGACAAGGAATACCCCAAGAAGGAAGAACAGAATACCGGCAGAGCTGAGAAGCAGATACTTCATGCTGGCCAGCAGACCGGCGTCTGTCTGGTCGTAGGCAATCAACACGTATGCGGCAAGGGCGACGATCTCGAATCCAACAAAGAGCGTGAAGATATCGGAGGTCAGGACAACCATCTGCATCCCGCCAATGAGAACAAGAAGAAAGAAGAAGTAAGACGCCCGGTATCGATTCTGCGAGAACGACGCAACTACAACCATCATGGAAAGGCCAACTACCAGTGCTGAGCTTATCCAGGCCAGCCCGTCCATGGTCAGGGTGATTGCCACCGGGCCGGACCACCCGCCTATCGTCAGCGAGAGGTCACCTGCTGCGCGTACCGCCGGCAGCGCCGGAAGCAGAAACAGGGGCATGGCAAACACGGGAAGCACCGAAATGATCGGGAACACCCGCCGATTGGGCAAGAGCTTGCCGAGCAACGCCACAACCGACCCGGCGAACGGCAGCAGGATGAGGTATATCAGGTTATTCGCCATCCGGCTGCTTCCAGGTCCTCTGTTCGAGCTCGTGCATATCCAGCGTTCCGAACCGCTTGTAGAGCCGATATACGATTACCAGTGCAAGCGCAACCACGCAGATACCTACGACAATGGCGGTCAGCATGAGCGCCTGGGGGACTGGATCAACTGGTCGGGGTTGGGCACCGCCTCCCGTGCCGATGGGCGCACCCTCGCCAGACTGCGAACCAAAGTAGATAAACAGCATGATGATAGCACTGTTCGCGATACTCACCCCCACCACTTTCTTCACCAGGTTCCGGTGTCCCACTACTCCCCAGATGCCGGTGATGAATATCGCGGCTATCAGATACCAGCTCATTCTGATTCTCCGAAAAGATGCAGGCAGATAAGACTGGTTCCGACTGCGACCTTGAGGCCGATCAGCAGGTTCAGCACGTACAGAAACGTATTGCCTGGAATGACCAGGTTCTGGAGGCCCGGACCGAACGAGCTTGCCAGAAAGCCTGCGCCGAGCAGGACTCCCGAGATACCCACCAGGATAAGAAGAAAGAAGGCAATCGCTTCAGTCAGTGCGAGCTTGTCGTAGGGAAAGAGCTCGAGTGCTGCCGACACCCGGGTTCCCAGGGCGATCACTATCACACCGGAGGCAATCACAACCCCACCCTGGAATCCGCCGCCGGGTGAGGTGTCTCCGTAGGTAACAAGATAGAGTCCGAATAGAAACATAAACGGCGCCAGTTTCCTTCCCGCCACCTCCAGAATCTCGGTCTTGCGCACCGTTCAATCCCCCTTCTTTCTGACAAGCAGAGCGACGCCGGAGACGGCCAGGAGGAGGACGATGGTCTCGCCGAAGGTATCAAACGCGCGATACCCCAGATAGATCGATGTAACCAGATTTACGGCGCCCGTCTCTGTCTCGCCGTTTGCAATCACGTAGTCACCCAGCGGTGTGGGAGCGCCCTCGAAAGAGAGGGCAATCACCAGCAGGGCAGCCACCGGAACAAGCACCAGAAGCTCAACTATTCGCCGTTTCATCCCGGTGCTCCTGCGTCTTGCGGGCTATCCAGATAAACACGACGGTACCAATACCGGTACCAACGGCTGCCTCCGTGAGCGCAACGTCAGGTGCGCCCAGGATGTAGAAAAAGAGACTGCTCATGAGGCTGAACACTCCCAGCAGCACAACGGTGGCGAAGAGGTCTCGAACAAGAAGTGCCAGAATAGAGAGCGCAAGCATGATGACCAGCAGCAGCTCACTCATCTGTGATCTCTCCCAGTCGCCGGCGGTCACTGTAGCTTCTGCGCCACGGTACAATCTCACTCTCCCAGGCGTATCGAGCAACAATGTGCGAAGAGATAGGATTCGTGACAAAGAAGAAGAGAGTGATCACCGCAAGCCTGCCGGTCATAGGCGTGAGCCCGCTGAGTACCATACATCCGACCAGCACTGAAAAGACACTCGTGGTGCTGCACGTTGAGGACGCCTGAAGACGGGTATAGACGTCCGGGAAGATGAGCACCCCAACGTTCCCCATCAGGCTGAAGACCACCCCCAAACCAAAAAACGTGAGTGCTATCACGGTGGTCATATCTCTTTCCGCCTTCTGGTGAAGTAACGCGCCATGGCAAGCACCCCAAGGAAGCCGAAGATGTCGTAGACGAGTGCGACGTCCAGGTAGTTGATCCGCTGTTCCCGTACCGCGTACAGAACCAGAATCGCCAGAACCTGAGCGGACACCATGTTGAGTCCCGTCATCCGATCGGCTGTAGTTGGTCCGGCGAGCACCCGGATTGTACTCACTGCTGCGGCACCAATAAAGAAATAGATGATGTAGAGCAGAGTCTGTTCCATACTCGTTCCTAAATCCAGATCCGCTTCAGCAGCCGCTCAAACGGACCTGCAATCACGTTGCTCGCGTACTGCGAATGAGTCGTTCGGGTGTCGAGCCAATGAACAATCAGGTGATCGTCATCCAGAAGGAGTGTAATGGTTCCCGGCGTCATGGTGATCGCGTTCGTGAGGGCCACCCGTGCAATGTCACTTCGCAGGCGGGTGCGGAAGTGCACAACGCCCGGATTGATTCTTCCCCGTATGATCTGCCAGAGGACCTTGAAGCTTGCAATGTACATGTTGAATATCAGGACTATGAGGTAAATTCCCAGAAACCAGATGCGAGGAATGTTCGCCCTTCGGGACGCCTCATCCTCTGCAATAAAGATAGGATAGCTCAGAAGTGACACTACTGAGGCGTTCGCAGCACCGATGATAAGGTCCCGTGGGGCAAGGCTCCAGGTAAAGAGGACCCAGCCGGCGAGAAGTGAGATAAATGTCAGTATGAAACGGGTCAGATTCCACCATGTTCGGGTTCTCACGGCTACTGCTCCTTCTCCTTGAAGAGTTCGACAATTTTCCCAGCCGTTGAGGCAGAGAGCAGAGAAGAGTGAAGCTGCGAGTCGTGGAGGTGGCGCGATAGCTTACTCAGCAGTCGCAGATGCTCATTGTGTGCGTTCTGCGGGCCCACAATGAGGAAGAAAAGCTTTACTGGTTTTCGGTCAACCGCATCAAACTTCACTCCTTTGATCTGGCGGCCAAAAGCCATGGCGGTCGCATTGACCTCAGGCGTGAGGCAGTGCGGGATAGCTATGCCACCGCCAATACCGGTCGTTGTGAGCGACTCCCGCTCTACAATCGCGCTCTCCACCGCGGCAGCGTCTGAGATCTTCCCGCACTCAGCGAGAAGAGCCACCAGCTCATGAATGATTGCCGGCTTCTTCCGTTGGGAGAGCGAGAGTGAGATGCAGGCAGGGTCGAGCAACTCGGAGATCTTGTCAGTCATCCTTGGACTCCCGTTCACTGGTATCAGATTGAGGTTCTCGGTGGTAAGGCTCCGACTGCCCGACGAGTCCGGCGGCGAAATCCACCGGAACGGTGAAAAGAACGCCGGTTCCAGGGCCCATCAGACCGCCGCAGATGTCGTTTAGAAACCGGTAGAGTTGTTCTACCACTGAGGCATCTTCAATGACCGAGATGATTGTCTTGTTGTACGGCTTGTTGCCCTTCATAAACGCCTTGAAGTCGGCGAACAGAGGTACCTCGTAGGTCAGAAACCTTCCCATTCCCTCCGAATCAAGGATAGTGGCTCCCTCAATCCCTGCTTCAACGTACGCTTCAAGGACCTGTTCCAGAAGCTCTTCCCGGTTCAGGACGAAAACTACTAGCTGCATGACAAGAGCCATTATACCGCTGGAGTGTGTCTGTGCGAACCCTCGCCGTTACGGTCGCTGTGGCGGTTCCAGCTCGCTGCGCCACGGGGGGTCGGCGCCCACACGGGTACAGGTGACTGCGCTGACCTGGGAAGCGAACGCCACCAGAAGCTCCAGCTGTGCGGTACTCAGCTCACGCAGCTGATCGCGCCGGAGGATCGCATGCGCTTCCAGCCAGGTGAGTGTGGCTCCCATAAACGCGTCGCCGGCACCAATGGTATCGGCGACGGCTACCGGATGCGCAGGGACATCAACTGTTGCGGTAGCCGTTCGCGCGCAGCTGCCGCCGGCGCCGCGGGTAATAAGAACAAGCTCAGTTCCACGGCGGAAGAGCTCTTCAACGCTGTCCTCTTCCGACCGGCCGGGAAAGAGCCAGGCAAGGTCCTCTTCGCTTGTCTTGAAGATCGCCGCTGCGCCTGCGGCATCCGAGAGTCGTTTCCGGTAGCGGACCTCGTCATCCACGAGGTTTGCGCGAATATTTGGATCCACTGCCACAATGTGCTCGTCTGCGGCCTTTGTGGCAAACTCCACCAGGGTGTCGCCGGCGGGTGTACCAATGAGTGAGATGGAGCCAATCTGAAGGATCGCAGCGGCCGGCAGCTGGGTCGGCAGCTGGTCAGGCGTCAGGGCACGGTCAGCTGATCCGTTCGTGTAGAAGGCGTATCGAGCGTTCTCGCCGTCGGTGGTGTTCACAAAGGCCAGCGTGGTCGGGTTTTCAACTCTCTGAACCAATGAGAGATCCACGCCGTTGGATTGAAGGTGAGAGAGAATACGATCCCCAAAGAAGTCCTTAGAGATCGCACCCGCGAATGCAGCCCTGCCGCCCAGTCGGGCGGCGGTAACTGCACAGTTCATTGGAGATCCGCCCGGTACCGGCCGGTATCGTGATCCGTCCGGCGTCTCCGGAACAAAGTCTATAAGTGACTCCCCGGCACAGATGATCATGGCGTCCCCCTGATTACATGGAGTCTACTTCGACTGCTTCGAGCTGTCCCCCAGAGCCTGTGAGACCCGGTCCAGGAATATGGCCAGTATAACAATTGCAAGACCACCCTCAAAGCCAATGTCCGTGCGCATCTGCGTAATTCCACGGACTACCTCATTACCCAGACCGCCGCCCCCAATAAGACCGGCGATAACGACCATGGAGAGTGCCAGCATGATGGTCTGGTTCACGCCGGCCATGATCGTTGCCAGGGCTACCGGAAGCTCTGCCTTGATCAGCATCTGTCGGTTGGTGGATCCAAAGGAGATAGCTGCTTCCTTTATTTCCTTCGGTACCTGCCGGATACCAAGATTGGTGAGCCTGACAGCCGGGGGTAGTGCAAAGATCATAGTGGCAATAACTCCGGGCACGACGCCCAGGCCAAAGAAAAGCACTGCCGGAATCAGGTAGACAAATGCCGGCAGGGTCTGCATGAAGTCAAGGATTGGCCTGACAACGTTCCAGACTCCGTCGTTCTTTGATGACCAGATACCGATCGGCACCGCTATGACCAGTGAGATAAAGACAGAGCTCAACACCAGTGCGAGGGTGCTCATGGTAAGATCCCACAGGCCCATGTACCAGATAATGCCAAAGCCGACCAGCGTGAAGATCGCGACTCCTCGACTCGCAACGAACCAGCCAATCGCCACAAAGATCGGAATCATGATGTATTCCGGGGGCAGAATGAGCGCCCAGGCCACGCTATCCACAATTGATCGAACAACTGCGGCGATTGCATCGAACAGCCAGCCCAGGTTGTCTCGCGCCCATTCAACGAAGGTCTGAAACCCTCCACCAATACTGATTATCTCTCGAATGTTCTCCATGTTCAGCCTTCCTTCTCTGCCGCGGAATCCTGCAGCTCGCTCAGTACCACCGGAGCAGCCTCATCGTCTCGGTCCTTGGAGACCTCTGCGATTATCGCTGCGCGGCTCACTGCGCCCTGGAACCGTCCTTCATCATCCAGGATTGCAATGGGGTACTTGGTGGCGATTGCGGTACTCAGCAGATCGGAGATAGGTGTTGTCATGGTGGTTGTGTAGACATCATCCTTGATGACCGAGCCTATATCCTTCTTGCCCTCTTTGCGGAGCTTGCTCACGTCATCAATGGTGACGATTCCCTTGAGTTGTCGCTCATGATCGGTCACGAAAACAGATGAGATCCCGCTCTTCTCCATGACGCGCATTGCCGCCTCCACGTCTTCCCGTGGATAGGTGATGGTGGCCGCGTGGCCCCCGACTGTAGATGCGGTGATGACCTTTGTACGGTCCACGTTCTGAACAAACTCGCGTACGTAGTCGTCGGCCGGGTTGGAGAGAATGTCCTCCGGTGATCCGATCTGCCGTACGCGTCCGTCGGGGCCAAGGATCGCGATGCGATCGCCGAGCTTGAGGGCCTCGTCAAGGTCATGGGTAATGAACACAATCGTCTTGTGCATCTTCGCCTGAAGCTCCAGGAGTTCGTCCTGCATTTGGGTGCGAATGAGTGGATCGAGCGCGCTGAACGCCTCGTCCATGAGGAGAATCTCTGGATCGTTGGCAAGAGCACGGGCAAGCCCCACGCGCTGCTGCATTCCACCTGAGAGCTCTGAGGTAAGACTCTGCTCAAAGCCCTCGAGTCCAACCAGCTTGATCGCGTCGTTGGCCTTCTTCTGTCGCTCCTCTTTCTCAACCCCGCTGATCTCAAGACCAAACTCAACATTATTGAGAACGTTTCGCTGGGGAAGCAGTCCAAAGTTCTGAAAGACCATGGACATCTTGTAACGTCTGAGCTCCCGCAGCTTCTCGCTGTCCATCTTCATGACATCGTCACCGTTGATGAGTATTTCGCCGGCGGTAGGCTCAATAAGCCGGTTGAGACAGCGAATGAACGTTGACTTACCACTACCGGAGAGCCCCATCACGACGAACGTCTCGCGCTTCTCAATCTCAAAGGTTGCGCCGTTTATGGCAATCGTACATCCGGTCTGCTTGAGGATCTCGCCCTTGCTCATCCCCTCTTTTATAAGAGGGATTGCCCGCTTTGGGTTCGGCCCGAATATTTTGTACAAGTCGTTTACTTGTATTAATGGCATCTCTATTTCCTTTTCCGGGTGTCTACCCGGTAGACAAAAAAACGGGGTGCGATACCGCACCCCGTTTCGAACCAAATCATGATTAGTTTGGCAACCAGCCTTCCCAGATGTCACGGTTCTCATTCTTCCATTCCCGTGCCGCCTCGAGTGTATCGAGGTTTGAGTCGCCTATGTGAACCATGAGCGGTCCAATGGTTTCGTTCGTCCACTTCACGTTACTAAAGAACTCAACCACTCCCGGCAGGTCCTCTTCAACGCCCGGGCGTCCCATGACCTTGATGTCGTCGAGGGACCATACCTGTGCCTCATCCTGCTCAAGAATGACAAGCGGATAGCGGCCGAACATGGAGTGTGGCTGCCAGCCCATGCCCACAATGTACTCCTCATCTGCAATTGCACTTTCAATCGCAGCGAGCATCGCAGGACTTGACGAGGCAACAAGCTCATAACCCATCTCTTCAAGACCATACTCAGGCATGACCTCTTCCTGGGTCTTGATCATCATACCAGCACCGGCGTCAATTCCAGTAATCTGTCCGTTAAGACGCTCCATTACCTCAGGATCTCTGAGATCGGAGATTGAAGTGACACCATCATCATACATGTACTGAGGCACGATCAGACCGGTTACGCCGTCTTCGTAGATGGTAGCGACATCAACCAGATCGGGATTCTGCTCCACATAGGGCGCATGTAGACCTGGAAGCCACGCCTCCATAAAGAAGTCCTGGTTCCCTGAGGCTACTGCGGCGAACGCAGGACCCACGTCTGCGGCAGTGATCGTTACATCGTAACCCATCTCATCCTCGAGAACGGTCTGGAAGAAGTGAGTCCATGCCACACCCTCTTCCCAGTTGACGTAGGTCAGATTTACTTCCTTCTGCTCTACCTCGGCCGCGGAGGCGGCAAGAAATGCAACGACTGCGATTACCGCAATCAGTACGAAAGAAAAACTCTTGAGTCGTTTTCTCATAAATGCTCCTTTGCATATTTTTATCGTGTCTCCACGAATAGTCAGTTAACAACTGATCTATCGTGATGATACTTAATCTCCAATGAAGTGTCAAACAATATGCCGAATCCGAATGATATGCTCCGCGCACAACATTCCGTCCCGAATGATCAGTGGATCTATAATTCCCTACAGAGTATACGATTAAGTATCCGAGCAAGAGACCATAAGCTGATCACCTCTTCCTCTGTCTTCACAAATTACTAAAAATTGGTTAGACTTCGAAATGAATGTAGTCAAATGGAATTATCACGTATGTCGGACACAGATGAGGACAGCAGAGACATAGAACAACTGGAATGGATGTTTTTTTCTACTATTCGGCGTATCAACCGAAGTATGGATACCCACTCGAAGGAACTGGAGAAGCAGTACGGGCTGACGCTCTCTCAACTGGACGTCCTTCTCGCGGTGGCCGAGACGCCTTCCGGACCCGTTGGGCAGATTGCCCAACAGGTACACCTGAGCAAGGCGACACTGACCAACATCGCTGACCGTCTTGTGCGTCACGGTCTTCTTACCCGGCAGCGGTCAACCCACGACAAGAGGCAGATCCATCTCTCGCTGACACCAAAGGCGCGTGAGAGTCTTGAGCAGGGGCCCCGCCCGTTTCACAGCGCATTTTCACACCATCTGCAATCACTTCCCCGGTGGGAACGAACGCAGCTTCTCTCCTCCCTCCAGCACGTAGCGGCGCTTATGGATGCTCGCAGATCCGCTGCGGCAACTGCTGAGGCCGAATCTGAGGAGTGAGCGCGGCAAGGCTTTTCTGTGCGTGTGCTTGTCCTTGGGCTTGTATGAAGGCGGGACCGGCTGATACCCGTATCAATGATGAGACCATATCTGCTTTATGTCTCTGTCGCCTCGATCATTCTCTCGTTCACGGGGTGTGCCACTATGGAGACATCCACGAACGACAGTGGCCCGCCAACCTATCCTCACACGGATTTTGATGGCGACGACGGCAACGATGGGTTTTCGGATGCAGAGGAGCTCGCGGCGGGCTCCGACCCACGCGACCCCGGAAGCACACCTGAGGATTAGCCGGTGTGCCGGCCCTTCCGTTGCTTCACGACGCGTATCTCAGTGCTGCGCGAGAGATTCAGTCGCACTCCGACGCTTGAACTCACTGGTGAAGTGAAAGGAGATCTTCGGGTTGTCCCGGATCATCGCCTGGAGCATCCACTCACTCTCTGAAAGATAGACCGGATTCTCGTCCCGGTCGTAGGCAAGCTGATCCTCCCGGTAGCGCATAAACTCGTCGAGTGCTTTATTGTCCTCAGAGGTTATCCAGCACGCGCGGTGATAGGGAAGCGGAACCAGCCTGCAGGAGGCCCCGTACTCATGGGTCAGGCGGTGCTGGATGACTTCAAACTGCAGCTCTCCAACGGTGCCGATAATCTTGCGTCGGCCCCTGTTCTGGATAAAGAGCTGGGCAACTCCTTCCTCGGAGAGTTGCAGGATTCCCTTTTCCAGCTGTTTCGAGCGCATGGGATCCGTGGACAGCAGTTCCCGGAATATCTCGGGAGCGAAGCTGGGAATCCCCTGAAACTGGAACGCTTCACCCTCTGTCAGTGTGTCGCCAATCTTGAGGTCTCCGCGGTCATAGAGACCAACAACATCTCCCGGGTACGCGGAATCAACGACAACCTTGCGCTCCGCCATAAAGTTGTAGGGACGGGAGAATCGGATATCCTTGTTCTGCCGTACGTGATAGAACGGCTTGTCCTTCATAAAGGTCCCCGAGCAGACACGCAGAAACGCAATGCGGTCGCGGTGCCGAGGGTCCAGATTTGCGTGAATCTTGAACACAAAGCCGGAGAACTTCTGCTCGTCCGGCTCGACAACCCGGACATCCGACGGTCGTGACCGCGGCGGCGGAGCAACTGAGATGAAGGTCTCCAGTAGCTCCCGCACTCCGAAGTTGTTGAGCGCGCTTCCAAAGAACACGGGCGCCATGTTTCCAGCCCGGTACTCCGCCACGTCGAACCCCTCGTAGACACCTTCAATAAGCGCGATCTCCTCACGGAGTTCCGCTGCAAGCGAGCCCACTGCTCGGTCCAGGGCGGGATCGTCCAGGCTGTCTATCAGCACCCGATCCTGCTCAATGACGGTCTTTCCCGGTTCAAAGAGATAGACGTTCTGTTCATGCAGGTTGAACACGCCCTTGAAGCTCTGTCCCATGCCAATTGGCCAGCTCAACGGCTGGACACTGATCTGCAGCTTCTCTTCAAGCTCATCCATGAGCTCGACCGGGCGTTTCCCCTCCCGGTCGAGCTTGTTTACAAAGATAATGACCGGAGTATTGCGCATTCTGCAGACGTTCATCAGTTTTTCCGTCTGCTCCTCAACTCCCTTCACACAATCCACAACAAGAATGACACTGTCCACCGCGCTCAACGTGCGATACGTGTCCTCCGCAAAGTCCTTGTGCCCCGGTGTATCGAGTATGTTGATCAGCTGCCCATTATACTCGAACGTCATCACCGAGGTGGCGACTGAGATGCCTCGCTGCTTCTCAATCTCCATAAAGTCCGATGTTGCGCTCTTCTTGATCTTGTTTGATTTCACCGCTCCTGCGCTGCGAATGCTCCCGCCAAAGAGCAGCAGCTTCTCAGTAAGCGTGGTCTTGCCGGCATCCGGATGGCTTATGATGCCAAATGTTCGCCGCTTCTGAATCTCGTTCGTAGTGTCCATGTTCAGGAATAACCTACGGGCGCAGGAATGATTTGGAAAGAGGCCTTGGATTGGGCGATCGCCGTGCTATCTTTCACCCAAGAGGGCAGAAAGATGAAACGAACGGTACTCTTTGTGGTTGCGGTGCTTGTGTTTGCCGGATGCGCGACGGCGCCGAACGGCCGGGTCAACGAGACCTTTGATCCGGGCCCCAGCGCAGCTCGCTACTTCGTTGATGCAGTCAACAGCTGGGATAACACAGAACAGGCCCTGCGGTTACTCAGTGAGGCTATTGAGATTGATCCCGCCTTTGCGCTGGCCTACTTTGAGCGCGCGAACCGGTATCGCAAGCTCGGGCGCCGGGACGCCGCGCTTGACGACTACCGTGCAGCCATAGAGGCTGACCCGGGGTTTCTGCAGGCGTACCGTGCGCGCTACGAGCTGCGGGTCCACGAGTTGGGTGACCAGTCCGGCATTCAGGACCTCGAGCGGGCGTATGCGATCGATCCGGATCACCTGGATACGGCGCTCACCTACGCCGGCTACCTGAGCTGGAAGCAACCGGAGGATGCGCTCGCCATCTACGACCGACTGGTCGCCATCTATCCACAGGAGAGCGGCCCGCTGGTCAACCGGGCCAAGTTCTACCGGGACCGCAGCGATTTCGACCGTGCGCTCGCGGATTTCCGATCTGCTGTTACTGCCGGAGACCGGAGTCCCTGGCTCGAGGCAGAGGTAGTCTGGATGCAGCTCGCCACCGGTGACCGTCAAGGTGCCGGCGCGGCGGCAGCGAGACTGCTGGAACGTGAACCCGCAAGCCCGGAGGCTTCTCTGGTCGCCGCACGCACGAGTGCGCTCGCCGGCGCGGCCATCCCCGCCCGGCGCCTCTATGCCGATTATCTGGCCTACGAGTGGGCAGACCCTGCCGTCTGGCTGGAGGTAGCTGTGCTGGCGGCCGCCGCCGGCGATGCAGCGGCTGCCTCCGACTCACTTGACCAGTTTCGGGCTCGTAAGGACGATCGCGAACGCGTTCAAATTGCACAGCTTGCTACCATGATCCTTCTCGGTCAGCGCGAGCGAGCCATCGGGGGCCTTGAGACGCTCACCGCAGACAAGAGAGAGGATCTACGCCCGTGGCTTGTCTACGCGCTTGTCGCCCGCGGAGATGAGGCGCAGCGGATCAGAGTGCGGACGCGTGAGATCGTTTCGCAGAGTGAGGGGGGCGTGACTGCGACGCTTGTACGTTTTCCGGAGCTCTGGGTATTCAGCCGTCTCTACCTGGATCGGGAGGGCCTGCGGAGTCCAGAGGGAATACCGATTCCCTGAGTCCACTCCGTGCCGCCGGGGCAGTTGATGCGGACGACCGGCGGCATTGATTCTTATCTTTTCCGGAATGAACAGTTCCAGAAGATTGATGCGCAGACTGAGCGGTGGCGCGCTCGTGCTACTCGCCGTGTTTGCAGCGTGTGCTCCGGAGATCGTGGAAGAACCGTTCGAGCCCACCGCATCGCACGCCGGCTACCGTGAGGCGCTCGTAAGGCTTGAGCTCGACTCGGCCGAACTGGGTGAGCGGTGGATTGCAGCCTCACAGCAGGCTCTGATCGCACCGGTGCTGGTGGAGACACCGTATCGGGAGCTGATCCTGTTTGACCCCTCGGACCCGCAGGCGGTGGGGTATCGGTTTGAGGCCGAACGGGGCCGACGCATCACCGTGACCGTGGAGAGCGAGCTCTCCCGTTACTTCGCAGACATATTCCGTGTTCCCGAGGACGGGGAGCCGGTGCTCGTGGCCAGTCGACCGCCCGACGGATCAACGATCATCTTTGAGCCTCGCAATGACGCGACCTACCTTCTTCGGTTACAGCCGGAGCTCCTTCGCGGCGGGCGCTTCTCCGTGGAGATCGTCGCTGAAGCATCTCTGAGCTTTCCGGTCGAGGGTGTTGGTCCTCAGGCAATTCTCAGCTTCTACGGAGACTCACGGGATGCAGGACTGCGCATGCACGAAGGGATCGATATCTTCGCGCCTCGCGGTGCGCTCATCCTTGCAGCAAGTGACTCCGTGGTGCAACGGGTAGGGGAGCGCGACCGCGGTGGCAATATAGTCACGCTTTATGATGAGGAACGCGAGCTCATGCTCTACTACGCCCATCTGGAGGAGCAGCTCGTTCGCCGCGGAGACCGTGTCTCCGCCGGCGATCCGATCGGGACGAACGGTAATACCGGGAATGCCATCACAACTCCGCCTCACCTGCACATCGGGTTATATCAGGGAGGCTGGCGAGGTGACGTGGATCCATGGAACTACTTTGTTGATCCGCCGCTGATCGAACCACCGCCTGTGCAGACGCCGGAGCTTGCCGGGCAATGGGTGCAGCTTGCCTCAGATGCAGTTCTGGAGCCGTCTGTTCCGGCTCCGGTCACCACTCCCCGGTATATCAACTTTAATCCGCTGCTGCGCGGGCGGCGCGTCCAGGAGCCCGACTCCGCGGTGGAGTCGGAGGTTGCCCCGGCAAGCTCCGCGGCTGCCGGTACGGCCGTGCGCGTGAGTGCCGTCGCCTGGCGCTATGCGCGCGTGCAGTCCGCCGACGGTAGCTCCGGCACCGTGCCGGTCTCCTCGTTGGTAGCGGCGGACGCGACAGAGTTACCGCTGCCCGCCCCCGTTACGGCCAGGGATCCCTGGACCGGCGATGAGATCGCTCGGCTGGAGGCAGGCACCCTGGTCGCCTACCTGGGAGAGGGTGCTGACGGGAGCTCTATCGCCGCCCTGCCGGACGGCCGGATTGCGCTGCTGCCTTCTCCCTAGCCCCATTCTTGCACGCAGTGGTCGCGGCAGGTAGACTCCGCCTATGAAAGTTGGAATCAACGCCGGTGAGCAGTTCTGGAATGTCTACAACGAGAAGGCACGAGCACGCCTGGAGCGTTACCAGGTGGACGTGTCGAGCATACCCCGGGATCGCACGCCGAGTGTAGAAGAGGTGCAGGGGATGATCCGAGGGGCAGAGGTGGTCCTTGGTACCTGGGGCACACTTCCATTTACCGGTGAGCTCCTGAGCGTCGCCCCCGAGCTCAAGCTGGTTGTGTACGCAGCCGGTTCGGTGAAGGGTTTCACTACTCCGCAGCTTATTGAGCGCGGTGTCACGGTGCTCTCAGCCGCCCACCTCAACGCCATACCGGTCGCGGAGTACGTACTTGGGGTGATCCTTGTCTCTCTCAAGGGGTTGCACCGCCTCAGCAGCCGGATTCGTGCTCACGGAGCTGCCGAGTTCACCCGGGATGAAGGTGCGGCACCGGGTTGCTACAATACGACCGTGGGGTTGCTGGGGTTTGGCAAGGTATCCCGCCATCTGATCTCCCTGCTCGCACACTTTGATGTCCAGGTGCTTGTTGAGGACCCGTATCTCTCGCAGGAGCAGGCGATGAATCTTGGGGTCCGGAAGGTCTCAAAGATGGAACTGATCTCAAACTCAGACGTGATCTCACTCCATCACGCCGACGTTCCCGGCAACTGGAACATGATCGATTCAGAAGCGCTTTCCGCCATGCGTCCGGGAGCAACATTTATCAACACCTCCCGCGGGCGGCTTGTGGATGAGGACGCACTTGTTCATGCGCTTGAGACCAGCGACCTGGTTGCCTATCTGGATGTCACCCATCCGGAACCACCGCAGGCCGGCCACCCGTTCTACGAGCTTCCCAACTGCATTCTTACGCCCCACGTCGCAGGCAGCTACGCCCGCGAGGTGGAGCGGATGGGGAGTTGGGCAGTTGATCAGCTCGAGCACTATCTGAACGGGGAGCCGCTCGACGGCACGGTTGATCTCTCAACGCTCGACTCAATCGCGTGAGTCTTCACGCTTGGTTTTAGTAATGCCAGCTCAGTCCCACGCCCAGATTTCCCAGCGAATCAGTGATGATACCGGCGCGAGGAATGAAGGTTACCTCTCCACTTTCGATCCGGCTGATCGCCAGCTCTCGAGCGTTTGAGGCAGATACTGCCCCCAGGATTCCGTTCAGCAGCATAGCTCCGCTCGCGATACCCAGATAGGGAAGCGCGTCGGCAAGGCTTGCGTCTGCGAATGCCGCAGACCAGGCAGCCTTGATGTCACTGAAGGGCGTGTTGAAGTAGTCGAGCTGATCGGACTTAAGCTGGGGCGGAAGAAGAACGTAGTATCCCACCGTGGCTCCAACTGATATGGCCAGGTCACCAAGCAGGAAGGCGGTACCGAGCAACGGCTCGTTGTTCATAAACTGCCCGAATCCCGGCATAAAGAAAGAGGCGGTTGCGCTGCGTCGCACGTAGGCGTTCTTCTGGGCCGGAACACTCAGGGCGCTGGTCATGTCGTCAATCTCCTGAAACGTGAGCTCGGCCGGCTGCCGGTCCCAGTATTCAGCGAAGAGTTCAAGCGCCTCCTCCTGGTAGGGCCCCTCAAAATCGTGGCCCATAGGCTGCGCCACGGCGGCAGTGGCGACAACCGCTGCAAGAAGAATCGTTATTATCTGTCTGTTTTTTCTTAGCATAGGAAAAACATACTCATTGCATCCCCTCCCGGCGATAACTGATCAGGGTTACGCCGCTTGACAAATGACCGCAGGTCATTTATTATCTGACCAAGAGTCATTTATGAAACGGGCACGGGATTCACAACAGAAAGAAGTGCGAAGAAACAAGATCATGGATGAGGCGTGGCGGCAGTACGTTCGGCTTGGCTATGACACTGTGACCATGAGCGGGATCGCCTCCGCCGTGGGCCTTGCAAAGGGAACCCTCTACCTCTACTTCCCGACCAAGGAGTCACTCTATCTTTCAGTACTCAGCCGTGAGTTCGAACGCTGGTTCGAGGAGACGGCCGGCCGCCTTGAGTCGCTTGTACAGAGTGCGCCGGCTTCAGGAGATCCAGGCCACCTGGCCTCCCTGATCGCCTCTTCCTTTGCTTCCCGGCTCCCGCTCGTCCAGCTTCTCGCCGAGAGTCACGTCATTCTTGAGCAGAACTCGCACGAGCAGACCGTTGTGGCATACAAGCGCATGCTGGCCGGGGGGATGCAGCGTCTCTCCCTTCCACTCTCGGTCGTCCTGGGGCTCGACGGGGGGGAAAGCGAGCGGTCCCGTCTGCAATCACTGCTGCTTGCCATCTATGCGGCAGTCATCGGGCTTCGCAGCATGAGCCGGCAGTCGCCGGAGGTGGAACGTGTCATCAAGGGCGACCCTGAGCTCTCAATCTTCCAGATCGATTTTGAATCCAGCCTGCAGGAGGCGATCGAACTGCTCCTGCGCGGTGCCAAACAGTTGCCGGTGGAGACCGGAAAGGAGACAGCATGACAGATGTACAGAGAGGACGCGCACTGGTAACCGGGGCGTCCGGCGGGATCGGGCTTGCCCTTGCACGCACGCTCGCCCGGGAAGGGTGGGATCTCGTCCTGGCCGCACGCAGCGTGGACAAACTGACCGCAGTTGCAGAGGATCTCTCTGCCGGAGGGCGGATCGTATCAGTCTATGAGAGTGATCTCAGTGAGGTTGGCGCGCCCCGCGCGCTTCATTCCGCCATTGAGGCCGATGGCATAGCGATTGATGCGGTAGTGAACAACGCCGGGTTTGCTACATTCGGAGAGTTCGCGCAGCTTCCGGTGGAGCGGGAGCTTGCGCTGGTGAACCTCAACGTGGGTGCGGTAGTTCAGCTCACCGGGCTATTTCTGCCGCAGATGCTCCAACGTGGGCACGGCTACATCCTGAACGTTGCCTCCACCGCCGCGTTCCAACCCGGTCCGCTGATGGCAGATTACTACGCGAGCAAAGCGTACGTGCTGCACTTCACTGAAGCGCTGGCGAACGAGCTCGCGGAGACCGGAGTGACTGCAACGGCGCTCTGCCCTGGCCCAACGGTAACCGGTTTTCAGGAGCGGGCGAGCATGGAGAAGTCAAAGTTGCTCAATAGAGGGCTCATGACGGCGGAACGAGTGGCACAGGCCGCCTATGCAGGGATGATCAAGGGCAAACCGATCGTCATCCCGGGATTTCGAAACAAACTGCTCTCCAAGTCCTACCGCTTTGTGCCCCGCCGTATGGTGACACGCGTGGTCCGCGGTATGCAGGAGGAACAGGAGAACGCTCAATCATGACCGGTCGGATGAACTTTCGCTTTACAGAACCCTGATTCCCGTTTAAGTTGTCGTCCATGATTGAGATGACTCGCCACTGGCCGGGCCGGATCTATCTGATCCTGCTCCTGTTGTCGATCATTGGGTTCATTGCTTTCCTGGTCGTCGGAGGTACTGACGCGGCAGCAAGCGGAGAACCGATCGTCCTCTTTGGGTGGATGACCATGCCGCTGGTCGTCGGAGCGGCCTTCGTGATCTTTTGGTTGGTTACCTACATCATCTACTTCTTCTTCTTCTGGCCATACCGGTAGGGGGGTTCCGTGGCAGTTACTGTTATCGCGCTTACCGCATTTGGTGCGGTCATTGTGTTCCTGGCAGCGTATGGGTACAAGATCTCCGCAAAGACGGCTGAGGACTACATGCTTGGTGGGCGAACCATCGGTGTTGTGGTCATGTTCTTCTTTGTCCTGTTCGCCATAAGCTCCGCCTGGACGTTTTATGGCTTTCCCGGACTCCTCTATACCGAAGGGCCGGGCTACGTCATGTTTGTCTGGGGCAGTGTAGCAGGCTTTGCGGGTCTCTACATGTTCCTTGGTCCGCGATTGTGGGCACTTGCAAAGATCAACCGGTTTCTCTCTCCGGTGGAGGTGCTGGCTGAACGGTACGAGTCCAAGGGGCTTCGGCTTGTGCTTTCGGCGAGCATCCTCATCTTCATTGTGCCCTACGTTGGTATCCAGCCGCTGGGTGTCGGGGCCGGGTTCGAGGCGCTTACCGGGCTTCCTGCCATCTGGGGGGCGGTGTACACGGGTGTCATACTCATCGTGCTTGTCCTGCTTGGCGGAATGCGAATCGTGGCGTGGGTCAACATCTTTCTTGGCGTCGTGTACGTGACGGCGCTGCTCGGCAGCCTCATCTGGGCCACAAGTGTGCTCTTTCCTGATGGAGGTCTGGTGCAGGCGGTGGAGGTCCTCGCAGAGCGCTCCCCTGAGATGCTGAGCTCACCGGGTCCCAACGGCGAGTACACCAGCATTGTGCTTGCCGGAACATTCGTTGTTGGCCTGCTCGCTTTTGCGTGGCCGCACGTCGCAATTGGTTGTATGACCGCCCGTGACAAGAGTCTGTTCAAATGGTTTCCGCTTCTCATTTTTGTGTTCGGCGGACTGTTTTTCTACATCATTCCGTTTATATGGGGCTCCATTGTTGCCCCCGCTGCCGTGCCAATTGAGCAGCTTGCGCAGGAGGCTGCGGCCAACGGAGTACCTCTTCAGGAAGAGGCCGACCGTGTTGTACAGACCATTATCACCCGCAGTCTGCCGGAATGGTTCGGGGTCTATGTACTGCTCGGCGTCATCGCCGCCGCAGTGAGCACCGCTGCCGTCCAGCTCATGACCTCAAGCGTCATTGTCAGCCGGGACGTGATTCAGGGGCTGTTCAAGCCGGAGGCGAGTGACCGGGAGATCACACGCTGGGCACGATGGTCGGTAGTGATCATTGTCATCCTCAGTACGCTGGTGAGCTTCTTTAATCAGGGCGCAATGGCGCTCTACCTCACGGACGTCAGTGTCCCGGGATTCGCGCAGTGGGCGCCCGCGCTCGTTGGCGGTCTGTTGTGGAAGAGAGGCACCCGACAGGGGGCCATTGCCGCAACGGTCAGTGGTGTCGTCTTTCTGGTGATATCACTCCTGCTGGTCGTCGACGGTGAGCGGATCCTCGTCGTTGGACACCCGGTGATCGGAAGTCTCCTCGTCAATACGATTGTCTACATTGTGGTGAGCAAGCTTACCCCGCGGCCGGGCGAGGCGATTGAGACACAGTTCTTTGACGAGGTGGAGGACTATCTCAAGGCAGAATCAGGGGCCTGACCATGTCCGATCAAAAAACGTACCGGTTGATCTACAACCCGAAGGGCGACACGACTGACGTGGTCGCCCTTGGAGCGGCCGTCGCCGAGGGCCGGATCGCCGGCAAGTATCAGCTTTCCAATACCCGTGTGCCGGATACGCTTATCGTACAGATGAGCACAAGCAAGGGAATTATTGCCGGAGCAGATGTCAACATTGACCGCGATCAGGCTGCCGGCCTGGGCATTCAGCTGGCCAAGGCTGGACGTTCGGGACGAAACAGCGCCCGCGCCGTGGGGACCGTCCCGCTCAGTGAGGTCATGACAAAAGGCTCACGGAACTACTCCGCGAAAGAGGTGAAGCCGGAGGATCCGGCAGTCATTCTCTACACAAGCGGAACCACCGGCAATCCCAAGGGAGTTACACTCACGCACCGTAACTTCAGCTTCCAGCGAAACACCATCGTACCCTCGATCGTGCAGTTTACTCCTGAGGACCGAGTGGTTGGTGTCCTTCCGCTCTATCACGTCTACGGACTTGCCAACGGACTTGTTCCCACTATTGGCAACGGTGCCACGTTTATCATGATCGCTCAGTACAGTCCGCAGAACCTGCTTGCCGGAGTTGCTCAGTCCAAGGCAACCATAATGCCCGCCATTCCCAGCATGTACCAGCATCTGTTGACCATCGCCCGCGCGCGAAAGACGAGTATGCCCAAGAGCCTTCGTGCCTGTATCTCCGGCGGGGCACCGCTTCCCCTCTCCGTGCTCCAGGAGTTCAAGGAGCTCTTCGAGACCGATATTGTGGAGGGCTACGGGCTGACTGAAACGACCTCCAGTGTCTGTGCCAACGGTCGTACCGGCACGTTCAAGGAAGGCTCCATTGGTCCGGTCGGCGAGGGCGTGGAGATGGAGATCTTTGACGACAATGACAATCCGCTGCCCGACTTAGAGGTGGGGGAGATTGTCATCCGCAGTGAGACCGTAACGCCGGGCTACTGGAACAATCCGGAGGCCACCGCCGCGGCGATCAACGCGGAGGGATGGTTTCACACCGGGGATCTTGGGTACCGGGATGAAGACGGGTTCTTTTTTATTACCGACCGAAAGAAAGACCTTATTATCCGTGGTGGATTCAACATAAGCCCGCGCGAGGTTGAAGAGGTGATCATGATGCACCCCCTGATTGCGGATGCTGCCGTTGTCGCGGCGCCGGACAAGCGCGACCAGGAGATGGTGCTCGCCTATGTGGTCATGAAAGAAGGGAAACAGCTCAGCGAGCGCGAGGTGATGGACCACTGTGTTGAGACTATGGCGCCGTACAAGCGACCGAAGAAGGTGGTGTTTGTGGACTCACTGCCCAAGAGCGCAACCGGAAAGGTTCTTCGTACGGAGCTTCGGGGAGAGACTGAGGACAAGCGCCTGGTAAAGAGAGAGGAATAGATGTTCGGACGCAAGAAGCAAGAGAAGAGTGAAGGCAGTGCTGCAGCATCCGCTGCTGGCCTTGGCGCTATGCTTGAAGAGATCACCCGGAAGCACAAGCGGCGTGAGGCTCTGGTGTTCGACAACAAAGTGTTCACCTACCAGGAGCTTGAGGAGAATGCAAACCGGATCGCCGGTGGGCTCGAGGCGCTCGGAATTCGCCCGGGCGACCGGGTGGCCATGATGCTCCCCAATATTCCCGAGTTTGCGTTCAGCTTCTTTGGCATTCAGAAGCTTGGTGGAGTAGCCGTTCCTTTCAACACCATGTACAAGGGTCGCGAGATCAGCTTTATCCTCAAGGATTCAGGCGCCCGGGCCATAATCTGCCTCTCAAACTTTGCCAACCTCATCAATGAGATCAAGGATGAGTGTCCCGATCTTGAAAGCGTCATTGTCACCGGACAGCGAACGCTCGTCTTTGTGGATCCGGACGCGACCGTTAATGTTCAGCTCGTTGTAGAGCAGAATCAGTTTCCCGATGCACAGGAGGTCTTCAGGAGCGTGGGCGAGGTCCTGGTAAACACCTTTGTTGCCGCCGGCGTCCCTGATGCCTGGTACAAGCATCAGGGTGCTGTTCGGGCAAAGAGCGGCAAAAAACTGGCTACCATATTGGTCAATGAGATAGAGAATCTCTACGTGGTAAACGTAGTCGGCTTTCTCAAGGACATGGACACCGAGCCGCTGTTCAAGGTGCTTTGGGTGCCACCAGAGATCAAGGACAAGGCCGTCGAGCCGTCCACCAGTGTGGAATCTGAAGCCGGAAAGCCGATTACGCTCCAAGAGTTCCGCGATCTGCTGACCGCGGAGTTCACCAAGAAGTTGGGGGTCACGTTCGAAGCCGGAGAGCTTACCCGCGACGAGCAGATGGCCTACGAGAAGAACCGCGCCATGGCCGGGCGGCTTTAGACAGGGAGCGAGGCGACTGGTTCGCCCGGGTAGTCCATCCCGCTCTGGGCCTGGGACACGAATGAGAGTAGGATGAGCGCATGAACACGCTCATTCCTCGAGAGACCTTCTTTGGCAACCCCGATCGAACATCTGTGGAGATCAGTCCTGACGGTACGCAGCTTGCCTGGCTGGCACCGAGTAACGGAGTTCTCAACGTATACGTAGCTCCGCGAGAGAAACTGCAAGAGGCTCGGGTTATTACTCATGACGACAAACGCGGTATCCATTTTT
>CAZREG010000005.1:90691-93705 GCA_964599075.1 uncultured Spirochaetaceae bacterium | reverse complement strand
AACCGGCCAAGCGGTTCATTCTTTCTTCCCTTCCCTCATAAATGACAAAGAACACCGACCATCACCTGATCTCTCCGGCGCTGATCGCTTCCGACCTGACCTCAGGGCGGACTGTTAAAGTACCACACACGTATCTGCCTGTCAATAAGAGTCGGCACATTGTACGCATTATTGAGCGGCACTCATCCCGCTGATCTCTCAGCGTGACGGGGAATATAGCGCCCGCCACACCCGGGGTCAAGCGCTTATTGGCGATTCTCCAGGAGATATTCGGCCAGTTCCACGAAGCCCTCTGCGGATGCGGCGGTGGTGATGTATGCAGGAGGAGTGCGAAGCGAATCCGCGAATGCCGCAACGTTGGCTACGCCAACAGAGTGGACGAACGCACCAAACATGGGCTCATCATTTGGCGAGTCCCCGCAATAGATGCAGCGTCTGTTGGTTCGCGCATCATCAATTGCAAGTCCAAACCGATCCCTGAAAAGCACGCTCGACATGGAGCGCTTGTCGTATGAGCCGAACCAGGCATTGACGTGAATGCTGCTTATCTTGGCCTGGGCTCCGTGTTCGGCGAAAATCTCCCGTATCCGTTCAGCCTCCGCGAGCGAGAGGTACGGCGGTTCCTCCCTGAAGTCGACCGCAATGTCAAAGCGGCGAAAGAACTGATCCTTAGCAAGGCGAGTGCCGGGGACGGCCTGGAAGATCTGCTCAGCAATTGTGAGAAGCCGCTGCGCATTGGCCGTCGGCTCCGGTGCCGCAGGATGGTACAGCGTTACCTGTGTTCCACCCTCCATGCAGAGAGCAAACGCACCGTTCTCCCCCACAACCGCAGCCACCGGCCACTGTCTGACGATCAGGTCACACCACCCCGCCGGCCGCCCGGTCACCGCTATGACGGCAACACCGGCGTCATGAAGATCCCAGATGGCCTGATAACTGCCGGCAGGCAGCTTGCCCTCAGCGGTGAGCGTGTCGTCAATATCCGTGAGTAGAAAATCGATGTTGGCTGCGTCCGCGCCAGAGAGTTCTTCCAGCGGCAGCATTCAGCGGCGGTTCCGTGTGCGGAAGAAAAGAACGAGGTACTGCGTAAACGAGCCGATCGCCAGCAAGGCTGTAAACGCAAGCAGCGCAGTATACGCACCTGGCAACCAGTTTGCGCCGGCCAGCGACTGCAGCGCCTGGAGACGAGTGCTGCCGACATCGATACTGAATAGGAAAAGTCCCACCCCGGCACTGATCGCATAGAACCAGGTCTTGATCTTGCCCATAATGCGTGCGCCCAGGGCAACGCCGTCCCTGAAGAGGATCATACGGATAAGGATGATACCAAACTCCCGGTAGAGCAGGATCAGCACAAACCAGAGCGGCACAATACCCGCGGTCAACAGACAGACAAAATAAGTGACCTTTGAAACCACATCCGCGAACGGGTCGAGGATCTTGCCCAGATCGGTGACGGCGTTCGCCGCGCGGGCAGCCATGCCGTCAAGCACATCACTGAGCTCAATAAGCACCACGATGCCCCAGGCAAGCAGGATCCAGAGCTGGGCTGAGGCCCCCCCTCGTCCGGCGAGCACAAAGAAAAGCGCAAAGAGCGGCGAGAACACGAATCGCGATAATGTCAGCAGGTTTGCAAGACTGGCACGAATCACACGATATGCTCGCAGTCTACGGTCACCGTGTCAACCGGGCGGACTGATCATCGGGCGACGGGACGTTCGGGCGACGCGACCGTTGACAGAGAGTTGGGGGCAGGTCAAGATTGGGTATGGCCAAGCGGGGGATTGTCAGCAGTATCTGGAAGTCTACCCTGGCACTCTTTCTAATACAGACGGGTGTTGTGGTTGCGGTATCCCTCGGCTACGACATTGACATGAGGAACTATGCTTGGCTCCTGGTCGCCTCTCCGCTGTTTCATGTAGTGATCGGTGTCACGCTGAGTGCCCTCTGGAAACTGTTCAGGAAAGAGGACGGGCAACTGCTACCCCGGGTGAATCTGCCGAACTTCCTTTCAATGACGCGGCTCAGTGCCTCTCCCACGCTGCTCTGGCTGGTCCTTATTGCAGAGACACATCCGGTGGTCCCCGTTGTCGCACCCCTGACGGCTCTGGTGTTTCTCACGGACCTTCTTGACGGACAGATCTCACGACGGACCAGACAGGTCACAGAGATTGGCAAGTATCTGGACAGCTCGAGTGACTACACCCTGCTCGCGGTCATCTCTGTGGCAATGGTGAGCTACCAGATCATACCCCTGTGGCTATTTATAGTGGTCCTGGTGCGACTGGGCCTGCAGTGGCTCGCGCAGGCGGTCCTGTTTGTCCTGCGGGGCTGGACCGTCCCCTTCCGGACAAGTTTCCTTGGAAAGACGAGCGTATTCACAATCATGGTGTTCTATGCGATCGCGCTGCTCACACTCCTGCCGGCTCTCCCGCCCTGGTACACCGTGATGGTGACCGTATCCGGCTACCTTACCGCTACCGTTGCCGGCGTATCGCTCGTTGAGAAGATCTACATCTTTATCGTTGACCTCAAGAGTACGGTGGAGGTCAGGAAACGGCAGCCTTCCTGAGCGCTGAGCGAAGGTGCTCGTAGTCACGGTTGCGGAAAAAACTGTAGAGCACCCGGTACCCGTCGTCTACCCGTCCCTGGATGAGCTCCTGCAGCTTCTGATCCATCTCTTTGCGAGAGTCAAACACGTATGACTTCTCACGCCCAACGCTCAGACCCGGGCCCCAGTGCACACTGAAGGTGTAGGGAGAGAAGAGATGGCCCTGCCGATCATGAATGGAATAGTAGCGCAGTTGCCCCTTCGAATCGGTCGTGTAGAGCGTGATCATCATCCTTTTATAGTATCGTCGACGGCAGAGCGTCCGGTGAAGCGATTTTCCCCGCCTACCGTTCTCTCACCAGGCGGAGCGAGCCGGGATTCGGACTCACGGCAACGGTGTAGCGCTGCAGGAGGTTCACCGTACTCGCCCGGGCTTCAACCGTCCGGCGCGCGTAGAGGCCGG
>CAZREG010000005.1:60993-90591 GCA_964599075.1 uncultured Spirochaetaceae bacterium | reverse complement strand
CAGAGGGCCCGGAGAACCAGACAAACCGCCGGCCGCCAAGCAGGAACAGATAGGGCGAAAGGACGATCTCCTCCACAGTAGCAACAAGCTCGCCGCCTTCCTGACGAACAATCCGCGGCTGTGCAGCCTGATCGCCGGCGCCCAGCACCTCGGTTACCTCCAGCGTCAGCGAATCGGCGGCCATTGAGACAACGACCACCTGCGCAACACTCTGCGGCTCTCGCACCGGACGCCAACCGCTGACCGAGACGGCAAGAAAGACTGCGCCGGCGCCCGCGAGAAGGAGCACCGGCATCCCAGCCGAGCGGGGAAAGCGTAGCGATGCCCCGACAACGAGAAGTGAGGCGCCGGCCACCGAGAGTGCCGGGAGCCCGACAATGGCCAGCTCAGGCGGAAACAGCAGCCCACCCGTTGCGGCGGCCACCGCGAGCGCAAGGGCCGCAATCGACAAAGAGCGGTTCCGTGCGCGAGCCCGTCCGGGGCGGTTCGAGCGGCCGGTTCGCCGGGTGAGAGCGGCGATCGCGCCCCCAAGGAATCCGCCGGCAAGCAGTGCCCAGAACAACTCGTGTGTTGCGAGGTACTGAGCGTATCCCATCTACAGCTTGTAGATATCGGTGTACTTGGTTGTCAGATAGTCGATGAAGTACTTCGCGTTCATCGGCTCCCCGGTAATGTCGTGACAGAGCTCAGAAGGCGTCTTCCCGCGACCATGCGTGTGAATGTTGGTATCCAGCCACTGCTTGATCGGTGCAAACTCACCATGTCGGATCTTTGTGTCCATGTCAGGAATGTCTGCGCGCATCTTTGAGACAAACTGCAGTCCGTACACGTTGCCCAGCGCATAGGTGGGAAAGTAGCCGATGGAACCGCCGGACCAGTGGATGTCCTGCAGGACACCGGTCGCATGGTTCTCTGGAACAATCCCCAGAAGATCCCGGGACTGCTCATGCCAGGCGTCCGGAAGCTCGGAGACCTTCAACTCCTTTGCCAGAAGCATTCGCTCGAGCTCAAACCTCAGAATCACGTGCAGGCTATAGGTAACCTCATCCGCCTCCACGCGGATAAGCGAAGGCTCAACCTTGTTGATCGCCCGGTAAAACGGCTCCAGATCTACGCCGGAGAGCTGCTCCGGAAAGGTCTCCTTGAGCAGAGGATAGAAGCGGCTCCAGAAAGCACGGCTGCGGCCGACCACGTTCTCCCAGAAGCGGGACATACTCTCATGGATGCCAAGGGAGCTCGCCTCTGCCAGTTTTGTGCCAAGGTTCTCCCGGTCAAAGCCGAGCTCATAGAGCGCGTGACCGGCCTCGTGCACGGTGCCGAACAGTGCCGATGGCAGGAAGGTCTCCTGGAAGCGAGTGGTGATCCGGACGTCGTCCCCGGCGAGCGGGATAGTAAACGGGTGGGCAGAGACATCAAGCCGCCCGCGAGCACGGTCGTAGCCCATGGCATCAAGCAGCTTCTCGCTGAACTGCTTCTGATGGGAGGCCGGGTAGTGCTTTCGCACCACGCTGTCGTCTACCTGCTTCGCCTCTTTAATGTTTCGAACAAGCGGGACGAGCGCTTCACGCAACTGTCTGAAAACCGATGCAACCTGTTCGGTGCGGATGCCCGGCTCGTACTGGTCCAGAAGTGCGTCGTAGGGGTGATCCTGGTAGCCAAGCGCCTCGGCAACCTGGAGATTGAGGTCAACGATCTTCTCCAGATGAGGCTTGAACAGGGAGAAGTCCGACTTCTTGCGCGCCTCCGCCCAGACCGACTGGGCCACGCTGGTCACGCGGGCGATCTCCTGGATCAACGTGCCAGGCAGCCGTGTCATCTGATGGAAGTCACGGTAGACTGCCCGCAGCAGCCGGCGGTCCCGGTCACTGAGCTCACTGCTTCCCATGGGGTTCTCATCAGAGGCGCCCAGTTTATCGAGCAGTTCGCCGATCTCCGGTGCGGTCTGCTTTTCGTGAGCAAGCCCCGCCAGATAGGCTGATTGCTCACTACGCGCCTGCACGCCGCGCTCCGGCATGTAGGTATGCATGTCCCATTCGCCAAGCGAGCGGATCTGGTGGATGGTTCTCATCTCCCGGTCGAGCTCCTTCAGTCTCTGTAATGCGTCTTTCATGTGTCCTCCGTGGGTCTTTCTAATGATAATCGTATGCGCTGCCGCCGATAAACTCCCGCAGCAGGCTCGTCGCCGGGAGTGCCGATTCCGGCGGCACCACCGGAATTGCCTCAAACAGAGCAAGGATACGCGTCACCCGGCGTGCTGCGTCTTCAGTGAGCGGAGGCGTGCCCCCCTCGGCGGCCTGCCGAAAGAACGGCTCGAGGCGGCCCTTCATGATGGGCAGCTCACTGGGCATGAAGCTGTTGACCACAACGTCAGCATGCTTGAGCCGGCTCACTATGTAGCGAAGCTCCGCGCGCCGGACGAGGTACCAGTGTTTTAGCGTCTGCCCGGGGTCGTAGGCACGGAACTGCCGGTCCCGCACCATGCGGCGGAGCATCCTGACATCGGTCCATCTGATAAACCGATGGTCATCATCCTTCAGCTGCGCAAGCGTCTCAATGTAGAGGCGGAAGATCGCCTCCTGCGGGACACTCTGCGTCATCTGCTCGTAGAAGCCGTGTAGTGAATCGACAAGCAGGATGTCGGTGGACTCAAGCCGAAGGGTCTGCGCTACGCCGTCGCGCTTGCCGGTCTTGAAGTTGTAAAAGGGGATATCCACCTCCTTTCCGGCAAGCAGAGCCGCGAGGTGCCTGTTCAGGAGGTCCAGGTCGAGCGCCTGCGGGGTCTCGAAGTCGTAGTCGCCCTGCGGGTCTGTGGGGTGGCTCTCCAGGTCAAAGAAGTAGTTGTCCACGTTGATCGGGATCAGTCGGCGGTCAGGAATAGCCTCCGCGATCTTGATAGTGGTGGTAGTTTTGCCGGAGCTCGACGGGCCGGCAATAATCATCACCCGAAGCTCTTCAATTCGCTGCCTCAGTGCCTCAACGGCGCCATCCACCTCACTCTTATAGAACTCCTCGCTCATGGCAACGAGCTCGTCATAGCGTCCAGTTTCAAGATATGCCCGGATGCCGCCAAGCGAATGCACGTTGTGGTCCACCGCCCAGCTCAGTGTCTCCCAGAGCTTGCGGTAGGGTACATTCTCCGAGTTATAGGTGAGGCTCTGACGACCGGCTCGCTTGAGCGTATGCTCGTACCGATAGACTATGTACGCCTTGGCCGTCCGGGCGTGCCCGTTCTCAATGAGCACCTTCTCAACCGCGTCCTGCACCTCTTCCACGGTGGGGTAGGCCTCCCCGTGGTCCTCACGCCCGTGCGCCAGGTAATCCACCACCTGCGCCGTGATGCGCTCGGCGGTTTCGCGGTCACGGCCTCCCACCGCGACGGCGGCACGCAGGACGGCGAAGGTGATCTTCTGCGGATCAAACGGGACGACCCGGCCGTCCCGTTTGATGATGTGGGTAAACACCCCCCTACCCTACAACTCCGTGGCCTTTGTTGCCACCTTCTCCTGCAGCCGGGAGACGAACTGGTCAAAGGAAACACCGTTCTCCTGCTCACCCTGCCGCGGTCGAATGCTCACCTCGCCTGCCTCCTGCTCATTCTCTCCAAGGATAAGCATGTAGGGCACCTTCTGCTTCTGGTGATGGCGAATTTTGGCGCCCATACGGCCGTCGGAGAGATCTGCGTCTGCGCGGAATCCGGCGTCCTGCAGCTTCTGCGCCACCGACTGCGCGTACTCATTGAAGACCGGCGCGACCGGTATGGTGACTACCTGGGTGGGAGACAGCCAGACGGGAAACGCTCCGCCGTAGTGCTCAATGAGCACCCCAAAGAACCGTTCGAGAGAGCCCAGCAGTGCCCGGTGCACCATATAGGGCCGCTTCTCCTTGCCGTCGCGATCAACGAACTTCATATCAAAACGCTCGGGGAGGTTAAAATCGAACTGGATGGTGGACATCTGCCACTCGCGCCCGAGCGCATCCTTGATCTTGAGGTCGATTTTTGGCCCGTAGAACGCGCCGCCCCCCTCGTCCACCTCGTACTCGAGCCCCTCTGCCTCAACCGCCTTGCGCAGGCTCACGAGCGCCTTCTCCCAGTCCTCATCCGCACCAACCGCCTTCTCCGGCCTGGTCGCAAGGTACGCCTTAAGCTCCGTAAAGCCGAACGCATCCCACATGCGCAGACTGAAGCGCAGGACCTCCAGGATCTCATCCTCCACCTGATCGGGGGTGCAGAAGATATGAGCGTCGTCCTGAGTAAACCCGCGCACACGAAGCAACCCGTGGAGCACACCACTTTTCTCATACCGGTAGACGGTGCCAAGCTCCGCCCAGCGTAGCGGGAGATCGCGATAGCTCCTGACATCGGTCTTGTAGATCATGATGTGAAACGGACAGTTCATGGGTTTGGCGTAGTAATCCGCCTTGTCCATCTCCATTGAGGTGTACATGCTCTCTTTGTAGAAATCCAGGTGACCGCTGGTCTCCCAGAGCCAGCTCTTGCCCACGTGCGGGGTGTAGAGGATCTCGTAGCCGTCACGACGGTGGACTGCGCGCCAGTAGTCCTCCACCTGCTGCCGGATCCGACCGCCCTTGGGGTGCCAGTAGATAAGCCCCGGACCGGCCTCCTCGTGGACGCTGAACAGGTCGAGCTCTCTGCCAACGCGGCGGTGGTCGCGCTTCTCAACCTCTTTGAGCCAGTCGAGATGCTGGCGCAGCGCCTTTGGATTGTCCCAGGCGGTTCCGTAGATCCGTTGCAGCATGGGACGCTTCTCATCTCCGCGCCAGTAGGCACCAGCCACGTTCAGGAGCTTGAAGCTCTTTGGATTGATCGCCTTCGTGCTCTCGACATGCGGGCCTCGGCAGAGATCGGTGAAACTGTCTACGGTGTAGATGGAGACTTCCTCGTTCTCCGGCAGGTCGTGCAGAATCTCAAGCTTGTAGGGCTGCTCCTTGAACAGCTCTGCCGCCTGTTCCCGATCCACGACCTCTTTCACGAACTCATGATTCTCGCTCACGATCTCCTGCATGTGCTGCTCAATCTGCGAAAGGTCTTCCTCAGTCAGGCTGCGCGGGAGATCGAAGTCGTAGTAGAAGCCGTGCTGAATAGGTGGTCCTATTGCAATCTTCGCATCCGGAAAGATGCGCAGCACCGCCTCCGCCATTATGTGCGCGGTCGAGTGACGAATCCGGTGCAGCTTCTCATCAGCGCTCATCTCTTTCTTCTGGACGTCTGCCATACGCTCCTCCTTGCGTGCCTCTCCCCCGGGGCAACAAAAAAGCCCCTGTCTGCGCCCGGGAAGCAATCGGTCTGCCGATTACATTCCAAGGACGAAGACAGGGGCCCTCCCTGTTCCGCGGTTCCACCTTGGTTCGCAGCAGGCTGTCTCCCTGCTGCGCACTCACTTTCATCCGTCTCGTGGATGCTACGGCTGAGCTTACTCCCCGGACTGAGCCAAAGCGCGGCAGTTCCAGGTTTCCGTCAGCGGCTCAGGAGGGGTTTTGGGGAGGTGCATCTCCGGGTTCTTCCAGCCCACCGGTCTTCCGGATTTGGAACCCTTCTCTCACGGCCACAGCCGTACGGATGGCACAACCTTACTCGTCTCCATCACTGCCTATAGCAAAGGAACAACAAAATCTGACGGAAAGTCAAGAGGCACTACCTCCTCTGCGACTCGGTACGTATCCGCTGCTCTCTGTTCCCCGTAGTGGTGTAGTCGCCAAAGTAGGTGCCGTCCACGCCGTAGATGACGAACACGTTCGCCTGACGGGTCTCAAGGCGAACAGAGGCGTAGGGCTCGGGGCGCGCGATCGGCTCCGGCTGCCCGTTCGCATCAATCTGAAACACCTCCACACGCTGCGGATACCAGTTGTCCACGATCAGGAGCACCTCCTGTGGGTTCTCGCGGCTTCGCAGACGACGGTCAAAAGCCGAAGGAAGGGAGTTCTCATAGCCACGAAAGGTTACCGTGGCACCTGATGCGTTAGACGGCAGTCGTTGACCGGAGTAGAGGATGTTCCGGGTCTCCGGCGGTCGCGGCACAGAGGATACGGGGTCATCTCTATCCTCCGTATCGCCGCCGGCGGCCCCGCCGGATGAGCCCCCGGACGTGCCCCCGGGTGAGCCCCCGGGTGAACCGGTTGACCCTTCGTTCGAGCCTCCGGTGGCGCCGGCAGTTCTGAGGATCCGGATGATCTCGGTGGCGTCACGGTTCTCGTCAGCCAGATCGATTGGCTGCTCGCGAGCGCTGTTGGTCGCGTTTGGATCCGCTCCTGCAGTCAGCAACAGGCGCAGGATCTCCGGCGACCCGCTGCGTGCAGCGTAGTGAATAGCCGCGTTCCCGTTCTGGTCTCGGTTGAAGACGTTCGCATTGGACAGAAGCAGCTGGCGCACCGCGTCCACATTGCGTCCGCTGGAGGCGTACATCAGTGGCGTCACACCGCGGGCGTCATTTACGCTGGCATTTGCTCCGGACTGCAGAAGGATTCGAAGCGTCTCAAAGTGGCCGTCGCGTGCAGCAATGATCAGCGCTGTATCTCCGTTGGCGTTGACCCCGGTGGTGGAGAAGCCAAGCTGGAGCAGCTCACGCACGTAGTCGGGGTTGGCAACCGAGAGCGTCAGAAGTGTCTCACCCTGCGGCGTACGGATGTCCCGGCTGAGGCCGGCACGCAAGAGAATCTGCAGCACGTCAGTGTTGCCGCTCTCTGCGGTGAGGAAGGCAATGTCGTTGATAAGGGGATTGCGGCCCACAATGGCCTGGCCACTATCTATGATGATCTGGGCGGTCTCAGTCACACCGCTCGGCCGACGAGCGCTCTGCGCAAGAGCAACCAGGAGTGGCGTTCGCCCATCGTTTGAAGCAATCGTCGGGTCGGCGCCGGAGCGGATCAGCGAGCGTGCGATCTGCGGACTCTCGTTCTCCGCAGCGATAAAGAGGGCGGTCTGGCCGTTTTGTCCACGTACGTTGGGATCGGCCCCGTAGGTGAGAAGTTCCGATACCACCTCTGCGGAGCGACTGCGCGCTGCCATGATAAGCGCGGAAACTCCGTCTGCGTCTGCCGTATTGGGATTTCCACCGCTTCTCAGAAGAATCCGCAGGACATCGAGATTCGGAGTTGCCGCGGCAATGTAGACCGGTGTCTGTCCAAGCTCATTGCGCACCTGTGGATTGGCCCCGTACTCCAGAAGAAGTTCAAGCACGTCCGCGTCGCCAACGGAGCTGGCAATCAGAATTGGCACGTTCCCCTGCTCATCTGCGACATTGGGATCCGCACCGGCAACCAGGAGGGCTTCAAGCATTGCTCGCTGTACGTCCTGTCCAAGGGAGAGGATCAGCGGTGTCCGCCCTCCGCCGTCGGAGACGTTGGGGTCCGCTCCGTAGAACAGCAGGAGTTGCATGACACGCAACGCACCGTTTCCGGCTGCCAGGTGAAGTGGATACTGTCCGCGGTCATTCCGCACGTTTGGATCAGAGCCGCTCTGCAGCAGAAGGTCGGTGACAGGTGCTCGCCCGTCGTCAAGTGCAAGGAAAAGCATGGTGTTTCCCTGGCTTGTGGGGATGGTCGGATCACCCCCTGAGCGGATCAGCGTTTCAACGACCAGCCGATGGTTGCCTTCAACCGCGCGGAAGAGGGAGGTCCGGCCTGAGTTGTCGCGCGCATTCGGCTGAGCGCCCGCGCCAAGAAGAGTCTCTACAATTGAGAGGTGGCCTGCGGATGAGGCGGCCATGAGCGCGGTTGCGCCGCTGTTGTCTTTCGCAAGCGGATCGGCCCCGGCTGCAAGGAGCGTCTCTACTACCGGCTGGCGTCCGCCTGCAGCGGCGTAGATGAGCGCAGTCTGCCCGCGATTGTCGCGAGCCTCAATGATCGCGCCGTTGTCGATCAGGAACTGAACGCTGCTGACCTGACCAGACTCCGCGGCAATCATGAGCAGTGTCTGCCCGTTGCCCTGAGGTGCATTCACGTCCCCACCGGAGGCGACATATTCACGCAGGGCGTCAATGTCGCCGCTACGAGCGGCGCGCACCTCTGCGCTCGCGCAGGAGACGAGAGCAAGGATAACCACGAGAGTTGTGAGCATAAGGAACACACTGGAGCGTTTCATGAGACCTCCCAAGACGATTTTGTTCCATTCTATCAATTTTGCCCGAGGATTACAGCCTTTTTTCTTGATCATCCGCCAAACAGCGACCGTTTTAGATCGAGATAGTAGAGAGAGTGTGACTCCGGGACGTTCGGGGGACAGCGATGATCGCAGAACGGAATGAAGCCCCCACGCTCCACCCAGGGTGCCAGTCTCTTGAGATACGCCCGGATCTCCTGCCGCCCGGCAGAGAGCATGCCGGGAATCAGAGGCCGCACATCTCCATCGCAGTCGGTGTACCACAGATCTATCCCGGCGGCGTGCAGTTTAGCTCCTGTTCGCTGATAGCGTGACAATGGGGCCCTGATTGAGGGCGATATCCTCCCCGCCCGACGCCAGGTCAAAATCGATATGTCCAAGGACCTGGTCCGGTTCGTCCTCCAGCATCTCCGGGTAATCGTAGATTGCGTAGGCAATCCCCGCAAAGGTGAGCATGTCGCGGATCTTGCCCATAAGAGAACCGCACCAGATGGCAAGAGGATAGTCACGGTCGGGGGGATAGTGACGCCGCAACGCTTCTGCGTCGATCCGGCGAGCAGGGTCGTCACGGCGAAAACGCTCCTCCTTGACCTTTTTCCAGTCATCAGGAGTCTTGATGGTGGCATCAATGTAATGCGGAATGGTCTCATGGCCGTCTTTAGGAACCTCCGCAAGCAATCCATCGGCATTTATGAGAACTCTGGTAGTGGCACTCTCCCGGATGACGATCTCCTCAAACGGAGGATGCATCCAGACCGGACTGCCAAAGGTCTCAAGGCGGTCGAATCAAAAGAAACGGTCGACGGACTTCCCGTGCATCTGCCGTACAAACCGCTCGCGATCGGTAAGGGTCCCAGGCCATTTCTCGCGGATTGGATGCAGGCCCATCAGTGAGCGGCCCCCACCCAGGCGCCACACGGTCCGCCGTCTGTCGTCTTCTCCCGAACCACGTCTCTGCCGGATGAATCGACGAGAGGGTGGTACGCTTCACTTATCGTCTGACAGCCCACTCCTACGTAGTGGCAGATGAAAGAGCGTCGCCATCGGTCTTTCGTGACGTTTCGACCACTGCCGTGCAGAAGGCTGCCGTTGAAGAAAATCGTGTCCCCTGGCTCGAGCTCCGGGGATTCACCCCGGTAGCCGTCGGGCACGGGCACCGGTATGGCGTTTGGACCGTAGGAGCCGGCACCCTCCTTGCCCGCCTTCCGGCAGTCAATCTCCAGGTCCTGCGTAAGCGGGACCATGATCATACCACCGTTCGCGCGATCAACCGGGTCGAGCGCCGTCCACGCAGCGATGCAGGTTCCTGGACGTACCTGCAGATAGAACTGATCCTGGTGCATCGCCTGACCACGAGCTCCGGGTGGCTTGAAGTAGAGCATAGTCTGCACTCCCAACGGTTTCTCCCCGAACAGATCAGTCAGTATCCCAACCGCTCCGGGATGGCAGAGGGCCTCTCTGGCAAGGCCTGAGTACCGGTGGGGATTCATGATCCGGGGGAACGCGAGCAGGGGGTCGCCCCCGGCATCCTTAAGCGAGGCATGTGTGTAGTTTCCGTTGGCGCCGGTACGGTGGATCTCCGCGAAGTGGTCTCGCAACTCTTCGACCAGCTCCAGTGTGTAGAGCCCCCTGGCGACCGCATAGCCACGACTGGCGAACTCTTGGGAGAGTTCGGCACGATACTCTGTGGTTCCTGTACTCATCATGCGCTCATGATAGACCTCCCGGCTGGGATCCACTATGGACAGGCCCGCCAAAAACATGGACGTTTATGCTATGAAGGCTCTGTTTCGAAGTGGGCGCTTTTGTGAGGGTCTCGGCTACTCGGTACTCCGGCCGAACGGCGCGCCCGACTGGCTGTTGATTGTGAGCATCGGTGGTGCCGGCGAGCATCGCTGGTCGCTCGATCGGGCGGACGAGCGGCAGAACGGTTCGCCGGTACACCTGCGGCGACAACCTGCCGGCCGGGTCCCCGTCCCGGCCGGCACGGCCCTCCTCTACCCACCGGGGACACCACAGTGGTACGGGACCGAAGAGAGAACTGGTCGCTGGGAGTTGGTCTGGACTCATTTTCCCAACGTCCGAAGGCTGGACTCACTGCTCGACTGGCCGGTGCTCGATTGGCCGCAAGCCACGGAGCGACAGCCTCGACTGCTGGAGCTTGGGCCGGCGCTCGCGCCGGTGCGCGAGGCAATGCAGGAACTATCCGACTGGCATACCGCGGCGCGCAGCAACCGGCTATCGTTCGCCTGGAACGCTCTGGAGCGCGCCCTCCTCTGGTGTCAGACCGTTAACCCGCTCAGCGTTGATGGCGCGCTTGACGACCGGGTCTCGAAGGCTGCTCGAATAATCAGCGCAGATCTGGGCTCCAGACACACAATAGGCGCCCTCTGTGAAAGAGTAGGCATCTCACGCAGCAGGCTTGCACATCTTTTCCGCAGCGAGACAGGCGAGAGTTTCCCCGAGTACCTGGAGCGAAGGCGCATGGAGCGCGCAGAGGATCAGCTGCGCATGACGAGTCTGCCGGTCTCTGAGATTGCTCGCTCGGTGGGGTTTGACGACCCGCTCTACTTCTCCCGGCGGTTCAAGCGGTTCACCGGAATGAGCCCCCGGCGGTGGCGGGAGGCGACCAACAGAGGGGTTGTATAGCTATCGGCTTAGAAAAACGACCGTACTGCGGCCCGCACAGGAGTAGAAAAGTCTGTTGTACGGGGCCTCGGCTCCTTCAAGTACAATGTCCTGGGGCGAGCGAAGCGCGGTATCTATGGCACGGTACCACTGTTTTCCGCTCGGAGGATCTGCAATTGCCACTTCTACCCGGGAGGGGTGTGCGTTAAAAAGAATAAAGAAGTCGTTATCATCGCGATCCGCCTGGATCTCTGCATGACTGCCGTCAAGCCTGAGCGCAAGGGTTTGGCCTGCCCGGGACCAGTCGACGGCGCCTCCCCGTTCGTTGAACCAGGTGATGTCGGGCATGCGGTTGAAGTTGGTGTCGTTTCCGGTGTAGAACTCCGGACGCTGAAATGCAGCGTGACGCTTCCTGAATGTGATCATTTGAGTGGTGAACTCCAGCAGCTCCATGGACTCCTGATCAGACTCGTATGAGAACCAGCTCAGCTCGTTGTCCTGACAGTAAGCGTTGTTGTTGCCGTTCTGGGTTCTGCGGATCTCGTCACCACCGAGCAGCATTGGAGTACCCAGTGAGAGCAACAGGGTGGCGATGAAGTTCTTCTGCTGACGAATACGTACCGACTGAACGGATGGATCGTGTGCCGGACCCTCTACTCCATAGTTGGCGCTGTGGTTCTCGAACGCTCCATCGCGGTTCTCCTCACCGTTCGCACTGTTCGATTTCCGATTGTAGGAAACCAGATCGGCAAGGGTGAAACCGTCATGACAGGTGACAAAGTTGATGCTGTGAAACGGCTTGCGCCCGTCGCGAAGATAGAGATCGGAGCTGCCGGTCAGCCGTGTGGCAAACGGTGCGGTCATGCCGCGATCTCCGCGCCAGAACCGGCGCACATCGTCTCTATAGCGATCGTTCCACTCAGCCCAACGGCCCCCGGGAAAGCCGCCCACCTGATAGGCGCCACCGGCGTCCCACGCCTCAGCGATCAGCTTGGTGTTGCGCAGAATGGGATCCTCCGCAATGCGCTCCAGTACCGGCGGGTTATCAAGCATGTTTCCGTGACGGTCACGGCCAAGGATAGAACCCAGGTCAAAGCGGAATCCGTCGACGTGCATCTCAATGACCCAGTAGTGCAGAGCATCCAGAATGAGCGAGCGCATCACCGGGTGATTACAGTTGAGTGTGTTACCGGTCCCGGAATAGTTGCGATAGTAGCGACGGTCCTCCTCGAGCATGTAATAGATCGAGTTGTCGAGTCCCCGGAAGGAGATTGCCGGACCACGCTCGTTCCCCTCCCCGGTGTGATTAAACACAACGTCCAGGATTACCTCGATCCCTTCCTTGTGCAGCTCACGCACCATCCGTTTAAACTCGGTTACCTGCTCGCCGTTTTGCCCTGCGGCCGCATAGTTGGCCTTTGGAGCAAAGAATCCAATGGTCGAATAGCCCCAATAGTTTGTCAGTGACTTGCCGGTTTCAGGGTGGGTGCGCTCAAACTCCCATTCATTGAACTCGTGAATCGGGAGAAGCTCAAGACTGGTCACACCAAGCTTCTTGAGGTAGGGAATCTTCTCAATGACACCTTCGTACGTTCCGGGGTGCGCAACCGCAGACGATTCGTGCGCGGTCAATCCTTTGACATGCGCCTCGTAGATGACACTTCGGCGAAGAGGATAGTTGAGCGGGCGATCACCCTGCCAGTCGAACTGGTCGGTAACCACGATGCATTTGGGAATCCGGGACGCATCCGGCTCTCCCGCCCTGCGAGCGGCCAGGCGGTTGTTCGGATCGGAAAGCACCTGCGAGGAGAAGTCCCAGTGGAATCCGCCGGTCATAGCGCGCGCGTACGGGTCACTCAGAAAGTGAGTGCGTACAAAGCGGTGCCCGCTCCCAGGATCATAGGGACCGTCAACCCGGTACAGATAGAGCTGCCCGGCGCCGGCTCCGCTCACCTCCAGATGCCAGACATCACCGGTGCGGTTCTGGTCCGGATCGAGCACGATTTCCTGCGCAGGATACGGGTCCCGCGGCCGGTCAAAGAGGCAGAGCGTGACGGAGGTGGCGTGACGGCTGAAAAGGGAGAATGCAACACCACTCTCGGTCACGCGAGCCCCAAGGGGAAGCGGCTGTCCGGGCGCCGTCATCAGTTGCTCAGAACCGTACGCAGAACGTGGAGCACTGCCTCCGGTTTCTCCGCGTGAATCCAGTGCCCTGCGCCTTCCACGACCTGTATGGCAGAGTGTGGAAACCAGCGCTCGATTGTCTTTCGGTCCCGTTCGGGCTTCAGGTAGTCAGATCGGTCGCCGGCAGCGAACGTTACCGATCCCGGATATGAAGCATCCGCCAGGCTATCGGCAGGCCATCCAAGAATGCGATCATAAGAACTCCGCAGGACGCCGAGGTTGAGCTTCCAACGGTACCCGTCTCCATCTGACACAAGATTCTTGAGCAGGAAACTGCGGACCGGCTTCGAAGGGATGGATGATTCCAACTGCTGATCGGCATCACTGCGGCTTTCAATCGTGTTGAGATCCAGATCGAGCAGGCTATCCATGATGTGAATGTGTGACGGGCTGTAGCTTCGCGGCGCTATGTCGAGAACAACAAGTGCTGTGACAAGCTCAGGCTGCTTCAGCGCCAGAGCCATAGCCACCTTCCCGCCCATGGAGTGTCCGAGCACCGCGACCGGCGACCCAACAGAGCCGACGTACTCGGCGACCGCCGAGCTCATCTGCAGGTAATCGGTCGATTCGCTGTGAGGACTCTGACCGTGGTTCGGCAGATCCAGAAGATGGCACTGCCAACTCCGGGCGAGCGGTCTGGCGAGGCTCTTCAGATTCTCCCCCTCACCGAACAGGCCGTGGAGGAACAAAACCGGAGGACCCTCGCCGAGCACCTGCGCGTGAAGCATGCTCTACTTTTTCTTTTTGCGCTGAGAGCGCGCACCCTTTCCGGTGGAGCCTGCCCGTTTCTGGCGAAGCTCTTCGAGCATACGCTCCTTATCCGCTGCGCTGATACTCTTCTCAGCTGCCGGAGCCGCTTCTTTTGCCTCTTCCAGTTTCTTTTCACTCACAGGAGCTCCGGTGCGACCGGCGTCCTTTTTCGCCCTGCTCCTGCGAGCAGCTCGTCGCCAACCCAGAAGCACCGGAGAGGCAATAAACACTGAGGAGTAGGTCCCTACCACGACGCCAATCATCAGACTCAACGCAAACGTCTGCACCTGACCGGTGGCGATAATGTAGATGGCACTCACCGCCAGCAGCGTGGTAAGACTTGTGATAAGCGTTCGGCTGAGGCTCTGGGTAACACTTGCGTTGATGATGCCCTCAAAGCTCGTCTCCCGCATGAGGGTTTCGTTCTCGCGAATTCGATCAAAGATGACAATAGTGTCGTTCAACGAGTAACCAATGATGGTCAGAATAGCTGCAATTGTTGCGGCAGTTACCTCGATCTGAAACGCTCCAATAAAGGCAAGCATAAACGCGATATCGTGCAGAAGCGCGACGATACTCGCGGTTGCGTAGCCCAGTTTGAAGCGAAACCAGATGTAGAGCAGGATAAGCGCCATGGCCAGACTGATGAGCAGCACGGTGTTTCTTGTGAGGTCTTCACTAAAACGTGGCGAAACAAAGTTGCTTTCCAGCTCACTCACTGAGCCGGCACCAAACGCAGATTCCAGACTCTCCACTATCCGGGCGCCCATCACGGTACTGAACGAATCCGTCTCTCCGTCGTCGCGCACCCGAACCGTGAACTGTCGCTCCTGCTCAGCTCCAACCGTCTGAACCTGACTTCCATCAAAACCGGAGAGTGCCTCGCGAACGCTCTCTATAGTTGCGCGGCTGTCATCAACGGCAACTCGAACACTCAGTCCGGCCTGAAAGTCAACACCCAGATTAAAGCCGCCTCTGGCAACCGTGAGACCAATGCCGCCGCTGATAAGGGCGATTGACACAACGATCATCAGAAATCGGACTTTGGTAAACTTGATTACTTTCATTTCACGCCCCATCCAAGGCTAAGCCTGTTCTGCTTAAGGGTCTCGGTTCCGAAGTCAAAAACGAGCCTTGAGAGAAACAGGGCCGTGAACATTGAGGAGACAATGCCGACTGCCAGAGTAACCGCAAAGCCCTGTACCGGCCCGGTGCCGAGCTGGCTCAGGAAGAGCGCAGCAATAAACGTTGTGATATTTGCATCCATGATGGTCCAGAATGCTTTCTGGAAGCCCGCTTTCACCGACGCCTGGCGGCTCTTACCCAGCCGATACTCTTCCTTGATTCGTTCAAAGATGATCACGTTTGCATCAACTGCCATACCAACCGTGAGGATGACACCGGCGATACTGGTGAGCGTGAGAGTGAGGTTGAATACACTGAGTACGCTGAGGATAAAGAAAAGGTTCAGCACAAGTGCGATGTTCGCAATGACGCCGGCTCCCAGGTAGTAGATAAGCATAAACAGGATAACCAATCCAAACCCAAGCGCAATGGACAGCAGTCCTGCCTGCACCGCGTCGGCACCAAGAGATGCACCAACGGTCTGCTGGCTCTCTATGACAAGCTCCACCGGGAGTGCTGCGGTCTGCAGGACAGTCCGTATGTTCTGAGCTTCCTCACGATCGAACCCGCTGATCTGCACCTGACCAGTCGGAATCTCCTCGGTGATTCGTGCGTTGGTACGCACGCGACCGTCGAGCACGATTGCCATGCTTCGCCCCACGTTCTCACGGGTAAGGGTCGCAAATATCTCCGCTCCCTGGGAGTCGAGCTGGAAGTTGACGGTCGGCTGGTTGGTCAGCGGCTGGGTGCCTACATCTGCGCTTTGAATGTACTGCCCCGGAAGGCCGGACTCATTCACATCTTCTTGAATCACAATGTAGCGTATGAGCTGCAGAATCCCGTACTGGTCAGGAACCACATAGGGAGCGATGACAGAGCCGGCTGGAATGAACTCCGGGACCTCATCGCTCTCCGGGTTCCAGGAAGGTCGCTGCTCCTGCAGCTCAATCAGCGCGGCAGTTGCATCGTCATTCACCAGATGGAACGCCAGGCTCCCCCGCCCCTGGAGGTACGACTCAATCCGAGCACGATCACTGTCACCAGGCACCTCAATGAGTATCTGATCGGTGCCCTCACGTCGGCGGATCACCGGTTCAGTGACACCGAACTGGTCAATTCGGGACGTCAAAATAGTGACGGCTAGATCGATCGCCTCATCCACCTCTTCCTCAGTCGGCTGCCGACCAAGGGTCTCCGTGAGACTGGCGCGATCTGCCTCCACAACAACGCTCATGCCGCCGGAGAGATCGAGACCAAGCGTGATGATTCGGCTCTGAATATCCTTGAGAGCGAAAAGCTCCTCAGCGTAGTGAGACTCAAGCAGCTCGTAGGTGTCCCCTGCGCCGCCAAGAGCAACGAGTACGTTCCCAACCGTCCATGAATCGGGCACCTCTCGGTCCTCAGCCCGGTAGACCGAACGCGCCTCGTCAATCAGGAACGCGTACTGTTCCGGCAGCGGCTGTTCGGCGTCCTCGGAGACTGAGGAGCGCAACTCATCAAGTGCCTCGGAGGCCTCCTGCCGGGCGTAATCACGAATCTGCTCGCGACTGCCGGATGCGAGCTCGCGCTCCGACTCCGGGAGAAAGAAGTACCACCGGACGGTGGGATAAATGAAGTAGGCGCTGATTGCGATCAGCGCCAGAACCAGGACAAGTCGAAACCTTTTGCTCATCGTTCACTCCGAGACGCAGCATCCGCGCGGTCGCACAGCCAGGCAAGCAACCGCAGAAATGAGTCTGCTGGGATTAGTCCTCGCTCTCGTCTTCCGAAGACTCTGTGCTCTCTTCGGCTTCCTCGACTTTCTTTTCAGACCGTTTTGCAGCCTTGCCCTTGGCAAGCACATTGGAGACAGCAGAGCGAGAGAGAGTCATCTTGGTGTCGGTATCGATCTTGATAACAACGCTCTCTTCCTTGATTGACTGGATGGTGCCCTGAATCCCGCCGATCGATTGGACCTTGTCTCCCTTCTCAAGCGATGCAAGCATCTGCTTGGTCTCTTTCTGCTTCTTGTTCTGAGGTCGAATAATAAGAAAGTAGAAAATGAGAAAGACCAACCCGAACATGATCAGCGTCGGCAGGAATGACTGCGGACCAGCCGCCCCATCCGTCTGTGTGGGCGCCATCAGCAGGCTTAGATCGGTAAAAAAGTGGTTCATGTATAGTTATTCCTTTGTCCAGCGGATTTCAAAAACGGTACCACGGAAGGCGTACAAGGTCAAATCGGCCTATACCGCTATCACCTTCGTGACGTCGTCCGGCACCGTATAGACGCCAAACAGTCGCTTCAGTCTCTCGGCGGTCAGACCATCGACTCCGGTCTGCCGCGAGAACAGTTCAACAAACTGCCGCATCTCTTCCGGGTCCCCAGCGTAGAGTGCCGAACAGAACGCCTGACGGAAGAGTCCCTGTTCGGCAAGTTCAGCCGTGCTGAGGCCGCGGTACGATCGCATGGCGCGCTTGTCCACGATCGCCGCATCACCTTGAAAACCGATAGAAAACACAAACTCAGCACGGTTCATTCAGTCTCCAGCTCCCCGCTCTGCAAGAAAAAAGGGGAAGCCACCGGCTCCCCCTCATGCAGGCTGGGTTACATCATGCCGCCCATGCCACCCATGCCGCCCATGCCACCCATTCCCGGATCACCGCCCGGTGCGGGAGCGTCCTTTTCAGGAATATCAGTAATGGCACATTCGGTGGTCAGCAGCAGGCTTGCAATGGAAGAAGCGTTCTGCAGTGCACTGCGGGTGACCTTTGCAGGATCAATGATCCCTGCCTTCACCATATTCGTCCACTCCATGGCAGATGCATCAAAGCCCTGTCCCTTCTTCTCGTTCTTGGCCTTGTCCGCCACAATGCTTCCGTCAATACCAGCGTTGGTCGCAATCTGGCGAATAGGCTCTTCAAGAGCGCGCTTCACAATCATAAATCCCACGCGCTCGTCTGCATTGAGGCTGGCGAGATCCGCCTTGTCCAACGCGGGTACGGTCTGGATAAGGGTAAGACCACCACCAGGGATGATTCCTTCCTCGATCGCCGCACGGGTCGCAGAGAGTGCATCCTCAACACGATGCTTTTTCTCCTTGAGCTCAACCTCTGTCGCGGCGCCAACGTTGATCACCGCCACGCCGCCGGCGAGCTTCGCGAGTCGCTCCTGCAGCTTCTCACGGTCGTAGTCACTGGTGGTGTCCTCGATCTGAGCTTTGATCTGGGCGATTCGGTCTTCAATGTCGCTTCGCTTGCCCTCACCGTTGATTACGGTGGTGTTTTCCTTGTCAACCTTGACGGTCTTTGCCTGACCAAGCTGGTCAAGCTCCGTGCTCTCCAGCTTCAGGCCGAGCTCCTCGCTGATGACCTGGCCGCCGGTAAGGATCGCAATGTCCTCCAGCATGGCCTTGCGGCGATCCCCGAAACCCGGAGCCTTTACGGCACAGGCCTTGATTGTTCCGCGAATAGAGTTGACGACCAGAGTTGCAAGAGCTTCAGCCTCAACATCCTCTGCAATGATCAGAATGGGGCGGTTGGTCTGTGCAACCTTCTCCAGAACGGGAAGCATGTCCTTCATGCTGGAGATCTTCTTGTCGTGGATCAGGATGTACGGATCCTCAAGTACTGCCGTCATGGTGTCACGGTTCGTGGCGAAGTACGGTGAAACGTATCCGCGATCAAACTGCATACCTTCAACGAACTCGGTGGTCGTCTCGATTGTCTTGGACTCTTCAACGGTGATCACACCGTCCTTACCAACCTTCTCCATGGCACCGGCAATCTCATTACCGATCTCCATATCGTTGTTGGCGGAAATTGAAGCGACCTGCGCGATCTCCTCCCGATCCTTGATCTTCTTGGAGAGCTTGTGAATCTCCTCGACGGAAGTCTGCACCGCGAAGTCCATGCCACGCTTGAGCGCCATGGGGTTGATACCTGCCGCCACGCTCTTCAGACCTTCCTTGATCATGCTGTATGCGAGGACCGTTGCGGTTGTGGTACCGTCACCGGCAACGTCATTCGTCTTGGTTGCAACTTCCTTGAGAAGCTGCGCGCCCATGTTTTCGAACTCATCTTCGAGCTCGATCTCTTTCGCTACGGAGACCCCGTCCTTGGTAACGGTAGGTGCCCCGAACTTCTTGTCCAGGAGCACGTTCCGACCCTTGGGGCCAAGGGTGACCTTGACTGCCGCCGAAAGCTTCTCGACACCGCGCAGAAGTGCTCTTCGCGCGTCCTCGTTGAACCGTAATTGTTTTGCCATGTTCTTCCTCTCTACCTGAGTAGTTGTGGATTTGATTTGAAATGCGCCTAATGCACTTTGGAAGATACAAACGAATCACGCTGTCGCCAAGATTGGTTGGCATTTTTTGTGGTTCCCCCGCGTGGCTATTCGTGGTACAAGTGCTCGCGTGAGGCCGGCACTTATTGGCTTAACCTTTTTACCAGACACAGTTAGAGAGCGTGAAACCACTGTTTCCCAGGCGGCGGCCGACCTTGCAGATGTCATCAACAAAATGAACGCGAGCGACGTGCCGCTGCTCTGGATGCTTCCCGGAGCGGAGATCTTTGACAAATCATCTGATTCTGCGACTTCCCTGCGGCAGATCGTGCACCAGCGCGGGGATGCGGTAGGGCTCACCGGACTCACCGGCGTAGCCGACCAGCTTCTGCGCGTGGACGAGCTTGAGCGACAGCTTGAATGGGCGGTCAGTAACCCGTGGAGCACCGGTGCGGAGAACCGCCACGCGGCAATTCGGTGGCTGCTGATCAGCGAGTACGCAGACGGCAGGCGTCACGGAACCCGGAAGCTCTACGGCGAGAGCAAGCATCCGCTGTGGCTGCTCTGCGAGCACGACGGACGCACGGAGCTGATCCTTTCCAGCGGGAGTGATCGCCTGCCGGTTGCTGAGGTCAATGCGGCAGATCTGCACGGCGGGAAGGAGGCGGAGAACGTCATCCGTCGCGCCGTTCGCTCCGCCACTTCAGGCAGAGCACGAGGCGCACCGGTGCTGTTGCTCATCACCGCCGGAATCGATCCCCACCAGACGGCAGAGTGTGTTCAGGCAGCCTCCCAAATCCTTGCTGCCCGTGGAAACCCAAGCGTCCTCACCGCTCTGACCGATCCACCGGGCCCCGACTCAACGCCCGACTCAACGCCCGACCGAACGCCCGACCGAACGGGTGAGGCGACCCAGCTCTGTGGGTCACGCCCGCTGCGCCAGCCGCCGGTAGAGACGCTCGAGGCGGTTGCGCTCCTGCGTTCCCGGCGCGCAAGCCGGATCGGGATGCGCCGTATCCTGGAAGCCGCAGCCGGAGAGCGTGAGTACTGGACGCCACCGAAACCGCAGAACGGCGACCCAACAGGCCGCTCCATAGTTGCGAGCATGAACGGTGAGGCGGCTCTCGAGGGCGAGGGGTGTGCCGTGCTGCTGGATGCCGGGCGCTTTGCCGGCATCTGGCCCGCGGTTTCAAAGATCACAGAGACGGTAACGGCGCGAACCATTGCCTACCCCTCTGCCGGCTCACGGAGAAAGCCCGTAAAGGACGTTCCGCAGGGCTGCTTCTCATTCGAGTCGGATCAGAGCCGCGGCGCGCACAGCACTCTCGCGCTTCGGTGGGACGCGGGTGAGATCCTCTGCACAACGGATTTTTCCCTCCTGCTCGACTTCCCCGCTCTGCTTCTCTCACAGACAACCGTGGTTCCGCCGGATTCCGGACTGGACCTCTGTACGCACGGACTCCCGATTGGCAGCGATTCACCGGTGGTGACCGCCCATTTTGGGGACGGGAGCAGCTACACGGCCGGGCACGAAACGCCTGATAGCTATTTTTGGGGAGAGGCATTCGAGATAAGCGTGGGCACCATGCGCTTCTGCGTGGTAGCGCTCTGTGCAGAAGGTTTGGTCATGCCCTGGAGCGTACACGTTCGCCGCAGACCACAGCCGTATCTGTTTTTTGGCCGCCAGACTGGACGAGAACACTCAGGTCGGGAGACAACTTCGCTTCTTGTCTCTCCCGGGGGCGTGGGCGCGGAGGCGATACAGAGCGCGCTGAGCGGGAAACTGCCGGGAAGCGTGCGGACCGAGCTTGCCCTCTCGCGCGCGGCTACTGCTCAGGCGATTGCGGGGCTGCAGGAAGCGTGAATGTAAAGGTGCTCCCCTCTCCGGGGCTGCTGGTAGCGGAGATAGTCCCTCCATTTCGAATCACGTAGTCCTGCGCGAGAAGAAGACCAAGGCCGGAGCCACGCTCACCCGCCGTCCCCGGTTTGCTGCGCGAACCCTGCATGACGAACAGCTGGTCGGCCTCCTGCTGAGGCATGCCTATTCCCGTGTCCTCAATCTGGACTGTCACCGTCTCCAGGTTTCCGGTTGCACTGATCGTCACACCGCCCTCAGACTTGGTGAACTTGATCGCGTTGTTGACGAGATTCCGGATCACGGTACTCACCATGTCACGGTCGGCAAACACCGTAAGTGACTCGTCAATATCGACATGAAGAGAGACACTCTTCTGCCGTGCGGTCGCGTCGAAGACCTGCACGGTATTGGTGACCAGTCGGTGAAGATTGATCGTACTCGGAGAGATCTCTGTGTTGCGCTGCTGGCTACGTGACCACTCGAGGAGGTTTTCCAGCAGATGGTACGTCTTCTCCGCCGAACCGTAGAGATTCTCGATCAGCTCGCGAGTGGTCTCCGCGTCCATCTCGTGGGAGGAGTCTCGAAGCAGTTGCAGCGCGCCGAGCAGCCCCATGAAGGGACCCCGCAGGTCGTGGCCAATCACGGAGAAGAGGCGATCCTTGGTTGCGTTCAGCTCGTCCAGCTGCTCTCGCTGGCGTTTGATGGTGACATGCGCATTAATGCGGGCAAGCACCTCTTCCTGATTGAACGGCTTGGTGATGTAGTCAACGCCGCCCGCCTCGAAGCCGCGGACCTTGTCCTCGATGTCCGTAAGGGCACTGATGAAGATTACGGGAATATCGCTTGTCTCATCAGATTTTTTAAGCTCCCGGCAAGTCTCGAAGCCATCTATGCCGGGAAGCATGATGTCCAGCAGCACCACATCCGGGCGCTGCTGGTGGGCGAGGCGAATGGCCCGCTCGCCATCCTGGCTGACAAGAACCTCAAAGCCCACATCATCCAGGTATCGATAGAGCACCCCCAGGTTGTTGGTGTTGTCATCTACAATCAGGATCCGCGTTTCGTGTGCGTCATTCATCTCCAGCGTCCTGCTCTACGGTACCACGGGCAAGGTGAGTAAGATAGTCGGCAAGCTGGTTTATCTGAAACTCCTGTGCCAGTTTCCGCACATGATCAGCAAAGGGCTGCAGTCGGGAGTCGTTGCGCTCCAGGCGATCCGCGGCGTTGAGGATCTGCCGGACGTGTCCGGTGGAGACAAGCCCGGCGAGCTGCTGGAGCTCATCGGCGCCCGGGACGGTAACAACGCCGCCGGCTTTCGGCCCGGACCGCTGCTCTTCTCCGTTGTCACGGTACGTCCACGTTACCCGGGTGTGCCTGTGGATAAGCGCGAGCAGCTGGTGTTCCTCAAACGGCTTGGCGAGAAAGTCATCAAAACCAACACGAACACACTCCTGACGGATGGTGTTCGCAACACTTGCTGAGACCGCGACAACCGCGGGCTTCTGCGCCGAGCGCTGCGCACGGATGTTCTTGATCGCGCCGAATCCGTCAAGCACCGGCATCACGAGGTCCATAAAGACCATCTGCGGCTGCTCCTCTCTGATGCAGGAGAGCCCCTCTGCCCCATTCTCCGCCTCCAGCACCCGGAATCCGAGCGGTTCGAGCATTGAGCGCAACACGCTCCGGTTCTCCCACTTGTCATCCACCACCAGCACAGAGAGTCGCGCACCCTCGTAGCCGGAGATAGAACGAGCGTTTCGCACTGGAACCGGACAGTCGTGCGTCGCTGCCAGTGGAATAGTCACACGGAAGAGGCTGCCGACGCCGGGCGTGCTTTCAAGCGTCACGCTGCCGCCCATCGCCTCCAGCAGCCTGGCCACAATTGAAAGACCAAGCCCGGTACCCTCCTCGCTCTGGACGTGCTTGGAGAGCTGGCGAAACGGCGAAAATACCGCCTCCTGTTCGTCAGCAGGAATGCCCATGCCGGTGTCCTCGACCTCCGCGGAGAACAGCCCGCTCTGCCAGCGCGCCCGGAAGGTGACGTCACCTTCGGAGGTAAACTTGACCGCATTGTTGAGGAGATTGAGCAGGATCTGACGCACCCGCTTTTCATCTCCGGTCACCGCCGCAGGGAGGTCCGGGTCAAACTGGGTCTGGAGAGAAAGTCCTTTTCGACGAACCTGCAGGCGAACTATGTCGGCAAGGTCCTCCAGAAAGTTCCGCAGGGCGAAACTGTTCTCCGAAAGCTCCAGTCTCTGCGCCTCTATGCGGGAAATATCAAGAATATCGTTGATCAGGTTGAGCAGGTGATTGCCGCTACGCTCGATGATCCGAATGGCTTCCAGAGTTCGTTCATCAAGAGAGCTGTCGTGGGAGAGTATCTGCGCATAGCCAAGGATTCCATTGAGCGGGGTACGCAGATCGTGACTTACATTCGCCAGGAACTGGCTCTTGGTGTGGCTTGCGGCTTCTGCCTGCCGCTTTGCCTCCTGAATCTGCTGGAAGCTACTGCCCAGGTGGTCGCTCGTGATTCGAAAGCAGTGGATAAGCGTATCTATCTCCCCAATTCTACTCGACGGCCAGTCGAGCTCCTGCGCGGCAGTCACCTTGTCCGGAAGGTTCTCTGCGGCGACGGTGAGCCTGGTGAGGGCGCCCAGCATGGCACGACTGATGAGTGCAGCAAGCCCGGTCACGGCAATGATAATCACCATCATCCAGAAGAGCGTGCTCTGATAGCGGAGGGTCAGTGCCTCCTGATACGGTGCGGTGGGAGCATCAAGAAGAAGGAGCCAGTCGGAGTTGACCCCCATGCGATCAAGTGTGATGAACTGTGCCTCCTGCCAGCGGCGGAGCGTGGAATCGTACTCATCCTCCGGGGGAAATCGGACAAAGAGATTCGACCAGAGGTGCTCTTCCGGCAGTGGCAGATGGTTGTGAGCCTCCGAGAAGCGGGTGAGGTCGGACGCAGTGGAGGCGAGGGCAAGGCCGTTTCCGTCCACGATCGTGGCAGAGACCTGCCAGCTGCCGGTGAGTCGCTGCAGCACATCTCTCAGCTTATCTACGTCAAGCACACCGACCACGGCACCGGCGAACGAGTCTCCGTGAACGATGGGTACCCCCAGAAGCACCATAGGCGCGCCGGAGCCCGGACGGGCCACGGCGTTTGATGCAACGCCATGCATGCCGTTCGCCATGCGCACAAAGTACGGCGAGCTCGAGACGTCAGCTCCCGAGAGTGCGTGCCGGGCGACCTCCATGGGCTCAGCAGCAACAACACGACCGACCGAATCCAGCACCGATATGGCAGAAAAATCCTCGTCGGACATCTTCAGCAGCGCGATCTCCTGGCGAAGCTCTCTCATCTGCTCTGAGTCCTGCGGCCGGGCGTAGGTGGCGAGCGAGCCAAGGGTGTGCAGATTCTCGCTCATCCAGGCGCTGACCCCCTGCTTTGTACTTGCCGAGGTGAGCGAGAGCCGGGCGTGGATCTCTTCCTCCACCCGGTACATCTCGGTTCGCGCACTCACTATCAGGATTCCCATTGCTGGTATGAGTACAAAGGCAACAACCATGAGAAAGATCACCTCTGCAAACGCAAACGGCATGCGAGACTCAGCCGGTTCAAGTCCCGGCCAGAAGCTTTTGAGCCCGCCGATGATGAGGGAGGCGATAAGCGCGTTGAAGATCCCGTTGATCGCCTGCTGAAGCATGACGATAATCGCCGCTGAGAGCCCAATCTGCATGACGCCACTGTAGAAAAACAGAACCAGCGGCATACCAACAGGAATCCAGAAGAGCGTGGCGAGCAGCATGAGGTTCTGACTGCGTCGCCGGTAGAGAAGGCCCACAAAGAGCGTTTCCAGTACGAGCACGACAGCGGCATACGGGTGCAGCCAGAGTATCGCCGTGAAACTCGCGGCAACGACGCTGGTGATAAGCGCCGGTACCCAGCCGTAGTAATGAAGCACAACAAGAGTAAAGATGGAGCCGAACAGAATCTCTGCATGAAAGAACAGCGGCACGTGAAGCGCGTTCCCGGCGTACGCGGCTGCACTCAGGGCGACCCAGCCAAAGGCACTCCAGAAGGTGACCGTAGCGCGGCGGACGGCGAGCTCACTGAGGCGTCTATGCTTGCGTTGGTCGTTCTGTTGGCTCATCGTCAGGACAAGGATACTTCTCCAGCGGCGAGCAGGTACAGTTTTTCCTTTCTCACCATGAGCGAGCCGTCTCTGTGGACGCCCTCAAGCGTACCGATCAGCTCATTTCCGTCCGGCAGCGTGACCTGGATCTGTTCCCCCTGCCCAAGAAGACGCGTAGTGAGTACAGAGTGCCAGCGGTCGGCAAGCCGGCCGTAGCATTCAAGCAGCGCCTGCAGCAGCTCGGCAAGCGCGGTGGGGCGCGGTCGAGCCGGAAGCACCTTACAGCCACCACAGGAGAGCCAGACCGATGTTGCCGACTCCGCGATAGCGTCGGGAAACGACTGCTGGAGCAGATTGAGTCCGGTGCCTATGGTGAGCACGCTGTCGGAATAGTCGGCAAGGACCCCACAGAGCTTTCGCCCATCCACAAGCACATCATTCGGCCACTTGATCTGCGCCGCCAGGCCCCATCGATCTTCAAGCAGAGACGCCACTGCCGCAGCCATGCGCAGAGAGTGGAGCTCAGGCGCCGCGACTGAGCGCCGGATGAGCGTGAACATCAGGCTCTCTCCGGGAGGGGAGAACCAGGTGCGACCGCTCCTGCGTCCGCGACCCGCGAGCTGATACCCGGTCACGACTGCCGATCCGTCCGGCGCAGCTGCAGCCGAAAGGGCTCGAGCATCTGCCATGGTGGTCTCTGTCTCTTCGCAGTAGTAGAGCGGCGCGCCACCGAGCGGACTGCGTTGATCAAGAAGGATGAGCTGGTTCACGCTGCCAACATACGACCCGATCCCGCGATTGGACAGTGCGTGCTTGATTGGGGGAGGAAAGGGAACCATACTGGGCGCGTGGAACGAAACCCGCTTGCCGCCGGGCTTGAGAGTCTGGACAGCTCAGAGCCGCTTGTTATCTTTGTCTTTGGTGTCACCGGCGATCTTACCCGCAAAAAGCTCATTCCCGCGCTCTACTCACTCTTTCTCAACGGGAGACTGACTGAGTTCCGCATTGTGGGGTTCGCCCGGCGCGACTGGTCTGACGCTTACCTTCAGGAGCAGGCCGAGGTGATGATCAAGGGCATGCCGGGTAGCGACGAGCAGCGACGCCGGTTTCTGCAAACGCTCACCTACCTTCGCTCCACTTTCGAAGATGACAACGGATACAGACAGATGCCGTCGTTTGCCGAGGGGTTCTCCAACAGGCTCTACTACCTCTCTACCCCGCCCTCGAGCTACGAGACGGTGATCAGCAAACTTGGAGAGCACGGGCTTGCAGAAGAGCCCAATGGCTACACCCGCATCATAGTTGAGAAGCCGTTCGGCCGGGATCTTGAGTCCGCGCAAGGGCTGAATGAGCTGTTGCTTCGCCACTTTGAGGAACGCCAGATCTACCGGATTGATCACTTCCTGGGAAAGGAGACCGTTCAGAACCTGCTGATGCTGAGGTTTGGGAACGGCATCTTTGAGCCGGTCTGGAATAACCGCTACATAGACCACGTGCAGATCACAGTCGCGGAGAACGCCGGGGTGGGCACTCGCGGCAACTACTACGAGAGAAGTGGTGCGCTGCGCGACATGATCCAGAACCACGCCTTCCAGCTTCTCTCGATAGCGGCTATGGAACCACCAAATGATACCCGACCGGAGAGTATCCGTGGCGAGAAGCTGAAAGTCATCCGGTCGCTCGACCCGATCACGCTCCAGGAACCTGAACGCCACATTGTTCGGGCACAGTACACAGCCGGCGTCTCTGATGGAGAATCGGTCGCAGGCTACCTGGAAGAGGATGGGGTTGACCCGAAGAGCCGGACGGAGACCTACGTTGCGCTGCGATTGCAGCTTGATACCTGGCGCTGGGCCGGAGTGCCGTTTGTCATTCGAACGGGAAAGCGACTGAGCCGTAAGCTCACCGAGATTGCCATCCACTTCAAGCGTCCACCACTCAAGCACTTTGCCGGCGGGGACCACGCTCCCGAGCGCAATGTCCTTGCCGTGCGCATCCAGCCCGACGAGGGCATCTCACTGCGCGTCAACGCAAAAATCCCCGGTTACGCCAACGCCGCGCGTCCGGTGAATATGGATTTCACCTACGGCGGATCATTCGGAAAGGCTGTGCCGGAAGCGTACGAACGGCTCCTGTTCGACGCCATGAAAGGCGACAACACCCTCTACACCCGTCGTGACGAGATAGAGGCGTCGTGGGAGTTCATCACGAAGGTGCTTCATCACTGGAGAGCCTCATCGGCTCCACTGGCAACCTACCAGGCGGGAACTCCGGGGCCGGCCGAGGCGCGCGAGCTGCTGGGAAAGTCAAGCAGACGATGGAGGACCCTGTGAAGGTAGACGTCCAGCAGGTGGAGATGGAGCTTGCCCGCATCCAGCGCGAGCTTACCAGCTCGGAAGTACGGGCCAGCCTGTTCAATCTGGTGGTCCACAGCAGTGATGTGCATCGTGCCCAGGCAGACGCGGCGCTCACCTATCTCCTGGGAAAGCGGGCTGCCCGGGTGATCCACGTGGTCAACCAGGACGTGGCAGAGAGCTCGCTGGAGGTCAGCGCACGCTGCACCGTTGATGCCGAACGCAAGGGCGTCTGCTTTCAGGAGATCGTCATTACCAACGGACGCGACGGGGCTGGGGGGGCGCTCGGAAGCTGGACGCCGCTTCTGGTCCGTGACATCCCAACCTATGTTCTCTGGCTGAATGCGATCCGCCGACACGACCCGCTCTTTGATCTGGTACAGACTCAGGTTGACAAGCTCATTCTTGACAGCGACCGTGCACTCGAGCTGGGCGACAGCGAGGAGCGCGTGCTGGCCACGCTGCGCACCGCTGCCGTGGCGCGCAGCGTGCCGCTTGCGGACTTTGCCTGGAAGCGGTTGAGACCCTACCGACAGCTGGCTGCAGACGCCTTCAGCGGGGAGGCGGTGCAGCAGCTTGAACGGATCGAGTCGGTGACCATCCATGGTCTGAGCCCGGCCGGTTCCCGTCTCTACGGTCTCTGGCTCGCCGAACGGCTGGGATGGAGCAAGCCTGAGTTTGCCACAGCGGCTGACCACTACACAGCTCCCGACGGGCGTACCGTTACCGTACGCCGGGATCCTGGATCACCCGGATGTGACCAGGAAATCGAGTTTCTCCTCACCGACGGTCGCAGTGTCGACCTGAGGACCACCAGAAGCGGCTGCGCCGACATTGATGGCGCGGATGGTGAGGAGCACCGGGAGATGGTAGCCGTCCCGGCAGAGGGCGAGATTTTGCTTGAAGAGGTTGACGCAGTCTACGCCGACAGCCTCTACAGGAGCGCCCTGGCGCTTATTCCGGCTATTGTATAACCAGGGTGCTTTTCGTAAGTTTATGCATTAATCACGGAATATCTTTGCATATTGCGGGGGACGAAGGATGCGAGAGCGGGCGGAACGACTACGCCGGGTGCGGGACATCATCAAAGAGCACAGAATCACAAGCCAGGAAATGCTGCTCGGACATCTGAAGCGACAGGGCTTCAACCTCACCCAGGCAACTCTCTCGCGCGATCTGAAGGTGCTGAAGGTGAGTAAGGTGAGCGAGGGTTCAAGCGGCTACTACTATACCCTGCCGACTGAGGAAGAGCTCCGGGAGTCCGAGCAGAACTACGTTCTTGACCTGAAGCGGGGCGTGCTCTCCATGGAGTTTTCCGGAAATCTGGGAATTATTCACACCATGCCCGCTCATGCAGACACCGTGGCGATCGCACTTGATAACCTCTCCATGAGTGAGATTCTGGGTACGATTGCCGGTGATGATACGGTGCTGGTCGTGCTTCGAGCGGGGGCTGACTCAGCAGATTTCGCCGCTGAGCTGATCAGTCTCGTACCTGAGTTGGGGGAGTAAATGCGCGTAGTTGTTCTGGGAAGCACCGGATACACCGGGATGATGCTGCTCCGGATCCTGAGTAATCACCCCAACGTCGAAAGAATCACGCCGGTAAGCCGCAGCAGCGCGGGCAAGCAAGTACGCGCCTGCGACCCCGGCCTCAGTCAGTCTGCCGACCGGAAGATTCCCAACGGCCTGTTCGTCTCGTTGGAGGACGCGGATGCGGGCAATGCAGACGCAGTCCTCTCCGCACTGCCCCACGCCGCCTCCGCGGTAATCCTGGGGCCGCTCGCGGGAATCGTCCCGATCGTAGATCTCTCTGCAGATTTCCGTCTATCCGACCCCACGACGTATGCACGGGTGTACGGCCAGGCCCATCCGCATCCGGAGCTTCTCACGCAGGCAGTCTACGGTCTGTGCGAGTGGAACCGGCCGGATTGCAGGACCGCGTCCATCATAGCAAACCCCGGCTGTTACCCCACGGCGACACTGTTGCCGCTGCTTCCCTTTCGTGACTTTGTGACAGAGCCAATCGTGGTCAATGCGCTGAGCGGAATCTCAGGAGCGGGACGCAAAGAGAAGGTTGATCTGCTGTACACAGAACGATCGGAAAACGTAAACGCCTACAACCCGGGACGCGCCCACCGCCACGTCCCTGAGATCGAGGAGCAGCTTGCACGCACCGGCGC
>CAZREG010000005.1:0-60893 GCA_964599075.1 uncultured Spirochaetaceae bacterium | reverse complement strand
CGTCCCTGAGATCGAGGAGCAGCTTGCACGCACCGGCGCAACGGCGGACGGCGCGACGGCGGACGGGCCTTCGAGCATTCTCTTTACCCCGCACCTGGTACCGGTGAAGCAGGGAATGATCGTGACAACGGTTGCCGCACTGCGAACGCCACTCAGTCAGAAAGAGGCAGAACAGCGTGTCAGGCAAGCGTACGACGGCTCCCCGTTCGTGGGGCTCTCTCCTCGCGGCATCCCTGAAAGTCGTGACGTGCGCAACTCCAACCGCTGTGACATTGGCGTCCGCGTCCATGAAGGCCGGCAGCTGCAGCTGTTCAGCGCCATAGACAACCTCTACAAAGGGGCAAGCGGTCAGGCAGTTCAGAACATGAACATCCGGCTCGGGCTCCCCGAGGATGCAGGGCTCTCTGCAGACGGCGAGTTCTGAGGCAGCATTCATGAGCAACTCAATCGTTGTCAAGCTCGGGGGCACAGCCGCCACCGAGTACACGGCCGTCGCATCGCTCGCCCGCGAGCTCGCCGCTCTGTCCCCAAGCGGACTTATAGTTCACGGAGGAGGCAAGGAGGTAAGCGCGTTGAGTGAGCGGCTCGGCCACGTACCGCTGTTCGAGAACGGTATCCGCATGACCAGCGACGCTGAGATGGACATTGTGGAGATGGTGCTTTCAGGCCTGGCGAACAAGCGTCTGGTGCGCATCCTTCTTGGCGCCGGTGTCCCGGCTGTAGGTCTCAGTGGAAGCGACGGCGGCATGATAACCGGTGTGGCAGTTGCCGACTCTACCGGCTCGCCCTCACGTACGGGCAGGGTCGTGGGTGTGGACCCTTCGCCGCTACAAGCCGTATGGGCCGCCGGGTTCCTTCCGGTTGTAGCTCCGCCGTCAATGAGCAGTGCGGGGATCTCTCTGAACATCAACGCGGATGACGTAGCGCTCGCCGTTGCAGGAGCAGTGGAGGCGGCGGCACTCGTGTTCCTCTCAGATGTGAAGGGTGTGCAGATTGCGGGAGCGGTAGTCCACTCACTGAGTGCCGTAGGCGCTGAACGGGCGATCAGTACCGGAGAGATATCCGGCGGCATGATTCCAAAGGTTCACAACGCGTTGACCGCGCTCGAGCACGGCGTGAAGCGCGTGGTGATAGGCGAGTACGGCGGCCCCGGAGACCTTGAACGGCTACTGGATGGGGTTTCCGGGACCAGCATTCGGAATAAAGGAGGTGACCAATGAAAGAAGGAATGGTGACGAACCTTCCCTTCGCGAGAAACTATGCCGGTGAGATGCTGCGTCTTGAGCGTGGCCGCGGGGTCACTCTCCAGGACGCAGCAGGCAAAAAGTACCTGGACCTGGGAGCGGGAATTGCCGTCAATGCGCTGGGCTACGGTCGCCGCGATCTGGCCCGAATTGCCTCCTGGCAGATGCGAAAGCTTATCCATGTCTCCAATCTCTATGCCACCGGCCCATCAATTGATCTGGCGAGTCTGCTGATTACCGTTGCTGAACAGCGGATAGGGAGATTCGCTGCGGTGCAGTTTGGCAACAGCGGCGCGGAGGCAAACGAGGCGGCGATCAAGTATGCCCGCCTCTACGCTCATCACACCCGTGGCCCTGGGCACCACAAGATACTCTCGTTCTCAGGCGCCTTTCACGGCCGGACCATGGGCGCGCTCTCGGCAACCCCGAACAAAAAGTACGCCGAACCGTTTGAGCCACTCATCCCTGGAATGGAGAGCAGCCCCTATAACGACGCGGCTGCCCTCGAGCGGATGCTGGACGGCAGCTTTGCGGGTGTGATCGTGGAGGTCATCCAGGGTGAAGGGGGCCTTACTCAGATGAGCAAGGAGTTCGCTGCAGCGCTCAATGCAGCATGCACCCGCCACGATGTAATGCTTATTGCAGATGAGGTCCAGACCGGCCTGGGACGAACCGGAACGCTCTTCGGGTGCGAACAGGTGGGCCTGAAGCCGGACATCATCTCTTTCAGCAAGCCGCTGGCAGGCGGACTCCCGCTGAGCGCCACCATGATCCCAGAGCGCCTGAACGAGCAGCTGCACCCGGGGGATCACGGGACCACGTTCGGCGGAGGCCCGGTAACCACGGCAGTGGCGGCCCACGTTGTTCGAACCATTGCCGAGCCGAGATTTCTGGCGGGGGTTGGTGAACGGGGAGAACAGCTCACCTTACTCCTGGACGAGCTGGTGAGAAAGAAGCAGGAGATCGTCGCGCGAAGGGGCATGGGACTCCTGCAGGGTCTGGTTGTTGAGGCGGAGGATCCGCCGGCCCGCATCGCATCGATCATGAACAGATGCAGAGAAGAGGGGGTGCTGCTCCTTCGCTCGAGCAGCAACGTCATCAGGCTCGCGCCACCGCTTGTGATAGGCGAACGGGACCTCGCTCGAGGCGTGGCCGTGCTGGCAGATCAATTGCAATAGAACCAAACTGGAGGAAGAAATGGCAGAGACACAGGTAAAGAAAATTGTACTCGCGTACTCGGGTGGGCTCGATACATCGATCATCATCCCCTGGCTCAAGGAGCATTACGACGGAGCCGAGGTCATTGGAATCTGTACCAACGTTGGACAGGATGACGACTTTGCAGATATGGAGCAACGGGCGCTGGCAAGCGGGGCAAGCAAGCTCTACGTGAAAGACGTGCGTGAGGAGTTTGCGGCTGACTTCCTCTTTCCCATGTTGCGGGCCGGGGCTGTTTACGAGGGCAAGTACCTGCTGGGAACGTCGATCGCCCGACCGCTGCAGGCGAAGCATCAGGTTGAGGTGGCACTGGCGGAGGGCGCGGATGCCGTTGCTCACGGCTGTACCGGGAAAGGAAACGACCAGGTGCGGTTCGAACTTACCTACAAGGCGCTTGCTCCACAGCTTGCGGTAATAGCGCCCTGGAGGCTGTGGGACATCCGCAGCAGGGAGCAGGCGATCGAATACGCTCAGGCACACGGGATTCCGCTGCGTGATGTTTCAAAGAAGAATATCTATTCGCGTGACTGGAATATGTGGCACATGAGTCACGAGGGCGGGGAACTGGAGAACACCTGGACCACGCCGAACCCGGAGATGTATCGACTTACAAAGTCACCCCAGGAAGCCCCGGATGAGGAGCAGGAGATCATCATTGACTTCGAGCAGGGTATCCCGGTCGCAGTGGATGAGAAACAGATGAAGCCCATGGAACTGCTGGCTCATCTCAACGGGCTGGGATCGAAGCATGGAGTTGGCCGCACTGACCTTGTGGAGACCCGCCTGGTAGGCATGAAGAGCCGGGGCGTCTACGAGACACCTGGAGGCACGATTCTGTTCAAGGCGCTTCGCGAGCTTGAGATGATCACGCTTGATTTTGATACACTGAACCTGAAAAATCAGATGGCACTTCGCTATGCCGATATTGTCTACTCCGGCAAGTGGTTCACCCATTTCCGGCGATCAATGGACGCTTATATGGCGAAGGCGTCGGAGTTTGTTACCGGCTCAGTGCGGATGACCCTCTACAAGGGGAACACCATCATCACCGGTCGCAAGAGCCCGTACTCACTCTACATTGAGGACCTCGCGAGCTTTGGGGAGAGCCAGTACGACCACTCGGACGCCACCGGATTTATCAATCTCTACGGACTGTCTACCGGGGTGGCCGCCATTGTACAGAACAAGGCGCCCGCGGATGGTGGCCCGGCCCAGGAGATGCGGACCATGGCCGGTTTCCACGAGAAGTAAATCGCGGTGCCAGGCTACGCCGTGGAAACGGCAGAGGAGTGATCAATGGACATACGTTTCAACAACCTCGATCAGACGGAGAGCTTCAAGCGGATACACGCACTGAAGCCGCCGGCACTTGAGACGGTGCTTACAAGCGGCCGGATCTCAAGCTTCCAATGCTCGTATCCCGTCTCAGCCGGTCCGCTTCTGTACAACTATGCCGCGAAGAAGTGCTCCCATGAGATCCTGGACGCGCTTGACGAGCTTGCAACGGAGCAGCAGCTCATTGAGAAGTATCGTATGATCCTCTCCGGTGAGATCATGAACACCGGAGAACGGCGCATGGTGCTCCACCACCTCTGTCGCGGGCAACAGGCGGAGGCGGTCGAACAGGACGGCCGGGACCTGCGGGAGTTCTACACAGAGCAGCAGGCTCGCTTCTCCCGGTTTGCAGCGGGGGTACTCGAGGGTGAGATCACGAGCCCCGCGGGAAAGCAGTTCGACACCGCCGTCCAGATTGGAATCGGCGGTTCAGACCTTGGCCCCCGCGCGCTCTTTGTCGCGCTCCAGGGTCATCGCTACACCTACAAGGGGCGCGAGAAGCGTGGTCCCATGATCGAGGCTCGCTTCATCTCCAACGTTGATCCCGACGACGCCGCTGCGGAGCTCAGCGGACTTAATCCGGCAACGACACTGTTCATCCTGGTCTCAAAGAGCGGCACCACCCAGGAGACGCTCACAAACCAGGCATTCGCAGTCGACTGGCTGTCAAACGGTGGCGTGGAGAACCCACTCAAGCACATGGTCTGTGTAACCTCAGAGACAAGCCCACTCGCCGGTAATGACGACTACCTTGACTCATTCTTCATTGATGACTTCATCGGCGGCAGATACTCCGCCTCCAGCGCCGTGGGCGGAACCATCCTGAGTCTCGCCTATGGACCTGAGGTGTTCGCTGAGCTGCTCGAAGGCGCAGCTGCGGCAGACAAGGCGGCGCTCAACCCGGAACTCAGCAGCAACCCCGCCCTCCTCGACGCAATGCTTGGTGTCTATGAGCGGAATGTGCTCGGCTATCGAGCGACAGCGGTACTTCCCTACAGCCAGGCGCTCCTTCGCTTTCCGGCACACCTCCAGCAACTCGATATGGAGAGCAACGGCAAGCGGGTCAACAGAGACGGAAAGCCGATAGCGTACGAGACCGGACCGGTGATCTTTGGTGAACCAGGAACCAACGGGCAGCACAGCTTCTTCCAGCTCCTCCATCAGGGAACGGATGTTGTACCGCTGCAGTTCGTCGGCTTCTCACAGTCACAGTACGGAAGCGACGTGACGTATGATGGTTCGACAAGTCAGCAAAAACTGAACGCCAACCTGGCTGCGCAGATTGTTGCATTCGCGCTTGGGAAGTCGGACGATAATCCGAACAGGCACTTCCCGGGAGAACGGCCGAGCAGTCTGCTCTGGGCACAGACTCTCTCGCCGCGGGTTCTTGGAGCGTTACTTGCACACTTTGAGAACAAGGTGGTATTTCAGGGACTGTGCTGGAACGTGAACAGCTTTGACCAGGAAGGGGTCCAGCTAGGCAAAATTCTCACCAGACAGATACTCGGCGGAGGCGAGCGTTCGGAAGCGCTGGCTGCCTACGCGCAGCTGGTGGGCCTACCGGACCGATAGAACGCACGCATTAAAGATCTGCAAGGACCGTTCGCGCAGCGTCGGCAGCCTCATTCCCCGGAAGCAGGTCGCGAGCGCGAACCAGGGACTCACGAGCGTTGCGCGTCTGGCCCATTCCCGCGTAGGCAAGACCCAACATAAGCTGCGCCGACTGTCGTTCCTGCGCCGTAAGGCGGCTGTCAGCCTCTACCTCATTCAGGAGCTCAACCGCCTCTTCATGGGCTACGCTCTCCAGAAGTAGCTGGCCGAGCACAAGCGCATGAGAGACATAGAATCTGGAGTCGGGGTCAGGACCAACTTCACTCAGAAGATCGATTCCCTGGGCGGTGCGCCCCAGGAGCGAGCTGGCATAGCCGTAGTAGAAGAGTGCTTCCCGGTACTGCTGGTCGGTGAGTGCGAAATCCCAGGCTTCCTCAAAGATGTAATAGGCCTCCTCGATTTCGCCGGCCTCCAGCAGCTGCAGCCCCTCCTGAATCAGGGCACCCGTGGTGGCTCCGCCCTGCCAGGTCGTAGAGGGGGTGTTCTGAGCCTCACTTGCCCGGGCGCCACCCGCGGCGGTCTGATTGGGTGGTTTGTTCTGTGAGGAGAGTCTGCCCACATGGTTCATGAGAAACCCGCCAAGACCGGCGGATTCGTTTCTGTTTGTCAGAGTGATCAGCTCATCTACCCGGAAGACTCCGGCTCGAGAGAGTTTGACCGTCGTATCTGTTGTCGCAAGCTCTGCGTAAGCCCCCCGTGCGAGACGAATCTCATCGTCCTCATTCACGAAGTCACCTATCAGAAGCTCGTTCCAGCGCCCGGCCACACGGACCTCGAACAGACCGTCAACGTAGGCCACGACAATGTCCTGGCCGAAGAGGGCCAGTCCGGACAGAAACAGAAAAAAGAGAGCTATAATACGCTTCATGCACACCCCAGTATATGGGGGAATATATCACGGCTCCGGCAGAACGCCAGTGTCACACGCTGTTTACCGGCTCGTCAGCGGCGGTTCACAACGGCACCCAGGATTATGCCGACGACCGCACCACCGGCACCGCTGAGAAGGATACTGCGTCGAATCGTCTCGAACGCGAGCACGTCGTTGACAATCTGACCAACCAGATCGTTGGGCCGCCGAAACAGATCACCAATGGAGATGAGTTCACCGGTGAGCGGCGCCCTCGCAAAGATCAGATAGCCGACAATCAGCCCCACAATACCGAATACAACTGCCAGAAGCACTACGTTCTTCATTTCTTCCCCTGCACAACGGCTACCGTTCCCCGCCAGCCGTTTTTCAGCACCATATCACAGATACTTCACAATGGTATATTGAGCCAATGAAAGCGAATGGCGTGCTGTTTCTGCACGGATACGGAGTACGTGGCGGCATCTGGATGCCCTTGCGAAAGGAGCTGGAAGGCAGGTCGGGACCGGTGGCCGCACCCGACCTTGATGCATCAGACATTGAGCAGCTGCAGACGCTCGCAGTCACCCGCGCAAGCGAGTTCTCCAGGGAGGTGGGCGGACCAATCCTTCTTGTTGGCCATAGCCTGGGAGCCGTAATTGCCGCTCTGACGGCAAACCGGCTCGGCCGCAGTGCGATCGCCGGCGCAGTGCTCATTGCACCGCCGTACGGCACTCGCGAGAAGGGGGTGAGCCCCGTCCTGCGTTTTCTCCTGCGCCACCGCCTGCTGCCGCCGGCTCTGATCCGACCACGCTTTTTCTCTCCCCATACTCCTCTCGAGACTCAGAAGCGCGTGTTCCGCGAGGCGGTCCCTGAGGCCCCCGATCTGCAAAAGATCACCTTTGAACAGACGTGGTTTCACACGGCACTTCTTGCGAAACCGCTCCCGGTTCCAACGCTGGTGATTGCAAGCGAGGGTGATCGGATCGTTTCCAGCGACCAGAGCGTTCGCTTTGCCCGGGCCATTCAGGCCGAGCTGGAGCTCATCCCGGCAGAGAGGAACGTAGGACACGATGACTTCTTTGCGTCGCCCCGGATTGCCTCTGAGACAGCTGGGCAGATCAGTCGGTTCGTAGAAGAACAGGAATGACCAACCGCTACGGTGAGGCACTGGAGCGGGTTCGATCCCAACCGGACTTCGTTGATCTCATAGACACGAACTTCCACCGGTGCGGGCTCTACCCTCCGACCGATCCACTGGAAACGGCGACCAGGCGCTATCTGGGCGTAGGAGGGGCACGGGAACCCTATTCGCCGGATCCTGCAGGAAGCCGTGATCTTCGTGCGGCCGTGGCAAGCTGGTATGCACGTGACGGATGGAGCCTCAAGCCTTCCGACCTCATTGTGACGGCCAGCGCAAGCGAGAGCTACAGTCACATCTTCTCATCTCTGTTACCGCCCGGGTCGCAGGTGTTGCTCCCCTCACCCGGGTATCCGCTCTTTGAGGAGGTAGCAGAGCGTCGGGGATTAAAGCCCCGGTTCTATCGGCTCAATCCCGACCGTGGCTGGGAAGTTGACGTGGAATCGCTGGACCGTGCAGCCGGACCGCAGACAGGGTGCGTTGTTCTGATATCCCCGAATAATCCGACCGGCGCCGTTGTCCCGGAAGAAACGGTGCAGCTGGTGGGGGCAATTGCCCGGAAGAACCGGGCATTGATCCTGGTGGATGAGGTGTTTAGTGCGTTCCGTTACACCGGCGCACCGCTCCCGCGGCCCGGCCCGCTTCTCCTGGAACAACCGGTGTGCACGATCAACGGCGCAAGCAAGCTCTTTGCCGGCCCCGATCTCAAGGTGAGCTGGATTGCGTTGAGCGGTCCCGAGCGCTGGGTTGCAGAGAGCAGAGAGAGGCTTCAGGTGGAGAACGACCTCTACCTCAACGGCTCTCCGCTCTCCCAGGAATGTGTTGCATCACTGTTCTCGTCAACAAGCGATCCGGGCGCGCAACTGGCAGCCATGGTTGGCGAGCGGCGGCTGGCAATGGAGCGCGCGCTGCAGCTGGCGAACCGGAACCTGGCCACAGGGAGGACCGCCGCGTCCGGTGTTCATCTGGACTGGACCCCGGCGGCGGCGGGAATCCATCTCCCGGTTCGCGTGAGAGGTACCATCGGTCTGGATGACGAGGAGCTCGCCGTCCGCGCACTGATCAACGAGCATCTGAACGTGCATCCCGGCTACCTGTACGGCATGGAGGATGGACGGTATCTGGTGATGAGCTTCCTTGCCCCGGAAGAGCGTATTGGCAACGGCATCAGCAGGCTGACTCGCCTCCTCACCCGGCTCTGCGGTTAGCCGGTGTAGCTCGCCAGCAGGCCGGTGAGGAAGGTCCAGATCCGCTGGAGCGAGCTCAGCTGGAGCCGCTCTTCCGGGCTGTGCGCACCCCTGATCGTTGGACCGAAGCTGATCATCTCCATCCCCGGATACTTCGCGCCGATAACCCCACACTCAAGCCCCGCGTGAATCACCTCGACGACCGGCTCTGTGGAGAACTGTTCTGTGTAGACCTGCCGGCAGCGCTGGAGCAGAGAGCTTTCCATATCCGGCTCCCAGGCCTGGTAGCGTGAGGTGACCCGAATGCCTGCCCCTGCAAGGCGGCCGGCAGCCTCTACCCGACCGGCAATCTCTGCGAGACGGGAGCTGAAGGAGCTTCGCTGACTGGTGCCAATCTCCACGCCGTCCTTCATGGTGACCGTTGCCAGGTTGGTGCTTGTCTCGACAAGCCCCTCAACGCTGCTGCTCATGCGTTCCACGCCGTCGGGAAGGGCGGCAAGCAGATCGAGCAGGCGGGTGGCACTCGCGTCACTCATCACGCTGTCCGGTGTCGGGAGTTCCTGGAGAGAGAGCTTCAGATTGGGCTCAACGCCTGCATACTCGGACTGGAGAGTTCTCTGGAACTGGGTCACGAACTCTTCGAGCCAGGGCACCTCGGCATCAGCAAGGGTCAGCACCGCGCGTGCGTCACGCGGGATTGCGTTGTGAGCACTCCCACCGGAGAATGAGGCGAGTCGGAACGCCGGGCTGCCGTCGGCAACGCGAGCAACCTGGATGGCCTGCAAAAAACGGGTGAGAAGGACGTTGGCGTTCGCGCGCTGGAGGTGGATCTCCACTCCGGAGTGCCCGCCCTTGAGTCCAGAGACGACCACCGCACGAGCTACACGTCCGCGTTCGGCATCCTGAAACGCCACCGGCAGCGTCAAAAACGTGTTCTGTCCACCGGCGCAGCCTACGGTGAACACCCCCTCGTCTTCACTGTCAATGTTGAGCAGCTGCCTGCCGCTGAGCCACCCCGGCTGGACGCCCTGAGCGCCGGTGAGGCCGGTCTCTTCATCCACGGTGATGAGAATTTCAAGGGGTGGACGCGACAGGTCTGATTCAGCTGCTGCGAGTGCAAGCGCAACTGCTATTCCGTTGTCCGCCCCCAGGGTGGTGTCCTGCGCGTGGATCCAGTCACCCTCAGTGATCACGGGAATCGCATCTGTCTGGAAGCTGTGGGAACTCTCAGAGCTCTTTTCGCAGACCATGTCCATGTGGCCCTGGATAACGACTGGTGGTTGGTCTGCCCCACTGCCGGCACCCGGGACGGAGATCAGGACGTTACCGACCTTGTCTCTCCGTGTTGCGAATCCACGGCTCTCAGCCCACTCGAGAAGCCAGCTCGCGACCCGCTCCTCGTTCTTTGAGCAGCGTGGAATGGTATTGAGCTCGGTAAACAGCTCAAGGATCCGTTCAACGTTCGGCATCCTTATCTCCTGTTCACTTTGTAGTGTTCGCTCTCTCCGCGCACGAGCGGGACCAGCACAGCCTGACCGCTCCAGTCGTGGACGGTACACCGCGCCCGAACAAGTACCGTGTCCACACCGGCGGGAATGCGAATGCCGGACTGACTCCGGGTAAACGGCTGCTCATTGTCATGAGGATGAAGAAGTACCCGCTCACCGTATACCTCAAGGGTCTGCGGATCCACAACCTGCCAGATATCGGCATAGTGGTCCCAGCCCTCGTCTCTGTGCTCGACCGTCACCGTGAAGCGCCAGGTGTTCTCCCCTCTCTGTTCGGCTTCCACGAAGCGTACCTGAGCCCAGTCAAGGCTGACGGTGAACTCCCGCGCACCTAGCCCGGAGCGAAGCCCGTCTGCAGCCTCCAGAGTGTCAGCAGGAGGTGATTCGGCGCGGGACTGGGCGGCAGCCGGGGCTGCCGGCAGCAGTAAGAGAGTAGCCGTGGCCAGGATGCCGAGAAAGAGGAATCTGCTTCGGGACCGATAGGTATACATGTGGTGAAGGTACTGATGTTCGCCGACAGTCGCCACTCCAACGGTGTCACGAAGCCTGCAGAAAACCGTGGACAGCCCTTGCTCCGGAGAGGCTGCCGTGGATAGTATCAGCACAATGAGAAAGCACAACTTCTACGCCGGACCCTCGGCGCTGCCCTACCCTGTCCTTGAAGAACTCGCAGAGACCATGATCGACTACCACGGTCTTGGCCTCTCGCTTGTCGAGACTTCACACCGCAGCAAAGAGTTCGATGAAGTGCACCATGCGGCACTTGGGGGCATCCGGGCGCACCTTGATGTACCGGACTCTCATGAGGTCCTGCTGTTAGGTGGCGGGGCAACCATGCAGTTCGGGATGGTTCCGTTGAACCTCCTTCCCGACGGCGGGACGGCGGACATTGTGAACAGCGGCGCCTGGGCAGAGAAGGCGAAGGCCGATATCGAAGCGTTCGGCACGGCCAATGTGCTCTTTGATGGCTCGGACTCCGGCTTCACGACCCTCCCGAATCCGGACACCGTCAAGCCGTCTGCGGGCAGCTCGTACGTTCACATCACAAGCAATGAGACTATCAGCGGAGTTCAGTGGCGTTCGTTTCCTGACACCGCGGAGGTGCCGCTCGTCGCCGACATGTCGAGCGACATTCTCAGCCGCCGGATAGACGTATCCAGGTTCGGACTCATCTACGCGGGGGCGCAGAAGAACCTGGGTCCCGCCGGCGTCACTATCGTTATTGTGAGAAAGGACCTGATGGGCAAGGCCCCGCGAAAGCTGCCTGCATACCTGAACTACCAGACGCATGCAGAGAAGGAGTCTCTCTACAACACGCCTCCGGTATTCCCGATCTATGCGTTGAGCCTGGTCATGAACTGGCTGACCAGTCAGGGAGGACTGGACCAGGTTGCCCGCGCAAACGACGAGAAGGCGGCCGAACTCTACCGTGCGATTGATGGGGCGCCTGATTTTTACAACTGTCCGGTTCACAAAGCGGTACGCAGCAAGATGAACGTGGTCTTCAGGCTGCCTCATGAGGATCTGGAGAAGGCGTTCATCAGCGAAGCCACGAAGGAAGGAATGCTGGGGCTGAAGGGTCACCGCAGCGTAGGTGGTGTCCGGGCGAGCATCTATAACGCTGTCTCACTTGAGAGCGTGCGCACGCTGACCAGATTTATGAAAGAGTTCGCGCAGAAACACGGTTGAGCTGCGGCCGTGCCGGTGCATCACCTGCTACGAGCCGGAGACCTTGCTACTCGGACTTCATGATCAGCGGCTGGTGGGTTGCCTCAATGACATCACGCCAGAGGCTCGACTCAGGATCGATCTTGTTTCGCTCGCTGACCGCCATCTCAATGGGGATGTGGACGAAGGTGTTGTGAACCTGACTGATCACAATCCGCGTCTTACCGGCCATGGCCGCATGCACCGCGTTGTTGCCAAGGCGTGAGCAGTAGAGACTGTCGGTTGGTGCGGCAACAGCGCTTCGGATAATGTAGCTCGGGTCAATGTACTTCAGGTTAACTGACATACTGCTCTGCTCGAAGTACTCCTGGATCTTGTCCTTGAGGTAGGTACCAATGTCACCGAGCCGCGTGTTGCCGCTCGCGTCGTTCTCCTGCTCCACCTGCAGCAGCTCCTGTCCAGCTCCCTCGGCAACCAGCACAACGGCGTGCGCCCGCCGCTCAAGCCGTTTGCGCAGCGCCTCCAGGAAGCCGCCCTCTCCTTCGAGCTCGAACGGCACCTCCGGCACAAGCACGAAGTTCACGTCGTGGCTTGCAAGAGCGGTGTGCGCGGCGATAAACCCGGAATCGCGGCCCATGACCTTGACAAGCCCGATGCCGTTGATGGCGCTGTGCGCCTCGGTATGGGCGCTCGTGACCGCGCCCGTCGCCTCAGCAACCGCAGTCTCAAACCCAAAGCTTCTCTGAATGAACGCCAGGTCGTTGTCGATGGTCTTGGGCACGCCCACTATGGCAATTCTCAGACCACGCCGCTCAATCTCATGAGCCAGCGCCAGGGCGCCCTTCTGCGTTCCGTCGCCCCCAATGGCAAAAAGCATATTGAGATTGAGCCGTTCGATGGTATCCACAATCTCCTCAGTCTGCTTGCCGCCACCGCGTGAGCTACCGAGCACCGTGCCGCCTATGCGGTGTATGTCGTCCACTGCGTCAGGGTTGAGCTCCATGGTGGGGATATTGTTCTGCGGTAGCAGTCCCTGATACCCAAAGCGGATGCCGCTGATCCGGCGAACCCCGTAGCGATACCAGAGACAGCGGGTGATCGCTCGGATGACATCATTCAGTCCGGGGCAGAGTCCGCCACAGGTCACCACACCGGCGTGGACGTGATTCGGAACAAAAAAGATCTTCTGGCGCGGTCCGGCCTTCTGAAGGATCTGTTTACCCGTGTACTCTTTGGCATCCTGGTTTGGATCGGCCTCAATGTCGTAGAGCACATACTCGTCGTCACGGACGTAGTTGGCAATTTGGTCACCCATGACCGTTGAGTACGTGATGGGTGATTCCGTCTTGGCCTCGCCAAGTGCCGGGACATGAAAATCGTACGCTATCGACATGCTACAAGGATAGTCCTATGAGCGTTGGTTCGCAAGGAGTGCGCCCAGAAGCGCGCCCAGATGGTGGACCGCCTCCAGCTGCTCATCCAGAGCGTTCTCCAGCTCCAGGGAGACCCACCGCAGCGGCAGGCACAGCGCGTAGCGAGCCATGTAGTCCAGATCAGATACCGATGCCATGCGGTGGTGGTCAGCTCCACCGTTCCAACTGTTCGCCACCCCCGGCCGAATGGCCGATACGTGGCAGCAGCCTATCTGCTCGCTCGACAGCTGTCGCTCAGTCGTGCGGACGTACGCCTCATCCCCCCGCAGTCGCGCACTCTCAAGGTGCGAATAGTCGGGACAGAGGCCGGCGGCCCGGGCAAGGTCCTCCTGGCCCACTGCGACCTCAACGTTTTCCACAAAGAAGCGCGCTCTCAGATCGGACGGAACCTCACCGAACGGGTGCCGGCTTGCCTGGGGATGAATGTTGAACACCTGCGCGTGGAATCGGTCCATGAGGTAGGAGATCTCCTCGCGGTCGCAGTCGGTGCGCAGGTGAACATGTGGGCTTCTGAGACCCGGTATCCCTTCGAGATCCCGGTAGAGCTCAGCTCTTCCGGCGCGGTCGAGTGCCGTGGGAAAGAGGGCGATCTCCCGGACGTCACTACCGGCAAGTGCACGGATGAATGCCGGGATCGCGTCTGTGTCCGTGGTGGTCAGGGCAGGCAGAATCTTCACCCCCTTAAGGTCGCTCGCGGCGGCAGCACAGTCAATTGGCCAATCAACTGCGCGGTTGACGTTCACCGGTTCGCCACCTATGCTCAGAGGCTCACTCACAGGAGCAAACCATGCACGTAGTAGTTATCGGAGGGGCGGGCTACATAGGCAGTCACGTTGCGCGACAGATGCTTGACGCGGGTCACAGCGTCACGGTCTTCGACAATCTCTCGCACGGATTGCATGAGAATCTCTTTCGCGAGGCTCACTTTGTCCATGGAGATATCCACGATCCACTTGCCCTGCGCACAGCCCTGCGCACTCCCGTCCCCGCGGATGCTGTGGTCCACCTGGCGGCATTCAAGGCGGCCGGCGAGTCCATGACGGTGCCGGAGAAGTACGCGTGGAACAACGTTGCCGGTACAATCGGAGTACTCAACGCCATGGTGGAAATGGGCGTTCGGCGCATCGTGTTCTCCAGCTCCGCCGCAGTGTACGGCGAGCCGCAGTACGTGCCGATTGATGAGGATCATCCCACAGAGCCCCTGAACTTCTACGGTTTCACCAAGCTGGAGATCGAGCGGATCCTCCGCTGGTACGACCAGTTGCGGGGTGTTCGGTTTGCCGCGCTGCGCTACTTCAACGCCGCAGGCTACGATCCTGCCGGTCGAATCTCCGGGCTCGAGCAGGACCCGGCCAACCTGCTTCCCATTGTCTTGGAAGTTGCAGTTGGTGCACGTGATCACCTGCAGATCTTTGGAAACGACTATCCTACGCCTGACGGAACCTGCGTCCGCGACTACATCCATGTCACCGATCTTGCGACCGGCCACGTTGATGCGCTGCGGTGGATTGACGAACAGGAGAGCTCCGTGACGGTGAATCTGGGGACGGGCGTTGGGGTCAGCGTACAACAGATGGTGGAAACCGCGCGGACGGTAACCGGTCACGGCATACCGGTCCGGGTGACCGAGCGAAGGCCCGGGGATCCAGCCGAGCTTACGGCGAGCAGCACGCGAGCGCAGCAGATTCTTGGCTGGCAGGCGACACACAGCTCGGTTGAAGAACTGGTGGAGACCAGCTGGAAGGCTTACAAACACGCATTCGGCAGCAACTAGGGAAGTGAGCGCCCGAGTGTGAGCTCAGTGACCGCGCCATCCTGGTAGCCAATCTCTATGGTTGTGAGCGAGAAGAAGTAGACAAGTCGGCTCTCCGTATCAACGTTTGGCTCACCAAGCAGTTCCCGAACCGCCTCAACCGGGGTGCCAAGTTGAATTGGTCCCTCAACGGGCACCGACGCATCAGAGATTCGGGCAGACACCAGGTACTCTTCACTCCCGTCGGCCCGTACAAAGAACGCGAGCGTAACTCCGGTATAGTCCCACTCAACGATTCGCGCACCCGGGCCTCCGCGACTGTCGTCGCCTCGCCGGGAGAGCGGCTCGCCGTAGGCCTGGGCAATTTCGCTCCGTGTGGCGCTCAGGGAAAACGGGAACGCCCAGAGGTCCTGTGCTCCACCAACGGCGGCCAGTTCGGGAAGATCCGGGTTCTGCGGCTCCGCAACGCTCTCGGCGGCAGCCGGAGAACATCCTGCGAGCAGGATAAGCAGGCAGCCTGCGGCAAGAATCACCGCCGGTTGACGGGGTATCGCAGGGAAAACGGCGACGATCCGGCCACCGACGGGCAGCGGTCTGCGAAAAGCGCGATGGCTCATTGTTCCTGCACCCTGTGTTTCTCCGATAACTCGAACGCCGGACAGTGATGCCCGGTGGTCTCTAGCACAACACGACTCGGCAGCTTTGGTGTCTTGATTCCAAACATCCTGCAGCCGCGCGGGAAGCGAGGATCCCACGTCACGTAAAAATAGATGCACTTCAGGCAGTTCGGGGCCCGGTCGGCCATGGGTTTGATACTACTCGAATGTGGAAATCTCTTCTATAATGCTCACATAGCCAAAGCCAAGGAGTTTACGAATGGAGACCAGATTCTACCTGTCCATCTTTCCTCAGGAGGCACTGATTGCCTCTCAGCTCAAGCCGGAGCAGTTCGGACAGTACATGTCGACAGGAAAGAAGAACGGCTCGTACGAGAAGATCGTGTTCATCGAAATTGAGGGAGGAAACGGATCCTACTTCGACTGGAAGCACGCAGAGCAGAACTGCGTTCGCCACGAGGATGGTGAACCAAAGAACTCGCTCTGGATGAGTGTGTACCGAGCCCTCGAGCATGTCCCCATGAAAGCATTGAAGACAATGTATCTGGTGACGAACGACGGACGCTCTCTCGCCATAGAGCCAAAGGAGTACGACGGTTCAGGTGATGATCGGCCGTTCTGGGTGTATCAGGAGGTGTGTCCCATCCAACCGCTGGTTGTCAGCACCTACCAGCCCGACCAGTTCAGCGAGCACATGACTCACAAGGACGTGAAGGTTGCCGTACCAAAGATTGCGTTTGCAGACCTGAAAGTCATTGACTTCGACAATCTTGAGGACACGGGAAACGTTGGTAGTGTCTACGACACAAACCTCGATCACTTGAAGGAGTGTATCCGATCGGTCCGCGGTGACGCAGTAAAGAAAGTAAAGAACGTGGAACGTTCTCGAACTGAGAGTTTCGGCTATCAGACCATTCGTCGCGGAATATTTATTGGTGAAGGCGCTACGGTGGTTGAATACTCCATGCCTGAACTGGATGAGATCCGCATGAATCACTTCGACTGGGGTCGCTCCGCTCTGGTTCTGTAGTACCGTACAGCTGCGACGCCCGTACCGAAAGGACGGAGCCACGCAGAGCAAGCCGGCGCAGGTGCTCCGGCTTGCTCTTGAAGGCTCACTCTGCCGGCGTGCTCCGCTCGTACGCAAATCCGCCCTGCTTCCCCTGTGACCAGGAGGTGAAGCGGACATCAATGAAGATGTCATCTTCCACCAGATGCATGACCAGATCCATGCCGGGAACGTTCTGCGGACTGCCTACAATCTCGCGGAAGCGTCCGAACCGCAGTTCCTCCAGGTTATCCGTTGTGCCCCGGGCCCACTGCGTTCCCACGGGGCTCGCCACCTTGCTGGCACGGTTGCGCTCCTGAATGTTGAAGATCTGTCCCCCGTTATTCCCACGGGTGAGCCAGACACGCTCGGTAATGCGGTCCTGGTTGGCAGCGACAGCGGGATCTGCCCCATCTGCTTTCTCGAACGTCACACGGGGTCCGGTCCAGATCTCTGCAGAGTCAGGGACCTCTACCGGTTCTCCCTGACCGTTGGCGTAGACTGCTACTGCACTCAACACCAGCACCAGGATCACCAGTTTGCTGTATCGTTTCATTGTATCCACCTTTCTATTGTTAGAAGTAGCGAAACAGAGGGTCGTTCGGCAACAGAAACTTGATATCTCCCGGTACGCTGCAGGCGAAGCAGGACTTGCTTCCCGCCACCTGCCTCGCGATACTACGGTGGTGATTGAACACGGCGTACAGCATGATCGCGCCTATCTCATAGGCGTACAGGCTCCTGAAGAGTCTGCCGCACATGCCACTCAGATGCTCGACGAGCTTGCAGCGCTCTGTCGAACGATAGGTCTCACCATCTGCGGACAGCAGATTGCCACCGTTCGGGAGGTCGCTCCGCGCTACTATCTGGGAAGCGGGAAGGCGGAGGAAATTGCCCAGGCGGCTGATGAGAGAGAGGCGGACGTCATTGTCTTTGATCACGATCTGGCACCCTCCCAACAGCGCAACTGGGAGTCTCTGAGCAACCGAAGCGTCACCGACCGGCAGGGGATTATTCTTGAAATCTTTGCCGACCGGGCTCAGACCCGTGAGGCGCAGTTGCAGGTGGAACTGGCCCGCATGGAGTACTCTCTGCCCCGACTGACCAGCGCCTGGTCCCACCTCTCTCGCCAGCGTGGTGGTCGGCGCGGAACCCGTGGTGAGGGGGAAACCCAGCTCGAGGTAGACCGCAGAGTGGTCCAGCAGCGCATTGCCGGACTCAAACGGGACCTGCGGGGCGTCCAGAGTCAGCGCGACACCCTTCGGCATCAGCGCTCCGAGCTTCCGGTGCCAATGGGGGCGATAGTTGGCTATACCAATGCCGGCAAGAGCAGCCTCCTCAAACGCCTTACCGGAAGTGAGGTTCTGATCGCGGATAAGCTGTTTGCCACCCTGGACCCGGCAACCCGACGGTTCGAGCTGCCTGGAGGTCAGGAAGTAGTCCTCACAGACACGGTGGGATTCATCCAGCGTCTCCCCCACGGTCTCGTGGACGCATTCAAGAGCACGCTGGAAGAGACGCGCGTTGCGAGCTTTCTGCTACACGTGATCGACGGTGCAGATCCTGCCGCCGCGATCCACGCCCGGATCACCATGGAGGTTCTCCGGGAGATTGGCGCGGCAGACAAGCCCATGATAACCGTCATCAACAAGGAAGACCTGTTGACCAGCCAGAGCCGGGAGGCGCTCGGGTTTGCCTTCCCGGAAGCGCTCCGGGTCAGTGCAGAGAGAGGCACCGGAATCTCGGAGCTCCTGGAGGAGATTCGCACCTGCGTGGCCCGGCAGTACCGGCGCATCCTGGTAGAGCTGCCTCACAGCCGCTACGACCTTGCAGCCCTGATTCACCGCACCGGACGCATTCTGGAGGAGAAGCACGGCGATACCGCTGTATCAATCCGGGCCGACGTGCCGGCAAGAACGGAGAAGCTGCTCAACGAGTACAGAACCGCATGACCGGCGCCATCGTTCGCTGCACAGCAGTCTCGCGAAGCTATCGGGACGGAAGGAGTAGCGTTGCCGCAGTCCAGGAGTTCAGCTTTGATTTTCCCGGGGCACAACTCATTGCTGTTCAAGGACCGTCGGGTTCAGGAAAGAGCACGCTTCTGAGCCTTATTGCCGCGATTGACTACGCAGACAGCGGTTCGATCGTGATTGCAGACACCGAGCTTGGCGGTCTAAGCACCGTTGAGCAGGCAGAGTTCCGTGCAGAGCGAATCAGCTATCTCTACCCTGAGCTGAACCTTATTCCAATGCTGTCGGTGTACGAGAACATGAGCCTCGCTCTCAGTGTAAAGCGGCTGCCGGAACCAACGGTAGATGCTCGGATCCAGGAGAGTCTGCGCTTTCTCGCCATAGAGGATCACGCGTACCGACGACCGGATCAGCTCTCCACCGGAGAGCGGGCGCGCGCAGCGCTCGCACGGGCGGTGGCCTGCGGGAATGATGTTCTTGTCGTGGACGAGCCCACCGCGCATCTGGACGAACAGAATGCGCAAATGGTAGCAGACCTTCTCCTTGCGGTTGCAGCCGATCCGGACCGGACCGTTATCGTCGCCACCCACGATCCCATAGTTGCAGAGGCGGCCCATCAGACAATTACGCTGAGAGACGGCCGGATCGTTTTATGAAGCGCCGGGAACGACTCAAGCTCTCGTTTCGGTTCGCCTCCTCGCAGCCGGTCCATACGGCCACGCTGTTCGCGGTCTTTCTCATCGCGATGGTTGGTTCGCTCACCTTCTCTGAGCTCGCCGTGCGCCGTAACAATCGACTGATAGCTGAGATCTCCCGGTCCTACGGAACCGTCTCAATCCGTCCCTCTCCTGAACAGGAAGAGATCAACTATCCCCACCTGGGTCATCTCCCGGGAGAGCGTACGGATTGGATCTCTGAACAGCTGTTCGCGACTGTTTTGACTCTTGCGGAGACTCTGGAGCTAGAGATTGCTCCACGGATTCGTGGCGCCGTGGTAAGTGCCTCCGGTGAGTCGTCAGCATTCGTGGCCCGCTACACCGATGACTGGTCAAGCGAGCACCGGGAGGAGTTGAGCGCGACCGCACCGCTTGAGCTTGCCGTGCAGGCAAGCGAGCACGTCATCAGCTTCATTCCTGTGCCGGCCGACGCGGTGACCGGAAGACATGGGAGTCCGCCACATCTGTGGCTGGATGCAGAGTGGCTGGCCACCGCGATAGGAGCACCGCCAGGCGCGCATCCAGTTGCCACCGAGATTGTTGTTTTTGCAGCAGGTGACCCGCTTGCACTGGCATTCGATCTGCGTGAGCTGCTTGAGAGCCGGGGTGTCACCGCAGAGGTCAGAGCATGGGGAGAGATACTCGGAATTGACGGGTATGCAGCCACGCAGAGCGGGTCTGCAGTAGAGCAGTTTCTCATCCTGGTCGTAGGGGTGCTCGCAGTCGCCGGGGTGACATCAGTCTCTGTACACAACCGTACCGAGATTACCGTGCTCATGCGCACAATAGGTCTCTCCGACGATGCGATCCGAAGGGTGTTTCTACTGGAACTGGTCTCGCTCGCCGCGAGCGCGGTACTGGTCACCGGACTTTGCCTCCTTGCTGTTTCTCTGTTCACCGGGTTGGAGATGCCGGTGGCTTCAGTTCGGCGGACACTGATTCTGGGGATTCTTGTGCCGCCGGCGACGGGCTTTTTCTCCATACGCCGACAGCTGCGGCATCCGCTGCGCGTCATGCGGCGGGAGGCGCTGCAATGAGAGTGGTCAAACTGGCCGTTCGAGTTGTGATCGAGCAACGAAGATCGCTCTTCTCCACCGCTGCTGCGCTGGTACTGGTTTCAGCGATTGCCGCCGCGGGAGGCTCAGTGCTTGCGTCTCTCGGAGAGGCGACCTTGCAGTACTACCGCGTTGACGTTTTGGGAGAGGTAAGCGGCAGCATGGCTGCACCGCTCATTCCAGAACTGGAGGAACGGGCAGCCGGTGCCCAGATGTCAACGATCGTGTTGGAGCCCGCTGCAGTCGCGGTAGGCGAACGGCTTCTTACCGTCAGTGTGGGGTGGACCAGCCTTGCGTCCGAACTCCGCTATCGGGGACTCCCGGTCCCCGAGAACCTGCGGCGCTTTGATGGAGTTGTGTTTGGTGGGGACGGGGCCCTCGCCGATCTGTCCGGGAGGGTCGTTCGCCTGGCGTCACCAGACAAGACAACGCGTCTGGTTCGTGTGCGACAGGTCTACCAGAAGGGGTCACGTGCGACAACGCTGCTCGTGGAAGACCCGGGGAGATTGCGGGATCACACGGTCACGGTGCGGCTGCATGGTGGCTCGCGACCGCTGCGGAGCGTTGCCTCGCTTACCGAGGGACTTCCCCTGAGGGAAAGTGATTGGCGCGACCGGGCCGCCGGTGTGCTTTCACCCCTTCGAAACCGCTTCGCCTTCCTCATGGGCTCGCTCATCGTGATCGCCGGCGCGGTCCTCCTTCCGGCACAGCTGATCCTGGCACGTCGTACCGCCGGGGTCCATTCGCTCCTGCTGGCGTGGGGTTTCACCGAGAGCCGGCGGTCGGCGGTGGTCTTGCTGACCGGTGCGGCGATCGGCGCCTTCGCCAGCGCCGTTGGAGGCCTGGCCGGGCTACTCACCATTTCGATCCTGAACGCCGGGGGCGCCACCGCCGTTGAACTGCTTCCATTCACCTGGAGGCAGGACTACGGCTTGCTTCTGCCGACCGTTGTCACCCCATCGGTAGGGTGGGCTCTGGGTACCTTTGCCGTATCTACACTACTTGGAGTGGCAACCGCTTTCCCAACGGTGCCATTTGTTGCTACACTCATCAGACGAAGGGGAGTATGGAACTAACAACTGTTCAGAGTCGTGTGATCGGGTTTACTCACTCGTTCGAGTCACCGGTGGGAACCCTGCACTGCGCGGTGGATAAGGTCGGCCGCATCATCTTCCTTGGCTTCCGTCCGCCACGTAGCAACGATGCCCTTGAGCTTCGGGAGAACAAGTACGCATGTGGCGAGCTGGAGTTCCAGCTGGACCAGTACTTTAGCGGAGAGAGAGACAGCTTTTCACTTGAAGTGCGTATGGACGGGACAGGCTTCCAGAAAGCGGTCTGGAGCCATCTTATGAAGATTCCGTTTGGACAGACCGTCTCATATGGTGAGATCGCGCTGAAGATTGGGCGGCGTGATGCTGCCCGGGCCGTGGGAAACGCGGTTGCGGCAAACCCGGTCGCGATAGTCGTACCGTGCCACAGGGTGCTTCCGGTCCACGGAGGGATCGGCAACTACGCGCTGCGCGGTATAGAGGCAGAGTTTGGTCGTCGCATCAAGCACGATCTGTTGGAGATTGAGGGATACTACCGGCGGATCAGCTCTTCACGAGCATCTGCATGAGCTGCACGAAGTAGTAGATGCGTTTGTAGTTCTTGACGAGCATCGCTTTTAGCGACTCTTCCGTGTAGCCCTCGAGGTCTTTCCAGTTGAGGACAACCTCCGGGCGTTCTCTTTCCAGATCCTCAATCAGCAGCTTCAGGATTTTTCCCACCTCAATCAGATTGTTTGCAGACTCACGAACCATCTCTCCGGCCTGCTCGTTGATCTCCTGAAGCTGCTGGCGAAGCGACTGCGCACTGGCAGGATCACGGTCGATGACTCGATTGGTGGCCTTCTTCAGCTTCATCCCCAGCTCACCCTCCTCACCAAGTGAATCATCAAAATCCGTGATCTGCTGAGCCACATTCATGACTGCGTAGAACGCGTCACTGAGTCTGTTGCTGGTGATCTGATCGCTCCACTCACCCCGGACAATCAGAATGTCGCTGACAATCTGTCTGATCTCGCCTTTGAAGTAGTCGATGAGAAAAGCCTTCAGGTAGTTGATTGCCTCGACATGCTGGAAGCCCGCGATGCGTTTCCGGGTGAACATCATGTTCATGGCTTCCGTATAGTTCTTGGAACGCTGAACGGCGGTGGTACCAAAGATGACCTGGAGCATCTGCTGCTTTTTGCTGGTCTGCTGTTCCTTGATAAGCTTCTGAATGGTCGCTTCAACCTGAGTCTTCAGCAGATTGAGATAGCTTTCCACAATGTGCTGCTGTTTCACAGGCGCCTGAGGCACGAACTGCGGGTTCTCATCCACATGCTGGACGATCTTCGGCAGAATGCCTGATCGCAGAACGTTCTGTATGCCAATTGTCACCTTTTTCCAGGCAGCACGATCGAGCACCTCCACGCCCTTGTACTCGGTAAGGACATCAAACACCGGATCCCAGTTGGCGTCACTCGGCAGGGCCAGGGCGACTTCCAGAAAGTCCTTGATATCGTCTGTCACGTACTCAGCGTTGATGGTGTCAAAGCGAGGCGTGGAAGAGTAGTTCCCTTCCTGAATGGTTGAGTCGAACTTCCGCAGCACAAAGTAGTAGTCGTACTTGGCGAATGCGACAAAGAGCTGCATGAGGTTGTAAGTCTCGTTGATTTCCTTCACCACGTTCGCATCAAAACCACCAAAGTAGGTCGCCATTGCGTCCTTGATCTGAGCAACCAGCTTCTTTGTATCAACCTTCTGAGAATGCGCGCGAATCGCCTCATCACTGAACAGCTGACGCATCTTTGCCTGTCGTTCGGTATGACGCGACTCGATTATTATGGTGCGCAGGGCGTTTGACTCATCGGCCCCAACGAGGAGTGACTGAGCGGGACCCACCACCTTGTAGATCTCAAAGAGAAAACGGGCCATCGAGGGAAGAGCCTCCCCCGACTTGGGCTTGTAAAACTTGTACTTCTGGCGCTGGAGGTCTTTCCCGATCTCCTTGAGCTGACGTTTCTTCTCACGCTCAGGGTCGTTACCACTGGAAAAGAACGCCAGGATTCGACTCAGGAACCCGCCGGAGGAGTCTTCTTCCGACGCTTTTTTTCCCTGACCCGAGCTTTCATCGCTCATGCCGTTATGCTACGTGAGACGGTGTTAGTGTGTCAATGAAGCTCCAATCTCTGGGAAATGTCACGAGAGCCCCCGCTATACCTCATTCGCTCGACTCGCTATTATTCGAGACCATGAATCCATTGGCAACCGAACTGAACACAACACTGGAAGGCACCGCAGCCGGACGTCTGCTCTCCGGGCTGGGTCGGGAGATGTTCTTCCCAAAGGGAATCGTTGCTCAGACCGCAGAGGCGAACGGTCGAGCCCACCGCTTCAACGCAACTGTTGGCATGGCTTTCGAGGAAGGAGAGCCTATCATGCTCTCGTCGCTGAGGGAACGTCTTGGCGGACTGAGCTCCCGCGAAGCTGTTGCGTATGCTCCCACGCCGGGAGTACCGGAGCTTCGAGAGCTCTGGAAGAGAGAGATGATTCGGAAGAATCCCGATATTGCAGAGATGGCAACAACCACTCCCATGGTAACCGGCGGCCTGACGAACGGTCTCTTCCAGGTGGCCGAGCTTTTCCTTGATCCTGGAGACACCGTGGTGATTCCGGATCTCTTCTGGGGAAACTACCGGCTCATGATGCAGACACGCCGCGAGGCCGTCATTGAGACGTTCACCCTCTTTAGTGAGGATGGTGCATTTAATACCGCCGGACTGGCTGCCGCCGTCGCCGACAAGGCAAAGGCGATGGTGCTCCTCAATTTTCCCAACAACCCCACCGGCTATACGCCCACCGCTGCCGAGGCAACAGAGATTGCCCAGGCGCTGATTCAGGCAGCGGAGAGCGGGACCGATCTTCTGGTTGTCAGTGACGACGCCTACTTTGGCCTGTTCTACGAGGACGGACTGCTCACGGAGAGCTTCTTCAGCCTCATGGCGAATGCCCACCCCCGCATCCTTGCCGCAAAAGTGGACGGGGCAACCAAAGAGGACTTTGCCTGGGGTCTGCGCGTGGGGTTTGTGACGTTTGCCGGCAAAGGCATGACCAGCTCACAACTGGAGGCGCTGGAGAAGAAGCTGATGGGGAGCATTCGTTCCACGGTGAGTAACAGCAGCCGGATAGCACAGACGTTGCTGGTGGACGCGCTTGGGAGCCAAGCGTATCAGCAGGAGAAGCTCAGAAAACGGGATCTGCTGAAGACACGCTATCAGACCGTCCGTTCGCTTCTCTCACGTCTGGATTCCGGGCCACTCTCTCCCCTGCCGTTCAACAGCGGCTACTTCATGGCGTTCGTTTGCGAGGGAATCAGCGCCGAACAGCTGCGGCTGAAGCTGCTTGACCGTGGCATTGGGACCATTGCAATAGGAGAGACGTATCTGCGGGTGGCCTATTCCACGGTGGATCAGGCCGACCTTGAGGAACTGTACAGCGAGATATTCACTGCGGCGAGGGAGCTCGCGGGCTAAACGTCTGAGACAAGGTAACTGCCAAGCTGTTTGAGCTCTTCAATTGTCTGGTGCACGGGCCGATGCCCCCTGGCTGCTGCGTTGTCGGCGGCAACGGTAAGAGCGTAGAGCTCGTTCACCATATCCGCCAGGATGGAGAGGTTCGCGCCAAAGTTGTTCACAGCCATATCACGGAGAAGCCGTTCATTACCGGTAGGAGCAGGTCCTACGCCTCCGGCCCCGAGTCGGGCCCGCAACTGCGGTTGCAGCTCCCGGCGTGCATGGAAGACGAAGCGACCAAGTGCGAGCACCCGGTCATAGAGCTCATCAAAGTGATAGCCCTGATGCTGATAGTAGTTGGCCTTCTCGGTCACACTCTCAATGAGATCCCAGTCTCGTTGCTCGAGCTGCAGCACGCTGAACGAGTTGCGCACGTATCGGGTCCCCAGATTGTGTCGATAGTGCTGACCAATCGTCTCAATGAGGTTCATGATCTGTTCGTCGTTTGTCTGCATCTGCAGAGAGTATACGACAGAAGAGCTCGCGTTGACATCCGGCGACTGCAATCGTAGAGTTCGCAGGTGATTCGATTGGCCCGCCTCCGCACCGTCCTGCTGACAGTGATGACTGTTGTTCTGCTCCTCTCCTGTGCCCAGGTCCCGGTCGTTCTCTGGACCGATGTCGCCGAGCTTGCTCCCGCTGTTGAGGCGTTCAATGCTGCACAAGAGCTGCGAGTTGTGGAGCTCGTCTACGTCCCGGACATTCCGACACGACTGAGGCTAGAGCCGTCGGCTCCGGATCTGGTGATCTCTCAGTTTATTGAGGATCAGTCTACCGCGCAGATGTTCCAGCCGCTCGACGGGCTGGTCAGACGGGAGATAGGCCGGACGCAGTTCTACGACCAACTGCTTGAGACGGGACGACGAAACGGCCGCCAGTTACTCCTGCCGGTGAGCTTCAATATGCCGCTGATCTACTTTCCCGAGCCGGTGCTGCCCATCGATCGTGTCCTCACCCTTGGGTCAGGGGAGCTTCGCTCACGCGCGGAACAGTTCAACCGGGGCACCGGCGAGCGGTGGACTCATCTTGCATTCTCCCCAGTTTGGAACCAGCAGTTCCTCTATCAGTACTTCCGAGCCCTGGGACTGCACCCAACTGAGAACGCCGGAGGGCTTCCCGGTTGGGATCCGTCTGTAGTAGCCCAGGGACTCTCTGAAGTGGCGGGGTGGATTGAACAGACGAGCGGATCACTTTCCCTGAACCTCGATTTCGCCGAGCGCTACCTCTACGCACCGGAGCTTACCCTGGTCCGCTCGCAGCGGATTGCCTACGGCTACAGCCGTTCAGATCAGTTTCTCTCTCTGACGGAGGAACAGCGTGCCGGCCTGGGGTACCGCTGGTACGCAGAGGACGGGGTGATCGAGGTACTTGAGGACGTTGTCTTTGCCGCAGTGCCCCAGGACGCCCGAAATGTACCTGGCGCCCAGGAGTTCCTGGTCTATCTCTTTGACGAGTCTCACCAAAGCGCTATCATGGAGCAGGGTCTGGAGAAGCAGATTGATTGGTTCGGAATTGCCGGTGGTTTCAGCTCGCTCTGGCGCGTGACCGAGCGGTCCATGGAGCTTCTCTACCCGGAGCTCAGCGGGATGATCCCGCCCAGGCGGGCGCTCTCCTTCCCTCCCCCAAGCCCGCGCCACTGGGGATCACTGGTTGAACAGACCATTGAGCCCTGGTTGCTCCGGGAGGCAACCGGCATGCCTCAGCCACGGAATTTGGAAGCCGCGGTCCGGGCATGGCTGCTGCAGCAGGAACAGTAGGGTTGATTCTCAGTCCAGATAGCGTGCCTTGTTCCGCAGGTGCTCTGCGAACGTCTGTGAGAGAATAATGCGCCCATCAACTGGGTGGAGAAAGAAGAAGAAATCGTGCTCAGCAGGCTCTATGGATGCAAGAATGGCGTCCATCCCCGGGTTTCCGATGGGCCCCGGCGGTAGTCCCGGGTTCTCGTAGGTATTGTACGGGTGTTCAACCCGGGTATCGGCAAAGGTGGGTTGTCTCTTGTTCGTCCCAAGCACATAGTTGACCGTAGCGTCAGACTCCAGGCGGATTCGATCTCGAAGCCTGTTCGCAAACACTCCCGCCACAGCCGGCATCTGGGAGGCATCATTGGCCTCTTTCTGTACGATCGAAGCGAGGGTGAGTGTCTCGTGCAGATTGCGACCGCTTGCATCGATCCGAGCCAGAATCTCAGGCGTCATCCGGTCGTGGAAGTTACGGAGCATGCGCCGAACTATTGACTCCGGCGTGGAGTCCTCGAAGATCCGGTAGGTATCCGGGAAGAGGTATCCGTCCAGGATGGTGTCCGTCTGAAGCTCGGCAAGAAGGGGAAAATCCTGGTAGAGCGGCTGCATAACTGCCGCCTGCGCAAACCGTTGCCGGGTAAACAGACCAAGATCCTCAAAATAGAGCTCAATGTCGTTGAGACTCCAGCCCTCCGGTATGGTAATGGTAAGCTCATCAAAGACGGCGTCTCCACTGGCGATCTTCTGCACAATCTCAACCGGCGACATCCGGGGAGAGACCAGATACCTGCCGGCCTGAAGCCGAGTCTGATACTCCTGCAGGCGGCCGTAGAGCTCGACCGCCAGCGCACTGCGGGCCAGACCCTCATCAACCATCCGGCGGCTCACCGTGCGAAGAGACTGACTGGGCAGAATCTCAAAGACCCGTTCCTGCCCGCCGGCAAGGGTGGAATCGTCACCCGGGAGAGTAGCGCGGTCGGTACTCAGCTGCAGCTGCGGACCACTTCGCAGTGGCTCGAAGAGCAGTCCGCTCACCATATACGCTGACAAAATGACGCCCGCAGCGGCCAAAATGATCAAAAGAGCCAGTAGAGCCACGAGTCGAAGGAGTGCTGGTTGCTTTTTTTTCTGAGGTTGAACTGAGGACATGACGCTGCAGTACCCGCCTCCTCTGCGGTCTCCATCGGTCTATAATCCGATCATCTTCTATTTGACAGATTCACGAAGGTGCCCGTACAATGGAGAACTATAGAATAAGGTACGGAGGTATCAATGGCTACAGTTGAACTGAAGTCAATCACCAAGGTCTATGAAGGGAATGTCCAGGCGGTCAAAAACGCCAACATAACCGTTCAGGACGAGGAGTTCGTGGTTCTTGTTGGCCCGTCGGGCTGTGGAAAGACCACTACGCTCCGGATGATTGCCGGTCTGGAGGACATCACCAGCGGCGAGCTTTACATTGATGGGAAGCTCGTTAATGACGTCCCTCCAAAGGACCGAGACATCGCGATGGTCTTCCAGAACTACGCGCTCTACCCGCACATGACGGTGTACGACAACATGGCGTTCGGGCTGAAGATCCGCAAGTTCCAGAAGGAAGAGATCAAGAACCGTGTTGATGAAGCAGCGCGCGTTCTTGATATCGAAGAGCTGCTCGATCGTAAGCCAAAGGCACTCAGTGGTGGCCAGCGACAGCGTGTTGCCGTAGGCCGCGCCATTGTCCGCAAGCCGAAGGTCTTCCTCTTTGATGAGCCGCTGTCGAACCTGGATGCCAAGCTGCGGGTTCAGATGCGCGCTGAGATCTCAGGACTGCACCATCGACTGCAGGCAACCATGGTCTACGTGACGCACGACCAGGTCGAGGCCATGACGATGGGTGACAAGATTGTCGTCATGCGTGACGGAGTCATCCAGCAGATTGGTGACCCGCTCAGCCTCTACAACAACCCGGTCAACCGCTTTGTTGCAGGCTTCATCGGTTCGCCTCCCATGAACTTCATGGCCGTCAAGGTCACTGAAGAGGGCGGCAAGATGATACTGGATGAGGGCAACTACAAGCTGCCGGTGGAGAGCTCTCTTGGCGACGTGCTCAAGCCCTACATTGGCAAGGAAGTGGTCTTTGGTATTCGTCCTGAGGACCTTCGTTACGACGAGAACGCGCCCGCTGACGCGTGCGTGAAGACCAACGTCCAGGTCATTGAGCCGCTTGGCGCTGAAATCCACGTCTACGTGGACACCGGCAGCCACGTCATCATTGCCCGTACACCGCCAACGGTAGTCTTTGCGGTCGGTGACGAAGCGAAGTTCATCCCCGACTGGGAGCGCGTACGTTTCTTTGACATGGAGAGCGAGCAGGCGATCAACCCCGAGTAATGAAAACGCCGTGCGTTTGAACCGAACAGCAAGGTATTGAAACAAGGCCCCGCCGGTTGGCGGGGCTTTTTGCGTTTCTGTGGTGCTCGGGCGAGAAGGAGTGAGTCCGTTAGAGCGCGCCCGTGCCGAAACAGTTGCCGTTACGGTCATTGAAGAGAGATTCTTTCACGTGATGGTTTTTCCCCTGAAGCTGCCGCGGTCACGCCTCTGGCGTGCACTTGGAATCGCCTACAGAGAGATGTTTGACTTCGCCGGCTTTGAGACTCGTTCAGCGAATGCGGTCCTCGCGCCGCTGTTCGTGCTGCCAACCGTGTTCTTTGTCCTGCGGCTCATGGAGTTTGACCGAAGGTTAAAACGCGACGGTGTGCCGCCGGCGATGGGCTGGGTGCTCTCACGATACTACGGAGGAATGTCCCTGATAGCCGGGATGGTCCCCCCATCCGGTCCGGTGCTGCTGGCAGGAAATCACCCGGGATTGGGAGATTTGCCGGCGCTGAGCGTGGCGGCCGGTCGGTACGATCTGGTCGCCGTGGCAAAACGCCGCGAACTCACCGAAGAAATGAGCGGCGTCCTTGGCAGATGTATCGTCATTGACGACTCGTTGAGATCTCGGGCTGAGGCGGTTCGCTCCATCGTTCGAACGCTCCGGGCAGGTGGGGCCGTCGTGGTCTATCCGGCGGGCGAAATTGAGAGGGATCCGTCGGTCTTCACAACCGCGAGCGAATTCCTGGGCAAGTGGCCTCCGGTTCTTGATGCTATTCACCGGCGGCTGGAACGCGAAGGCCTGCGAGTGCCGGTGGTACCGGTCTATACCGAGGGAGTACATCATGTACCACCGGTTCTCCGCCGGCTGGTGCACGCGGGACGGACGCAGAAGTCACGTGAAGGGCGTGCAGCGCTCAGCACCATGATAACCCGGCGTGCCCGCAGATATCCGGTACGGATTGCTGTTGGGGAAGCGGTCTACCTGGAAGCTTCGCAGCAGGCTGCACAACCACGCAGCATCACCACCATGATTCGCGCTGCGCTGATGGAACTCGAGCATCTCACTCGCCCCTTCAGGCCGGGTTCGTCCATCCCCAGGGTTGACGGAAGTCATGCCCCGCTCGACGCACCGGTGGCGGAGCAGGTGGAGAAAGAGCGCGGAGATGCAGAACCCGCTAATCTGTCGGAGGGTCCCGTTATGCTCAAACGACTGCTATGACTTTCTCTCAGCGCACGGCACGCAGACGAGCGCCTCCGGAACCAGCCGAAGCCGTCCCATCGGAATCTCCCCACCACACCTGATGCACCGTCCAAACTCTTCACTATCCGCACGGCGCAGCGCATTCTCAAGCTTCTCGAGGGTTCGCCTGCTCTGCTGAAGAATGTGCTCGTTGACACCCTTATCGTTGAGCGCCTCCATGCGGGTGAGCCGACCAAGACTGACGCTCGGCTCCACTGCCTTTGACTCCTCTTCAAGGTAGGGCACAGAGGCCCCCAGCTCAGCGATCCGCTGTTGTATAAGCGTTGTAAGCTCGGCACGTTCGTGTTCAGTCATCTCTCAAGACTACCGGGAAGTCGGTCTGACGGCAATCGCAGCATGGGCCCACGTGGCAGGATGGAACTGGCCCGTTTAGACAACCCGCCTGTTGATCAGAGAAGCGATCACTCAGTAATCTCTCCCAATGAAGAACCGACGTCGCTGGATCATTGCTGCACTCATCGTGGCGGGCGCTCTTGCGACACCGCTCGTGCTGGTGATGCGGCCCGTTCGTATCACCCTGGACACTCCCGGAGCGAACCCTCTCGGCCGCCGCATGACCGTCAAGCTCCGCGAACCGGCACGGGTTACCGTGACCCTCCGCGGACTGGACAACAACGACATCACGCGAGCTTCACAAGAGCTCTCCCGCACCCATACGATCGATCTGCTCGGCCTCTACCCCGATCATAAAAACCAGGTCAGCATTGAAGCACGAAGCGAATCCGGAACCATTCGTCAACGGGGCGTGACTGTCCGCACAGACGCTCTGCCCGAGTACTACCCCGATCCTCAGGTTACGATGATCCAGGCTGACCTGGTGGCCCCCGGGGTGACGTTTCTTGTCCTGGGACACTACGAGGAGGATGGAGACTACGTTGCCCTCCCGTCGGCAATTGACGTGCACGGGCGCGTTCGCTGGTTCTACGAAGGGGACCTGGGGCACGCCCTTCGTCGTACCGAACACGGGACGCTGCTTGCCTCAAACACAGAAGAGCTCTTCGAGGTAACGATGCTCGGTGAGCCCACTGGTCGTACCTGGCCGATCCCCGAGGGGTTTCACCACGACGCGGAGATCCTGCCGAACGGCGACCTGCTTGCACTCACGACCGCGCCTGGCTCGTTCGAGGACGGGGTGGTGGAGATCGACCGGGAGGACGGCTCGATCATTCGCGACTGGGACTACCGCACCATCCTTGACCCTGCCAGAGAGCGGCAACCAATCAACCTGCGTGACGATGACTGGCTTCACCTCAACGGAGTTGATTACGATCCTCGGAGCAATGAAATCATAGTTTCCGGCCGCGATCAGAGCGCGGTCGTCGCGATAGACCGGATGAGTGGAGATCTGCGCTGGATCCTCGGGAGCCACGATCTGTGGACCGAGCGGTTCGAGCGCCATCTCCTGGAACCGATTGGAGAGCCGTTTGCCTGGCAATGGGGACAGCACGCTCCCATGGTACACCCGAGCAACCCAAACCGACTGCTGGTCTACGACAACGGAAACAAGCGCTCCTACGACGATCCGCTCGAGCCGCATGAGAACTACTCCAGGGCAGTCGAGTACGAGATAGACCGTGAGGCAATGACGGTACGGCAGGTCTGGGAGTTCGGACGGCGATACGGGTCTGAACTCTACACACCGTTCATAGGTGATGCGGACTACCTTGACAACGGCAACCGCCTGGTCAACTTTGGCGGCATTACCCGCTCGCTCACCGGTGAGCCGGTTGAGATATTCGACTACGAGACACAGTCGGTGCGCCGCATGAAAATCTCTGCGCGGATCGTGGAGGTGACTTCCGACCTGCCGGCGCAGGAGGTGTGGTCGCTCTCACTTGAAGATCCCGACTCTGAGCGCCACCGCGGCTACCGAGTCTATCGTGCGATGCGGATGCCGCTCTACCCCACGCTTTACCCCGAGGACGATCAGCCTTGACCAACTATTTATCTATGCGCAATACTGCATAGGTATGGATCGCTACCTGGGCATGTACAAGGCGCTCGCGGATGAGATTCGGCTTCGTCTGGTGAGGATCATGCTCCAGACGCCGGTATCACTCTGTCTTGCCGAGCTGGTGGATATTGTCCGTAGACCTCAGTACGCGGTCTCCCGAGCCATGAGCCGGCTCGTGCAGGCGGGGCTTGTGCACGAGGAGCGCCACGGGAAGATGCGCTGCTACCGGTGTGCACCTGAAGGGTTTGCCGGCCGTGTTCTTGCCTCTGTTCGCGCAATCCCCGCAGATGATGGGGAGTGGGTCCACGATCGTGATCGGCTCCGCTGGCGCCTTGACCTGAGGCAGAACGGACGGTGCGTGGTCACCTACACGGCCGGGTATTCACCCCGGGAGTATCTACAAGCGGAGGAGCAGATGGAAGGAACAGAGAAGAAGAGGGTCCTGGTCGTATGTGTTCACAATACGGCGCGCAGTCAGATCGCAGAGGCGTACATTCGCCAGTTCGGCGGCGATCTCTTTTCCGTTGAGAGTGCCGGGCTGGAGCCGGGGACGCTTAATCAGACGGTCGTTCAGGCGATGGCAGAGGATGGGATCGATATTTCTCACAAGGTGCCACAGAGTGTGGTCGATCTCTACCGTGCCGGAAGAACGTACTCCTACGTGATCACCGTCTGCAGCCGAGAGGCGGAAGAGAACTGCCCCATATTCCCGGGCCCGGTCCGGAGGTTGAGCTGGCCGTTTCCCGATCCGTCCCAATTCACCGGGTCAGAAGAAGAGATCCTTCAACAGACTATTGAAGTGAGAAACGTTATCCGGGAAGCGGTAAAGCAGTTCGTGACCCACTATCGAGCGGAGCACGGGCAGGAGGCGATTCATGAACAGTAAGCCCCGCGTGCTTGCGATCTGCATCCACAACAGCGCCCGCAGCCAGATGACCGAAGAGTTCATTCGTCAGGCAGCCGGAGATACCCTTGAGGTGCTGAGCGCCGGGATTGAGCCGGGAACGCTCAATCCAACGGTCGTCGAGCTGCTCAAGGAGGATGGGATTGATATCACCGGCAAACAGACCCGGAGTGTCTTTGATCTGCACCGTGCCGGTGAGACGTTCGACTACGTGATTGCGGTTTGCGACGCGGAAGCCGCGGAGCGATGCCCGATCTTTCCTGCAGAGAAGCAGCGGCTGCACTGGCCGTTTCCAGATCCATCCAGGGCCACCGGATCCATTGAAGAAAAACTTGCGTACATCCGTCCTATCCGCGACCAAATCAAGGCGAAGGCTGTGGCGTTTGTGAATGAGATCGTGGGCCCGGTGAACTAAGCGGCACTACGGAATACCGCTTCACGTAGCACGCTACCAGGGCGGCAGCTTTGAAACCCACTATCACCGGTTCCTTGAGTTGCTGATAGTCAACGCCGACCGCGGGTCGAACGTCATTGCCGGAAAATGCAGCCCGTTTCGGCGTGGGCAGATCTATCGCCTCGGAACATCGGATTGCTCCGTTATGAGTTCTCAGGCCCCTCTGCACGGTTACGAACAAAGCGCGACCGACCGACTCGGACCAGACCGCTGCCTGAGACCCGGACGGTGTTGATCGCTCCGCCGGTGATCGCGCCGGAGACTCCGCCGTTGATCGAAACTGCGCCTCCGGGAAGGTGGGTCGTCATCCGTGGCTCACCATTTCGATGGGTTAGGTTGGCAACCATAAGCGTGCATGGCCCACCCGGCATGTGGGTGAAGTGGCGCTGCGCTCCGCGTCACTAACCGCCTGCCGGATCTGAGCAGGAGATGATGAGCGTCGTACAGATCCCGAGAGCGGCAACCGCAAAGCGCGCAGACCATAAAATGCAAGTAAGCGGGAGAAAGGGTGCAGCGCGGAAAACAGAGAGCTTCAAAAAAAGCCGACCCCGGAGGGTCGGCTCTCATGGCTATTCAGGAGAACTGATGCTACTCATTCTCCGGCCAGGTCTCATCTATCCGGGCCAGAACTTCCTCTGTTGGAGTGTCCTGGACCCAGTCAACAATTCCTTCCCAGAAGGAACCTGTGCCTACCTGTCCCGGCATCAGGTCTGATGCGTCAAAGCGGAACGTGGTGGCGTTGTTGAGAATCTCCGCATATCCACGGGTAGCCTCGTTGGGATACCAGTCGAGCGGTGTGGTCTGATTCGGGGAAACGAATCCGCCGGCCTCAACCCAGCCCCGCTTTGATTCGGGACCCGCAAGCCAGACCATGGCTTCACGGCTGGACTCATTGTCAACCATTGCGCTCATGATGTCACCAGCGCCAAGCACCGGTCGTCCCTGATCCTCATCAATGGGAGGCAGATAGAAATAATCAATGTCTTCACCAGTTACGACATCCATGTCCTCCGGCCAGAATCCGGTGATGAAGCTTGCCTGTCGATGCAACCACGCGGTGGGTGGATTGTCAAGAAGCGGGTGTACGGCGTCCCCAAACGGTGTGGTGAGTATGGAGTTCGCACCGCCCAGCACATAATCCTCATTCTTCCAGATCTCACCCATGATTTCGAATGCATTCTGCACTTCCGGGGAGTCAAAGCCCAGCTCGCCGGCGACCCATCGGTCGTAGACCTCAGGCGGCTGCGTGCGAAGCATGATGTCCTCAATCCAGTCGGTTCCAACCCAGCCGGTCGCGTTGGAACTCTCAATACCGATGCTCCAGGGCACGTTTCCGTCGGAAACCATCTGATCGGCGAGGTCCATCATTTCGTCCCAGGTTTCGGGAATCTCGTAACCGGCTTCCTCGAACTCAGGCACCGGATACCAGACAAGGCTCTTTACGCTCGCCCGATACCAGATTCCAGCAAGGGTGTCCCCAACCTCACCATAGTTGATCCAGGTCTCAGAGTACTGTTCCTCCAGGTATCCGTCCTCAAACCAGTCACGAATATCAATCACAAACCCGCGCTCGGTCATGTCCTGCATGAGTCCGGGCTGGGGAAAGGCCACAATGTCGGGTGGATCGCCGCCCTCTGCACGAACAGCTATCAGGGACTCAAAGTCTCCAGAGCCTTCGTACACAATTTCGATACCGGTCTCATCTTCAAACGGCACCATACTCTCTTCGAATCGCTCAGCGTCTGTATCAACAAAGGCTCCGAAGATGTTGACGACTTGATCGTCCGCCGCCTCAGACCCATCTTCTGCCCCGTCGCCTGGCGCACAGGCGGCCAGCGCGACCACTGCCATTACAACCAATACGTTGCGAAGTGTTCTCATAGCACGTCCTCCTTGTAGTACGTATCCGTGCTCCATCCGGAGCACAACATACGTTGAGCTTAGGAGTGATCGGCAGAGAATAGAATCACCCAAACGGATGATGCGGGCTAAGAAAGCAGGCTTTTGCCTTGCAGGTAAAAGAGGAACTGGTCAATGTGACGATCCCACAGCGACCAGTCGTGCTCACCCGGCTCAGTATGATAGGTATGATCGATATCAATACTGTTGAGATGGTTGTGAAATCGCTCGTTCCCATCAAAGAGAAAATCCTCCGTACCGCAGGTAATATAGAGGGCGGGAGTGTCCCCGCGGCCTCCGGCGAGACGAGCAGAGAGCGCGAACAGATCGTGCGCGGTTCCAGAGAGGGAGTCACTATCTCCAAAGATCAGACGCCGTTCCTCTCTGAAGCGCCTGGCGGCCTCCGGGTCTTCAGGCACAGCTTCGAACCTGGTTGCAAGGTCCAGCACCCCTGAGAAGGATGCAGCCGCAGCGAAGCGTTCCGGATGAGTGAGGGCGTGAACCAACGCGCCGTAGCCGCCCATGGAAAGGCCGGCGATAAACGTTCGCTCGGGCGCACTGCTGACACAAAACGTCTTCTGGATGATTGCGGGAAGCTCCTCACCTATAAACGTTGAGTAGGCAGGGCCGAACGCCATGTCCCGGTAAAAGCTGCGATTGACCGCCGGCATGACTACCGCCAGGTTGTACCGCCGGGCATAGCGTTCAATACTCGTGTAGCGAAGCCAGGCAGTGTGATCATCACTGAGACCGTGGAGCAGATAGAGAACCGCCGGCAGTCGGGAATCCTCAGGCGCCGGGATCCCGATCTGGCCGCTCGAGTCGGCGGGATAGACAAGCTCCAGGGAAATCCCAACCGCAAGCGACTGTGAAAAGCAGTTCATTGAAATACGTGACATGCCGCCCCCTTTGCGCAAGTCTATCGGCCCGGGCAGGGAGAAACAAGGAACTCGTGGTCTGTCTACTGAACAGGCTGACGCAGTACCGTCTTCAGCTTCTCCGGAGCGCTTCTGGCGGGGTCGCCAAGGTAGATCTCATGATGCTTCCCGCGCGGAGAGAGACCCTGTCCGCGTATAAACGCGTGAAGCGCATCTATCACCGATCCCTCGGAGTCGTACGGACCAACGTGCAACACCTGGGCGCATCGGCCCTCGGCGAAACGTTTTACGCGTATGTCCGCCGCCGCGGTAGCGGACAGCTTGCCCTGCTCCTGTGCGTAGCCGATCAGGTGGTCGAGCATCCGGGCAGTGACAAAGTCGGGCTGACGAATCATCAGGGTCCACTTCCACTGATCTCGCCGCTCGCGAGTGAATAGCTCCGATCGATCGCCCCACCAGAGCCCCTCCATCGGCATGACAGAATAGTCGGCTCCTGCTTCCTTGCTGGCAGACCTGGCCACCTGAGCCACGGCGCTGAGGGCGTCCATCGCCTGCTCGAACCGCTTCGACTTCCTGGGATCGCCGGAACCGTCCATCATCAGGAACGTCGCCTCCGGAACGTCGACGAGGTGGGGGCTGGTCGCGCTCTTCCGCGTGGGATAGAGATCAGCGAGCTCTTTTTTGAGATCGATTTTTGCCACCTGGCCCTCCGTGGTGCATCAGTCAAAAATTGTGCGAACACAACTATACACCAAGAAGGGCTGATGTGCCGCCTACCCCTTCAGCCCGTGTGCCACCTTCTTGATCGCCGTAGCAACGTCAGCCAGATCAGACTCGGAAATCTGCTCATGGATGCGAACCACGTTGCAGAGCTGGCTCAGCGCCTTCTCCGCGTTGGGGCAGAGGCCCGGCCGGTAGGGACCTGGATCGTTGCCGGCACCTTTGAACGGCCAGTGTGACTCACCAAAGCTAATCTGCTCGGCGAGCGCGTCGTAGAGATAGAGCGGCTTACCGATCCAGATGTCCGTCTTTACGCCTTCGGCAGCAAGCGCCTCACGAAACTCGTCCCGGCTTGCACCCAGTTCCTCCTCTACGATCCTCAGAGGAAAACCCCAGTACCCGTGCCCGCGCTCCTCATCTGGAACCGGTGGCGGAACCACACCCGGGAGATCCTGCAGTTGCCGGGCAAGCCATCCGCCGGCGCGCTGCCGATTCTCAATGATTGATGGAAGCTTGTCCACCTGAGCACTCAGAACAGCTCCCTGGAGCTCTGTCATGCGGTAACACGGCGCCATGAACGCGTAGGTCTTACGGTACACACGGTCCTTGGTCCAGTCGCATCCCTTGTCCACGAAGAGTTCCGCCCGCTGCAGATAGCGCTCATTGTTGACAATGGTTGCACCCCCGTCACCACTGGTGATGTGCTTCGACTGCTGGAAGCTGAAGCAACCAAAGTCCCCCATGGTACCAAGCAGCTTCCCCTGATAGCGCACGTAGTGAGATTCCGCACAGTCCTCAATGATGGCGATGTTGCGGCCCTTCACCAGCTCCTGAATCTCTGCCAGTTTGGCGGGCAATCCCCAGACATGTACCACCATGATCGCCCGGGTGCGCTCGGAGATCTTGCGGGCAACGTCTGCCGGGTCAAGATTGAAGGTGTTCAGCTCAATGTCTACGAACACCGGGATGGCCCCGCAGAGCACGATGGGAGCTATGGAGCCCATGTCAGTGACCGGCGGAACTATGACCTCGTCCCCCGGGTTGAGGTTGAGTGCACCAAGTGCCACGTGCAGGGCAGCGGTGCCTGAGGAGCTCGGGACCACGTCACCCACTCCGTAGAGCTTGCGATACTTGTCAAGGAACTCGTAGACTTTTGTTCCGCCTGCGTAGAAGAGGTTTCCACTCTCTAACGCCTCTGTGACGCCACGAAGCTCCTTCTCATTAAACGGCTTGCGCTGTGGAATTGGTTCGGTGCGTACCGGGGTGCCGCCATGGATGGCGAGCGTGCCTTCTGTGTGTGCCATATCAATCCTCCTGAGTGATTGGGTTTTGTACGATTGGCGTGCGATCGGAAAGCTCTGCAAGGAGCTCCCTCGCAGCCTGCTCAATTATCGGTTGTGTCTGGTCGGTCAGCATGTAGAGTCCGTAGACCTTTGCCGAGAACTCCGTCTCATAGCCGCCCTTCCGGTACGCCTCTGTAGTCGGAAGATAGGCCAGTGATCCATTCGCAAGCTCTACTATTGCGGTAAGCGGGAACGGGGAGTCAGCCTTAATATTCATGCCGATCTCCACGAAGAGCTCGCCCGGCATGGCGATGAGAGCCAGGGGACCAATCCGCAGCGCGGCAATCTCCATCGAAAGGTGAGAAACAGCCACCCCCGCCTCCACGACCTCGAGCGCCTCCGCGGCCCAGCCGGACTTGATAAGCGCGTCCTCTACCTTGCTGTGAGGCCCTCCGTCTGAACGGAGCTGCTCTGCTTCCCGTACCCAGCGGTCCCGTTCCTCGCGAAGCTGGTCCGCCGACGGCAGGGCAGCCACCGGTAGCTCTACGACACGTGAGAGCGCGTCAAGCACCACTGGCGCATCTGCGGAGGGCGAGGGAGTGCGATCACCGTTTGTGGCCGTAGCCCTGGTTATCAGCTCTACCAGGGCGTCCCCGATTGCACTGCCGTACGACCGGGCAAGCTCGAGCTGGTGAAACTCCACCGGATTGACGTCACCAGCGGCTCCCAGTGTGAACAGGGTCGGGGCCCCGGGAAAGCGTGCGTTGACTCCAGCAGCAGCGTAGCCGGGAAAGTCAGCGGAGATGAGATTGCGGTCGTTGTGTGCTGCCACCGGATGGCAGCTGAAGTTGTAGGCCACAGCGATCGGGCTACCGTCCAGCCTCTTGACAACAAGCACCGGCATGCGTTCGTCCACTACGTTCCCACGGTCGCCGCGACGGTTGTCACAAATTCCGTATACCTCGGTCTGGTCGGCAACAGCAACTGCCGGCTCCAGGCGAACGCTTGAGCTGAGGACCATCGTAGAAACGTTTGAGAGCAGTTGTTCAATATATGTGGGATCAATGCTGCCCCAGCGGCGAAGCGGCATGGCACCCGGCCCCGAGTGCGTATGGGAACAACTTACCAGAATGCGTTCCCGTGGTGTCGAGAGAGCGCTCGAAAGGTCGGTTCGCAGCCGATCGGCATATCGGGTACCAAGGCCGATCAGGTCGAGCGTGATGATGACCAGCGGCGCACCGCGGTCCTGCAGAATAAGGCAGCGCGCGTAGAGGTCGTCCGCAACCCCCGTGCTGGGCCCAAAGCACCACCCGGCAAGGTCCATCCCAACCGGCGGCGTAATGGCTACCTCGCCGGCCGCTGCTTGAAACGCCATCACAGCAGGTCCATGTCCACCGAAACCGGGCGACCGGTTTCAGCGGACCGATAGAGTGCATCCATCAGCGCCGCAACAGAAAGACCATCGGATTCCGTCGCCAGAAGATCGGCCCTGCCCAGGATAGCATCAATAAAGTTGTCATCCGGACTGGGCTCACCAAGGCCTTCTATCACGACCGGCTCCTGGTCGGGGCGGTAACTGCGGACCCAATCGCCCTGCCAGGCGTCAGCGTCAATGCGGCCCCCGGTGAAGATGAAACTCGTACCGGTTCCGGTGACCGCGGAGTTCCCACCAATGGTGAGGGTGGCCAGAACGCCGTTCTCAAATTTGACGGCGACGACGGTGTTAATATCCACCGGCGTGCCGGCACTCTCGCTCCAGGAGAATACCTCCCGCGGCCGTGACCCTACTGCGGAGATCAGGCTGTGCACCAGATGTGCCCCACTGTCCATTGCCTGACCGCCGCCGGACTGTTGGGGGAGCTGCCGCCAGCTGCCGGCAGTCAGGCGCTTCCAGTCCTGGGCAAGGTAGCCGGAGACGAGCTCGAGATCCCCGTGGCTTCCACTGCGCACCGCCTCCCGGACAACCTCCATGGCGCGAGAATAGGCAGGATTGTAACAGACGCCCACATGCAACGATCGTCCGTCCTTGCGCACCTGCCGGGCGCGATTTACCAGCCGCCGCGCTGCGTCAAGATTTTCAGCCATCGGCTTTTCAATGAGCACATGACACCCTGCATCTATTGCCTGCAGCGCCTGCTCAACGTGGAGGTGGTGCGGTGTCGAAAGCACCACGGCATCAAGTGCTTCGTTCTTGTAGAGAGAATCGAGAGAGGTGTAGCGTCGTGGTGCCGGACTGTACTCCGACAGACGGCGCTGGACAAGAGCGTCTATGCTCGACTCGCTTCGGCTTGCAAGTGCCACTATCTTCACGTCCTTTCGAGCACTGAGCCTGCGTGCGTGGGCCCCCGCATAGCCACCACATCCGATAATTGCGCACGTTACGGTTTCCATAAGTGGTAGTTTCACATCTCTTCCGACTCATTTCTACCTCAAGCTGCTCACAATTATGATACTATCTGATCACCATGAGAACCGCGCCAACCTTTGACACTCTTGCCAGGCACATCTTTCCAGAGGAGAGCGAGTCCCGGCTCTTTCACTGGGAGCACCATGTGCTCTCTTCACAGTCCGTCTTCTACCACTATCACCCACAGTACGAACTCAATCTCATAGAGACCGATGCCGGGCGTCGGCTGGTCGGTGACGACGAGAGCGCAATTGGCGGCTCGGACCTTGTACTCATCAGCCCGAACCTGCCGCACCGGTGGGAACTGGAGAACGGTCGTGCGGAGTTCTGGGTTCTTGCATTCTCCAGGGAGTCGATTGGTCTGGAGTTGCTCTCCCGCTCTGAGCTCTCCGGCGTACGCCATCTTTTGGAGCGGGCTGAGCGCGGACTTGCATTCACCGCCGTCGCCCGGAGGATAGTTGCCCCGATGGTCAAGTCACTTGGTGACGCGACCGGCATGGAACGACTGGTTCTCTTTGTCCGGATCCTTCAGGCGCTCTGCGGTGAGGAGGGGGCAACTCCCATTGCCGGCCCCGATTACCACGGCTCCGGTGTCCAGGCCCACTACGCCCTGATTGCCGGCGTTGTAGAGCACTTCATGAATAGCGTCGCCCTTCGCGAGCAGCGCCGGCCCGCCCTCGAAGAGGCGGCAGCACGTGCCGGCATGAGCGTTCCCTCGTTCACCCGCTTCTTTCGTCGTATGACCGGCGACTCGTTCGTGCCCTACGTCAACCGCCTGCGGATCGCCCACGCGTGCACGCTGCTTGAGGAAACGGATGCGGCAGTAGTAGATGTGGCGATTGACTCCGGATTCGCAAACCTCTCCCACTTCAACCGCCAGTTCAAGCGGTTCACCGGCGTTCCGCCGCGGGAGTACCGGCGGCGCCGGGCGGCCGTCTACTGAGCCAGCAGCGACCGTCCCTGCTGATCAACCACCGTGAGCTCCCGGCGCTGTACGTTAAACCGGAACCTGGCAATCGTCAGAGGCCTGCTGACAACCAGCTCGTAGTCCGGACCCCGGTGAAGACCCCCGCGGCGGTGGTAATCGGTTCCCGTGCCACCCACACCAATGATAAAGGTCCAACGACCGGCTCCCGGCAGTGCGAGTGCACGCTCATGCACCCAGTCTCCTGTCTGGTAGAGGAGAGAGAAGGAGTCGTAGTTGTTGCCGGGGTCGCCACCGAATAGCTGTTGGGCCTCTCCGACAACAAACACCGGACCAGGGGTTGAACGTCTGGCACCGGGAACCTCGGGCGTAAGCGTTGCGGCGTAGGCGGCCACTCGTGTGTGGTAGTCAGACAACCAGGGGGGGTCCTCACGCGCGAAGATCTCGCGCACCACATCCTCGTCACCGAACGACTCCGGGTGAGCTGGAGAGGGCCTGTTCGCCCGGTAGTGCCAGATTGACGGTCTGGCGCCGGCGTGCGTATCACCAGCTCCGTGAGAGGCCCGCACGTCGGGTGAGCCGTCCGTTGCCGCAGCAACGCCGGACTCCCCAAGAAGCCGGCGAAGGGGCGGCTGGAAAAAGAGATCGGCATCAGAGACCCGGCACCACTGCCAGGCGTAGCGAAGGAACTCCTGCCGTTGGTCTGTCTCCTGGTGTGCGAACCAGTTGATGTCATCCCAGCCCCACCGACGCTCGGCCTCCCTCGCACCGCTCTCGTACCAGCGTGCGGGATCCACGGAGTATCCGCCCCAGTTATCGATCTCGTAGACGTAGGGCGTAGTGGCGCACTCCCAGCCCAGTGGAGAGCGGCCGCCCATACTTCGCCCCTTGAGCTGAAGAACAATCGCCTCCGGTCTGCTGAGCCAGTTCACTGCGGAGAGCGGACGGGAGTGCCAGTCAAACAGCTGCTGCCCCTCCACCACAACGCCGTGAGAGTGCGCGTCCAGGAGCACCAGATGCCGGCGGGCGGATCTCTTCGCGTACGCGCGGATACGGCGGCAGATATCCGCAAGAACGGTGTAGCCCGGATCGCGGTCGGCATACATGTGCGGCTGTCCAAGGTGGATCGCCTCGTAGCCGGCGTCTATGTAGCGACGTGCCCGGTAGTAGAACCAGTACTGCGTCTCGCGCCTGGTGATGTCCGGGCAGGTTCCGCCGGTGCCAAACTCCCAGGCGTAGTCCGCTCTACGCTCTCTGTCGTGGGTGGCGGAGAAGCGGAAGGTGCGATCCTCTGGTGTGTCACCAAACTCTTCGAACACCCAGGCCGGGATGGGAATAGAATCTATCTCTGGATAGATCGACTCAAATATGCACGCCTGGAGAATCACCCGCCGGTCCGCTTCATGGATGTCACGAGCAAACGCTTCAGCAAGCTCGAACTGTGTCTCATCACATTCCGGCATAACCCAGACGTACGCCGCACGTCCCAGGAAGAGTGCTCCACACTCCCGGATCATACGAATGTCGTCAGCCCAGTCGGGAGAGCCGGCGGCCCCGTTGAAGGTCACTGCGTGACTCAGGTACGCGGTGAGTGTCTCTCTGCTCATTGTTCCGTCAAAATCGAATCTACTCACTGAATTATTTCCTCGCTTCCTTGGTTCTCTTCTCTCATTCGGAGTACTCTTACGGCAGTCACCAGTATGCGCGAACCTGAACGGCTGCCTCTCCCCAGACTGATTCTCTTCTGGCTACCGCTCGCCCTCATGTGGCTCATCATGGGAATAGAGCAACCGGCGATGAGCGCGATCGTGACACGACTCCCGAATCCGGAGCGGAGCCTGGCCGGATTCGAGATTGCATTTGGCATAGCCGCGCTGATCCACGGACCGATCATCCAGATGCTCTCCGCCGGCACGGCTATCGTCCGGGGCCGACGGTCATATAAAGCGCTCCTCCGATTGCTTCGTCAGCTTGTGCTGGTGCTTACGTCGATACATCTGCTGCTCGCTATCCCGCCGGTCTTTAGCTTTCTGGTCGCCACTGTGTTGGGGATTCCCGAACAGCTCGTCCCCATTGCAAATACGGTGTTTGCAATCCTTGTTCCGTTGACGGGGGTCGTGGGCTACCGTCGATTCTATCAGGGTGCGCTCATTCAGGCCGGCCGCACACGAGTAGTAAGCATGACCATGGTCGTTCGGCTCTCTGCTACTATTGCAACGCTCGCGCTGGGGCTTATCCTCTCCCGGCTGGGAGTTCGCTGGGCACCACCTGGACACGTGGTAGCCGCGCTCTCATTTCTCGCCGGACTCATCGCAGGACTTGTGACGGCACGAACTCACTTTATCCGAGAGCTCCTCCCTCAACTCCCTTTAGAAGAAGAGGAGGAGTGGACCCCACGAAGGCTGATGCAGTTTTACCTGCCGCTTGCTCTCACCTCCTTTATCATTATGATCTCCCGGCCTCTCCTGGCGTTCGCCATGGCACGATCTACCTCTCCAGTTGGCTCTCTTGCTGCCTGGCCGCTGGTGCAGAACTACCTGTTTATCTTCACCGCCGTTGGTCTCTCCTACCAGGAGGTAGTCATTGCGCGCAGACGATCAAACGGACCAAAGGAGAATCCAGAGCTCATCTCACTCGCGGCCATTATCGCCGGGAGCCTGCTGACGATCTACCTTGTGGCCTGGCTTACCGGGGGTACCGCGTTCTGGTACCGATCCATCATGTCGGCTCCAGTCGCGCTCCTGCCCCTCATCCAATCCACAACTGCCGTTCTGATACCCGTCCCTCTCCTGGTGGTCGTCATGTCTTCTCTCAACGGGGTTCTGGTCTCTCGTCGCAGTACCGCTTTTATCACGCTATCGACAACAGCCAACGTAACGGTCCAGCTTATCCTGGCCCTCCTTCTGCCGACTCACACCCAACTGTCCGGTACCCAGATCGCAAGCGTCATCAACGTAAGCGCTATGAGCACGCAGTTACTGGTGCTGGCTCTGGGAATCAGGTTCAGTGGTGGGCGACCGGAATAGGAAGCACCAGGTGCTGGGACGCGCCCACCTCGCCGCCAACCAGATCGTTATCTATGAGGCGGGCCAAAAGCTGTCCGGCTACCATTCCGAACTCCCGAACCGGTTGCAGGGCTCGCGCTACCGGTCGGTCTGGCTGTTCAGTCTCCAGATCACGGAACGTCACAATGGGAACGTTCCACTTCCGGCCGTTCATCTCTTCAACCCGCAGCAGATTGGTGTAGAGATTCGAGTTGGCGATAAACAAGCCGTCGAACTCACCTGCTCTCTCGAGCATCTCAGCCAGGGCCTTCACCTCATGCGAGTAGACGCGCGGACCCGGAAACCGGAGAATTCGGTCGTCGCAGACGTCCATCCCCAAATCACGTCCTACCGAGAGGAATGATTGCTCACGTTCCCAGATCGCCTGGCTGTACTCAACTGTCAGACAGATGGGGCTCTGGGAACCGGCGGCGCTGAGATGATTCATGAGTCGTGCACCCGCCGAATAGACATCCGCGGTTACTGAGGAGAATCGGTGTTCGTGAAGCCTGCGGTCAAAGAGAACGAAGGGAACTCCTCTCTTTTCAATGTGCTCACACACCAATCGATTCTCCCGCTCGTAGGTGTCTCGGTCCGCATCAATGGGTACGTAGATCAGCCCGTCGATCCCCTTGTCGACCAGATCATCCACGTAGTTGTGTGCCTTCTCAAAGCTATGCTCTGAATAGCCGATGACCGCGTGCATACTGCGAGTTTCGAGTGCCTGCTGCATCGCCTCAACAACCTGCGTCCAGTACACAGAAATTTGCATATCAAAGGCGATTATCCCGACCAGGCCGGTGCGCTGTCGGGTGCCACCGTTCCATCGGTCCCTGGAGTTCACAAACGAGCCACTCTTGGCGACCCTTCGAATATGTCCGGAATCTACCAGGTCACTGAGCGCGCGATTGATGGTAACCGGCGTAGTGGAGAACTCATCCACCAACGCACGAGTACCGGGAAGCCGGTCGCCTACACGATAGGCTCCATCTTCGATCCTTGCGAGGATATCGTCCCGAATCTCTTCGTAGAGGTATCGTGTGTTTCTTGGCTCCTGGTGAACCGACATGGTATTCCTTGTTCAGCGTGACCAAAAAAGAGTTGACGCGACCGCTATGGCGGCCGCGTCACTCTCAACTACGTCTTATTCTCCGTAGAACTCTCGGTACCATTCAGTAGCGCGATCAGTGACAACCTGACCACCGGCAGCGTACCACTCTTCCACATATGCGTCCCAGTTTGCACGTGTCGGCTGGAGTTGACCTGTGATCATCTGTCCAATGGTCTCCCGATACATGGTTGCCTGGTTCGGCAGGAAGTCCGTGAAGCCGTCATACACCGTATTGGGCATGAGCATATTCTCACCGGTCACCACGTTCGGCCATACGGCGTTCATGAACTGAACCTTGAGCTCTCCAAAGGTCTGGAGCGCAAGGAGCTCATCGGGAACGTCACCAAATCCACCGGCATAGGTGTACCGTGCTGCAGGAATTGGATTTGTGACCTCAATCTCACCATCGTCGTTCACGATGTAGTTGAACCCTTCAATGCCAATGGTCGTGTAGGTGCGGCCCTCCGGGCTTGATCCCCACTCGAGCCACTCAATGATTCGGTCGGGCTCTTCAGCATCAGTCAGCATCATAAAGCGTGGGGCCCCAACGTTCGGGAACACATAGGGCTGCTGCCCGATCCCGTCAACAATGGGAGGATGCGGCATTACGGCCCAGTGTGAGAGCCCGGTTTCATCTCCACCCTCTGCGAACGCGAAGGCAGACTTGTTGGGAACCTCATTGACCAGGTGGAAGTAGTGACCAATGCGCCCATCGTTGAGCTTTGCAGTCCAGTCAGCGTTGGTCTGCGCCGGCATGGCAACATCCATCAGCCCCTCCTGGTAGAGCTGGTTGATGAACACAACAGACTCAAACATTGCATCCGAGACCTGATCAGACTCGAAAATCCCTTCCGCCTCGTTCCAGCGCCACTGCGGATGACCCTCGAACATGGCAACGCCATGCATCATAAACAGGTCGTCAAACCAGCGGAACTGCTCACGGCCGGAGACCGGGATCTCGTCGTTTGGATCACCGTTGCCGTTGGCGTCCTGGTCACGGAAGGCGCGATAGACTTCAAGCAGCTCTTCCTTGGTGGTAGGAACGTCAAGCCCAACCCGATCCAGCCAGTCCTGGCGGATGAAGCCGGCCCGAACGGTCACCTTGGGTTGCGGCTGAGGAATGTAGTAGATCTGGCCCCCCTGCTGGGTACGGATGCTGTCCCAGACCTCGTCCGTGTAGATGGACGCAGTATAGGGAGCGTCCTCAAGGTAGTCGTCAAGCGGAATAACCCGCCCTCCGTCAACTAGCTCCTGTACCAGCGCAGGTGACCACGGCATGATCGCCCCAAACTCTTCACCACCGGCGAGTGCGAGTCGCAGGCCCTGAACGTACCCGGTAGATCCCTCCCACTCCCAGCTCTGAGTCAGCGGAGCAACTCCAACCGTCTGTTCTATGTACTGGAAGTACGGATCCTCCGGCTGTTCGGAAACCGGAATTCGGCCCTGGCTCACATCCCAGGGGCCGGTAGCATGGGAGAACCTGTGGGTTCCCTCCGCACCTGCTGCGGCCTCTGTACTACCGGTCGCGAAAAGCGGACTCGCAACGGCAAGCATCAGAAGTACGCCAACAACTATCATTACTCTTGATAGCCTGTTCATATCTTCCTCCTTCAGAAGACAAAGACAGATCACTTCACGGACCCGAGCAACGCTCCCTTCGTGAAGTGTCTCTGCATAAATGGATAGACAAGTCCAATAGGCAAGATGGATAGGATTACCAGCGCGCTCTTTGCAGACTGCGCATTCCGGAACGGGTTGAACTCCATGGTGACAGCTCCTGTATCTCCGCCTGAGGCGAGCAGGGAGCGGACCACAGGCTGCAATGGAGTCAACTGAGGATCTCGAATAAAGAGCAGTGAGTGGAGGTAGATGTTCCACAACAGAACAGCGGTGTAGATGCCGATGGTTGCCAGCGCCGGCTTGCTCAACTGGAACGCAATCTGGAAACACTGTCTGAACTCACTCGCACCGTCCATCTCGGCTGCGTCAAAGAGTTCCTGTGGTAAACTGCGGAAGTAGGTTCGGATAATGATCAGATTGAACGGTCCGATGGTGTGCGCTAGAATGATGACCCAGCGGGTATTCATAAGGCCGTATCCCCGAATGGTGAGGAAGTAGGGGATCATCGGCGGAAAGAACACAATCGCAAAGACAAGAAGAAGAGACAAAAGCCGGCCGGCCCGAAAGACCGTCGACGGCTTGGACATGGCATACGCCATGGACCCCGTGAAGAATACGCTCCAGACTGTTCCAATAGAGGTGATATAGAACGAGTTGAGAAACGACCTCCACAGACCGTCAAACTCCGGGTCCAGGTAGTAGCGGTAGTTTCCCAGAGTCACTCCCTGTGGCCAGAACGTCACTCTCCCCTGCTCCACGATAAACGGATCACTGAAGCTCTTCGCAATCTCGTTGACAAACGGCAGAAGCATCACCAGACCGACAACTCCAAGCATAATGGCGATTGCGTACTGACCGCCCACAGTCGCGCCCATTCTCTTCGCTGCACTTATGCCTTTTAATTGCTTCATCGCCTTTGCTCCTAAAAGATGCTCGTGTCTGCGAGCCGCTTGGCTAGCCAGTTTGCACCGAGCAGCAGCACCAGACTGACCGCAGATTTGAACAGATTGACTGCGGTAGTCAGGCTGTAAGCGCCGTCCAGGAGACCGGCTCGATAGACATAGGTGTCAAAGATGTCTGCAACCTCCCAGACAATCGGGTTCGAAAGCGTCCATATCTGATCAAAGCCAATCTCAAGGAAACGGCCAATGTTAATCAGCAGCAGCGTAACGATCGTGGGCGTGAGGCTTGCAAGGGTTATGTGCCACAGTTGCTTCCAGCGACCGGCCCCGTCAATGGCGGCCGCTTCGTAAAGCTGTGGATCGATCGCCGAAAGCGCCGCAAGGTAGATGATCGAGTCAAACCCGGCCTGTTTCCACGTGTAGGATATGACCACGATGGGCCGGAAGAAGGAACGTTCAATCATAAAAAACCGGGGCTCGAGCCCAAACAGTGCCTCCCGCACAACGTTTACCAGGCCGCCATCCGGGTTCAGAAGGTTGATAACAATCTGACTAACGATGACCCAACTAAGAAAATGAGGGAAATAGGCAAGGGTCTGAATGGTTCGCTTGTAGCGAACCCCACGGATTTCATTGAGCAAGAGGGCGAGGATGATAGGGATGGGAAACGAAAACACAACCCGCTGAAAGCCAATAACAAGACTGTTCCGGAAGATCCTCATGAAGTTGTGGTAGAGGAACATATCGCGGAAGTTCTGCCAGCCGACCCATTCGCTCTCCCAGAAGCCGGCAAAGATGCTGAACTTCTGCCAGGCTATAAGCGAGCCAAAGCTCGGAACCACACGAAAGAGGACCAGAAACAGGAATCCCGGTATGACGAGCAAGTAGAGCTGGTAGTGCTTGCGAACGCTCGTGAGCAGAGAGCCTGTCGCACGCCGCGGCTTGAGATCCGTGCTGACCGCTCCACTCGAACCAGCAGCTATTTCAAGTTGATTGCTCAATCTGACATACTCCTGAACTGCTCTATGATATATATCAGATTAGGACTGAATTGCAGGGGGTGTCAAACAAAATCGTAAGAAAATCGGCGTTTTTTTGGGTTCCGACCTGATTTTTGTCCAGGAGAGCAGAAATTTGGCCTTCTGAGCTATCTCACTCTTGGGTATGCTATAGTTCATCAAACATGTGAGGAGCAGCCGATGGCACCGTGGAAGAGCAGTATATACCATGACATCCCGATAGCTCCCGGCGGTCATCCGGGTGGCAGACAGCGGGCATTAACCCTGGACCTCTATATCCCGCACCGTACGGACGCCCATCCGGCCGGAACCGGGCGGCCGGCACTCATTGTCTATATTCACGGTGGTGGGTGGCATGAAGGAACGAACGATCGGCCCCCGGGCTTTCGAACCATTCTTGCCCGCGGGATGGCACTGGCATCGTTACCGTACCGGTTCTCGCAGGAAGCCTCCGGGATAGAGATGCTTGCAGACCTCAGACGCGGCGTTCAGATTGCTCGCCGGGAAGCCTCACGGCATGATGTAGACATCGACACCTGGTTTCTCTGGGGGATCTCCGCCGGCGGACACCTCGCATCCCTCATTGCGCACCGGCTCAACGACCCGGAGGTTCTGGCACTCGCTCCTGCAGCATCTGACCCGTCACCAATCCCCGCCCCGGCGGCCGTTGCCCCGTGGTGCGGCGTCTTTGACCTCGCCTACTACCGGAGCCTGGAAGGCGTTGGCGACGAGCTCCGGGAAACGGTGACTGAGATTGAGCACGGACTCACCGGCGGCTCTGACGCGGAGCGCAGTGCCCTTAGCCCGCTTTGCTACGCAGGCTCCCAGAGTCCGCCACATCTGTTCGTCCACGGAAGGGAGGATCCCGTGGTGCCCGCGGCCCAGAGCGTCCGTATGCACCAAGCGCTCAGAGGGGTCGGAGTACGGAGCGAGCTTCTGGTTGTCCCTGACCGGGATCACGCCATGCCGCCGGGAGACTCACCGGAGCTGCACAGGACAATAGACTTTCTGCTCAGCTGCACCCGTTCCCAGAGATCAGCCGCTGGCGGCGAGACGGAGCGATAGAGCATGAACACCGTACGATGGGGAATGATCGGGGCCGGTGACGTTTGCCGGGTCCGGGAGCTGATCGCGGAGGGGGCCGTTGGGCAGTCGACAGGAATGAGCATCAACAACAAGTTTCCCACGAGCCATCGGCTTGACCTGGTGCTCTATCTGCTGGGAGAGATCAGGGCGGATCGGTGACGGTGAGGAGTGCAGGACCCGGCACAGCGAGGGAAGAGCTCGGTGGACTCCGATGGACACACTGGGGTCTGGTGGAGAACTTTGTCGCACACCTGCAGACCGGGGAGCCATTGCGCTGTGGCGGAGCCGGAGGCCGCCGGTCGGCGATCATCCTGGACGCTCTGGCCGAGGCCCCAACATCGGCCCCTGAAGAATGGACCCCAATGGAGGAGCACTAATGGCACGGATCGCATTTATCCAGAACAAACTGGGCAAGACCGATGGCGTCTCGCTGGAAATTGACAAGTGGCGGGCGGTTCTCGAGGGGCTCGGCCACCAGGTCTTCTACTGCGCCGGCAATGACGATGTGCCCGGTATCCACACCATCCCCGAGCTCTCCCTCTTCCACCCGCGCATAAACCGAGTCCTGCGAAACGGCACCGTCGCGCTCGCCGAAATGAACGAGGCTGAGCTGATGGAGGAGATTGAAGAGCTCGCACGGACAATCCGCGCGGAACTCGAACGGTTTATCAGAGAGTACCGGATAGACCTCATCATCCCGAACAACCTGCAGTCGGTCGGCTACAACATTCCTGCCATGCGTGCGCTCTACGAGCTGATTGAGGCAAGCGGCATTCCCACCATTGCTCACTCACATGACTTCTGGTGGGAGGACTCCGGTGAGGTCAGTCCGACCTGCGACGGCGTTTCTCAGTTCTACGAACGGTACGCCCCGCCCGATCTCCCTTCCGTGCAGCACGTTGTGATCAACCAGATGGCTCACGACGCGCTGCTCGAGCGCAAGGGCATTAACGCAACGGTGGTGCCAAACGTCTTTGATTTCCGACAACCGGAGTGGAAGCGTGACGAGTACAACACCGATTTTCGCAAGAGTCTCGGGCTGAAGGATGACGACGTCCTGCTGTTGCAGGCAACACGGGTCATGGATCGCAAGGGAATCGAACACGCGATCGATCTTGTCGGTCTGCTTTCGCAACCGGCCTTTCGATCGCGACTTGAGGCGCAGGCTCTCTGGGATGGACGGCGGTTTGGAAGGGAGAGCCGAATCGTCCTTGTCTGCGCCGGTTACGTGGAACAGTTCGGCATCACCGGCGACTACGTTGCCCGGCTTCGCGAGCGGGCAAAACAGGCCGGCGCACCCATGCTCTTTGCCGGCGAGATTGTGAAGCACAGCCGCGGCACGCTTGAAACTGAGGTCATTCCCGGGCCGTCCGGGGACGTCCGGGCCGCTTCAGGCTCGAAGATCTACAGTCTCTGGGACGCGTACGTACACGCGGACGTTGTTACCTATCCGAGCTGGTGGGAAGGCTGGGGGAACCAGTTCATTGAAGCCGTATTTGCGCGCCTTCCGGTTGTTCTCTACGAGTATCCGGTCTTCAAGACCGATCTTGCCTCAGCCGGATTTGATGTGGTCAGCCTGGGCGACACACTTGGTCCCCCGGCGGCAGACGGGCTTACCACGCTACCTCCCGGTCGGCTGGAAACCGCGGTAGACGAGGTGATTGAGCTTCTCCAGGACAGAGAGAAGCGCTCACGCATGACCGGCCACAACTGGGAGGTCGCGCGCGAGAACTTCAGCTACGAGGTTCTCGCGCAACTGGTGGAACAGATTGCCGGTTCGGTGCTTTCAGGCTGATCATGCGCCCTGCAGCAACAGAAAGAGGCCGGCCGTCCACAGTAGGCCCGGTCGCGCAGGTGCGCCGGTAGCCATCCGGCTGGTAACCAGTGAGCGAACGGCCTTCATCCCAGGCAAGATAGCTGCCGTGGCGGCTGAACGGCTCATAGGAGAGTCCAAGATTCATCCAAGCCTCACACCGCAAGAGTAGTGGGCCATTCGATTCTCACCCCTCGCTTTACCAGATGGTCCTGGAACTCACTGCGGAGCTCGGGAGACTCGTACACTTTTTCCGGATCAACCCTCTTCCCAAGGCAAAAGGCCGCCAACGCTCCGGCCGCCTCCCCAATGTTCCACTCCACCGGATGAAGACGATAGCACCCGTTGGAGATGTGAGTAGTCCCTATGTTCTTGCAGGCCGGCAGCAGATTTCTTGTCCGTACCGGTATAAGCGAGCCAAGCGGAATCTCGAACGGCAGCGTGGAACAATCTATATAGTTGTCTCCCCCGGTAGATATATGCAGATCAATCCGGTAGTGACCAATCCCAACGCTATCCGGGAAGTGTTCACCACGCTTGCCGACCAGCTGCGGTGGATCCGGTTCTCCCGGGATACGCAGCACGCCATGGCGCATCTCAGTTCCCACATGAGCCTCCGTCACCGTGAAACGAGCCTGTATCCGGCGCGACTCCCGAATGTAGGGGTACTGGGCAAGACCATCGTTGGTGCCAACCGCGTCTCCGTTTGGATAGAGTCCCGGATATCCGGTGCCGCCGGTTGTGTAGTTTGGCGCTTCGGTCTGAAGCCAGTAGAGCACGGAGAGGGCCTGCTCGCGCGACTCGCTCAGCGCGCGTTGCCGCTGTGCCGGATCCGGATCCATGAGATCGGCCTCTATGTAATCGTTCATTGGCCAGTTCACAAGCGTCGCTTCATGTGGAACGTGAGCGCTGTCCCAGTTGGATGCACCCACGATCTGGCGGTAGGCGAAGTAGGCGTTCCCGGTTCTGCCGGCAGCCGGATCGCGTTCGGAGGGAAAGAGCATGTTGTTCCGCACCTTCAGCGTGTAGGGAAAGCAGTCGGTCCAGCTCAGGAGCCTGCCGGTCCAAGCCGGTGACACCGGCGGAACGTAGTCGCGCCACTTCTCATAGCCGGCCGGCCTGTGAATAACGTGGTAGGCACCGGGAGCAGGATCGTAGCCCATCGCAAATACCCAGGTGATTGCCTGCACATTCCCCGGGTCTGCCGTTGCCGCGGCCAGAGTCTCCCCGGTCTGCGACTGCGCCTCTGCTCCGCAAACGTATTCCGTACCGGTGAGCGGGAGAAGGTCCCCGAGCTCGGTCGCGTCAAGCACGAACGGTGCGGTCACGGTGATCCCCGGTTCGCCACGCAGTGAACGGAAGGTGACACAGCGAACCACGTCGCCATCGGTCTCCGCAGCTTCAGGCTCAAGATACCGAAAGACCCGTAGCAATCCCTTTGACTCGAACGGTGCAAGCATCTCACGGAGGACCGCGTGCGCAACTTTCGGCTCGTGACAGATGCGCGAAACAAGTCCGGTTCCAGGATTGAGATGCCCGTTTGCCCGCGCGTCGGCGTTGAGCGGATAGTGGTTCTGATAGTAGCTGCGCACACCGTGGCGGAATTGCTGATAGGTGAGCGTCCCGCCGTGAGTTTCAATCCACCGGTTCTCGTCCGGAGGAACGGCCTGGCTTGTGAGCTGACCGCCGATCCACTCGCAGGGCTCGGTCATGATGACGCGCCTGCCCTCACGGCAGGCGGCGATAGCAGCGGCACAACCGCCGGTGCCGGCTCCGACAATCAGGACATCACACTCGAGTTCGCGTTTCATGGCTCCTCCAACTCACCTCCAGAGTGTAGAGGTACCACGCAACCGGCGCAAGGCGGAAGACCGACTACCCACGATCGTCCTGCTGCTCGCTTACGCGTTCAAGGATCGAGCGCTGAAATTCCTTCGGCGAGAGGCCGGTCTTCTGTCGGAAGATGCGGATGAAGTGGGAGAGATTGCCGAACCCGGAGGAGTAGGCAGCCTCTGTGACCGTTGTCCCGCGGCTGAGCTCAAGCCGTGCCTGCTCCACCCGGCGGCGCAGAATGTACTGGTGCAGGGTGATTCTACCGGCTCGACGGCAGAGTCGGTTCAAACCGTTTGGGGTAGTTCCAAAACGGGTCGCAATTGCAGCAAGGGGGAGCTCCTCTGTGAGGTGCGCCTCCACGTAGCGGATGATCGCATCAAGGTGCTCCGTCTGATCAGCACTTGGAGGCGCTTCATCACGTGAGGCCGGATCAAGCGGTGCCGCTCTGTTCAGCAGTACGAGCATCCGCGCAATCAGCAGCCGCTGCACCATCTCCCGCTCCGGGTCAGGAAGGCCACGAGACTCAAGACCCTCAGCGAACAACGTACTCCATTGCTCCTGATCACCGGGACTCGGGCGCAGCAGGTGCCGGAATCCTGAGGGGCGGCGCTCAAAGCAGCGAAGCAGATCGTAGCCGGCAACACTCCAGCTTGCCACGAGCTCGGGATAGAAGAGCGCAAGCTGTCGGTGGTAAGGATCACCAGGTTCTGCAAGTGACTGGTGAATATCGAACTGATTGAGAACCAGGATATCTCCGTGTGCAAGCTCGTACACCAGACCGTTCACGCGGTAGCGCAGATGATCGTTGAGCGATCTGAATATCTCAAAGCTGTCGTGGTAGTGGTAGGGAAGTTGCTGCGGCGCACGGGAGGAAGTCTCACCAAAGTGGATGCGGGCGCTGAATAGATCCTTGCTCGGGCGCTGCTCGTCATGAGCCATGGGTCATGCTACCATGCAGTGTGAGAAACGCAAGCAGATAGTTCATTTCGGACAAGCGTTGCGGAAAGCATGGCCCTATATTCCCACCTGAAGGAAGACCTATGGCCAATGCACCTATCACCTGGTATCGAACACCGATCGACCGTGACACGTTGCGGCAGCTCGCACAACGAAGCGACTGGAAGGGGCTCCTGCACGCCGGGGCGTTTCTCCTGATATACGCCGGTTCTGTTGCGGTAAACACGTGGTTTTTCCTGCAGGGCCTCTGGGTTCCGCTCATCATCGGCTGCTACCTGCACTCCATCTTCGCCTCCTTTATGGGTATTGAAGCAGCTGTACATGAACTCTCCCATGGCACCGTGTTCAGGACAAAGTGGCTGAACAGCTTCTTCTACAGACTCTTTGCGTTTCTCACCTGGAACAGCTACGTTCACTTCAAAGAGAGCCACACCAGGCATCACCAGCTCACCTACTTCCGCACCATGGACCGTGAACAGCAGAGTGATCCAATAGCCGTGCGCTGGCATGACGTCGTGAGCTGGTTTACCTTTGACTACAAGAAGTTTCGCAAGCATATCTGGACCAATATCAACCATGCGCTTGGCAACACCGACATAGACTTCTTTTTCTGGTGTCCGCTTCTGCCCACCGAGCACGTCAAGACTCAAAAGCTGGTACAGTGGGCGCGCCTGATGATCATTGGTCACGTGGCACTGCTTGCACTCTTTGTCTGGCTTGAGCTCTGGGTCTGTATCTATCTGGTGACATTTGCTCCATTCTTTGCCACATTCCTCTCTCACGCGACGGGAATCATGCAGCACGCCGGACTCCGGGGAGACGTGGCCGACTGGCGCCTCAACTCCCACGTTGTACATCTGGGTCCGGTGCTCTCATTTCTGTACTGGAGAATGCACTACCACACGGATCACCACATGTACGCCGGTGTCCCGTTCTACAATCTGCCAAAACTGCACAAAGAGATCGAGTGGGATCTGCAGAAGCCGTTTCCCGGTCTGCTCGCGGGCCTGCGACACGTTGCAAGAGTGAGTCGGATTCAGCGGGAGGACCCCGAATACCGGTATGTGCCGGACTTCCCTGAGAGTGCAACGCCTCCGGAGGTGTGAGATTCGCACACACTTTGTTTATTTCGAGCAATCCGCAAGCTCCGTGACACCTCTATAATCACGCCATGGCAGTTCGAGTCGGAATAGTCGGTTGCGGGGTCATCGGCCTCGCACATCTCCAGGAGTTTTCCAGCTACGAGCCGGTCGTGCTCCAGGCGATCGCAGACCTGATCGCCGATCGGCGTGCGACAGCAACTGAGGACTTCTCCCCACGGAAGAGCTACGAGCAGGGGAAGGACCTCATAGCGGATCCCGATGTTGAAGCAGTGGTTCTTGCAGCTCCTGCTGAGCCGCGGTTTGAGCTGGCAAAGGCTGCGATTCGCGCCGGCAAGCACGTACTGATCGAAAAACCGGTCGCGCGAAACCGTGCCGAAGTAGACGCGTACAGCAAGCTGGCCCGGCCCGGCCAGGTAGTCGCGGTCTGCAGCTCCCGATTCAGGTTCACCCACACCGCCGTTGCGCTCCGGAAGGCACTGGCGACCCCCGGGCTAAAGCCGGTGCAGCAGATTCTTCACAGTGGTCTCAAGCCGCTGCCGGAGCCCCCGACGAGTCCGCCGCCTGCCTGGCGACTCTCCCATACGCTGAACGGCGGGGGTATCATGTCCAACTGGGGATGCTACGATCTGGATTACCTGCTGGATGCGCTGCCGGAGAATGATTCGCCAACCGAGGTATCAGCGAGCATCAGGGGCATACCGCAGGAGACTGGTCCATGGGTTGCTGAAGGCAGTGACGCAGAGACGTATGTAAGCGTCATGATCCGATTTGCCTCGGGTGCCACCATCCACCTCAACCGCGGTGAGTTCCTGCCTGTTTCGGAGAACCGGAATGAGACGCTCATAATCGGGAAGTCTGCATCCATCGCAGTACCAATGGTCTCAGTCGATGATTCCGTGACGGTGACAGCGTACGACCCGAGGGGAACGCGCTCTTCACAGCTGAGCGCCGCTACGGATGGATTCGACAACTTTCACAGAGGAATGATCAGGGACTTCGTCGACTCAATAGTGGAGAAGCGTGAGCCGGCCACCAACCTGACGCGTGCCCGCATCATTCAGAGCGTCACTGACGCCATCTATCAATCGGCAAGAGAACAGAGGAGTATTGCACTATGAAGTACGGATTTATGACGTTTTCATTCCCGCGCGCCAGCGTTTCCACGCTGGTCGAAGAGGCGCTTCAGGCAGGGTATGATGGGCTCGAGCTGCGAATAGGCAGAACGCATGCCCACGGGATTGAGATTGATTCATCCAAAGAGGCCAGACAGGATGCGGTTCGGATTGCCGCCGATGCGGGTATTGATCTCTACTCGCTGGCCGGCTCACTTCAGCTGGCACTCGAACCCCTGGATGAGCAGGAGGCCCGGGAAACTCTACAGCTGGCGATGGATGTGGGTGCTCGGGTCATCCGGGTCTTCGGCGGGCCGTACAAAGACGGCGGCCTCTCCCGAAACGATGCGCGTTCCCAGCTTGTAGCGGGGCTCAGACGCTTTGGTGAGCTTTCAGCAACCATGAGCCGCTCCAATCCGATAATCATCGCTCTCGAGTCACACGATGCGTGGACGGAGCCGGATCTGCTTTCAGGCATCCTGGATGAAGTGAATCTCCCGCACGTTGGTCTCAACTGGGACCCGTACCACATTGTCCGAACCACTGACCAGGGCGTTGCTGAACACTTTCCGGTGATCAAGAAACACGTCAAGCATACCCACGTCCACGACGGAAAGAAGAGCGATGGAGCACCAATCCTCAGCCCGATCGGCACCGGCATAGTCAACCACCAGGAGATGATCGAATGCCTTGCCTCTGTATCGTACGACGGGTACCTGATGGGAGAGTGGATCCCTTCCCTCATGGAGGGTAGCACCGACCCCATTGAGTACCTGCCGCGCGAGCTCAAGGCGTTGAAAAAGATCGAGGCGAGTCTGGGGTAGCGACCTCCCGATCAGTTGACCACCTGCCGCCCTCGAATCTCAAGTTCGGGGAGCCTCAACCATCAAACAGTTCCTCTTTGCCTGAGGCTAACCTGCGAACCAGACGCCCGAGCAGGAGCGGCAGGAGAGAGGCGGCGGTGGCCAGATACCAGCCCGCTTGGGCAATGGGTGCAATGGAGAGCGTTGCAGAAAGTGCGGGGATCGTAGCCGCGCCAACTACCAGCCCGATACAGAGTACGATCGCCCCCCAGACCCAGGGGTTGCCCGTGATGTCATTTTTGTACCAGCGCGCGGACTTCCCGTGCATGTTGAACACGTGCCAGACCTGGGCGAACGCAAGGGTGAGGAAGCTCACCGTCACCGCTGCCTCGCCACCCATGCCGAGCGGACCAAGCGCTACCAGGAAGGCGCCAAGAACTGCGGTTGCAATGAGTCCACTGAACAGAGCAAGAGCCCGCCAATGGCGCGGCTCAAGCACCGGGCTCTGCGGGTCACGAGGCGGCTGATGCATGACATCTCCTGACCCGAGTCCCACGCCAAGCGCGAGGGCTGGAAACACACCGGTCACCACGTTCAGGAAAAGGATCTGCAGCGGTAACAGCGGCAGAGGTAGTGCCACTACCGCCGCGATCCCTACGGCAAGGATCTCGGCCAGATTGCACGACATAAGATAGATCACGAACTTGCGGATATTGGCGAATATGATCCTGCCATACCGGATGGCGGCAACGACTGAGCCCAGCTCGTCGTCTGTCAGGACCATGTCAGCAGACTCGGCCGCGACATCCGTTCCGCGATCGCCCATTGCCACGCCAATATCTGAACGCTCGAGCGCCGGGGCGTCGTTCACCCCATCTCCGGTCATCGCCACTATCTCTCCCTGACGCTGGAACCAGTCGATGATCTCCAGCTTCTGTCGTGGGGTCACGCGTGAGAAGATACGTGCCTCGCTCTGGGGATCAGAATCTGTGTAGGCATCGATCTCACTGCCGCTGACAACGGTTGCACGCTCATCATGGATGATCCCGACCTCCAGACCGATTGCTCGCGCGGTTTGTGCGTTGTCTCCGGTGACCATGGCCACCTTGATGCCGGCTGCATGGCAGTTGGCAATCACCTCTGCCATCTCCGGCCGGGCCGGATCTCGCAGTCCCACAAGACCAACGAGCTCCAGATCTCTATAGATGTCCTGCGGCGCGAGCCGTTGATCTTCCGGGAGCGCCACCGTACGGCGCGCCACCGCGAGTACCCGGAGCCCGTCGTTGGACATTTCATCAGTCATTTTGGTCCACTGTTCACGATCAATCCCGGTGCACTGCTCAAGGACTCGTTCAGGCGCTCCCTTGACGGCGGCAAAGTGGCCACCCTGTTCGCGATGAATCGTTGCCATCTCCATCAAGGAAGAGTCAAACGCTATCTCCTGTATCTCCGGAGACTCCTCTCGCAGCGAGGCGAGATCGAGCCCCGCCTCATGTGCGTCCCGAACCAGGGCTACCTCAAGCGGGTCTCCCACCTCTGCGCCCGTCTCTGCGTTCGTGCAGAGCGAGCCGAGTCGCCGCAGTTCCTGAATCTGCCGATGCACATCCTCCGACACATCCTCCGCTCGAGTGCCCAGTTCGTCGCGCTTGTAGCGGCGAGGAAGTTGCTGATGCCTCGCCTGCGCATCCCCGCTGACGGCAAACTCAGCAACCGAAAGCCGGTTCTCCGTGAGTGTTCCCGTCTTGTCCGTGCAGATCACCGTGGTTGAACCGAGAGTCTCTACTGAGCTCAGACGATTGACCAGAGCGTGTCGTTTCGCCATCTCGTGAAGACCTGTGGCAAGGGCGATAGTGGCCACAATGGGTAGGCCCTCCGGAATAGCGGCGACCGCAAGCGCGATGCCTATCTCAACCATCAGCACCAGGCCGCGACCGGTGACAATTCCAGAAACGGTGGCGCCCACTGCCATGGCGATCGTCACGTACACAAGTCGACGGCCAAGCGCGTTCAGCCGGCGCTCGAGTGGCGTATGGGTGGCCTTCGACTCGCCGACCAGCTGACTGATCTCGCCAAGCTCAGTCTGAGTTCCAGTGGCAACGACAACTGCTTCTCCGGACCCGCGGTTCACGAACGTTCCCTTGTACAGCATGTTGGAACGCTCCATCAGCTCGGCATGCTCGGCTATTTCCCCGCTCTCCTTGCCAACCGGTTCAGACTCGCCGGTCAACGTGCTCTCATCCACCTGCAGACGATTTGTCTCGATCAGGCGGGCGTCAGCCGGTACTTCCAGCCCCTCTTCTATCAGAAAGATATCTCCCGGGACAACGTCGGCAGCATCCAGCTCCCGCACTGTACCAGAGCGCCTGACGGAAACGGTTGAAGACCCCAGCTGCGCCAGCGACTCCATTCTGCGCACGGCACGAAGCTCGGAGAAGAATCCGATCAGCGTGTTTGCAACAATCACGGCCGAAACCGCAAGACCGTCTGCAGTACCTTCGAAGACGAACGCCGCAACGGCCGCCGCGGCCAGTATCGCCATGATGGTGCTTTTGAATTGATCCAGGAGAATCTCAAACCAGCTGCGCGGCTTCTGCCGCTCGAGCACGTTCGGCCCGTGCTCCGCGCGTCTCTGCCCGGCTTCTTCGTCGGTGAGGCCTTCGTCCGGGTCCTCCCCGCCGATGACCTGAAGCACCCGGGTTACCGGCATTGCCCACCAGACACTACTCTCTCGCGAGGCCACTTTCCTGGAGAGACCGG
>CAZREG010000004.1:0-102644 GCA_964599075.1 uncultured Spirochaetaceae bacterium | reverse complement strand
GAAAAGAGTGCCGGTGCTTCGGTTCCCCAAGCTGCGTGACACTACTGAACAAGAGACAGCCCGTAAAAGAGGATACCACCCAGAATCAATCCGGTGCCGGTCTGCATCAGAAGCGTAGTGGTTTGCTCCCGATCAAGCTGAGTTCCGCCTTCGAACGTTCCGCCAAACCATGAGTAGCCAAACCCCACGGCGCTAGTGATCACGCCGGCGCCTACGAAACTCACACCGACTCCGGCGAACAGTTCGTTGTTTGGGCCATCCTCGACGACGGGTGGGGTTGGAGTCGTCCTTTGGGAAGCCGGTAGAGCTTCGTTGTTCTGGGGCTCAGCTTCAAACGCCGGCTGCGCGGGGGCGTCAGCGATCGGTTCCGTTTCCTGGACCTCCGGCACGGGATCCGCTTCGGGCTCGACCTCCACGACCTTCTCCACCAGGTACTCAGGAACAGCACCAAACACGGAAATAAGTCGCCCTTCAACACCCGGCATCCGGTCGGTGACGGACGTGAGAGCTATGGCCTCGGACATAGTGATTGAACCCCAGAAGTTCCGGATATCTTGAGGAATCGGTCTCGTCTGCCGACCTGCCGCTTCAACAAGCTCGCCTGCCGAGAGTACAACCGACCCACCCTCTGCGAACTCAAGCGCTCCTGTGCCTTCGAGCAGTGCGAAACGTTCGATAGCCAAACCCGTGGCAGAGGAAACGAACTGTTCTGCGGCAAGAAGTCCGGCGTCCGTCCGAGCGACTCCAATGAGTGTCTCTACATTGATTGCGGTTCCCGCGAATCCATTTGAGACAAGAATGCGACCGTAAGAGAGAGAGATCCCTCCTGCCCCTGCATCTTCAAGAACTACGGTGCTGTTCTGGGAGAGCAGCACTTGTTGCCCCCCGGGAAACAGCTGAATCTGAAGAAGCGTCTCGCCGCTGTTGGTTACCCGCGCTCCATCAAGAATTACCCGTTCGCCGCCGTCAGGACCGCTGCGCAATGTCCGGCTACGTCCGTCATTGACGATCTCTGCCGAAGAACCATCACTTACAATAAGTGCAAACGACGGAGCAGGGTCGGTCTGCGCGAGCAGCGAAACACCGGAGAACAGGAGAGTGAGGGCAATGAGCCGACGCATGGGTTATCATACCGTACAAAGCGGTTCTCAACAATTGCAAAAGACAGGTATAGTCAGGAGATGGTCTATGGTTCGGGAAAGATCCCCATTCGGTATAGTGATGCCGCGATAAATGAGCTTCTGAGCACACCCACCAGCGGGTCTTCTGCCGTCCAGCGGCACTTCTCTCACACTGGTGAACTCTTCCTGAGATTCAACGACCCGATCGATGTCGTCAGCTACCCAATCCACCACGACAGCGCGAGCAATGAGCCTTCAGAAGAGCTCCAGCACGCAGTCCGATCGGTAGTGTCACAGCTCCATCGACAAGCGCCCGGGATGATTACCGGTCTCACTCACATATTTGATCCGTCCGACATCTTTCACCCCGCTCTGTGCCGATTTTTCCGGATTGAAAACCAGACCTACGCATTTCTCTTTCGAATCGATCTTGAGTATCGCCCCCAGAGGGCCGAACTGGTGGAGCGCACAAACAATACCCGGACAGCGCACTTTCGGACGCGGGACGTATTTGTCGAGATGGATCTGGTGCCCCTGCGAGCAGCGAGTCGCGAACAGGGGCGCATCACGGCGCTCTCTGTGGAGCAATCTGTGAGCGAGACCTGGATCGGTGAGACCGGACGAGGGTATATGCGGTCAGGAATCTGGCTCGATCGGGATCTCTCGCTCTTTTTCAGCCGCCTCTTCACCCCGGAGGGAAGGCGCACCTTTCCCTACCAGATATTTACCTGCAAATACCGCACGATCGCTCACACCGCCTGCTACCTGGACCTGGAGCAGCTGAAGAAGAGCGTGCCGCTCCTTCACCGAGCCCGCACATTTCTTCTGCCACGACTTCGCGATATTGAAAGTGCTCTGCGCTCGGTAGCACAGAACGGATTCACGGAGGAACTGCCGCAGTTCCGCGTCATGAGACAGCTGGTGTCAGACGGGTGGTCGCCAATCTGGAAGGAGTTCGATATTCAGGTCTACCTTACCGAGGATGACAAGCGTGAGTTCAGGTTGAACCATGGACTATTCTGATTTCACAAAACAGCGCGTGCTGATCATGGGTCTTGGGGCACATGGTGGGGGTGCGGCCAGCGCTCGATTCTTTGCCGAGTGCGGTGCCAATGTGACCGTGACGGATCTTCGTTCCGAAGAGCAGCTTTCGCAAAGCGTGGAGCTTCTGGCGGACCTGCCGATTCGTTTTCGATTCGGCGAGCACAGGATCGAGGATTTCAGTAACAGTGACATGGTCATCAAAAACCCTGCGGTGCCTCGGAACTCGCAGTTCCTTCGCGTTGCCCCGGTGGTAGAGACAGACATCTCTGTCTTTCTCTCCCTCTGCCGTGGAAGGATCATTGGGGTGACTGGAACAAAGGGGAAGTCAACCACTACGTCCGTGCTCTATCACATTCTCCGAGAGTCCAATGAAGACGCTTACCTTGGCGGGAACATCACCATAAGCCCTCTAACCTTTGTGAGATCGACCACAGACGAATCAGTCACAGTGCTCGAGCTCTCAAGTTTCCAGCTCGGTGATCTAAGACTTGCTCGCTCGTACACAAATGGCGAGTGTGCTCCATTTGCGGGTGTTGCCGTGACGAACCTGCTGCCGGATCATCAGGATTACTACAACTCCATGGATGCCTACGCGCGCGACAAGGCTATCATCTTTGAACGGCAGGAGGCGGAAGCATTGGTAGTTCTCTCTGCAGACGATTCATTCAGTCGGGCGTACACCCCCCGACATCAAACGCGAACGATCCGAGTCGCCGTCACCGGCAACGAGCATGTCGCAACCGCAGCAGATGGTGTTACCGTAGTCGAGCGGGCGGCAATGTTGGTTCCCTCAACACCCGTCCTCAACGGTTTGCACGTACGACGCAACGCGTTCTTTGCAGCGCTGCTGGCAATGAGTACCGGCATCCCACGCCCGGCTGTTCGACGGGCCCTGAGCTCATTCTCCGGTGTACCGCACAGGCTCGAACCGATTGCACAGGTGCAAGGCGTAAGGTTCGTCAACGACAGCGCTGCCACTATCCAGGAGGCTGCCCTTGCCGCACTCATGAGCTTTGCAGCCCCCGTTCATCTGATAGCAGGGGGCAGTGACAAGGGCCTTCCGCTCGATCTGTTTTCCAAAATTGCCGCGCAGTGCCGCTCGCTTCACCTGCTTGCCGGCGAGGCAACAGATCTCATAGTGCCGCTTTTGTCTGAGGTCGATGTCGATAGAACCGGTCCGCATGAGTCGCTCGGCGGCGCATTCGACGCGGCGGTCTCACGGGCCCGGCCAGGCGACGTGGTACTCCTGTCGCCGGGATGCGCCAGCTTCGGAATGTTCAAGAACGAATTCGACCGGGGGGACCAGTTTCGTCTCCTTGTTCACGCAATGAGAAATGCGTAGTACCCTTGGAGGGAAAGGAAAGGCATGAACTACCCGGAAGAGTTTATCAATGCGATACCCAAAAACGATCTCCACGTGCACCTTGATGGTAGCCTTAGGCTCTCAACGTTGATTGAGCTCGCGCAGCACCAGGGCGTTGAGCTTCCTGCCTACACTCCGGAAGGTCTACGGAGCAAGGTATTCAAGGAGAGCTACAGCGATCTCAACGAGTACCTAAAGGGCTTTGCCTATACCTGTAGAGTCATGCAGGACCGTGAGAGCCTTGAGCGAATTGCCCGAGAGCTTGCAGAAGACAATATTTCCGAAGGCGTCCGGTACTTGGAGGTGAGATTCGCGCCGCAGCTACACATCTCGGATTCGCTCACCTTCGAACAGGTTATGGAGTCCGTAGACCACGGTCTGCGAGAGGCCAGGGATCGGTACAACAGCACTCTACAGGTCGGTGAGCCTCCCTTCGAGTATGGGATAATCGTGACCGCCATGCGCTTCTTTACGCCCGCGTTCAGCCGCTACTACGGCGATCTCGCTCGCGTCCATCCGTACTCCACTGACGACGAGCTGATTCGAATGGCGTCCCTGGAGCTTGCAAAGGCGACCGTCCGCCTGCGGGACACTACAGAGATCCAGGTTGTAGCGTTCGACCTTGCCGGCAGCGAGTACGGGTACCCTGCAAGCGCCCATCATGAAGCATACGACTACATCCATAGCCACTTTCTCAAGAAGACGGTTCACGCAGGCGAAGCGTACGGGCCGGAATCGATCTTTCAGGCGATCACCAAGATCAACGCTGACAGAATTGGTCACGGACTGCGGCTGTTCCGGGCTGATATGATCAAGGATCCTGATGTTGTCGACCCGCACGGTTACGTCCGCGATCTTGCCAACTACATTGCGGACAAGCGCATCACCGTTGAGGTCTGCCTCACGAGCAACCTGCAGACATGTCCGGATATAGGCACACCGCAACAGCACAGTCTGGGACAGATGCTCGATCGCAATCTGAGCCTCTCAATCTGCACGGACAACCGACTGGTCAGCAACACTACCGTAACGAAAGAGATCAGACTGGCAGTTGAGTCGTTTAACATCAGTCCAAAACAGCTGAAGAACATCATGATCTACGGATTCAAGAGGAGCTTCTTTCCCCGTCCTTACGAGGAGAAGCGCAGCTACGTTCGCACCATCATCAACTACTACGAAGAGCTCGAACGCAGATTCGCGATCTCAGGGTAGTTCTCCAGAACCAGCGTGGCCGCATAGAGCGCACCTGCGGACTGACCAATTCGCGCACCCAGCATGGACCCGGAGGAGCGGCGCTTCCGCCGACGCGATGACCAGTGGGTGTAGTCTACCTCCGCCGGCTGCCCCCCCTCTTCAAGCCGGCGGGAACTCATCAATCCTCCGACAGACTGCATGTGCGCGTTGAACATGGCGTTCGCTACCGTTGCAAACAGCCGATCGCCGGTCAACGCGTGAACACGAGCAAGCTCGTAGGCGGCAGGCAGCCCCTCGAAGTCGACGTGGGTACGTGCCATTCCGCAGGCCGAAAGTCCGCGCGTAGACAGCCCGCAGCGGGCAGCAGGGGACCGTGCAGGAAACTCCAGTTGGTGGGAAAAAACCCATGCGACAAGCAGGGATGCCACCTCCTTGCATTGCTCTGCCACGCGCGGGTCCTTGAGGTAGCGGGCAAGGTCCACGAGCGACCGGAGAGCAATCACGAGCTCGTCCCGGTTCCCGGCCGTCTGTTCAAGGCAGTGACTGTCGGAAAAACTCTGTTGCAGCGGCAGCATGGCGCGTTTGAGCACCGATCGACGAAGGGAGTTTCGACCCTTGATCGCCTCAAGCCTGACGAATAGCGACACTACTTCCGCACTCGCCAGGGCATCACCGGCGGCCCAAAGCCCGTCCTGGCCCTGCAGATCGGAAAGCACGGATGCAAGATCTCCCACGGCACGCGAGAGCTCCACAGCATCTGTTCCGGCCGCCCGCAGCTCTGCATAGCTTTCAGCGATCAGCCTTCCCACTGAGGCACTCGTACCAACAGAGGCAGCCCCGGGGGTGAACACTCCGTTTATCACTGAACCCCACATGTTGGTTGACCGATCAAACGCGTCACGGTAGAGGCCATCAGATCGCTTTCCAGTTAGAAAAAAGCGGCAGATCTCACGTGCCTCCGAAAGGTAGGCACCGGCGGCACTCCGTCGACCTTCCTGGGCAAACGCACGCGCGGCAACAAGGCTCCAGTACGGTGCCAAACCGCTGTAGACACGGGGAGAGTGCCGTCTGCGGTCGTCCCGCGCCGGGCGAAGTCCGTAGACCCCTCTTCGATCGCGGTGTACGTGACGGTTGAGATGACTCAACTTGAGCTCGCGGTACTCCTGAATGCTGGATGCGCTCCCGCAACTTTGATCTTCTGCTCTGCCCGATGACCAGGCGTCCGCTTCCATTCCGAGCAGAGCCGCTCCTGCGGAGATCTGATTCAGGTAGAGCCTGAACGATAGTCGTGCGGTACCGCCCACCCCGGCAGAGTCCGCGGAAATACCCTGCTCATCGCCTCCGATCGATCCTCCGCTCTCGTCCATGGCGTTCAACTGCGACCGGACTATCCGGTTAATCCCGGGACACTGCACCTGAATCGCCTGACGATGCTCGCTCTCGTAGATGTGGATACTCGGCGCAAGCGTCTTCAGGTCACCGCCAAGCAGGAGCAGCGCGGACGCATCCGTCCGGCTTGCAACCACGGCTCCGGGAATTGATAACAGTTCCACAGGGCTCCCGTAATGCGGCGAAGGAGAGCGGTCGTGGAAGTCACAAACTGCAACTGCCGGCAAGACCCCAAGCCGTGGACCCTCTGCATAGCTTCGGAAATCGACCTGAATCCGGTAACGTCGCTGAGCAGGCAATCTCCACGAGCGATGCAACGTCACGGAAGATTCATCGGGAACGAAGCGGTCCGTGATCACGACCGGATCCTCCGGACCGAGAGGACCACCGGTGAGCCCGACCGTCACGGCGTCCTGGTCACCGTCAAACTGAACGGGACTGAGCCAGACCCCACCGGTTGATACCTGGTAGATAAGCTCCCCCAGAATGCGGCTTCCCTCCCGCAACACAACCCGCTGACGGGCCGCGTCCGGTCTGACTTCAATCATGGCTGTTCCAGCACGCGAACGAGGCGGACCCCAATGCTGAAACTGGTTCCTGAAGCCGCAAAACGCCCTCGATTCGTGATCCGTACATCATCTGCCCGGCTGTTCCAGGCGGTCCCGCGCACTACCCGCTGGTCACCATCTACTCCTACGGCAAGCACCGCCGCGACGGACTCTGCGGGGTTTCTGGTGGTCTGCGGTCCCGACGGATCGATTGCAGGACTCTCGGCGTACCAGTCCGGGTCATAGCGATCCGCGGTCCATTGCCAGACGTTACCAAGCATGTCCAGTAGTCCAACCGGGGAGACGTTGGAGCGGGTCTGAAAGTTCTCCCGCACCGTTCCATCGTAGAATCCGACCGGCGTTGTGGGCCCTCCGGCGCCAGTAAACGGCTCCTGCAGATCCTCAAAGGGATCACCGCTACGGAAGAAGTTCGCTCCGGTGCCGGAGAGCGTACCATCCCACGGCACCAGACGGCGGCCGGTACCGCGCGCCGCGTACTCCCACTGTGCCTCGGTGGGCAGACGGTAGTTCAGATACTCGGGACGTGGACCCCCCCGCTGCGGATCAAGCCCACCATTCGTGCCTTCCATAAAACCGATGAGCCTGGCCAGCACATGTGCGCCGTTCCATGTCACCCCGATGGCCGGGTGACTGCCGTATCGCTCGCGCACGGCAAGCTTGCCTCCGTCACGTATGAGTCCGAACTGTTGTCCGTAATCGAGAGGGCCGAGCCCGAGGACGCGTACCGAATCGGGCTCAGTGGTCCACACCCCCTCGTCGCGTATGAGAAACCAGTCCGAAGCGATGCCGGCGTTCACGAGGGTGACAACCTCTTGATTCGTCAGCGGTGTACGGGTCATCTCATACGGGACGGTAAGCGTTATCTCGCGCTCAGGCGTCTCGTCGCTGCTGCCGGCTGCGTAGCCGCGGACAAACGTTGCCTGCTCACCAGGAGCCAGCACCGGCTGAAACTGAAGTTGGAATCCACCCACGGTGAGGCTACTGGTGGAGCTCCATGCGTACCAGCGGCCCTCATCGTTTCCGGCGCGCACCTGCCACTCCAATTGAGTCCCGGGTTCCTGTAAGTCGCGGATCGACAGGTACGCAGCTTCACTCACCGGAAGGCTCTGCCAGGCAGTAGCACCAAGCTCTCGGAAGCGTGCCTGGTAACGTGAGGCACCATCCAGCTCAGACCAGTGCAACCCCACCCGCGATCCAAGTGTCTCGCTGCCCACTGGCCAGACCGGCTGCGGTGCGGCATCCGCAAGTACCTGCAATTCCGCCCACGGACCGCTTCTGGTCACTATGCCGTCAGGCAGAAGCGCCCGCGCAGAGATCTGGTAGGTGCCGGGCGACAGCTCGGCGACGAGCGTCACTTCCCTTGCCGCAGCGGCGCTCTCGGTGACCAGCGAACCGCCCCGAAAGACTGAGAACCGCACGGCGGCCGCCTCGTATCCGGGAACAAGCGAGAGCGCTGGTGTGGTGTCAATCGTGCGGATTAGTGGTTGGAGTGTGGGAGCGTCACGCCGCAGGTCGAGCTCACTCTCGTAGGAGAGCCAGCCGGTGAACCGACCGTCGGCGAGCTCACCGCGCACGCGTATACCGTAGCGCTCCCCGTCTACAAGTCCGGGCGGGACCGATAGTATTGCCTCTCCGCCTTCGAGAGCAATACGGACTCGCCTGGATTCAGGCGGAAGCGAGGAGGCAGGAATAAGCGAGAACGGCTGATTGGCGGTGCTCTGCATGACCTCACCGGAGAGCAGCTCTATTTCCAGTGCGGTAAGCTGACCCTCGCTCGACAGAGCGGAGAACAGGATCTCAGTCTGGGTGATTCGGGAGGTGTCAACAGGATTGACAAGCTCGAACGGAATCTCGTCTTCCCCAGGAGTGGAAGGCATCGGTCGGCCTTCTGATACCTCAGGTTCCAGCTGCCGGATCTGTTCCGGGGCTGCGTCCGGATCTGTCGCACATGAGATGAGAGAGGTGATCGCGACCAGAAGCAGGACAAACCGACGCATGCCAGATAGTACCACAATCACTTGCTCAGAGGCAGCACCTTTCTCACTATCCAGTCAGCATTTACGGCTCCTACGCGCCGCGTCGCCTCAGCGCCGTCGGGACGAAAGAGAATTGTGGTAGGTGTTGCGGCCACCTCGTGAGCTCGTGTCAATGCTCCGCTCGAATCAAGCGCAACGGGAAGGGTGTACTCGTTGCTCTCAAGATAGTCACGCACAACGTCAGTACCCGATTCGGTATATCTCATATTGACAGCGATCACGTGGGCCGCGCCCTCGAGCCGCTCAGCCGCCCGCTGAACCTCCGGCATCTGCGCGGTACACGGACCACACCAGGTTGCCCAATAGACAAGCACCACCGGGTTGGTTTCGCTCACCGTAGTCTCATGGCCGTCGAGAAAGCGCATAGATCGGTTTCCCAGCTCCGTGCCGGATTCGATGACAATAAAGAAACCCGCAGCGATGAACAGAAGCGGGCCGGCTATGACAACCAGACCGTGCAGAAGCAGCGTTCTGAAGGACGGTTCGCTGGAGCCGAGCCAGGCGCGAGCCGCGACAGAGAGCAGCGCTACCGACACTCCCGCCACAATACCCGCGGTACCACCGGCGTACCAGATCAGCCGAAGCGGACTCTCAGCGATCTCAGGAAAACGGGTAAAGAGCGGTGTGATCTTCCACACAAGGAACCCTGCGAGCAAGGCCCCGAAGAGGCGATCGTTCACCCGGCTCCAACTCTCCTTACTATCTCTGAGGAGAGTGCGCTGTACAGTAACCACCGCAGCGACGCCGGCCCCGGCTATCAGGAGGACGACCGGGACATTTACCCGCCCGAGTGTCAGCGATAGATCAATGAGCCGCATCAGCCTACACTTCCATTCTCTACCCTGCTCGTCTTCACCGGCCGGCCGTCCACAAGGAGCGCTACCTGACCCACCATCACGGTTCCGCCACGAGCTTCAATAGGCATAGAGAAGAACGTGTCAATATCAATTCTGCCCTTCCCGCCCTCACGAGCGAGAGGCTCCTTGAGATCAGGCTCAACAAGCGTACCTGGTTCAACTCCCTCGAGAAACAGAACCTCTACAGTCTCGTTCTCCTTTTCCCCGCTGCTCGCGGCAAGGAGCATGCCCTGGCTCTTCACTCCACGCAGTTTCGCCGGCTTGAGGTTGTCAACAACAATAATGGTCTTTCCCACCAGCTCATCTGCGGTGTAGTGGCCAACGAGGCCACTCACGATCCGGCGCTCAGTTCCCGATCCGTCGTCAAGCTGTTCAACGAACAGGCGGTCTGCGTCCGGATGCTGCTCCACGCTTGTAATGCGCGCCGCCTTCAGTTGCACTGTCTGCGCGAACAGCACCTCGACCGGTGCCGCATTTCCTGCATCTGCCTCTGTTTGCGCCTCCTGCGCGGCCCGGCGCTCCGCCTGACTTCCGGAGAATCTTGCACGCAGCTCCTCTATCCGCTCATCCTGCAACTGCTCAAAGAGGATCTCCGGTGTGGATACGTTCGTGATGCCCTCACGTTTCCCCAGCATGTTCCAGTCAAGGGAGTCGAGACCAAGAAAGCCCGCAATTCGGTCCGCTGTCCCGGGGATGTACGGTTTACAGAGGACGGCGAGGTCCCGAATAAGATAGACAAGGTCACAAAGCAACTGCTGCGTTTCAGCAGGATCGCTGGTCCTGGTCTTCCACGGCTCGGCAGCCTGAAAGGTGCGATTTCCCAAAGAACTCAAGGCAAATACCTTGCGAAACGCATCCCGGAGATTCGCCCACTCGAGCAGATCCGTGATCTCGCTCTCCGCGGTCGCTACCTGTTGCCACAGCGCGTCGCTGCCCGGATGGCGACCGGCAACGAGCTCTCCATCAAAGTAGCGCGTGAGGAAGGTGAGAGTCCGGTTTACCAGATTACCAAGATTTCCAATGAGCTCACCGTTCACCTTCTCCTGGAAATCCTTCCAGGTAAACAGATAATCACTGGTCTCCGGTCGATTATAGTAGATGTAGAAGCGCCAGACATCTGCCGGGATACCGGTGTCCATGGCGTCGTTGCCAAACACGCCCATTCCCTTGCTCTTGCTGAACTTTCCGGCCTCGTAGTTGAGGTATTCGCTGCTTGACATGTGGTGCAGCATTGTCCATCGATCACCACTGCCCAGCAGCGAGCTCGGGAAGATGACGGTGTGGAAGGGAATGTTGTCCTTTCCTATGAACTGGAACAGTTCGGTGTCCTCCGGCTCCTTCCACCACCGTTCCCATTCGTCGGTATGGTTGGCAGTGATGGAGATGTAGCCGATCGGAGCATCAAACCAGACGTAGATCACCTTGTCCTTGAACTCTTCAAGAGGCACCGGGATGCCCCAGTTGAGGTCCCGGGTAATGCTACGCTCCTTGAGTCCGTCGCGGATCCAGGCGTTTGTCATCTGTACCGCGTTGCGCGCCCAGCGTCCCCGCACAGAGGCATCCTTCATCCACGCCTCAAGCATGGGTCTGATCGCGGGCAGATCGATGTAGAGATGCCGTGTCTCTCGCACCACCGGTTTTGAGCCGTCCACGGTGCTGCGTGGATCGATCAGCTCACTTGGATCAAGCAGCTTTCCGCAGTTCTCACACTGGTCACCACGAGCCTCCTCGTAGCCGCAGTTGGGGCAGGTACCGCGTACATATCGATCTGCCAGAAACATATCACTCTCTTCGCTGTAGAGCTGCTCAATGGTGTGCTCAGTGATATACCCCTTCTCATGGAGTTGGAGGAGGATGTCCTGCGTGATCCTGGTGTGCCACTCAGTGCTCGTGCGGCCAAACTGGTCAAAGCTTATGTTAAACCAGCGATAGATATCATCATGGATTCTGTAGTAGCGATCACAGAGCTCGCGGGGAGTGATCCCTTCCTCCCGCGCGCGTGTCTCCGTCGCCGTTCCGTATTCATCCGTCCCACAGATGTAGAGAGTCTCGTATCCACGCATTCGGCAGAACCGGGCAAACACGTCTGCAGAGAGCACCTGTATAAGGTTACCCAGGTGTGGGATGTTGTTCACATAGGGAAGCGCGGAGGTTATGAGTCTCTTTTTCATGCTCGAAACTATAGGAGTAGCGTATCCTTCGGGTCAACTCCGCACGAGCTCGGCTTCTTCTCCGGGCGCCACCGAGTGCCCGGTCGAAAAGGCCTGGAACTCAAACGCCTGATCATTCTCTTCAGCCGCTGCTACCGCTATGGAGCCGTGGGTGACGGTTATCCGCGCCCTCTGGCCCTGAAAGACAAAGGGAAAGGAGATCGATGTCCACTTCTGCGGCAGGTGCGGTTCAATGTGAAGGCCTTCGCTCGTTACAAAGGTGCCCCCGAATCCATGCACCGCTATCTGCCAGGACACTCCGCAGGCGGCAGTATGAATGCCTCCAATGAAGGTCCCGCCGCTGACCGCCTTGTTGGTGCTCAACAGGTCAACGGAGAGCGAGCGCAGGAAGTAGCGGTACGCCTGCTCCTCATCGTCTAGCCAGGCGGCAACCATGGCATAGACGGAGTAGCTCAGCGAACTGCCATGCTGCGTCCGCGGCTCGTAGTAGTCATAGTTGGCCTTCATGATCGCCCGATCGTAGGCGTGCGGGTGGAGGGCGAACAGCTGCGTGACATCTGCCTGCTTTGACACCTGCGTCTCAACGGCTATCCCGTTTGGCCAGCCCCAGTACTCACTCTTGTCCTTCAGGCGCTCGGCAAGCCTCTCAGGAGTGATCTCCTCGAGGGCATAAAAGCCCCGGAACTGCTCGATCACTCCGGTCTGCGGGTCGGGTTCCGGAACGGAGATGGACGCGGCCATCTTTTTCCAGAGATTGAGCTCTTCATCGGTGATGGAGAGCTTCTCCCGCAGCTCCAGAAGGCGGCCCGGGGAGGTGTCACGGAGCTTGCGGAAAAGCCGCTCACATATATCCGCCACGTATCGCGCCTGAAAGTTTGTGAAGAAGTTATTATCCACATTCTCGTGGTACTCATCCGGGCCAAGTAGCCGAATGAACTCAAACTGATCGCTCTCCCATTTGTAGTAGGCGTGCGAGGCGAGAAAACGCATGATCTCCAGCACCAGCTCCGCCCCGTGATCAAGCATGAACTGCCAGTCGCCGGTGCTCTCAAAGTACTTCCATACCGTATACGCTATGTCTGGCGATACGTGGATCTGCCAGTCGTTGAAGTGATTGTGGATCCTGCGGCCGGTCAGCACGTCTACAAAAAAATAGGACGGGCACACCTCATCACCCGAGTCAACGCTCACCCACGCAAAAAAGGCACCCCGGAACCCAAGACTCTCCGCCTTTCGCCGAGCCCCGTCGAGCGTCTTGTAACGATAGGTCAGAATCTTTCGTGCCACCTCCGGCCTGGTGTAGAGGAACATGGGCAGGTTGAAGATCTCCTGATCCCAGAACGCGCCGCCCTGGTACGCCTGACAACTCAGTCCGCGAGCTCCAATGGGCAGCTCATCACTGAACGCCGGTGTCGCAATGTAGTTGTGGTACATGTTGTAACGCAGAAGCGTCTGCGCGCGCTCGTCCCCGTCAATAACAACCTCTCCGTCGTTCCAGCGGGCATCCCAGTGGCGCCGGTGCTTCTCCAGATGACTCTCATAGCCGGAGGCCACAAAGGCGCGGGCAGCCTCAACGCTTTCGTGCTGTGGGTCGGAAACGTCGCGCGAGTGGTAGACGCTCATAGCCAGCGTAATCTCAACCGGCGTGTTTGCTTCAAGCCTGAGCACGGCGGTACGCATGATACTCGACTCCCGGATCTGGATATCCTGCTCGACTGCCCCCCCGGTAATCGTACACGCCTGGGCCACGGCAATCGTAATCCCCTGCTCCTGTGTCAGTGCCTCTACAAGCAACTCTTCCTGTTGTCGGGACGGCTCTACGCTCGAGAAGTGATTGCCGTTCAACGACCAGACGTGAGAGTCAATTCCGCACTCGAGATCCAGCGTACACTCGACATCCGACTCAATGACGATCCGAGTCACGACGAGATGGAGATTCTCGTAACTCGCGAAGCGTTCGTCGCGCACACGTACCGAGCCCTCGCCTGTGGCAAACCGGACGTCGCGCCTGTGAATGCCGTAGCGGAAATCGAGCTCACGACGATACGCAGTTGCGTGAGACTCGGGAAGCTCAAGTGCGGGGCCCTCGCTTGCCTCTGAAATCTGAAGATAGAGTGCGTTGGGCACGGTACACAGTTCCTTCCACTTTCCGTCGGCATTGTCCCAGGTATTGGTCACAACACAGCCCACGTAGCGGTCCGACCGCCAGCCGGGGAAGGTCCCCCGGTAGCCGAGATAACCGTTTCCGGTCATGAAGTTACTGCCATTTGTAACTAGCTGCTCTTCGTCAAAGGCGGGTTCAGTGATCTCCCAGCCGGTTTCCGAAATCAGATTGTTCCGTATCTCCATCTTTTCAGTATACGGCACCTGTCCAGGCGAGAGAAGGACGCGTTACTAAAACGGGGGGCCGCACGGGCGGGTCTCCAGCTTTGTATACTTACCAGATGCCTACGAAAACGGAGATGGAAAAGCTAAGAGCCTACCTCGCGCCGGTTGCTGATCTAAGCGGTGCGGCGAGCGTTCTGAGCTGGGATCAGGAGACCATGATGCCTCCGGGAGGTGTCCAGACACGAGCTCATCAGATGGGAACCATTGCCGCTGAGATCCACCGGCGCTACACCTCAGAGGAGCTGGGCGCGCTGCTCGATAGCGCTGAGGAAGAGGCTGAGGCGGAAGCAGAGGAACGTAATGCTCTCACGGTTCGAGCGGTCAGACGGATCTACGATCAGCGGATCAGAGTTCCGGGCGAGTTTGTAGTTCGCAGGACCGAACTCTCCGCCCGGTCACGTGAAGCATGGAAGAGCGCACGGAGAAACAATGACTTTGGCGAGTTTGCCCCGCTGCTGAGCCGGCAGTTCGCCCTGGCCCGTGAGTATGCCGACTATCTGGGATACGACAGAAACCCGTATGACGCTCTGCTGGACAGCTTTGAGCCTGGCGTAACCTACGACTGGATCTCGAGTCGATTTTCCGCCGTACAACAGCCGTTGCAGAGACTCATCTCGCGAATTGCAGAAGCCAGGAGCCGGAATTCCAAGTTCGCCGAGAGTGAGCGGGCTGCTCACCGCCGGGTTGACGCAGAAACCCAGTTGCAGTTCAGCCGAAAACTCGCCGCATGTGTGGGCTACGACTTCAATCACGGTCGTCTTGACCTTTCAACCCACCCGTTCACCAGCGGCGGTTCCTACCAGGACGTCAGACTCACCACTCGGGTCGTGCCCGACCACTTCCCGAGCTGCCTGTTCGCCACGATACATGAGGCGGGGCACGGAATTCACGGCCAGAAACTCCATCCACAGCTCTACCGATTGCCGTTTCGCTATGGGCTTGCGCTTGCCGAAAGCCAGAGCCGCTTCTATGAGAACCTGATCGCAAGAAGCCACGAGTTCTGGCAGTTCCACTTTCCACAGCTGAAGCTGGAAGTTCCCGCCCTCGCAGATCTCACCCTTGACGAATGGTACACTGCGATCAACAGCGTGCAGCCAACCCTCATTCGCGTTGAGGCGGACGAGGTGACCTACGGCATGCACATTATGCTCCGTTTTGAACTGGAGAATGCGCTGATCGGCGGGGAAATGTCGGTTTCCGACCTGCCTTCGGAATGGAACAGGCGAATGAAAGAGTACCTTGGCGTGGTGCCCGAAACGGACTCCAATGGTGTGCTTCAGGACATCCACTGGAGTCAGTCCGGTATCGGATACTTCCCGGACTATCTGCTGGGAAGTATGCTCAGTTCACAGCTCTGGGATGCGCTCGAGCAGGCGCATCCGGGGGTCCGGTCCCAGCTCGCTGCGGGGGAGCTGGGAGACATCTCCGACTGGCTTCAGTCGAACGTGCAACAGCACGGGGGACTCTACACCTTTGCACAGATAACCGAGAACGCAACAGGCCGACCCTTCGGTTCGGCAAGCTACATGAGCTACCTGACACAGAAGTATGAGCGGATCTACGCGCTGTGAGCGGGCCCGCAGAGGTCCACTCAGCTTGACCGGTGCATCGCCGCACTGTACTGTTGGGGAAGATGTATATTCCAAACAGGAGGCATTATGTCCGAACGTGACGTAAGTCCCCCAAAGCTGCCTTTCAATCTGAAGCCACGAACGCTTGGGTTGATAATCATTGTGCTGGCAATAGTGATTGCCCTCGCCGGCAGTGTCTTTGTGGTGGACCAGACCGAAAGGGGGGTTGTGCTTCGCTTCGGCCAGTACAACCGAACCGCGCAGCCGGGACTGCACTTTAAACTACCCTTTGGTATAGAACAGAACTACAACGTGGTGACAGAACGGGTGCAGAGTCAGGAGTTCGGCTACAGGACTATCCAGGCAGGTGTCACCTCTACCACTCAGCGAGCGCAGGACCCGGACGAGTACCGTATGCTTACCGGGGATCTCAACATTATAGATATCTCCTGGAACATCCAGTACCGGATAGTGGATCCCCAAGCCTGGCTGTTCAACGTTGAAGACCAACAAAAGACTATCCGCGATATCTCCCGATCCGTTATCAACGCGGAAATAGGTGACCGCGGTATCTCAGACATCCTGATAGGCAGCGGTCGTGAACAGATTCAGGCGAGCGCGCGCGTGCGCATGAATGAGCTCTTTAATCAGTACGGGCTGGGTATCAATGTCACCGGAGTAAACCCACAGAACTGGGAACCGCCTGCAGGCCGGGTTCAGACTGCTTTTGAGGATGTCAACCGGGCGATTCAGGACATGAACAGGCTGATCAACGAAGGCCGCCAGGAGTACAACCAGGCGATACCGCGTGCACGTGGTGAGGCACAGCGACTGGTTCAGGTTGCCAGAGGGTATGCATCCGAACGGGTGAATGAGGCCGAAGGTGACGTATCACGCTTCTCTCAGGTTCTGCCTGAGTTTCTCGCGGAGCCAACCACGACCCGAACCCGCCTCTACGTAGAGATGATAGAAGATGTGTTCAGTGAAGAAGAAGGTGTTGAGCTGATAGACCGCAATCTGGAGAACTTCCTGCCACTGCTCAATCTCCAGCGCGACGGCCAGGCACCGGCGATACAGGGGGCAAACCCATGAGAAAACTTGTAGTAACACTTGTCATCATTGCCGGTATAGCGATTCTCTTGTTCGCGTTCGGTCCCTTCTTTATAGTTGAGGAAGGCGAGCAGGCGGTCGTCACAAGATTCGGTGAGGTTGTGGGCGTCCATACAGAGGCGGGCCTTAAGCTCCGAACTCCAGTAGTGGACGAGGTACGCCGATACTCCGCGCGTATCCTACCCTGGGACGGAAGTGCCCAGCGGATGCCCACCTCAGAGCGGCAGTTCGTCTGGGTTGATACAACGGCCCGCTGGAGGATCGACGATCCGCGACGCTTCTACGCAAGCGTCACAACGATCGAGGGGGCGTTCGCCAGACTTGACGAGATCATAGACTCTTCAGTGCGAAACATCATTGCTGCCAACACTCTTGCAGAGGTCGTGCGAAGCACCAATTTTATTACGGAGAACGAGGGTCCACCACCAATCTCCGCTGAAGAGCGACAGAACCTCCAGGGGCTCGACGAGATCGCAAGCCTCATCGACTTTGAAATAGACGTAGCACCCATAGACCAGGGCCGCAGAGAGCTTTCGAACAATATCCTCAGATCCGCTCGCCAGCAGATTGCCGATGGTGATCTTGGCCTTGAGCTGATAGACGTGGTCATCCGCCAGATTCGCTATAGTGATGAGCTCACCGAAAGCGTGTTTGACCGCATGGTGGCCGAGCGAAATCAGATTGCCAGCGCCTATCGCTCCTATGGAGAGGGGCAGAAGCAGAATCTCCTGGGTCAGGCAGAGAACGACCAGCGGGCGATTCTCTCCGGCGCCTACGAGGAGGCGGAGCAGATCAGAGGTGTTGCGGACGCTGAGGCAGCCAGACTCTACTCGAGCGCCTACTCCCAGTCACCCCAGTTCTTTGAGTTCTGGCGATCGATCGAGTCGTATCGGGATGTGCTCCCGCGGTTCCGCAAGACGCTGACGACGGATATGGATTACTTTGAGTTTCTCTACAGCGCCACAGGGCAATAGAGGGGGAACCTCCTTTTTACCACGGGCCGCTACCATGCGGCCCGTTTTTGTGTTTATTGACTCAAAGACGTCTGCAGGAACTGTGTCGTGCGTGCCACAGAACTGAGCTTGCTGCTCGAGACAGAGCACCGTTTCTCTCCGGGACCCGACCCTGACATTACCGACATTACCAACGACTCAAGAAAGGTGATCCCTGGAGCACTCTACGCAGCGCTGCCGGGTGAGCACGTAGATGGGCACCGCTACATAGCGGAGGCCATAGACAGAGGGGCGGCGGCAATTCTCTGTGCCCGGGATCCGGAAGCGGTGCGCGGGTCCGTCGCGGTACTTCAGACTCCCAATCTGAGACGGGCGCTCTCGGAGGCCTCGCATCATCTGTTCGGGCGTCCGTCACAGTCGCTCACCGTGATTGGAGTAACCGGAACCGACGGCAAGACTACTACCAGTTCCTTTATTCATCAGATGCTCGGCCTGCTTGGGTACCGCACAGGGCTCCTGAGCTCCGCCCTGATCGACATCGGGGCCGGCGAGCGGCCTAATCTCCAGCACCAGTCCACTCCGGAAGCTCCGGAAGTCCATAGAGCCCTTCGCACCATGGAGAGTGCCGGTGTCACCCATGCAGTTATAGAGAGCACCTCCCACGGCCTGTCCACAAAAACCTGCCGTCTGGCGCACGTCTTCTACGATGCTGTGGTACTCACCAACATGAGTCCCGAGCATCTTGAGTTCCACGGTACGTTCGAACAGTATCGCCATGACAAAGCCAATCTGTTTCGTGCGCTCGATTACGGCTGCTACGCCGCTGCCGGACCGCTCGCAGATTCTGATGATCTCACCGGCAGGACTATCGCCCCGGGCAGCGCACGCGGCCTTGCGGTCCTCAATGCCGACGACCCGGTGGCGTCTTATTTCCGCTCGGCGACCGGCGCCACTCTTCGCACGTTCTCTCTCCGCGACGGGGCCGACTATACTGCCACAATCAAGGCGCGGGCAGACTCGTCAGAACTGCAGATCTCTACACCATCCGGGCAAATTGAGTGCGTACTCGGGGTACCGGGAGAGTTTAACGTCTCAAATTTGCTGGCGACAGTGGCCGTCATTCAGGCGGTTACCGACGCATCCCCTACCCGGATTGCCCGGGCCATCACGGAGATCCATCCGGTGAACGGGCGAATGATGGTTGTTCAGCGTGACCCGTTTCCGGTCGTTGTGGATTTCGCACACACACCCGGCTCGTTTTCCCGGGTACTGCCGTTCTTTCGCCGCAGCACCGCCGGGCGCCTGATCCTTGTCTTTGGTTCTGCCGGTGAACGTGATGTTACAAAGCGTCCGCTACAGGGTGAACTCGCAGATCAGTACGCCGACGTTGTATTTCTAACTGATGAGGATCCACGAGGTGAGCCAAGTGAGGTGATCATTGAACAGATTGCCAATGGTTTCCGGAGGCTGCAACAGGGAAGGGATCTCCATGCAGTCCCGGACCGCCGGGAGGCGATCGAAAGAGCGCTGCGGCTCGCCGGCTCCGGCGACACGGTGCTGCTTCTGGGCAAGGGTCATGAGACTTCAATTATTGGAGCAGAAGGTCCAAAGCCGTGGAACGAGTTCAAGGTTGCGCAGGAATTGCTGGAACAGATAGTGAGAGCATAGGTGGAAGACTACCAGTGCTCCCATGAAACCACCCGATCAACGGGAAGGCGGGTTGTCCTCTCCGCATTGGAGTCTGCCGGCCAGCCAAGCGTCATCATTAATACCACCCGCATGGAGTACGGGACGGTAAGCGCACTCTTCACCTCTTCCTCACGGAACGTGGTGACCATGCAGCTGCCAAGACCCTCATGCTCGGCCTGAAGAAGCATAAAAGAGCCGGCAATCGCAAGGTCAACCGGATAGGAAAGCTGCCCGTTCGGCATCTTGTACTCTACGTTCGTGGTACACAGAGCAACTATCGCGGGCGCCTTCCCCACGTACTCCTGACCAAACGCAGCGTCCTGCATACGAGCCCGAAGAGAGTGATCGGTGATCATGATAAAACGCCAGCTCTGTCGGTTCTTTGCTGATGGGGCGCGTCTCCCGGCGTCGAGCACGCGTTCAAGAGTCTCTCTGTCCACGGCGTCCGCAGTGTACGCACGCACGCTGTTGCGTTTTTCAATCTCAGGCAACAGGCCCATCACTTCCCCTTGACCCATCTTACGGATTTTACCTATCGTAAGCAACACGATGCGTAGAGTTGTCCTGGCGTGCTGGGTTCTCGTCGTACTCACGTCGACCAGCACAGCACTGACCACCGACGAGGGCAGGACCCGGCTCCACGCAGAACAGATCCGTTCCTTCTATCCGCGGCTTGAAGGAAGCAGCGGTGAAGCGCAGCTCATTGAGTATCTCCGGATCTCGCTCGCTCGCGCGGGCATAGAGATTTCGGTACTGGACTTCTCCTCATCGGACTCCGGCCACAGTTTCTCCCGTGTGCTTGAAGCGTCAGTTCCTGGAACCGGGGATGGGACGCTCATAATCGTTGTTCCGCTGAACCACGAGACTCACCGCACGCCGGACAAGGACGGAAGCGCGTCACTTGCCGCCGCGCTCTCGCTCGCGGAGGCGGCCGGCGGCTCATCCCCCGCTCAGACGCTTCGTGTTGTTTTCGTGGGTGCTGACCGGGAGAGCGGAGAGTACGCCGGCATAGGCTCTCGCCGTTACCTTTCGGACTACTTCCCGGACGGCGCTCACGCGCTACTGTACCTTGACGCTTCGGGGAACACGACCCGACTTTTGACGGGCGCAGACGGTATCGTGAGCCCGTGGTGGCTCACCCAACGTACCCGGAGCGCCGCCGAAGCCGCTCGCCTGGGGATGGACGTTGAGGGCAGCATGAATCAGGTGCACCGGCTGGGGATCAGCCGTACGCCTACACCGCTTGGACTGTTCCTGAGTGCCGGCATTCCATCGGTGTACGTAGACTCCGGCGAGCGAGGGCTTCTGGCCCCGAATACCGGCGAGAGCGCGATCACAATTGCACGGTTTCTCGAGAGCTGGATTGAGGCGTTTGACGGGGGCGTTCCCAAACAGTGGGATCGCCACTATCTGCAGTTTCAGCTGGGCGAAGGTCTGATGGTTGTCCAGGAGCCCTTTTTTGTGACAATTCTTGTCAGCGTTCTGCTGTTCACCCTTCTCTATGCTCTCGTTTTCCGCCGCAGATTTCGCCGGTATCTGAGTACGATTGGGCGAAACCTCTGGAACCTCCCGCTGCTCTTCCTGCTTATCTTTCTGTTTCTCTCTGCGGGAACCTACGCGATCGACCTTTTTCTGCTGGTGCGGGGCTTTCCGCAGATGTGGATCTACTACCCGGCGGCCTACGTTGGACTGAAGGCACTGCTCGCGCTCTTCCTGTTCACACTGACAAGCCAGTTTCTTCGCCACCTGCCGTTCTCGAAGAACGGGAGCTTCTACTCTGCGGCCGCTCTTTTTATGCTCTTTTTAGATATTGTCATTTTCAGTGTGATCAACATCTCTTTCGGGCATTACTTTATATGGGCGTATCTGGCCGCGTTCCTGTTCTCAGTTGTCCCGAACCGGGCGCTGAAAGTGGTCTGCATGCTTCTGGCACCGGCCCTGCTACTTCAGGCGGCTCTCGCCGTTCTCAGCATCCCGGATTCCGGCCTTACCCGACTGCTGCTCTCTTCGGTGGGAGATCTGCTGCTCTCTTTTGTAGCGTTGCCCTTCCTACTGATGCTCATGCGCCTGGATTTCCTGTTTCGACATCCGGTGAAAGGAAAGCGATCGTTCACGCTGCGCTTCTCGAGTATCGCATTCGGAGTTGGTGCGGCCGGTATTCTTACGTTTGTCTTGTTCAGCACGCCCTTCTCCAGTTCGACACCTCAGCCGGTCCTGGCCGTGGAAACCGTCGATTACCCGGAGCTCGTGCGCCGGCTCCAACTCACAAGCCCGGCGCCACTCGGTACGCTCAATGTCTCATTCGCGGGAGAGAGTCTTGCCGTGGACACCGGAAGCAACAACTGGGAGACCGATTCCGCGACCCTTCCAGATGTACTCTCTGTGCGACTGAGCTACACGCAGTTTATTGACCGCGAGCGAGCTGAGCTGATCATAGACGCGCCACAACCGTTACAGACACTCTCAGTTCGGTTGTTCTCCGAGCAGCCGCTGGTACTCTACGACGCATCCTTCCCCTTCACCATCTCGGCGGATCAGCGAACCGCCGAGATTCACATTGGAGACCGCCCTCCTCTGCCGCTGACGATCGACTACACGGTGGGCGGAGTGCTCGTCCCCGGCGTTGAGGTACGGGCATCAAGCGCGATCCACCCGCAACCGATTACGGTTTCAGGCCGACCTGTCGATCTCTCGACCCGTCTGGATATCATCACAAGGTTTGACCAGTGATCCGCTCGGTCTTTCTCCACGTTGACATGGATGCGTTCTATGCCAGCGTGGAGCAGCACGACAAGCCCCAGCTGCGCGGCAGGCCAGTGATCGTAGGAGCATCTCCCGGGCATCGCGGCGTTGTCTCCGCATGCTCCTATGAGGCGCGTGAGTACGGAGTGCACTCCGCTATGCCGGTAAGCCAGGCGCACAGACTCTGTCCCAACGGAGCTTACGTACCGGTGCGCATGGAGCGGTATCAGGAGGTATCACGGCGCATCATGGAGCTCCTCAGCCCGTACGCACCGCGCATTGAGCAAATGTCGGTGGATGAGGCGTTTCTCGATCTCACCGGGACCGAACGCCTGCTGGGCCCGCCAATTGAGGTGGCGAGACAGATCAAGCGCATGGTTCGCGAGCACGAAGGCCTCACCATTTCCGTTGGAGTAGCCCCGAGCCGCTATCTCGCCAAGCTGGCCAGTGAAGTTGATAAGCCGGATGGTCTCTTTGAGGTCAGCCCCGGGGAGGAGATGGTGTTCGTTTCACGGCTCCCGCTTCGCTCGCTGTGGGGCGTGGGCAAAAAGATGCTCGCGGAGCTTCAGTCGGCAGGCATATCAACGGTTGTGGAGCTACGGGAATATGAACAGGAAGAGCTTGCGCGACTCTTTGGGCCCGGCGCTGCGAGCTATCTCCACGCAGTATGTCGGGGGATCGATCCCGGACTCTACGGTGAGGGTAAATCTCACTCAATAAGTGGAGAGCGAACCTTCAGCACCGATGTTCGCCAGGAAGAGGCGATCCGTGCGACACTGCTGGAGATTGCACAGAGCTGCATGTTTCGACTGCGTGGTGAGCACGCACGCAGCCGGACGGTCACCGCCAAGCTGCGGCTCAGCGACTTCACCACCTACACTCTCAGACGCACGGTAGATCACGACGTTTCCACCGCGGATGAACTGTACACCCTGGCCGGCCGGCTTCTTCTTGAGAAGTGGGACCGCACCAACAGCGTGCGGCTTGTGGGGTGCGGGCTCGCGGAGGTGAGCGAGGGGGCGGCCGCCTCTCAGGGTGAGTTGTTTGATGAACGGACGAGCAAACGGAGAAAAGTGGAAGACGCCGTGTTCAAACTGAGCCAGTCGGGCCTTGACGTGACACGGGCCAGATTGCTCAGGAAGCGGAAAACAGAGGATTAGAGCTGATCCGCAAGCTCCCGCGCCCGCTCAAGCTGTCGCTCCTGGCCATCACTGCGGTCGCGTGTGGATTCCAGGGAGCTAATCATACGTGAAAGGAGCCCTTCCGCCTCTTCGCGATCACGCACCCGAGGAATCTCAACCACACCCTCGTAGTGCCAGCCCCGCTCGAGCGGATCTGCTGCTGACTCGTAGCGGTCTTCCTTTCGGCTCTGCTCCCTCGCACGGCGGCTCTCGTTCCAGTTGCGCTTGATCAGATGGTTGGCAAGCTGGATGTAGAAGTCGTGCTGCATCTCGTCTTCTTCTCCGGAGGCCATCTCAGCCTCATGAAGATCGATCGACTTCCGCGCAAGACCTACCGCGTAGTCAACATTTCCAAAGCTGATAAAACCCGGCACCTCGGAGTAGAGTTGACCGAGTACGTAATAGCTACCTGCGTGCTCGGGTTCATAGCGAACAGACTCGCGCAGCAGGTCCCGCATTGGCCCGGCCTTGAACAACGAGTCCAGGATACCCTTTGCCTGCCCCCATCGGCCGATGTTGGCACTCTGCCAGTAGTATCCCAGATTGTTGCGGGGATCGGCCTCAACGGCTTCTATCCCGTACTGCTCACCCTGCTCGTAGAGGGAAAGGACCTCGTCACTTGCAGCATCCATGTCCTCAAGCCCCTCCCCTAAGGCGAGGGTAACTCTCGCGAGACGCCAGAGGACCTCAGCTCGCTCCTCTCCGTTTCCGGCGGTGCTGAGTGCATCCTCGAGAAGCGCGGCGGCGTCGTTGAACTGATCATCCTCGTAGAGAAGATCCGCCTGTTCTATAAGCTCCTGGTCAAGGGCCGCAAGCGGTAGCCCAAGCAGGAGCAGCATAAGGAACACTACTGTGGGTCGCATACCGGCCATAGTAGGGGCGGCACCCGCTTGTTGTCAACAAATGGCTCACATATAATGCCGGCTCAATGGACTATGTTCTGCCGGTCTTTTACGCGGTGCTGCAGCTGATTCTCCTGCTCGGAGTCGGGTTCGCCGCACGGCGCACACGACGCTTCAGCGATGAGTTTTTCAAAAACCTCAGCAGATTCGTTGTTCGCATTGCACTGCCGCTCTTCTTTGTGGCTCGCGTCGGCAGGGCCGATCTCTCCGCCCTGACCGACGCGCTTGTCATGCCGCTTGCGTCTATTGGAATAATAGCGTTGAGTCTTGGCCTCAGCCTTCTGTTCTTCCTGGTACTTCCGTTCCGAGGCGCAGATCGGCGCGCCGGAGTTGCACTTTCGACGTTCGGAAACTCGGGCTACATGCCGCTCACGCTGGCAACGGTGCTGCCCGCATCACTTCCGGCACTCGAAAGCAAGACCGGTAGTGAGCTGCCCCTCATCCTGATCGCGGCCTACGTTCTCCTCTATAGCCCGCTTCTCTGGTCGGTAGGCAGATATACGATCAGTCGCACGGAGGAGAAACAGAGCTTTCGGGCAATCGATCTCCTTTCTCCGCCGCTGGTGGGGATTATTCTTGGCGGCCTCATTGCACTCTCGGGACTGCAACCCTTTCTTGAGAACCGTGCGCTGCCATTCTATCATCTGTTCAGCGCGATCGACCTCTTGAGCGGAGTCACACTGCCGCTTGCCCTGGTGTCACTTGGCGCGCTTATTGGCGGCCTGGAGATCTCGCGGGACGCGCTCCACCACTATCTGGGCATGGCACTTTCGGTTGCGGTTGTCCGCTACGTTATGCTTCCCGCTCTATTTTTTGGGGCGCTGTTATCCGGGCTGTTTCGAGGGCTCGGTGCGGCGGCACTCTTTGTGGTTTTCCTTGAGATGCACACACCACCTGCAACCAACCTTTCACTCATCGCTACAGAGAGTGGTGTCAACCGCGAACATGCAGCAGTGACGCTGCTTGTTTCCTACCTGCTCTACCTGATTCTCATGCCGGGCTATCTGGTCCTCTTCCTTTCGCAGGCCATCCTGTAACCGTGCTACGCGCTGAGCTGAGCGGAAATCTCGGCGACCAGCGGTCCCGCGTGACCCGCAATATCTTCCAGGAGTGCCCGGTCCTCCCGGGAGAAGGCATTCACCGTGTGAGAGTCAACATCGATCTGGCCAACGTATCCTCCACTATGAAACACCGGGACCACAATTTCCGATCGTGTCTCCAGACTGCAGGCGAGATAGTTCACCTCCCTGGAGACATCCTGGACCAGAACCACGTCTTCACGCTCGGCACTCCGCCCGCAGAGTCCACGCCCGTATGGTATACGCACGTGTTCAGTGGGCTTACCCTCAAACGGTCCAAGCACCAACACTCTCTCAGCAGGAACCGCAATGTAAAACCCTACCCAGTCGTAGGTCGCGAGTTGGTCACGCATGAGCCGGCAGACCTGAGCGAGTGCTGCACCGCTCTCGCCCGAACCGAGTAACCGAAGCGCCCTCCGACGAACGTCCTCGTAATTGTCACTTTCCATGGAAGGGAAATATACTGTGGGTACCAGCCCGACAAAAGGCACAAGCCCGACAAAAGAGGATCGCATGCTTCAAATCAATGACGACTACACAAAACTCGCCGCTTCCTATCTATTCGTGGAAATTGCAGGGCGCGTACAGCGCTTCACGGAGTCAAACCCTGACACGGACATCATCAAGCTTGGCATTGGTGATGTGACCCTGCCCCTGCCTGAAACAGTTCTCAGGGCATTCCACAAGGCAGTGGATGAACAGGGCACACGAAAAGGGTTCAGGGGCTACGGTCCCGAACAGGGCTACGAGTTTCTGCGGGAGCAGATAGCAGAGATCGATTTTCGGAAGCGGGGCTGCGCAATTGAAGCGTCGGAAGTGTTCGTAAGTGACGGAGCCAAATGTGATACGGGAAACTTCCAGGAGCTCTTCTCTCGTGCGTGTACAATAGCGGTGCCGGACCCCGTCTATCCGGTTTACGTGGATACAAACGTTATGGCCGGGCGCACCGGTTCGTTCGTAGACGGACGCTATGAAGGCCTGGCTTACCTTGACGGAACGCCTGAGAACGGCTTTGTTCCCGAGCCACCGAACGATCCTGTAGACCTTGTGTACCTCTGTTTCCCGAACAACCCCACTGGTGCAACGGCGACACATGAGCAGCTCAGGAGGTGGGTCGACTACGCGCACGCTTCGAAGGCGCTCATTCTCTTTGATGCAGCCTATGAAGCGTTTATCAGAGATGATTCACTGCCACACTCGATCTTCGAGATTCAGGGAGCGCGCGAGGTCGCCGTGGAGTTCAGGAGTCTCTCCAAAACCGCTGGATTCACTGGTACCCGTCTCGCCTACACCGTCGTCCCAAAGGCAATCGAACTCCCGGACTCGACCGGCAAGAAACACCGGCTCTGGGACCTCTGGAACAGGCGCCAGTCAACCAAGTTCAACGGAGTGAGCTATCCGGTGCAGAGGGCTGCCGCGGCAGTGTTCACCACCGACGGACAGCAGGAGGTGCGAACCCTTACCGACTACTATCTTGGAAACGCCCGCCTGATCCGCAAAACTATGATTGCACTGGGGTACGACGTCACCGGCGGAGAGAACAGTCCCTATGTCTGGGTGGCGACCCACGGCAGCTCCTGGGAATTCTTTGACAGGGCGTTGAACAAGGCGGGCGTGGTTATCACTCCTGGAGCCGGCTTTGGACGCATGGGAGAGGGATTCGTTCGTATATCAGCGTTTAATGATGCACAGAAGGTGGCCACGGCGCTCGAACGGCTGAAGAGCGCACTGTAGCCTGGGACTATTCCGTCCGTTCAGTCACCGGGTATCCGAGAGCGCCGCTTTGAGTTCTTCGGCAGCGGCGCGCAGGTCTGCAAGGTAGTGGCGGCAATGGGCGTCCCAGCCGGCCTTTGCACTCGCTTCCAGCAATGCCGCGGCGTTTCCAAGCGGGGTTGCTTCAAGGCTCCACGCCCCGCCCTTGATCGTGTGCGCCCCGGCGCGGACCTGCTCAAGATCGGCTGTCTCGACTGCCAGCTCAATCTGTTCTATCCCCGACGCCAGGCTCCCAAGAAAGCCGGTGACAACCTTCTGAAGGATTTCGTCCTTTCCCATAAAACGTCCCCGCGCCGCATCCAGGTCAATGGGAGCACCGATCAGGGGTTGCAGTGGCCGCCCGAGCATGGATTCTGAAACCGGAAACTCCGGGTCTCCATAGGCAGGGTCCTCGGGCTCCTTCGGGTCGCCGATCTGTTCAACCGGATCGGATTGGATCTGAGCAGATCTGTCTGCCACGAGCCACCGATCGAGCAGAGTCACCAGGTCCTTCTTCTTGAAGGGTTTGGTGAGGAAGTCGTTCATCCCCGCAGCAAGGCACTTGTCGCGCTCACCTTTCACGGCATTCGCGGTGACCGCCACGATTGGTCTGTCAAAACCGTTCTCCCTGAGCGCAGCGGTTGCTTCGTAGCCGTTCATGTTCGGCATCTGAACGTCCATAAAGATGAGATCAACCTCTACGGCACGCGCAGCCTCGATCGCTTCCTTGCCATCTGTGGCCAGAATCACCTGATGACCGAGCTTCTCGAGAATGGTACGGAATAGCTGCTGGTTGACCATATGATCTTCAGCCACAACAATCCTCGCTGACGAGTAGGAGATCTCCTCAAGAAGCTCAGCCGGCTCATCATCCAGCGCCTCGAGCTCAGGGACATCAAGGGTCGCCGAGCGAGTCGCCTCAAAGAACTCATCAAGCGAAACAGGCTTGCTGATGTATCCCTGAAACCAGCGAAGGCGCTTCATCTTCGCCTCACCGGCGAGCAATCCCTTCGGGCTCATCAGAATCCGGGGGATATCAGCGATCGAAGGCTCGGCGGTGATCCGGCTCGCAAGCTGCCAACCGTCCATTCCGGGTAGCTCCAGATCTACAAGCACCAGGTCGAACCCAGCTGCTCCCGCAGCCGCGAGCAGCTGGTGGACGGCCTCCTCACCGGTATCGACCGACTCCACCGCCGCCCCAAGGCGCTGTAGGTAATCAATCACGGCACGGGAGGAGAGTTTGTTGTCGTCAACGAGAAGGACGCGTTTACCCTCCAGAACCGGGTCCGGCTCGCGGCACGGCTCCAAAACCTCAAAAGGAATCTCAAACCAGAATGTGCTGCCTGTCCCGGGGGTGCTCTCAACACCTATGCTGCCGGCCATCATCCCAACAAGACTGTTACAGATACTCAATCCAAGGCCACTGCCGCCAAACTTCCGGGTTGTCGAGGAGTCAACCTGGCTGAACGCGCTGAACAGCGAACCCTGTTTCTCCGGCGGGATCCCTATTCCAGAGTCCCGAACCTCCACCCGAACCGTGGCCGTGCCATCGACCTCGCCCACCGTCGAGACACGAACGGCGATTTCACCGGTAGCGGTGAACTTCACCGCGTTGTTGGTGAGATTGATGATGATCTGGCGCAGTCTTCCCGGATCACCTGTCACCAGCTGCGGGACGCCATTCCCAATATGGACGATAGTTTCCACGCCCTTACGGTGGGCCTGGAGACTAATCATCTCCACCGATTCTTCCACGATGGTTCCCAGAGAGACCTCAATCAGTTCCAGACTGAGTCTGCCCGCTTCAATCTTGGAGAAGTCAAGAATGTCGTTGATCAAAAAGAGCAACACATCTGCCGAGAAGCGAATCTGCTCGGCGTACTCGCGCTGCTCCTCATCTAACGCGGTCTCGGTGAGCAGTTCGGTCATCCCGGTAACGGTGTGAATTGGTGTGCGAATCTCATGACTCATATTCGCCAGGAAGGCCGATTTTGTGCGGGTTGCGCGCTCTGCATCATCCTTCGCTCGCTTCAGGTGTTGCTCGGTCCGTTTTTGAAGGGTGACGTCGCGCACGCTGACCAGCAGAAGTGGCTCACCCGCGGACTCGCCAATCACCGATACGTCGAACTGCCATACCACAGATCGGCCCGGGGAGTTCAGACGCGTAAGCCAGCTCTTCTGTTCCCCAACGGCGCGCAGCTGCCTGAATCTCTCCATTGCCCGATCAATGTCATCGGGGTGCAGAAGATCAGCGACACGCCGGATCTTGTGTGAAAGATCATTGCGACGACAGAGATTGGCGAGGGCCTCGTTGTGCTCAAGGATGGTGGAATCGGATGTGGTGACCGCCATCCCGACTGAAGAGTTCGCAAAGACAGCGGCGTAGACAGCGGCATTCATCAAAAGCTCGTCTTCAGCACCTCGCGCGCCTTGTTAAGAAGCGAGGGCGGATCGAGCGGCTTGATCAGGTAGCTCGTTACACCGTACTGCAACGCTTTGACAACAGTCTCTTTCTTTGAGAGCGCGGAGAGTACTATCACCGGCGTTTCAAACTGCTCGTTCTGCAGATGAGCCATTACCTCGAACCCGTCCATCTCCGGCATCATGAGGTCCAGGAACACCAGGTCATAGTTTGAATCGGCAAGCGAATCAACAAACTGCCGGCCGTTCTCGAACTCGAGAAGGTTGAATCCAGTATCTGCGAACACTGCCTTTACCATCTCGCGAATCACCATATCGTCGTCTACGAGTGCTATCTGGACGTCGTCCGGTACGTCTGAAAGGTCGTAGTCATCAAGCTTTTCACTCTGAAACCGCGTCTCGATAGTCTCTCCCTTTGTCTTCTTTGGCGCAGAGCTCTGCAGGAACTCCTGCTGCACGGTTTTACTCTCTCGATCAATGTAGCTTCCGGCACGACGTCCGAGCAGCCCGTCCATGGCCGCCTCGAGGTTATCCGTCACCTCTACACCGCCGTACTCGTTTCGGTCTTCTATAAAACTGGTCATGAACTCGGAGTTTGTCAGGACCTTCACCTGGGCGGGCTTTGCACCTGCGTTGTCAAGTATCGTGGTGAACAGCGCGCTGAGCTTGATCGAGTCTTCCGGCCCGACCTCAATGCTGGACATGATGACCAGAACCTTCGGGGAATCAAGCTCGTAGAGATCAAGGAGCTCGGTGAGCTTGTATTTCAGGAGCTCGATCTTCTCCGTGTTTAACCCCTGGGCTATCTCTATAAAAATAATGTCGTCATTGACGTGAGCCTCAATGATGGAGGGAGTGTTGTCAATCTCAAGCGTCACATCAAGCAGTTCGGAGATCGTCTTCACCAGAGCGTCCATACGGATCGGTTTTGTGAATGCCCGCTTCACGTTGTACGGGAGGACCTGCAGCAGCTTGTCTTTCTCCACACGGCCGGACGTGAGGATTACTGGAATACCCGCCGTGTTCGGATCGGCCTTTTTACCCTGAAGAAGCTCCAGGCTCGAAACCCGACTGAGGTAGTAGTCCATTATGACCAGGTCAGGAACTTCCCGCCTCAGCTTGGATGCACCATCAAGGCCATTCACCGCTGGGATCACTTCAAAGTCAAACTCCTTGAGTTTGCCGGTGAGAAAGTCGCGAAACAGGTTGGATTCATCAATTACAAGTATCTTTTTCACAAAGTCCGTCCAAATCCTCTATACAGTTATAATTCTTCAAACCAAGAATCGCAAGACACTTCAGCCTTGTCCACACCTACCCGTTCAGCTACAGTCGCAGCATGAGAAATTTTGTTTTCGCGACGGTGCTTACGCTTCTCGCAGGGGCCCTGCCTGCACAGAGCGGAGAATGGGAGTTCAGGTTTGGGCCTCGTATCATTGGCGCAACCATAGACGGTCGCTACATCACAGAGCCGGCAAGTGAACAGGACGTGGAGACATCGGTTACCGCCCGTTTGAGCGGCGCATACGAGAGCGTTGGATACAATCGCGCGGCAGACGGCTCTCTGCTGTTTGTTGATCAGTTGGCTACAGACGCCGTTACAAGCTACGACCGCTTTGACCTGCTCTGGGAGCTTGGACTCCAGCAGGGCATAGTTCCGCGAGCTGACTCCGCAAGTGACGCGGCGGTTGTGTACGCGATCTACCGCGGGCGGTACCGCCTGCCGCTCGCGATCAGTGACTCCGAAGCCGCCGATGCCGGATTGCCGCCGATCACCGCCACGCTTCGCGGCTCAGTTCTCACCGGTCTCGCCTGGTCCACCGTGGTCAAGGCCCCCCTCACTCGCGAGCTGTCGGGAGTCACGGCGGAGCTCGCCGTTGAGTGGGGACCTTCGTTCCTGCACAACGAGGTTCTCGGCAGTGCAGAGTTCACCCGGCTTACGGTGAAAGGCTCGGCGTTCCTGCCGCTGCTCGCTCTGCCCCCACGGGACGGATTCAACCGCTTTTCTCTCTACCTGGCCGGTTTCAGCGCCATCGACTGGGCATACGGTCCCGATGTTCCAATCGCCGTTCGACAGACAACGGGCGGCCGCTCACTTCGTGGCGCTCCGGGAGGTTCGGTGCGTGGATATGGATCCGGCCGTTTCGACTCCACATTCAAGGCAATCACAAACCTGGAGCTTCGGGCCTCGCTCCCCTCCATAATTCTGCCAAGTATTATTCCAGGGCTTGTTGTGTTCACGGATGCCGGGTACTTCAACGATCTGGACTCCGCCTCTCCAGTCGAATCACAGGACTCCGGGCTGCTGCTTTCAAGCGGGGCGGGTCTCTCAATCGATTTTTTCGACCTGGCCGCCCTGGTCTTCTACACGTCATTCGCCTGGACGGGCGACACGCGTAGCGGTGAGATCTGGAACCCGCTCGGCATTGGGTTCGGGTTTCACTTTTAGAAATGGAGGAAGGATCCCTGATTCGAACGCAACCGACCCTCCTGGCCGTTTCACAAAGACTCGGGCAGATGATTCTCAGCGCATCCGGCTGGCGAACTGTCTTTGCCGCAGACGGAGCCGAGGAGAGCCTGAGCCCAAACGTTCCCGACGTCCTCCGTGTCATATCCGGACTCGCCGCAATGGCCTTTTCACAGCGGCTTCCCGGTGATCAGGCGGTAGTGCTGGGCACTGACACCAGACCCACCGGTCCCGCTATCCAGGAAGCCGTGATACGGGTCTTCTGCGCTCGCGGCATTGCCATTCATCTTCTTGGCGTGGCCACAACGCCTGAGATAATTGCCTATGCAAACCGAACTCCCGGGATAGCCGGTTTCTTCTACGTGAGTGCGAGTCACAATCCCGCGGGTCACAACGGCCTCAAGATGGGTCTTGTCCCCGGTGGCGTTCTTGGCGGGCAGAGAGCAGAAGCGCTTATCACCGCGTTTCGCGAGCTATGCGAATCAGCTGATGCTGTTTCTGAAGTCTCTGCGCTGCTCGCAGGGGGCGACAGGTCCCGGGAGGTACGAGAGTGCGGCCTTCGCTTACTGGAAGGGCGTCAACAGTGGAAACAAGCCGCCCTTGACTCTTATGCCGAGTTTGTTGGACAGACAATGGCCGGCCCGGGCCCTCGAGCCCCACATCTTGTTGCTGCCTTCCGCAACGCTACCCGGCGCCGGGACGTCACGATCGTTGGAGATCTCAACGGAAGCGCAAGAGCCGCGAGCATAGACAGGCGGTTCTTTGAAAATCTTGGTATCACGGCACATTTTATCAACGCCGAGCCGGGCAGGATTGCGCACCAGATCGTCCCGGAGGGATCGGCTCTGCAGGAGTGCCGACGTGCCCTCGAGCAGCGGGCCCGGGAGGCGCCGCCGGCACCTGACGCAGTGCTTCTTGGCTACGTACCTGATAACGATGGCGACCGGGGAAATCTTGTCTACTATGACAACAGCAGCGGAGGTGCCCAGGCGATCGATGCTCAGAGCGTATTCGCCATCGCATGCGTGGCGGAGCTTGCCTGGCTCGAGGCGACCGGGGCGCTTTCCAGGCAGGAACGGGTAGCGGTGGTGGTCAACGGCCCCACCTCTCTTCGCGTAGAGCGAATAGCACAGCGGTTCGGCGTGGAAGTCGTACGAGCGGAGGTTGGTGAGGCCAATGTGCTTCGCGCTGCCGATGAGCTTCGCGAGCGTGGCTATCTGGTCCGGCTTACCGGTGAGGGCTCAAATGGCGGAACAATCGTGCACCCGGCGCTTGTCCGTGACCCTCTGAACACCGTGGCGGCACTGCTCAAACTCCTGATTACGCCTGCCGCGGCCTCCGGCCCCGCTCCGATCGAGCTGTGGGCGGAGCACAATGGTCTTAGGAAGGCGTCGTTCCAGCCGACTTTAAGCTGGCTCATAGGCTCTCTCCCTAGCTTTACAACCACCAGCGCCTATGAGGACCGCGCAGTTATGCGTATATCAGAGGGCTCGACGGCAGCGTTGAAGCGAAAGTTTGAGGCCAATCTCCCGGCGGAGTTCAACGCGATGGCTGAGGTTCTTGAGCGGGAGCTTGCCGTAGTCGGTTGGCAGATCATCAACTACGAGGGAACCTCTGTCCGTCACGGCGCGGGAAACCGAAGCGGACGCGAGACCGGGGGAATGAAGATTGCTCTGCTGGACCGGGACTCATGGGAACGCGGTTTTCTCTGGATGCGCGGCAGCAAGACAGAACCGGTATTCCGAATCATGGTGGACGTGGAGGGAGAGAAGCCGGAGCTTGAGCAGCAGCTCCTCTCATGGCTACGCGGAATGGTCGACAGAGCGGGAATCTGAATCAGGGCAGGAAAAAGCCCCTCCTGTCCTCTCCAAGCATTCCGTCGGCCTTCAGAGATTGAATTGCCCGTTCAAACCGTTCATCCGTGGGTCCGATCTCTCTCTCAAGCTCGCGAAGGTCAAGCGGGGCGGCCCGTGTCAGCGCGCGCACGATCTGCCCGCGAACCTGACGCAACGAGCCTTCAAACCGGCTCTGTACGGTGTAGCGGGCACTTCGCCGGTTCGCGTTGGGAACCACCGCGGCGAGGAAGCTTCCGTAGTCCATCAGAGCATAGTACCACCGCCGCGGGTCTTCACGGTCTACAAGATGCGCCACAACTTCTTCAACAGATCGTTCTGCCACGCCCCTGCATCCTGCAAAGAAGTAGTGAAGCACCACTCTGCGGATGTTCGTCTCAACGACCGTTGAAGGTTGCAGAAAGGCAAATGCAGCCACCGCCGAGGCGGTGTATGCTCCCACACCCGGGAGTGCTCGAAGCTCATGAGTCTCTCCAGGGACCAACCCGCCGTGCCTCCCGACGACCTGGCGGGCAGCCTCGAGCAGGAACTTTCCACGGCGGTTGTAGCCAAGGCCCTGCCAGAGCGTAAGCACCTCGGAAACGCTTGCCGATGCCAGAGATTCAACAGTGGGAAAGCGGCGGAGAAAAGCATGATACCGTGGGATAACCCGCGAGACCTGCGTCTGCTGGAGCATAAACTCACTCACAAGGATGTGATAGGGGTCTCGAGTCTGCCTCCAGGGCATGGGGCGCGGGTTCAAAGCGGCATGCTCATAGACGACCGAATGAAAGCGCGCGACCACCTGTTGGGGAACCTCCGTGCTCTCGGCCGGCGGAACCGCAAGTCCGAATCTCTCCACTACCCGGTGCGGGTCCAATCGGGCAGCCCCTCCGTCAACGATAACTGACGCGCTTTCAAAATACGATAGATCCTGATCCGCGGCAGGAAGAGCAACAACCTGCATTCCCGCCGCAGTCGCCGCAGCGACACCATAACGCGAGTCCTCCAGCACAAGACAGCTTGCCGGCTCAACGCCAAGAAGCCGGGAGCTCATCAGATAGATCTCCGGGTCGGGTTTGGGGTATCTCACGTCGTCTGTACTCAGAGTGATCTGGAAGTACCGGTCGAGACCCGTGTGTGAAAGGACCGTATCAAGCACAACCCGTCTCGAGCTGGTAGCGATGGCCATGGGGATAGCGTGCACGTAGAGATAGCGTACCAGCTCGAGCACACCCGGAAAGGGTGTCACGCTGTCCGCCCGAGCCATGAACAGCTCATCTTTTTCGGCGACGAGGGAGTCAATATCTCCGCTGAGTCCGAACTCTTCCTTCATCCGGGAGACAAAAGCACGGCCACCAATACCGGCAAAGTTGCCCCAGTTCGTGTCACCGAACAGGACTCCTTTCGAGAGCACGAACTCTTGATCAACCTTTTCGTAGGTTGGCTCACTGTCTATGAGAGTGCCGTCAAGGTCGAATATCACCGCCTCCACAGAGAGTTGATGGTCGTGATCCAACACTCAGCGAGCCTTTTCCGCCTTGCGACGGATACTGTTCCAGACGCCGGCCAGGCCCATAGCCTTACGCACGGCCAGCAGTGTCTCACGCGACTCTTCGCGCATACGAAGGGTCCCGTTGTAGAGCACCTCGTCCACAAAGCCTTTCTTGCCCTCGAACTCCGCTCTACGCTCTCGAATGGGAGCCAGGAAGGCGTTGATCGCCGTGGCAAGTTTCGTCTTGACTTCCACATCTCCCACGGTACCGGTGGAGTAGCGTTCCTTCAGCTCAGCCACTTCACCCGCGTTCGTATTGAACACGTCGTGATAGACGAAGACCGGGTTTCCTTCAACGGTACCGGGAATGTCCGCGCGTACGCGCCTGGGATCCGTGTACATGCCGCGGACCTTCCGATTCACCGTCTGCTCGTCGTCGCTGAGAAGAATAGCGTTTCCCACGCTCTTGCTCATCTTTCCCGCGCCGTCGGTGCCCACGAGCGTCGGAACATCACCCACCATCACCTCCGGTACCGGAAAGACTTCTCCGTAGAAGTTGTTGAACCGTCGCGCGATCTCCCGCGTCAACTCTACGTGCGCCTCATTGTCTTTCCCAACCGGGACAAGATGGGCGCGCGGCAGCAGGATGTCTGCACTCTGCAGGACCGGATACCCGAGCAGTCCGAACGGCATCTCATTCAGGCCGGCATCACGCACCATGTCCTTGAGGCTCGGAAGTCTCTGCAGTCTTGGCACACTGACAAGCATCTCAAAGAAGAGGTTCAGCTCATATATCTCCGGCACTGCACTCTGCAGATAGATAACGCTGCGCTCAGGGTCTATCCCACAGGCAAGGTAGTCGAGCACCATCTGGCGGGCGTTCTCCGTTATGGCCTCAATGTGCTCTTTTCCGGGCTTTGTCGTGAGCATATGCAGGTCGGCAACCAGAAAAAAGCACTGGTAGCTCTCCTGCAGGCGAACCCGATTCTGCAGGCTCCCGACGTAGTGCCCCAGGTGCAGGCGACCGGTAGGCCGGTCGCCGGTGAGTATTCGCTGTTTCTCTTCCACACTACTTCTCCTCTTCAACATCAGAGCGTCCCATCAGAACGCCGACAAACTCAAGACCCGGGATGTTCTCAAATACAATCTTGAGTGCAACGGTCAGGGGAACCGCCAGAAACAGACCGACCACTCCCCACAGCCAGCCCCAGACAAGAAGAGAGAAGAGAATCACGACCGGACTGATCTTCAGACTGTCGCCCTGCATCTTGGGGTCTATCACGTTGCCAAGCACCAGTTGAATAGTCAACATGGAGATACCGGCGACCAGAATCGGGTTCCAGTCGGGATAGAACTGGAGAACTGCAAAACCCACGCTTGCTACGCCAATGAGGATGCTTCCGATCGAGGGGATGAAGTTGAACAGAAAGCTGAGTACACCCCAGACGAATGCAAAGTCCACCCCGATCACGGAGAACGCAAGCCAGACGAGCCCACCGGTAGCCGTGCTTACAACCAGTTTTACAGTGAGATAACGCCCAATCTGCTGATTTGTATGACCAACAATTCTCCAGAGTTTGTCCGTTCGTGGCCCCTGCAGCGCCTCCATCACCTTTGGCCGTAGATACGGCTTCTCAAGAAGCAGGAACAGCAGAAAGATGATGATCATGATGAGGCTGGCGAGCACCCCGAGGAAGCCGGAACTGAACGAGACCAGGTAGCTTCCCAACTCCCGAACAAGCTGCAACTCCATCAGCAGGTTCTGGGGAAGATCGAATCGCTCACCTGCCAGACGATAGATCTCAACTATGCGCTGCTGGTAAAAGGGAAACTCTCGCAGCACACTCTGGACACTGGCATAGAGCACCAGAGCAATGAGGAATGCCAGTCCCAACAGGATCACAATGACCAATACAATCGCAGCAATTCTGGGCACCCCTATGCGGTGCAGGCCGTCCACGAGAGGACTGAGCACAAAGCTCAGCAGCAGGGCAATGACAAGCGGCTGGAGGATACCAGCGGCAAGTTGAAAAACCGCCCCGACTGCAATGACCACAAGGACGAGCAGGAGACGGTTCTGTGCGTGTAGCGGTTCACCCGGCGGCTGTAGCGGTGGGGTTGCCATCTACGAGTGAATCGCCCATCCTTCAGCGGCTCGAGCAGCTTCCATGACCGCCTCCGAGAGCGTTGGGTGGGCATGGATCATGGTAGCAATATCCTCGGTGAGAAGCTCGCTGCGCTTGCCCAGCAGCAGCTCGTGGATAAGCTCGGTGGCGTTGTGACCGACCACGTGCGCCGCAAGAAACTCCTGCGTGTCCTTGTCGTAGAGAATCTTGACCATTCCGTCAGGGTGCCCTATCGCCACACTCTTTCCTGCTCCGCGGTACGGAAAGACAGCTTTTTCAAAGTTGAGCCCTCGCTCTTTCGCCTGCTCCTCGGTTGGTCCGTAGCTTGCAATCTGCGGCTCTGTGTAGATAGCCGACGGGATGAGATCAATCTCCACCCGTTTCTCTGGAGTGTGGCCCGCCATGTGCTCAACCGCAATTTCTCCCTCTTTGCTTGCCACGTGGGCAAGCTGGGGAGTGGCGACCACGTCCCCGATCGCGTAAATACCGGAAACATCGGTCTGATAGTAGTCACGAGTCTTGATAAAACCCTTCTCTGTCTTGATCCCAACCTTCTCCAGGCCAAGATCCTCTGAGTTGGGCGCACGACCCACACTCACAAGCAGCATATCAGCCTCAAGAGTCTGCTTTCCCTCGCTGTTCGATACTTCGAGCTTGATGCCGCTCTTGTTCTTTGTGAGCTTCTCAGCCTTTGTGCCCGTCAGGATCTCTACCGGCCGACGCTTGAAGTCCTTCTCCAGTACAGCGACGACCTCCGGGTCAGAGAGCGGCAGCACGCGATCAAGCATCTCTACCACCGTGACCTCAACGCCAAAGCTGCTCATTACGTGAGCAAACTCCATCCCAATGTAACCACCCCCAAGGACTATCAGCTTTTGGGGAAGTTTCTCCAGATAGAGAGCTCCGGTTGAGCTCAACACCTGTTTCTCATCGAACTCGAAGCCCTGCATCTCCCGCGGGCGGCTTCCGGTTGCGATAAGAATGTTCTTTGCGCTTACCGTCTTTCCACCGTCGATCTCCACCTCATGCTGACTCTTCAGGGTGGCCTTGCCCTCGAGGTACTCCACCTTGTTCTTCTTCAGGAGTCCGGAAACTCCCTTACTGAGTCGGTCTGCCGCCTGACGGCTCTTCTTGTAGACCTTGGAGTAGTCAAACTGTGACTCGTCAAGCTTGATCCCGAGCTCTTTGAGATCCTTGCGGTAGCCGTAGATCTCCGCCTGGTGAATAAGCGCCTTGCTTGGGATACATCCGACGTTCAGGCAGACCCCACCCGCCTTCTCTTTCTCTATAACTGCCGCGCTCATCCCCAGCTGTGTCGCCCGGATTGCAGCAACGTATCCACCGGGGCCCGATCCAATAACGACAAGGTCGTAGTTGTACTCTGCCATGTTTTTCTCCTAGTACAGCGCGCGGATAGGACTCTCCATGATCCGCTTCAAGTCAAAGAGGAAACGTCCTCCCGTAGCACCGTCAATCACCCGGTGATCACAACTGAGTGTCATCTTCATGATCTGTGCTACATCTATCTCATCATCCTCATTTACAACAACCGTTTTCTTCGTCTCTCCGATGGCGAGAATCGCCGAGCCCGGCGGGTTGATAATGGCGGTAAACTCCTCAACTCCAAAGCTTCCCAGATTACTGATGGTGAACGTAGCCCCGGTATACTCTTGCGGTGCAAGTTTGTTTTCGCCGGCCTTTGCTATCAGCGCCTTGAGATCCTGATCAATCGTCACCACGCCCTTGTTGCCGCAGTTCCTCACGATTGGCGTGATGAGTCCGTTGCCAAGGTCAACGGCCAGTCCAATGTCGATAGAGCCGAACTGAACAATCTGGTCACCCTGCCAGCTCGCGTTCACCTGCGGATGACGATTGAGCGCCTCCGCGGCAAATTTGAGAAGGAAAGCGTTGAGACTAACCTTCTCAGGCACTTCCCTGTTAAGCCCTGCCCGCGCCGCAAGCATGTCATCCATTTTGACACTGTTCTTCAAATAGTAGTGTGGCGCGCTGAACTTGCTCTCTGCAAGTCTGCGGGCAACTACGGCACGCTTACCTGTGACCGGGATGTTCTGGTTCTCTCCCGGCTGCATGACTGCCGTGGCCGAAACCCCGGCTGCAGCGGGAGTGCGGCTCACTCCCGGACTCGTGGGCACGTAACCTTCTACGTCTGACTTTACAATCCTTCCACCCGGACCGGTCCCGGGGATGCGCGCAATGTCCAGCCCCCGCTCTGAGGCGAGCTTTCGGGCAAGCGGGCTTGCCTTCACAACCCCGGAGCTCTGTGGACCGCTCATCAAATCACTATCAGACGAATCACCATCAGACGAAGGCGCTACATCGGCGGGGCCTTCTTTCGTGGAATCGATGGGCGGGCTGGCCGGCTGGCCGGCGCTGCCGGCTGCCGCAGCCACCTCCGCCTTTGTGGCATCCGGGACGGCGGCTGCGCTGCCGGAATCTTCGCTCTCGCTACCACCTGATCCCTCGTTCTCTGCTTCTTTCACCAGTTCCGAGACGTCTTCACCCTCGTCGCCAATGATTGCGATGGTCTGGCCCACGCTTGCCGAGGAGCCGTCGCTGCACACTATCTTCAGCAGCGTCCCCTCCTGCGTTGCCTCGTAGTCCATGGTGGCCTTATCCGTCTCCACCTCGCAGAGCAGGTCGCCGGAGGAGACGGTGTCACCCTCGCTCTTCTTCCAACTGACTATTGTGCCCTCCTCCATGGTGGGAGAGAGCGCTGTCATCATCACTTTTTCTGCCATAGTTACTCCATGTAGAGGACGCGCTTGGCCGCATCAACAATCTTCTCGACGCTCGGTTGAGCGGCGAGTTCCAGCGTATGGTTGTACGGCATGGGTACGTCCTCACTTGAGACGAGCTCCACCTGCGCATCAAGGACGTCAAAGCAGTTGCGGCTGATCAGCCATGCCACGTGACTGCCGACGCTCGCAATTGGCCACGACTCATCCACAACCACGGCTCGGTTCGTCTTGTGCACCGAGGTGTAGATCGTCTGCTCATCAAGCGGACGGATTGAACGCAGATCGATTACCTCCGCATCAACCCCCATCTTCTCCAGTTCTGCAGCTGCCTCAAGCACCATCTTCACCGGCTTCGAGTAGGTAATCAGTGTCACCTCGCTCCCGGGTCGCTTTACATCGGCTTTGCCCAGAGGAATGGTGTACTCCTCATCCGGTACCTCGCCGGTCCATGCGTACGCCATCTCGCTCTCTATGAGCACCACCGGGTTGTCGTCCCGGATCGCGGTCTTGAGGATGCCCTTCGCGTCGTAGGGTGTTGCGTAGCTTGCGACCTTGAGACCGGGGATATGCACAAAAAGACTCTGCAGAGCCTGTGAGTGCTGACTCGACAGATACTCGGCCGGTCCATTGGGCCCACGAAAAACGATAGGAACGTTCAACTGACCGCCGGACATGTGACGCATCTTCGCGGCGTTGTTGATTACCTGGTCGAGTGCGAGGAGTGAAAAGTTAAACGTCATCCACTCCACAACAGGCCGCAGGCCAACGGTTGCCGCACCAACTGCGAGGCCGGTAAAGCCGAGCTCTGCGATAGGGGTGTCAAGCACCCTTGGGACGCCGTACTTGTCGAGCAGGCCCCGGCTTACCTTGTAGGCGCCATTATACTCGCCTACCTCCTCCCCAAGGAGGAACACGCGCTCATCGCGCGCCATCTCTTCATCAAGGGCCTGGTTCAGGGCCTCTCGGATACTAATCTCTGCCATTACCGGGCTCCTTAGACGTAGATATCTTCATACATGGTCGCCAGAGGCGGTTCGTCGCTCTGTTCAGCAAAATCGACGGCGTCTTTCACAGTGGCTTTAACCTCGTCGTCCATCTTCTTGTACTCGTCGTCGTTGATCATCTTCGCGTCGATCATTCGCGCCTTAAGCTCCAGAATTGGGTCCTGCTTCTGGAATCCCTCAAGCTCGTCGCGAGTCCGGTACTTTGCAGGGTCACTCATTGAGTGGCCCTTGTAGCGATACGTCTTGATATCCATCAGCACCGGCTTTCCCTCCTTGCTGATGAGTTCTTTCGCCCGCGTGATCGCCTCATAGACCGCCAGCACGTTCATCCCGTCAACGGTGAGACCGGGCATATCAAAACCGGTTGCCTTCACGGCGAAGTCTTCAATCGCGCTCACTCTCTTGACTGCCGTTCCCATCCCAAAGTGATTGTTCTCAACTATATAGATCGCGGGAAGATTCCATACCGATGCCAGGTTGAGTGACTCATGAAACGCTCCCTGATGGATAGCTCCATCACCAAAGAAACAGAGGGTGACACCAGTCTGCTTTTTGCCCATCACCTTTTCCCAGTACATCTGCGCAAACGCGGTACCGGTGGCCATAGGGATCTGGGCCCCTACAATGCCGTTTCCACCAAGAAAATGCTTTTCTGCGTCAAACATATGCATGCTGCCGCCCTTGCCACGGGAACAGCCGGTTATCTTCCCATAGAGTTCCGCCATTATGGAGCGCGGCTCCATCCCAACTGCAAGCGCATGTCCGTGATCACGGTAGGCAGTCAGGAGGTAGTCCTTGTCCAGATCAAGCGCCTCAACGGCACCCACCGCGACACCTTCCTGGCCGTTGTAGAGGTGGCAGAACCCGCCAATCTTTCGCAGCCCGTACATCTGAGCTGCCTTTTCCTCAAACCTGCGGATGAGGGTCATCTTTCGCAGCACGTGCAGAAGAAACTCTTTCTTGTGCCCGCCCACACCGTCCACTGTTATTGGATCCGTAGCTGCGTTTGCCTTAGCCATTCCCGCCCCCTAGCTTGACGTCCGTGCGCTCCCCGCTGATCGGCTTTTCGTAGGTCAGTTCCTCGAGAACCGTCTCCAGTACCACCACCTGAGAGGGGTCCGGGTTACTCTTCCAAAAGCTCGAGAGCTGGCTGCCGACCTCCTCAAGCACCATTGCCTTCACCGCCGGATTGTCAATCATGGTCATCATTCCCCGCGCCCGCACAATCTCATCCAGCGGTTTGCTCTGAACCATCCACTCAACCTTCGGGTTTTGGCTGATCTGCTCAGCTTTCTCAAACTCCGGGCTGGTGACCGCAAACAGGGATCCTTCACGTCCCCGAAGAACAGCCGGGGTCATCCAACGCATGTGCGGCTGGCCGGCGGCGTCCGACGTTGCCAGAATGGCGATTTTCGAACTCTCAATGACACGTTCCAACGTGTCAAGGATCGATTTTGAGTCCATCTCCTCCTCCTCAAGAACAGGCACCCGACAGTACGACCGTTTTTACGAAAAAAACAGAGGATGCGCCTGCAATTCCTCTAATGTACTGATTCATTTTTCATTTGCAAGCTGGTAACTTGTCCAGAAAGATGAGCAAGAATCCTATGCAAGCAACTTTTTGTTGAGTATAATACTAATGGATACGGAAGTATCGATTTATCCGTATCTATAACCAGTTACTCATCATAACGGAGGAATGTGGTGTATAGCAAAATCTTCCAGAAGCAGCCAATTATGAGAAAGGTAGTCTATGCGTTGCTTGTGCTGCTCGCGTACTCTACCTATCTGTTTGGCCCGCGTGTTCTGCTGGTCAATGCAGTGGTGCTGGCGGTCGGGATCCTCACCGAATGGATCTTTGTACGAGTACGAGGCAAGAAAGTCACCGAGGCGGTTTTGGTGACCTCACTGCTCGTGGGCCTCTCCTTGCCCCCCGCAGTGCCGCTCTGGGTGGCTATCATCGGGGTCGTTGTCGCGGTCGCGCTCGCCAAAGAGGTCTTTGGAGGTTTTGGCCGCAACGTGTTCAATCCGGCGATCGCCGGGAGACTGTTTATTTACATCAGCTTCCCCTCGCAGCTCCAGCAGGGTTGGGTACAGCCGCGGATACCCGCGTTTCTCCAGGACACCTTCAGTCTGGATGCAATGAGTAGCGCAACCCCCCTTGGAATCATGCGCTCGGGAGGAGCTGATCAGCTTGACTTCTGGCAGCTCTTCTTTGGCTTTCGCACCGGAAGCATGGGAGAGACTGCTGTCTGGCTCATACTCGCCGGCGCAATCTACTACATAGTAACCAAAACCGCACAGTGGCGCCTTATTGTCTCAACTCTGGGTTCTGCAGCGGCCCTGCAGACCATTTTCTATTTCACAGGGATCTCCGAGCTGGTCCCGCATCTTGCCCTGATGAGCGGCAGCGTCCTCTACGTCTCCGTCTTTATGGCTACCGATCCAATCAGCGCACCAAACAAGCCGCTGAGCCAGTGGATCTACGGGATGATAATTGGTTCGGTAACCGTTCTTGTCCGGGTATTCGCCGGTTTTCCGGAGGGAACCAGCTTTGGCATTCTCATTGGAAACACGTTTGCGAGTCTGCTCGATGAGATTTTGCCCAAGCCTAAGCCAAAGCAGAAAAAAGCAGCTGCGAAAAGCGGTTCCCAACCTGAGCGGAAACAGCCCTCGGGAGTGGCAGCGGGAGGGACTACCTGATGAACAAACAGGGAACAGTTTACACTATCATTTTTATTTTCATCGTGAGTTTCGCCTTTGTGTTCCTTCTCTCAATGACCAATCAGGTCACCGTTGAGCAAGTAGAGCTCAATCAAGAACTCGCACGGCGACAGGCGATACTCTCGGCAATGGGTATTGAAGCGGCAACCGAGCAGCAGATCCAAAGCGAGTTCGACCGTATCGTCGGAGATCCCGAGCGGGGACTCTACGTGACTACCATAGACGGAAGCCGCGTGTACGCGAGTCGCTTCTCCGGGGCGGGACTCTGGGGGACAATCTCGGGATTCCTTGCGGTGTCCGCTGACTTCAACCAGATCGTGGGAATAGAGATTGTTGACGACAACGAGACTCCAGGGCTGGGGGGACGAATCAACGAGCAGTGGTTCAAGTCTCAGTTTGAAGGTGAAGACATCTCGGGCGGACGGCTTGAGGTTGTCATGATTGAGGGAGACGGCGACTCTGACAAGTCGAACGGACTCGTCGACGGGGTGACCGGTGCAACGCGCACCAGTGATTCAATCCAAATTATCGTGAATGACGAGCTCGAACGTCTGCAGTCGGCTGCAGTTCGTGAGGAGCTCGAATCACTGCAAACCGGAGGGGGAAACGTATGAGCGACGTAGATACCAGGCCCGGCGCAATTCTCAAGAACAACTTCTGGACCAATAATCCAATCTTTATGCAGGTCCTTGGAATCTGTTCGGCGCTCGCGGTCACAAACCTGCTGGTCAACACGGCTATCATGACCATCGGGGTAACGCTGGTTACCGGATTCTCAAGCCTTACTGTATCGCTGCTCAAGAAGTTTATGCCGCGCAAAGTAAGAATGATGGTTCAGACGCTGATCATTGCGTTCTACGTTATCATAGTAGACATTGCGCTGAAGGCGTATCTGCCGGAGATCAGCAAAAACCTCGGTCCCTATGTAGGACTGATCATCACCAACTGTATCATCATGGGCCGGGCGGAGGCGTTCGCTCAGAGCAACGGACCTGTGGTCAGCTTCTGGGACGGAATCACGAGCGGACTCGGATACATGGGTGTGCTGATGGTGATCGCGGTGTTCCGCGAGCTGCTCGGCTTTGGAACGCTCTTTGGCTTCCAGATCCTGCCTGAATCGTTCGTGCCGTGGACCATCATGGTCATGCCGCCGAGCGCGTTCTTCCTGCTGGGCCTGATCATCTGGGCCGGCAAATCCGTTATGAACAGAGAGGGGGCTCCAGCATGACACCGGTACTCAATCCTTTTGCACTCTTTTTTGCATCCATTTTCACAAGCAATATCCTGCTGGCAAACTTTCTGGGAATGTGCTCGTTCATCTCCATCTCCAAGGATCTCAAGAGCTCCAACGGCCTTGGACTTGCAGTGACCCTCGTGCTCACGGTTACCAGCGGCGTCAACTGGCTGGTTCTTCAACTGCTTCAAACGCTGGGCCTGGTCTACCTGCGCTACATTGTGTTTATCATAGTGATCGCTGCAGTGGTGCAGATGCTCGAGATGATCATTGACCGCGTCAGCCAGACACTCTACATGAACCTGGGGATCTTCCTGCCGCTCATTACGGTGAACTGCGCCATTCTTGGTGTTTCGCTTTTCATGGAGATCCGCAGCTACAGCTTCACCCAGTCTCTGATCTACGGTTTCGGAAGCGGTCTTGGCTGGTGGCTTGCTATTCTTGCGCTCAGTGCGATTCGCAAGAAGGTCGATAAGGCGCCGGTACCCTCGGGTCTCAAGGGCGCCGGGATCACCATGATCACCATCGGTTTCATGGCCATGGCGTTTATCGGCTTCAGCGGAATGCTGCAGGTTCAGTAGTCAGCAAAGAAGGATAACCGGGAGGAAACGTGGAAAACACACCAATGATAGTGCAGGCGCTTGTGGCGCCGCTGTCAATAGCGGGTATCAGTGCGGTTCTCGGAGCCCTGATCTCCATCACCGACAAGATCGTCAACAACTATGGCGATCTGGTCATTGACATCAACAACGGCAAGCGCGCGCTCGACATAAAAGGTGGGGCACCGCTGCTTCAGACGCTCAGCGAGAGCGGAATTTTCGTCCCCAGCGCCTGTGGTGGACGCGGTAGTTGCGGAGCGTGCAAGGTGAAGGTGCTGACTGACATCGGTCCCCATCTGCCGACTGAAACCCCATACCTTGAAAAAGAGGAGATGGAGGACAATGTCCGACTCTCCTGTCAGATCAAGTGTAAAGAGGATCTCCAGATTGAGATCCCTGAGGCGCTGTTCAACGTCAAGCAGTACGAAGGAATCGTTGAGCGGATTCGTGACGTTACCCATGATATAAAAGAGGTGTACGTCAAGCTGCCGGAAGGTGAAGAGGTTAGCTTTGTCTGTGGTCAGTACGGTCAGTTTGAGGTACCACCCTACGACAAGGTGAAGACCGCAACTCAGCGCGCATACTCCATGAGCTCTCCACCAAGTGACAAGAATCATCTGGAGTTCCTGATTCGTCTGGTTCCTGGCGGTATTGTCACCTCATACGTACACGAGCAGCTTCAGGAAGGACAGAAGATCAACGTCATAGCACCGTTCGGTGAGTTCAACGTGAAAGACACCGGGGCAACCATGATCTGTGTCGCCGGCGGCTCCGGCATGGCACCGTTCAAAGCGATCTTCCAGCATATGGTTGAGACCGCCGAGATTGAGACCCGGGAGATCTGGTACTTCTTTGGCGCACGAACCAAAAAGGACATGTTCTATCTTGACTGGCTCAATGAGCTGGATGAGAAGTATGAGAAGTTCCACTTTGTGCCGGCGCTGAGTGAGCCGCAACCGGAAGACGACTGGAGCGGACCAACCGGTCTTATCACCGAGGTTCTTGGCGACTATCTCCAGAACAAGATCAGTCGGGAGACCGAACTTGAAGGCTATCTCTGCGGTAGTCCCGGTATGCTTGACGCCTGTATGGCGGTCATGAGAAAGTTCGAGATGTCGGAAGAGAAGATCTACTTCGACAAGTTTGCATAGGAGTCGGCTGTATGAAAATGTCCCCCGAATTCGCAAAGGCTCAGGCCAACATGCAGCCGGGCGTCATCACCTCTGATGGATTTCTGGGTGATGACGAGAGGCCGATCGTTGACATAATTGCGGCGGATGAGTCGGCCGCAGGCCAGCTCGGGCTCGATTTCGATGAGATTGTGGAACGAATGCGACACCTTATGAATGAGGGTCGAAAGGGCCTTGGTGAGCCGGTCACCGTGGACGGCAGCTGGATCGTGCAGGTCTATGAGGCACGCGGCTTTCTCGCCAGCCCGTTCGAAGACGGGATCTATCGGAAGGTAAATGCACAGGTTCGTCTGAGTGATTCCGCAGAAGGCGGCAAGCAGCTTCTGTTCTCTGAGCTCAGTCTCCACCTGGTGGAGAAGTATCACTTTCTCCAGGGTACAGGCAGCTCGTTCCGTCTTGAGCCTTCACAGATAAAAGCCGTTCTCTTCCCCGGGAAGTAGCATCTCCAGGCCGGCTCCAGCCCGAGTCGGCACATTTGCCCGTTTTTTCTGAATTCTCCATTACTCAAGATATTGCACTTCTTAATGATCTGAGGTATACTGTCCGGGATGGGCCAGGAGAGAATCCTCATTGTTGAGGACGAAAAGATTATTGCACTCGACCTGCGGCGTCGTCTTGAGAAGTTCGGATACGAGGTAGTGGGGCTTGCGTCGGAGGCCGGCGAGGCGGTCGAGCTTGCCGGGGCAGACCATCCCGACCTCATTCTTATGGACATCCAGTTGTCCAACGGCTCGGACGGAATTGGCGCTGCAACTGAGATCAGAAGCACCTTCGGAATCCCGGTTGTCTTTCTCACCGCCTTTGCAGACGAGGCAACTATCCAGAGGGCCAAGGTTGCAGAACCGGTGGGCTATGTGCTCAAGCCGTTCAAAGAGAAGGAACTGCACACTACTATTGATATAGGTCTCCACAAGAGCCGCGTAGAGCGGGAGCTTGTGCGACAGGAGAGACTCTTCTCCTCAATACTGCGAAGCGCAGGCGACGCCATTGTCTCCACAGACGCATCCGGCCTCATTCAATACATAAATCCAGCTGCAGAGACCCTGACCGGCTGGAGAGAGGACGAGGCTCGTGGAGTGCTGGTAGACGAAGTAATTTCGCTCATCCGGGATTCCAACGGAGAGCCTGTCTCGATCAGGCGCTCTTCCTCAGAGGCGATCCGTGGTTCGCGAGCCATTGAGGCAACCTCACTGCTTAACAAGTTTGGTGCCAAGATACACGTGGAAGGCAGCGCTTCAGATATCCGGGGAGAGAGAGGACAGTACGAGGGGCTTACGATTGCGTTTCGTGACGTCACTGACGTCCGTCAGCTGAATGAGACTGTCACCTATCAGGCGAGTCACGATGCGTTGACCGGTCTGATTAACCGGGAAGCGTTTGCTTTCCAGCTTGAGAGGCTCGCTGCCGATAGCGCCTCCGAGGAATCACAGCACGTCTTTCTCTTTCTTGATATTGATCAGTTCAAGGTTATAAACGACGTATGCGGCCATCAGGCAGGTGACGAACTGCTGCGGCAGATGTCCGAATCGATCAAGTTGGTACTCTCCCATGAGTACATTCTGGGACGGCTTGGAGGAGATCAGTTCGGGATCATCATCAGAGACGCCGATCTGGAAGCGGGTCACAACGTTGCAAAGGAGCTTGTTGTCCGTCTCAACCATAAGTTCGTCTGGCAGAGCTCAAGCTACAATGTCACCGTGAGCATTGGCGCCGCCCCGATCGGCAAGGGCAACTGCGAGGTGAACGGCATTCTTGCCGCCGGCGACGACGCATGTACCCTTGCAAAGGAGCACGGCGGAAACTCAGTCCGAGTGTTTCAGAGCTCAGACTTTGTCTTTCTCAAGCGCCGGGGCGAGATGCAGTGGATTTCCCGTCTCACCCATGCACTCGAAGATGATCGGTTTGTCTTTTACCACCAGGTGATTCAGAGCCTTACCAGACAGGATGAGACGAAGTATGAAATTCTCCTCCGCCTCCGTGACCTGGATGGCGGACTTGTCTCGCCAGGTGAGTTTATCCCTGCCGCCGAGCGCTACAAGCTCATGCCCAGCATTGACCGGTGGGTCATTGAAGGGGCTTGCAGATACGTTCAGCACGCCGGACAGAAGTCGCTCTCTATTCCAGTGATCTGCGTCAACATCAGCGGCGCTTCTCTCGCGGATAGCACGCTGCTCGACTATATCCTCTTTATGTTTGATCAGTACGAGGTGGAAGGGTCAAGCTTTTGCCTTGAGGTCACAGAGACGAGCGCCATCCAGAACCTCTCTGGTGCAACCAAGTTTATCCGCCGCATCAAGGAAACCGGCGCCACCTTCGCCCTGGATGATTTTGGTAACGGTTTCTCCTCCTTCAGCTACCTCAAACGGCTTCCGGTCGATTACCTGAAGATAGACGGCTCGTTTGTGAAGGACATTGAAACCGATCCCATAGATCTGGCGATGGTAGAGGCGGTAAACAGCATTGGTCATACCATGGGCATGAAGACCATTGCTGAATACGTCCACACCGATCGCATCCGGCAGATGCTCGCCGAGCGTGGGGTAGATTACGCACAGGGGTTCGCCATTTCAGAGCCGGCCCCCCTCCCCTACACCGAAGAACTCTCCTCTATAGCCTGACACCGTTTCCTTACCCCGCTACAATGACTCATGCGCTGCTCTCTATTCTCAACACTCTTTCTCGTTGTTTTGTCCACCCTTTCCGCCGAACAGTGGCTGGAAACAAGCACGAATAATTTCAGGTTTGTGTATCGCAGCGAACATGAGTTTGCGGTGGAAGAGCTCGTGAGCTTCGCAGACACCGTCTACACGGAGGTTGCAACGCTGTTCGGCAGCGATCCACAGACGGTGACCGCGGTCGTCTACGGGGAGACCGATCTTGCCAATGGCTATTACAACCCCAACCCGCCGCAGCATATCGGTCTGTTTCTGGTTCAGCCGTCTACTACGTGGACAGGATCATCCTCAGAGAGCTGGTTGCGGCTGCTTCTTGTCCACGAGCTTACCCATTTCCTCCAGGCCAATCACTCGCCAGGACTCTTTGAGGGACTGGCCTCCGTCTTTGGGAGCTCCATCGCCGGGCTTGATATTGGACTCGTGCCGCTCTGGCTTACTGAGGGACTTGCCATCCACGCAGAGAGCACGCGCACCTCAGGTGGCCGCCAGTCCGACCCGCGCTACGAGCTGTACGAGCGCGCGCTCATCCTCGAGAACCAGATGTTTTCCCTCAAGCAGGCGGGCTACGCCAGTCACCTCGCACCCCCAGGAAGACAGTACGTTGCCGGTGGCTTTCTGCTCGAGTATATGGTGGCTCACTATGGAGAACAGTTCATTGAGCCGTTCCTCAGTGATTTCAGCGCGTTCCCACTCTTTGGAATGTGGGGACCCATTGAGCGCGCTACCGGGACACCCATGTCGGAGATCTACCGGGATGCAATCGCGTGGCTGGAGAACCGCTATGCCGAGCGAAAGCAGATCCCCGAACGAGCGAGAGTGTCCCCCGATCAGCGCGGCGACTACTATCTGCCGGTCGAAACTCAGGAGGGGCTCTACCTCTACAGAACCAGGCCGGACCGCCGCCCCGGGATCGTAAACTGGCTGGAGGACGGAGGCGAACGGGAGATAGTCACCGTGGCACTCTCCGACCCGTTCTCATGGAGTGTGACCCCGGATGGGCGCCGGCTGGTGTTTGCAACCGTGAGCAGCGACCGAACCATCGCCGGGAATCCGCCGTTACAGTCGAATCTCTACCTTCATGATCTACAGACCGGAACTACCCGCGCTCTCACGCATAGCGGCGGCTTCTTTCAGCCACGCATCTCTCCCGACGGACGCTCGGTGGTCGCGGTACGCAGGATTGCCGGTTTTCAGGAGCTGGTGACGGTGGAAATTGACACAGGTCTCAGTGCAGTGGAAACGCTTCTGCGTTCACCTGCTACTCGCTACTACAATCCGTCACTCTCGCCGTCCGGTTCTCTGCTCGTGGTAGCTGAGAACCGTCTTGGCGTGCAGCGGTTGACGCTCGTTCATACCGCGACCGGTGAATCACGTGCCCTGCCCGCTCCTGAAGGGACAAACCCGGAGTTCCCGCGATTCACCGATGAGAATACGGTGCTCTTTACCGCTTCCGTGGATGGCTCCCTGCGCTTGTTTCAGATCGACCTCACTGAGCTGCTAGTTTCGGAAGTTGGTCGCGACCGGGTGGGGATTGCAGAGGCAACCAGAGTTGCCGGCCAGATTATGTACCGAACCTACAGCCCGGATGGCAACGTCTTGAAACAGCTCTCTTCACCGCTCGATCGGCCGCAAGCTGCCGCGGCCAGACCGCTTCCGGCGCCGCCGGTCCCCGCCGCAGCCGTAGCCTCTGCTCCATTTACACCGGTCGCCTGGCCGCGCTACTGGCTCCCGGCACTTGGTTTCAGCGGCGGCCTGCCAAATCTGTCATTCCTTGGCGCAGGCGTCACCGTAGGTGGACGCGATCTGCTTGCGAGAACCGCATGGCTCCTGCAGGCGCTCTACTTTCCCGCGATCAGTCAAATTGGCTACGGCTTTACCATCCAGACCGATCTTGGACCACTGCTCCTTGATACGTTTGCAGAGGGCGAGTACCGAACCACCGGTGCGATTGGCAACCCGGTGTACGTTCAGCAGTTCTCACAGGGTCTGGTGGCTACACTTGATCTGCTGAACGACTACGAGCTGGGGACTTCCCGCCGGTTTGGCCTCACTGCGGAAGCTTCCACGCGGTTCGCGTTCGCCTCACTCTCTCCGTTCTCGCTCACAGAACTTGGATCGGACACGGTCTCCGAAGAGATTCCACTCTTCATACCGGGAGCCGGTTTTATTACCTCCCGTTCTCCAATCTCCTCCCGCTCGTCGGCTGCCGCTCCCTGGGCAATGGGTCTCCGGGCACAGGCTGCGGTCCCCCTCTCCCTGCTTACCGGATCGGTGGAGACGCTCTTTGTCACGGGTCGCGGGTTTGTCAACCTGCACGCAGGCGGTAACCACGTGCTCCAACTCACTCCTCAAGTCACCTATGCCACCAACAGCGACTACAGTTCCCCTTTTGCGCTGCGCGGGTTCTCAGGAACAACGGCGACTACAGCACCAGGTCCCGGACACTTCAAGCTTTCGGCAAGCTATCTACCGCCCCATCTCCTCGTGGACATTCCACTGTTCAGCAGCGTCGGCATCACAAGAATCGGCCTTATGGCATTTGCTGAGGCTACCGGCGGATTTACGAGGCAAAGCTTCTCCCCTGAACTTGACGAGGCGGTTGCCGGCGGGGTTGCAATCACAACCGTTGTGACCTATCTGGTTGACTGGCCGGTGACCGGCGGCGTGTCTCTGCGGGTACGGCCGCAGAGCTCAGAGCCTTTTGGCAAGGGGGATGTATCATTTTTTCTGGAACTCGATCTTGCTGGGTCGTTAGCCGTAATCGATAGTACCTTATGGCGCAGAGATGAAAAGAATTTTCAACATATCGATTCTGTTGGTACTCGCCTTCCAGGGAGTTGCTGCGAATGAGCTCTGGGATCAGGCAGTCTCACTCTACGGTGAGTACGGCGACCTTCTACCGGGAAGAATGCTTATTGCCTTCACCCAGTACAATGGCAGAGATGAGCTCATCTCTACCGAAGAGAGTCTCCTGAGTATCGCCATTGGTTCCGACGGCGAGCCGGAGACTACCATAGTCTGGGCAACAAAAGATGGAGAGGATGTCACAGAGGAACGCAGAGAGAATCCTCAGGGCGGCTCACCGTTCGGCGGTGGGCCCGACTCCGATGAAGAGGAGGAGGACGCAGGGAATGCCTTTTCCGGCCTTCAGAAGAGCCCGTTTGATCCGGCGGAACAGGAGCGCGTCGCGGTAACCGCTACGCCTACGGTGGAACGCGTAGCCGGTGTGGTCACTCGGCGGTTTGATTTCGTCCATGAGACCGGGGCCGATAGTCCAAACGTTGGCTCGGCCTGGTTGGCCACAGACACCGGAATGCCGGTGAAACTTGAGCTCACCCTCGAGAGCTTTCCCTTCTACCTTGAGTCGTTTCTCATGACTCAGTACTTCGGCCGGGATGATCGCGACAGATGGGTAAGCAAAACGCTTGAGTTCAGCGGCTCCGGTAGTCTTCTTTTCTTTCGGCGGACGATCGAGAGTACTCTGGAGTTCTCAGACTATTTTCGTGCACCGTGACCTTGGGTATATTGAGCGACCGTGGGTAACGCGATCATCTATCTGGTCGGAGTGAAACACTCCGGAAAAAGCTCCCTCGGACGTCTGCTGGCTCGGCACCTTGGACGTCCGTTCATAGATACGGATTCTCTGATCCAGGATATCGACAGCGCAGAGACTTCGATGCGTCGACCAGTCCGTGACATCTACGGAGAAGACGGGCGGCAACGTTTTATTGAGCTTGAGCGCACGGCGATGGAACTGACGGGCGCCCGGAATGACAGCCCGGTCGTTTCGACCGGTGGCGGGCTCTGCGACAATCAGCCTGCAGTTGCTGTCATGAACCAGGGTATCGTGGTACACCTTACTGACACTGTTGAACGTCTGGTGAGCAGAATACTCGGGAGCGGAATGCCGGCGTTTCTCAAGAGTACGAACCGCGATGCGGCGCACAGAGAGCTGCGGGAACTCCTGGAACGTCGTAAGCGGGCGTACAGTGAGATTGCAGACGTGACAGTCGACTTACAAGGCTTACCGATCCCACGGGCATTAGAAGTTCTTATACGAACAATCGAGGAGATAGAAGTTGGCAGGAAGTAGCTTTGGACACTTGTTTCGCCTGACTACGTTTGGCGAATCACACGGCGGTGCAGTCGGAGTCATAGTCGACGGCTGTACTCCCAGTCTTGCATTAAGCCCGCAGGACGTACAGGAACAGCTCGACCGGCGCAAGCCCGGCCAGAGTTTCATCACCACACCCCGGAAAGAACCAGACAAGGTGAACATTGTCTCCGGGGTATTTGAGGGCAAGACCACGGGCACCCCGATCATGATGATCCTCTACAACTCTGACGCCGATCCATCGGCCTACGACGAGATCAAGACCATGTTTCGCCCCGGGCATGCCGATTTTACCTACCTCCGCAAGTACGGCGTCCGCGACTATCGGGGAAGCGGACGGGCAAGCGGGCGGGAGACGTCAGGCCGCGTGGCGGCCGGTGCCATTGCCCGGAAGCTACTTGCCCGCCGCGGCGTAAAACTCCTCGCCTACACCATCCGCGCAGCAGGAATCTCCTGTGAGCAGTTCGTTCCCGATCAGATCGAGAACAACATGCTCAGAGCGTGTGATCCGCAGGCCGCCGAGCGGATGATCGAGAAGATCAGCAGAATCAAGGACACCGAGGACTCCGTAGGTGGTGTCGTAGAGTGCAGAATATCGGGCGTGGAGCCTGGTCTCGGCGAACCGGTCTTTGATAAGCTGGACGCTGAGATTGCACATGCAATGTTGAGCGTGGGAGCGGTAAAGGGCATTGAGTTCGGTGCTGGCTTTCGGGCTGCAGATATGACTGGAAGCGAGCACAACGATGAAATGGGTCCGGACGGCTTCCTGACCAACAACGCAGGAGGAATACTCGGCGGAATCACGACGGGTGAGGACATTATATTCCGTGTCGCCGTGAAGCCCGTGAGTTCCATTTCACGCACTCAGAAGACTGTCACTGTTGATGGAAAAGAACGGGAGATCCGAACAGAGGGCAGACACGATGCCTGTATCTGCCCCCGGATCGTTCCTGTCGTTGAAGCAATGGCCTCAATTGTGCTTGAGGACCATTACAAGCGACAGAGAGCTCTTCACGCCTGATTACTCTTCAGGTGAGAAGTCCTCTTTCAGGGCGCCACACATTGGACAGACCCAATCTTCGGGGAGGTTGTCGAAAGAGGTACCCGGTTCAATATCGTTATCCGGGTCACCCTCAGCCGGGTCGTAGATGTAGCCACATACGTTACATACGTACTTCTGCATACTGCCTTCCTTTATTGTAGATTGGTTAGAATGTAGCGAAATTACCTGGCGTGGTAAAATCCTCCGTTCTGAAGAATCCTCCTTTGTTGAGATCCGGATGGATTCCAAGGCGGGTAAGTGAGAAGTCGTATCGGACCGGGTCATCTGCGGCTATCTCACGAAACGCAGCGGTGATCTCACGGCTCGCCTTTAGTGATGCCTGCCTGCACTTCGTGAGGCCGCAGTAGCGGGCAATACTGAGCATATGCGTGTCCAACGGGACGAGAAGCTCATGAGCGTCAAGCGCTCTCCAATGGCCCCGGTCAATCTGGTCATTGCGAACCATCCAGCGCAGGAAGAGAAGGAGTCGCTTGCAGGCGCTCCCCTTCTCCGGCATCGCGAGGAGAATTGACCCGTCAAGGGCACCGTCAGCAGCATGACGGAGTGAACGAACAAGCCCCTCAAGGCCCCGAACGCTTCGGCGTTCTGCCTCTTCCCGAGAGCTCTCTCCAGCGAGTGACCGGAAGAGCTCCTCAATGGATCCATACTCGCTGAACGTGCGGCTGAGAGCGAGAAGCAGACCGGACAACTGGAATTGATCAAAGAACCGATAGACAAAGCCTTCTGACAGAGCGTTGAGCTCTTCTCTCCCGGCAGTAAGGAGCGCCCGATAGGGCGATGTGCCGAGCGTCTCGATTCGCCGCAGCACATCACGAGTTCCCCTCACTATTCCGTCCACGCGACCGAGGGCGAGAGAGGTGGCGATCAGAGCCACCGCTTCCCGGTCTTCAGGTCTCTGGTACTCCAAGACAATCTCGAGAGGGTCCGGAGAGATAAACTGCGGCCGATGGTAGGCGGCGTAGGCCCGCTCGCAGAGTTCTCCGAACCGGGTCAACGTCATTCGTCTTCTATCAGATCGGTCCGGCCGGACTCGTGAACCTCGCCTTCCTCACCGGAGACTTCAACCGGCCGGAGAAAGTGTGACAGGATGAGCCCGATTCCTATCGCGACAAAAAGAGCAGGCCACCAGGTAGACACAAATGAGGCAAACTCCGTACCGATCAATTCCAGCGAAAAGGGCAGAAAAACTATCGAGAGTACAAGAATTGCGACACCCGGAATGGTAAATGTCACGCGAACAGTCCCGTGCTTGCGCATGCCATAGGCAAAGAGACTGAGACCTACGATTGTCATGAACAGCGGCCAGACTCGAGAAAGAGAAGCCGGGACGGCGGTGGTCACCAACAGAAACAGTATTCCGCTCAGCGCAAGAGATGTACCAAAGAACACATAGTGATCGCTCCCGTCACGAAAGAAACGTAGATAGAGAAGCGACAGTCCGCCTATCAGTGGGAGCAGCGGCCAGGCGGCAAGGACCCGCTCAAGATAGCCAAAGCTCCACAACAGTAACACACCGCCTACGACGGTGAACAGCGCGCCAATAATCAGGAGCTTGTTTGGAAACCGCGGAGACCCGTCACTCATCACTGTATAGTACCGCCTCTCTCTTCCGTTGCCAATCGAAGAGCTCACTCATATACTACGCGTGCAGATGCTCAAGCTCTTTGTCGCTACTATTAGCGTTATTCTCCTTCTCGGGTGCAGTGACCGCGACCGATACTTCGTTGGTTCAAGCGAGGATCCGCGAACAGTAGAGCTCTATGAGCTTGTACAGAGAGAACCTGAACCAGCTATTCGGGCGATAGCAGTTGAGCGCCTTTCCGGTCATCTCCTCCATGACACCGGCCCAATGGCTCTCAATGCGTTTCTCACAACCTTCGTGGAACAGAATCCGGATGACCCTTACGGCGCCCTCTATCTCTATCTGGTGGCACAGAACTACCTTGACAACAATGCACCGGAGTTAGCCAGACATTACTTCGAGAGGGTCGTCACTGAGTATCCCGATCTTGATCTGCGCGGCCAATCATTGCATCTGAAATCGATGGAGCAGCTCGTGCGTATCACCCAGACTCCCGCGAAACGGGTGCACTACTATCAGCGCCTTCTCCAGAAGTTTGGGGATTACGTGGATCAGGGACTTCTGCACTACCGACTCGCTGAAGCCATGGAACAGCTGGGAGCCTGGGAAGAGGCCTATGCCGCCTACCGACAGTTCCTGAGATTCCCGCAATCAACCGTTCCAGGCCGACCGAATGCTCACCGCGACGTGGCCGCTCGCATCGCCTTTTACGACAGTCCCAAAGACTGGACGGTGGAGACACTCGAGGAGCTTCGGCGCGGGATCACCTCGGCTCTGGCAAACAAGAATGAGCGCGCGCTCCTGCAGTATCAGGCACGGGTGAACTTCTTCACACGAAGCTGGGAACAGGATTTCGAGGATCCGAACGTTTCCGGTCTCTGGGGCATAGGAGAGATTCTCCGACTAACCCGCCGCCTCACCATTGACCCTGAGGTTGACCTTGACGACGACGGAGATGAGGCCCTCCTGCGAACATTCGGATGGGGAGGGCTACGTATCCGGACCTGGTATCTCTATTTTCGGAAAGTGGATTTTCCCGCCGATCCTGAGATTCACGGAACGTGGGAGTGGGCAGGCGTTTTCCTGGGTGAACGCTTCTAGCTCAATCTTTAATACAACACCCGGAAAGCCGATGAGTGTAGTGTGAGGTACTCAGACACAGCCCGATCACTGCTTCTTCTCCTGCTGGCTCTTGCCTGTACGTGCTCGGCGTTCGCCCAATTCACTGGTGGAGGAGTGTTCACCCTTGCATCTGATCGTGTAAGCTACACGGTAGACTGGACCGGGCAGCAGATGCGTATTGTAATCGAGCGGCCGGTAAATGTCGGTGGCGGGAACGCACCGGTTGCTGTCTCAAGAACTCAGGCAGCGATTCGCCGCGACGCTACTGCTGCAATCGTCAGCGCCCTCCTCCAGCTTCCGTTCGACAACAGCCGGACCGTGGCAGAGCTTGTCTCATCAGGAGAGATGTCGATCAGCAACGTAACACGGATTGCAACGAAAGCGACATCAATCGACTCAAGCGCCGATCCTTCCCTGGGAACCGCAACGGTGACCTTTCTTCTCGATCTCCCGAGCGACGTGATACCCGAGTTCACCACCTTGAATGAACCTCTCGACCTTCCCGTCCGCATCGGGTGGACGCCGACTGCCGATTATACCGGTCTTTTGATTTACGCCCCCGAACCGCTTCCGCTGTTCGGAACAAACCGAATAGAGGCCCTTTCCCCGACCTTGCTGCCACAACTCTGGTTTCTGGACGAACAGGAGCAGGAGCTCTTCCCGCTGCTCGATCGCTCGATGATAGATTCGGATACGATCACAGAGTTCGGGCCCCTACTCTACCACACCAACCCGCAGTCCATTGAGGTGCAGCGAAGAATCGGAGAAAACCCCCTGCGAGTGGTGGCGGTGGGCGCGTTCGGAGTGACTGCCACAGACCCCGTCCTGCAGCTTTCAGACGCCGAAAGGCTTCTTTCAACCGCATCAAACCGACAGCTCCTTCGCGAGGGCCGAATTGCACTGATCATCTCCCCGGCCCTGCCGTAGACGGCCTCTCCTGTTGACTTTGAATTCGGGTTATGGTCTATTCAGCCCTACGGAGAATCAATGCGACGAACGTACTCGCTCTTCTATCTGATTCCGGTTCTATCGCTGCTCGTGCTCTCGTGCGCCGCGGATGTGGCAGGTTACGGTGTCTTGCTTGCTTCCCCGGAGGAAGACCAGATCGAATCCGGCTCAGTGGTTACCATTATCGCAGAATCAGAGGTCACTCGGTCATACGTCATCACCGCGGATGAGCTGGAAGAGAATCTGCAGCTTCCGCAATGGCGGGTCGCAGCATTTGATACGCGCGATGACGCTGAACGCTACCGTGACGAGTATCAGGCTATGTTTGACGGCAACACGACTCTCTATGCCAGGGCCGGGCGCAACGCCCTTCCTATCCGATCCATGCCGACTACCGCAGGCACGAATACCGTCTACCGACTGCGAGACGGAGAAGTGGTTAAACTCATATCCCGGGAAGACGAGAAGACAGATCTCAGTGGCCTGGTATCATACTGGTACGAGGCCCTGACACAGACGGGTGAACGCGGCTGGGTCTTTGGCTACACCCTGGAGATGTTTGATCCAACCGATGAGTCGATCGTGATGAGTGCTCCGTCGGGTCAGGACCCGTTACGGGAGCTTCTCCTGCAAAACATCTGGCGACCGATCTGGTACACCGACATGATTGCGAACAGTACCATTGACCTTGCAGTGTTCACACCTCAGTACGGTCTCTTTCCTGATCCGGAGCGAAATCAGATCGAACTTGTGCTTCCCTGGCACACTACACTCTTCGAGTACGAACAGATCCTGAGCGTAGGCCCGCGACGCTACTTCGCGGAAGGGACCACGTTACAGATGAGTTTTCAGCGTAACGACGAACTGAGCGTCCAGTACTCACTCGACGGTCAGGAGTACATCCAATCGTTTCAACGGATCGACGGCGAAGTATCGGACTACGTCGAGCAGGAGCGCACCCGTCGTGCAGAGATCTACGAGAACCTGCTTGCTGCCGGGCCCGTCTTTCTCAGTGATAACTACGGAACGCTGGAGCTGCTGCCCGGCCAGCGATTCCGATGGACAGACTACAACCGTCTTGTACCGTCCGTCGTGCCGTCGGCCGCAGGCTCGACCGGAAGCATCAATCTTGGTCTCTTTCTCGCGTCTGATCTCCTTCAACGGTATGATGGGGCACTCTCTTTCCGTTTTGACGGGGTGTCACCGGCAGTACATTTTGTCTACTCGATCCGCGAGAACGGGGTCCGACTCGTCTACGTCCCACCCCAAGCCGTAGACGATAGACTCGTCTCTGAGCCGGGCTCCACGCTGACAGTTTTTATGTCATCCACGGGAGGATAGGATGGCACACGTCCAGGCAACGGACGTCTCCCTGGCTTTTGGCGATCGTGATATTCTCAGTCATGTTACTTTGGCCTTGAGCTCTGGAGACCGATGCGCACTTGCAGGTGCAAACGGAAGCGGCAAATCCACCCTGATGAAGATTCTCGCTGGAATTCGTGAGCCCGACTCGGGTACGGTGACGATGAGTCGTGATGCGACCACCGTTTACCTTCCGCAGTCCGGAATCGACCATCACGGCAGAACCCTATTGGAAGAGGTCGAGCTTTCCTACCAACAGGTTCGCGCTCTTGTTCAGGTTCAAAAGGAGCTCGAACAGAGGCTCTCAGAAACTACAGACAGTGACTCAGAGCTTGAATCGCTGCTCGACGAGCACCATCAGGTTCATGAGCAGATCGTGCACAGTGGCTACTATGAGCGAGAAGCGGAGATCGATCGCATTCTGACCGGGCTAGGATTCAAGCGAACGGACTTCGATCGAAAGACCGAGGAGTTCTCCGGTGGCTGGCAGATGAGGATTGCGCTGGCGAAGGCTCTGCTCAGGCATCCTGACATGCTTCTCCTTGACGAACCGACAAACTACCTCGATGTGGAGGCCCGGGTATGGCTGGGCTCCTTTCTATCCTCGTACAGCGGTGGAGTTCTCCTGGTCAGTCACGATCGTCGATTCCTTGACCAGACGGTGAACCATGTCTGGGAGCTGTTTCTTGGTAACGTAAAACGCTACCATGGGATCTACACAGCCTATGAACGGCAACGCGAGCAGGAGATCGAGCAGATCGTCGCAGCCTACGAGCAGCAACAGGATGAGATACGACGAATTGAGGATTTTATCCGCCGTTTCCGGGCAAAAGCAACAAAGGCGAAACAGGTACAGAGCCGGGTAAAGCAGCTCGAGAAGATGGAACGCATCGAGATTCCCGAACACCTGCGGCGCATGACACTCACCTTTCCTCCCGCACCCCGCTCAGGCGAAGAGGTCCTGCGCTGTAACTCGCTCTCCCGAAGCTACGGGCGGCAGTTGGTTCTTGAAGAAGTGAATCTCACGGTCACCCGCGGAGAACGAGTGGTGCTCGTGGGTCCCAACGGTGCAGGCAAGTCCACCCTCATGCGCATCCTCGCTGAGCGTGACACAGAATACTCCGGTGCGGTCACGCCGGGCGCCAATGTGCGGGCCGGTTTCTATGCCGACGACGACAACTGGTTGCAGCAGAACGCCTCCGCGACCGACGGGTCGGGACCAAGTGTACTCTCAGCAATCGAATCCGTAGCCACGCAGCAGACCGACCAGCAGCTCCGGAATCTGCTCGGTGCCTTCCTGTTTATGGGTGACGATATCTACAAGCCTGTTGACGTTCTATCCGGTGGCGAGCGCAGCAGACTTGCGATGCTACAACTACTCCTCCAGCCATACAACTTGCTCATTCTAGACGAGCCGACGAACCATCTCGATCTGTCGAGTAAAGACGTTCTGCTTGCCGCACTGCGCAAGTTCTCCGGCACCATAGTTTTCGTAAGTCATGACCGAGAGTTTGTGGAGCAGCTGGCAACACGAGTGATTGAGCTTCGCCCCGGAGGCGTTCGACCGCAGGACGCCTCACTGGTGACCGATTTTCCCGGTGACTACTCCTACTACGCCTGGCGCCTTGAGCAGCGCGAGGAAGATGACCCCCAGGTCTCCCAGACGCCCGCCCCACAGACAACGGTTGCGGCAAGTCACGAGGAGCAGAAGGCTCGTCGCAGTCGCATTCAGAAGCTCGAGCGACTCTGTGAGCGGCTGATGCATGATATTAGCGAGCTTGAGGCCGAGCAGAGCCGGCTGCAGGACGAACTTGCACTTCCGGAAATCTATAGCGACGGAGAGGCGGTGCGCGGGCGGACCCAACGGATCGAACAACTTGAGCAGAGAGTTCAGACGCTTACAGAGGAGTGGGAGGGCCATTCCGAAGAGCTCCATGACCTCACGGGGGCGGTGTGAGAACGCTTGAGACCGCACTATCTGAGTCCCTCGGGCAGCGAATGGTATCCCCTGCCGAGGCTGAACGATACGAGACCGACTACAGCATGTTCCGCGCAAAACCGCAGGCCGCCATAAGGCCTCAGAGCATTGAAGACTTGCGGGTCGCCCTTTCCATTGCCCGCTCCTTTGGGGTGCCGGTTACCGCGCGTGGTGGCGGTAGCAACACCGGGGGCAGCGCATTGACCAAAGGCATTCTTCTGCTTGTCGATCACGAGGCGTTCGCGACTGTTCTGGTGGACCCCGAAAAGCCCGTCGTCAGCGTGGGAGCCGCCGCCCGACACGACATTGTGCAGCGAGCGCTCCGGGATAACGGTCTGTGGTTGCCTTCAGATCCATCGAGCGGACCGCTCTCTCGGATTGGCGGTAACATCGCGACGCGGGCCAGTGGCCCCCATGCCCTGAAACACGGATCGATTGCAGAGTATCTGTCCCACATCAGTTTTATGTGCTCTGACGGCACCCACGTGAACACAGAGGAACCTGACACGATTCCCAAGAGGCTCACCGAGTCCCTTGCCCAGCTTTCCCGGGAGATCGCCTCTGATCGCGAGGCTATTGCGGAACTCAGGAGGCATTCGGGCCACAAGTGGGCGAGCGGCCTGGACTTGCTCTCGCTTGCAGAGTCTGGCGATCAACCCGCACGCGCCATTCCTCGCTTAATTTGCGGTAGCGTTGGCTCCCTCGCGGTCGTTACCTCCGCTGTCCTGGTTCCACAGCCGGTCCCAGAGAACCGAGTAGCCGTTCAGATCGCATTTGAGCGTGAGCTTGATGCCTGTTACGCCGCCCTGCTTCTGAGAGAGACCGCTGAAGCCGTGGAGTTCATGAGCAGGGAGAGCATTGCGCTGCTCAGGGAGCATACCAACACGCTTGTTCATACAGCAGGTGAAGCCCTTCTCATAGTCGAGTTCAGCGGGTCATTCGCCGAGCCGCACAATCTCAAAGCGAGTCTCCAGGCGATCTCCCGTGATTTTTCGCTCAGTGACGAAATCGCAGTCGCAACCTCTCAGCACGACATCGATCTGATCTGGAAGGCGAGGAAGGCACTGCTTCCCACCATCCAGCGCGTCTGCAGGGAGACGGCCAGGAGCGCCCACTCCGTAGTCAACGATATTGGCGTGCCCCCGGCTCGCCTGCCAGAGCTGCTTGAGGGGCTCAGGACTATCTTCTCCGATCACGATCTTGACGTGGCGATATATGGACACGCCGGAAGCGGCAATCTCCACCTCAGACCTCTGTTCGGTGAAGCCCAACCCGAAGAACTGTTCACCCTTGCGCGCGAGGTGTACGCGTGCGCCACGGCCCTCGGGGGTTTTATTACCGCGGAACACGGCATGGGACCCCTGCGGACTCCATTCCTGAGTCTGGAATGGAGTCCGCGGGTGCTCACCTACATGCGACGTGTCAAATCTATCTTTGATCCGGAGGGGCTTCTCAACCCGGGCGCACTCCTGCCCGAAGAGCGCGACCGAGGGTCTGCCTGGTCTCTTTCCCTCAACCTGTAAGCTTCCCTTTTCCACCGTTTTGGATTCCAGTATGCTTTGGCCATGCTTCGCATGGTTTCATGGAACGTGAATGGTATTCGCGCAGTAACCAAGAAGGGGTTCCTGTCGTGGTTTTACGATCTCTCTCCCGACATTCTCTGTCTACAGGAGACAAAGGCAAATCCGAATCAGCTCACCGAGGAACTAACCGATCCTGAAGGATACCATGCGGTATTTTCGTCTGCGGAAAAAAAGGGGTACAGCGGTGTCGCAATCTACTCTCGGGTAAAGCCCCGGGAGGTTTCTGAAATGGGTATCGAACGATTCGACAACGAAGGCCGCGTCCTGCAAGCATTCTACGATGATTTCGTCCTGATCACTGCATACTTCCCAAACAGCCAGGACAAGGGGAAGCGGCTCGACTATAAGCTCGATTTCTGCACCGAGATGGCGGGACTCTGTAGCCGCCTCACATCTGAAGGCACTCCAGTCGTACTCTGCGGAGACTACAACATTGCTCATAAGCCGATCGATCTCGCTCGCCCCCGGGAGAACGAAGGCAATGCCGGGTATCTCCCCGAAGAACGTGCATGGATGGACGAGTTCCTCAAGAACGGTTTTCACGATACGTTTCGGATCTATGAGCAGGACGGTGGTCACTACTCCTGGTGGAGTTACGTCACTCGCGGCAGGGAGAGGAACGTCGGTTGGCGACTCGACTATCACTGTGTGAACGAACATGCACTACCAAGAGTTGTTGCCGCCGGCATCAGCAACGAGGTCATGGGCTCTGATCACTGCCCGGTAACTGTTGACCTGGATCTAGGGGCCGACCGGTGAGGGTGACCTACAACGCACCGGTGACCCTCACCTTTGCCGTGATCAGCACACTGGTACTGCTGGTCAGCCAGCTCACCGGATCTGGATTCACCGTAGAGTTCTTCGCGATCGGCGGCCAGATGAGTCTTCTTGATCCATTGGATTACGTCAGGCTTATCACCCACGTAATTGGACACGCGAGCTGGGCACATCTGGTCAGCAACTTCGCCTTTATTCTTCTTCTGGGGCCCATTTTGGAAGAAAAATATGGAAGCGCTACCCTGCTCTTCATGATGGTGATTACCGCAATCGCTACCGGCCTGCTTAATGTCATTCTGTTCGACACAGGCCTGCTCGGTGCCAGCGGGGTCGTGTTTATGATGATCCTTCTGGTATCGTTCGCCAATTTCAGAAAGGGCGAGATTCCCCTTACCTTTATACTGGTGGTGCTTCTCTACCTCACCCGAGAGGTTTTCACCGCGTTTCAGGAAGACTCGGTCTCTCAGTTCGCGCATGTGGTGGGCGGATTCTGCGGAAGCATCTTCGGATTCCTGCGCACTGATCACAGCAGCTCGGAGTCTAAAAGCGATGATTGAAAAATTGAATTATCTGAAAGAACGGTTCGGTGAGCTGGAGAAACTGATGATGGATCCGAACCTGCCCAAAGACCAGAAGCGATACGTGGAGGTAATGCAGGAACACGCTGCGCTGAGTGAGACCATGGAGGTCTTTCGCCAGTTCCAGGAGACAGAATCGCAGATCGCGCAGACTCAGGCGCTCGTTGAAACCGAAACCGATCAATCCATGAAGGAAATGGCTCGCGAAGAGCTTGTGGAGCTCAAAGCAACCCATGATCAGCTCGAGAAGGAATTGAAGGTACTTCTGGTGCCCAAGGATCCCCTAGACGTCAAAAACGCAATTATGGAGATTCGCGCCGGTACCGGCGGGGATGAGGCAGCGCTATTTGCCGCCGACCTCTACCGGATGTACCAGCGGTTGAGTGAACAGAAAAGCTGGAAGATCGAAATGTTGAGCAGCAATACCACTGAGATCGGAGGTTTCAAGGAGATCGTCTACTCGGTCAGCGGTAAACAGGTCTACGGTGACCTGAAGTACGAGAGCGGTGTGCATCGGGTGCAGCGTGTCCCGGAGACCGAGTCCGGCGGACGCATCCACACGTCAGCGGTAACGGTAGCGGTATTTCCGGAGGCCGAAGAGCACGATGTGGAGGTGAATCAGGAAGACCTTCGCATTGATGTCTACCGTTCCTCCGGACCTGGGGGCCAGAGCGTCAACACGACTGACTCAGCGGTTCGGATCACCCACCTCCCAACTGGACTCGTTGTCACCTGTCAGGACGAGAAATCGCAGCACAAGAACAAAGCCAAAGCGCTGCGCGTTCTCAGCGCCAGACTGTACGAGATGGACCAGAAGCGACGAAAGGACGAAGAAGCGGCAACGCGCAGAAACCAGATTGGAAGCGGTGATCGCAGTGAGAGAATCCGCACCTACAATTTTCCGCAGAACCGATTCACCGATCACCGAATAAACCTGACGTTGTATCGACTTGACGCGATCCTGGAGGGAGATCTCGACGAGCCGATCTCTGCACTCAAAATGACTGACCGTGAGGCGTACCTTGGCGAGGGCGAACAGTAGGTTACCCACGGGAGTAACCGCTCGATCCCTCCTGCAGACCGCGTGTGAGCAGATCCGCAACAGCCTCACCGGCGCTCCGGACGGGTCCGCCTCAACCCCGTACCTCGATGCCCTTGTACTTCTCTGCCACGCGTGGGGAGTTGAAAAGGAAGCGCTTCTTGCGAGCATGGCAGATGAGGTCCCGGAGGCTGTGGCGCATCGCTTTGCAGATGGCGTTTCGCAGCGATGCGCCGGACGACCGGTAAGCTACATACGGGGTCGGAAAGAGTTCTACGGACGCGAGTTCCTTGTTGATGAACGGGTACTTGTTCCACGACCTGAGACCGAGCTACTGGTGGAGACGGCCATTGACCAGATTTCTCGGCTTGACGGCCCGATTCATGTGCACGATTGCTGTACCGGCAGCGGCTGCATTGCAATCACCCTTGCAGCCGAAGCGTCTCATTGCTCGGTAAGCGCAAGTGACATCAGTGGGCAAGCTCTCGCGCTTGCAGTCAAGAACGCCACTGCGTTACTCTCGGGCACGGATCGTGTCAGATTCTTCAAAAGTGATCTGCTTGAAGCCTTTCTTCGGGACCCCGGTGGGAAACAAGAGAGACCAACCATTATCACCGCGAATCCACCGTACCTCACCACGCTGGAGTACAAAGAAATCAGCGAAACAGGATGGCCCGAACCTGCCCTTGCTCTGGAATCAGGCGCATTCGGTACCGATCACCTCTCGCGACTCACACGCCAGGCAATGAAAGTGCTACCAATCGGAGGCCGGCTCATCGTCGAGATCGGGGCCGGACAGAGAAATAGTGTTCAAGAGCTGTTCTTATCAAGCGGATTCACCGACTTTAGAGTGATAAAGGATCTCGCCGGCCGCAGTAGAGTCTGCACGGGTTTGAAACCAGGTACATGACAGAGACAGTAGACGATTTCAGACAGATCATTTACTCGTATACGCCGGAAGAGCAAGAACTCATCCTGCAGGCCGCGGAGAAGAGCGCGACCCTCCACAAAGGTCAGCTTCGTGAGAGCGGTGAGCCGTACCTCGTTCATCCGCTGCAGGTCGCTGAGATACTCATCGGCCTGAAACTCGACTACTCAGCTATTGTCAGTGCATTGCTTCACGATGTCCTTGAGGATACCGTGATGACTCGGGTCGATCTTCGAAAAGAGTTCGGAAAAGACGTTGAGCTGCTTGTCAACGGCGTCACCAAGATTGCAACCGTCAAGGCACAGAACAAGAGTGTCCAGAACACAGAGACCATCCGGAAGATGCTCTTTGCCATGGCCAAGGACATCCGGGTCATTCTTATCAAACTTGCCGACAAGCTTCACAATATGCGCACACTCGAATACAAGAAGGAACACCGGAGGCGGGCTATTGCGCAGGAGACGCTGGATATCTACGCGCCGCTCGCAGGAAGACTCGGTATCGGCTGGTTGAAAGATGAGCTGGAGGACCTCGCCCTCAAACACATCAACAAACAGGCGTACGACCAGATAAAAGCGTTTGTCTCGCAGAAACGCGGCGAACGCTCAGGCTACCTTCAGCGTATTGAGCAGACAATCCGGGACGCAGCGTCCGAGCATGAAGTCGGAATCAGTGTAGAGACACGAGCGAAGCACTTCTATTCCATCTACCAGAAGATGCGTCGCAGAGGCAAAGAGATTGATGAAATTTTCGATCTTCTTGGCACTCGAATCCTCTGTGAGACCCCAGCGCAGTGTTACACCATGCTCGGCGCAGTTCACAAGATCTGGCCACCAATCGAAGGTCGCTTCAAGGACTATATAGCCATGCCGAAGGCCAACAAATACCAGAGCCTTCACACGACCGTTATGGGCTTTGACGGAAAGCTGCTGGAGATCCAGATTCGCACTGTTGAAATGCATCAGACCGCAGAATACGGGATTGCCGCACACTGGCTCTACAAGCAGGGTCTCTCCCGAGAGCAGGCACGCAAGCATGATCTGGAGATTCTCAACCGGGTGCGCGATCTGGGTTCCGTCCGTATAACCTCAAACGAGTTCCTTGAAGAGATCAAGCGCGAGATACTGAAGGATTCGATCTATGTGTTCACTCCGAAAGGTGACGCTGTTCAACTTCCCCGCGGTGCAACCGCCATCGACTTCGCGTATCACATCCATACAGAAGTGGGTAATCACACCATGGCAGCAAAAGCAGACGGAAGCATTATTCCTCTGCGGGCTGAACTCAAGAATACACAGGTCATAGAGATTGTAACCTCACAAAGCGCTCATCCAAAACTGAACTGGCTGCGATACGCCCATACGACGCGCACCAGACAGAAGATACGACAGTGGCTCACCAAGAATGACGACAACCTGATTCTTGACAAGAGCATCGTTGCCAGAAAAAAGAAGGAGGAGCCCCACCCACCGTTAAGGCCTCCCGAGCACCACGGCCGGTCGCATGATCCTTCCACGGTAATCGATACCGGTAAGGTTGGCGTCCGCGTAGGTGATGAACGGAACATGATGATCCGCTTTGCCCAGTGCTGTCATCCAACCACTGGAGACTCAATTGTGGGCTACGTATCTCGTGGGCGCGGCATAATTGTACACAAGAAGGGATGCAAAAACCTTCAGAACATCCCGGATTTCACCTCTCGCCGCATTGAGGTCGAATGGGAGACCGTCTCCCCCAGAGAAACCCGACGATTCAGGGTCGTGGCACGCAAGACCTCCGATCTGTTCAGCGAAATAGAGAGCGCAATTCGGAAATTCCAGGGTAACCTCATTGAAGGACGAATAGAAGAAGACGAGAACGATCGTCTGAGCGCACAGTTCACCATCGAACTGGACCGAAAAGACAACTTCAAGAAAGTCATGAAATGTGTACGAACAATCCCGCAGGTTTTGAGCATATCTGATCTCGATTCGAGAAATGACCCCGACTCACTGCGTGAGTATTGAGCAGTTTGGATCTCCATGCTGGTACACAGGCAATGGAAGTCCTGTTTACAGAGCTATTGAACTACCTCAGACACCTAGCCACGACCACCGCGGCTACCAACAAGCTTGTTTATAGTAATGACGGCCGACCAAGAAGTGATTACACTCTAGCCAGGAGGAATCATGGCATCCATCACATTCAAAGGTACACCGATACATACATCAGGCACTCTCCCACAGCCGGGCGAAACTGCACCGGACTTCTCACTCACCACAAATGCTCTCGAGGACGTATCATTATCAGCCTATGAGGGTAAAAGGAAGATCCTCAATGTTGTGCCGAGTCTTGATACCGGCGTCTGCGCGGCAAGTGCACGACAGTTTAATGAACGAATCAAGAGCTTTCCCAACACGGTTGTGCTTACCGTCAGTCGTGATCTACCGTTCGCGCAGAGCAGGTTCTGTGAAGTCAGCGGAATAGATGAAGTTGTCGCGCTCTCTGAGCTGAGGAACCGCAATTTTGGGTCTGATTATGGAATCGAAATGACTGATGGTCCACTCACCGGTCTGCTCGGACGTGCTGTGATTGTACTGGATGAAAACAACAAGGTTGTACATACAGAGCTGGTGCCCGAAATTGCACAGGAGCCTGACTATCAGGCGGCTCTCAATGCACTCACGTAGCAGCCTGGATGCCGCTCCGCGTGGTGCTCGTCACCCCTGAAATTCCTCAGAACACGGGCAACATAGCTCGCACCTGTGCGGCAGTTGGTGCTGAGCTGCATCTGGTTCACCCGCTCGGATTTAGTATATCCGAGCGGGCAGTTCGGCGTGCGGGCCTTGATTACTGGGATCTGGTGAAGGTTCGAGAGCACTCGAACGTTGAGTCCTGTCTCCAGGAGTTCGATCTTGACTCGCTTCATCTGTTCACCAGTAAGACGGCTCGTTCAATTGCCGATACGTCATTCTCGCAAGATGCCGCTCTTGTTTTCGGCAGCGAGACGAGCGGGCTGTCTCACGAGGTTCTTGCACGCTTCAGCGATCGTACGGTACGTATACCAACACTGAGCGAGGCGCGCTGCCTGAATCTGTCAAACGCTGTTGCTGTAGCTGTCTACGAAGCGTTGCGGCAGAACAAATACCGCGGTCTTCAGCTTTCTCGTGCAACCGTTATGCCCTCTGCGGCGTCAAAAGCTGAGGAGGGAACATGAGAAAATACCTGTATGTTCTGGGACTTCTGCTCGCGGCGATGAGTGCGGGAGCACAGAACACCTATGAACCGGAGGCCCTGAGAGGGTTGGGGCTGAACGACACAGAGATCGACGGGATACGGGAGATCGTCCAGGATGTCCAGCCGGCGAATGCCCGACTGATGGCGGAGTTGAACATAAAGAAGGCAGAGCTGGCACGCTTGCTCGTTGACGAGAACCCGAACCAGAGACAGATTGAGCGCAATTTAAGGGAGAGTGCCGAGATCGAAGTCCAGCTTCGGATGATCGAGATTCGAAGAGAGCTTGCGATAAGAGAAGTGGTCGGGACCGATCGCTGGACTGCGATTCTTAGAGCTGTCCGTACTCGCAACCGCTTGGTGACGCCGCAAGAGGCGAGAGAGATCATAGAGAGTCTGACACGTGCCCAGTCAGCCTTCCGGGAGCGACAGGAAGAGATAGCTCGGAGATTACGGGAGGCGGGTAACGCTGATCTTGCGACCCAGGTCCTTTCCCAGCTGCGGGAGATAGAGCGGCTGTATCGGGAAACCGCGGAGCTTCTGCGTCAGCGTTGATGGACTCGACCCCGCAGAACATCTCTGCGACCCAAGAGTCAGACGAGTGGCTCATAAAGCGGTTTGTCAATCAATCGGACACTGCGGCACTAGATGAGATCATACGGCGCTACACTCCGCTCCTTCGTCGCCTTCTGGCGACTCTGTTGTATCACTCTCCACAAGAAATTGAAGACGCGGAGCAGGAGGTGTTTCTCTCTCTTGTCACGAGGGCTCACCGCTTCCGCGGCCAATCACGGTTTTCGACCTTCTTCTACTCGCTTGCCCGCAACCGAGTGCTCGACCTCATGCGTTCACGCAAGCGATACATCAGGCGTCATGGCTCGGACTCTCACTTTGAACTCACCGAATCTCCATATTCAACACCGGTCGAGCAGCTTCTTGACAACGAACGAAAACAGAGAATACAAACGGCGCTTGAGTCGCTCAATGAAGAGGATCGGCTGCTTCTCTACATGAAGGATGTAGAGGACATAGGGATACGGGAACTGGCGGAAACCACTGGTATGCGACAGAACACCATCAAGAGCCGGCTGAAGAGGGCACGGAAGAAAGTATCGGTTCGCCTGGAGGAGGAACTGGCTCATGGATAAGGAAATGGTTCGACAGGAACTGAAATGGCTCGCCCGACAGAGCGAAAAGAGCGTCCGGGACGCAGCACTTGTCAGATCCGGAGATCTTCTTCGTCTTACTCGGTCGGCAAGGCGACATCCAGTGATCCTCCCGCGGGTTGCAGCTGCGATCGTGATTGGTGCGGCAGCGTTGAGTCTGTTCTGGCGGATAGAGCAACCGCACCAGCCATCCTCCGCCGTGCCTCAGTCGGTAGAGAGGCTTGTAGAGGGTCTCTACACGGACACCAGAGAGGGAACGTACCTGGTACGGGAGATTCTGCCCTACTTTCTCTCCGACGCAGCATCACCTGACGAGTTTATGACAGGTGTGTGGGACGCGGTCGGCGGAGCTAATGAGTGAGCCCCGGGCCGCACAATGGACCGCCACTTTCTTGGAAACGCTCTCTCGACTACTATAGGGCATGCCCACCTACGTAATTGCGGAGATAGGTACCGGCCACGGAGGAGACATTGATCGGGCCGGAGAGCTGATCGTGGCGGCTCGGGATGCCGGTGCCGACTGCGCCAAATTTCAGTGCGTCTTTGCTTCTGAGATTGTCCATCCAAACTGTGGATTCATAGATCTCCCCGGGGGTAAGACCCGGATCTATGACCGGTTCAGGGCGTTGGAGCGACCAGCATCCTTCTACGCGGATCTTAAGCATCTGTGTTCGGAGGCGAAAATCGACTTTCTCTGCACCGTCTTTGGCGGCCGCAGCGCCAGACTTGTCGAGTCGCTCGTGCCCGCGCGCCACAAGATCGCCTCTCCGGAGACCAACCATGAGGAACTTCTTGAAACCGTCAACTCTTTCGGAAGGCCGGTGATACTGAGTACCGGGGTCACTCGCATCGGCGATATTGAGCAGGCACTCGATCTGCTCGACTCCATTGAGACAACGGTCCTCCACTGTGTAACCGCCTATCCGGCTCGGGAGGAGGACTACAATCTTCGGGTCATCCCGCTCCTGCATGATCTTCTCGGGGTCCCGGTCGGCGTATCGGATCATACGGAACACCCCTCGCTCATCCCGGGTCTTGCAGTTGCTCTGGGAGCAACAACGGTAGAGAAACATTTCACGCTTGATCGCTCGGGTGCCGGTCTCGACGACCCCATTGCACTTGACCCGGCCATGTTCGCCGAGCTCTCTGCCACGGTTCGGCGAATAGATGCGCTGCGGGAAGATTCTCAAGCGGACGTTCAAGAGCAAGTGATTGAAGAGTTCCGGGCCCGGTATGGCGATGAGCGGGTAGCCGCTGTGCTGGGAACTGGAGTCAAACACCTCGGCGCCGACGAAGCGGCCCACTACCGGTCTACTCGCCGCTCACTTCTCGCCACTCGAGATCTGACCGTCGGTCATGTTCTTCAACCAGGCGACCTTGCGGCGCTACGCTCAGAGAGCCTTCCGCCGGGCGTTGACCCGTCGCATCTTCGGGACCTGATAGGCGCAACGGTGAGAACACCGGTACCTAACGGGCACGGGATCGAGTGGCGGCATCTGCTGGAGATGAAGCCGTAGCGGCCGGGCCGTCAGGCGCTGCGACTCTCAGCTACGAACTTGCGCAGAACCGTCTGAAGGATTCCGCCGTTGCGGTAGTAGCGTATTTCCACAGGACTGTCGAGCCGGCAGACGACGGTGAACGTTTGTGTCTTCCCACCCTTGTCTGTCGCGGTTACATTCAGGGTCTGCTTTGGCTGCACTGACTCATCAATCTGGATGCTGAATGTCTCGTGTCCGGACAGTCCGAGCGTTGCGGCGTTTTCTCCCTCTGCGAACTGAAGCGGAAGGATGCCCATTCCTACAAGGTTGCTTCGGTGGATTCGCTCAAAGCTCTCTGCAATGACTGCTCTGACACCAAGAAGGAACGTGCCCTTCGCGGCCCAGTCACGGCTCGAACCCATTCCGTAATCTTTCCCAGCGAGAACGATGGTTACAGTACCCTCCTGACGGTACTTGAGACTGGCGCTGTAGATATCCATCTGCTCATTGGTCGGAACATGGATCGTCGCACTTCCCTCCGTGTCTGGCGCCAGCAGATTTCTAAAACGTATGTTGGCAAAGGTGCCACGTGTCATCACCCGGTCATTTCCACGCCTGCTTCCATAGCTGTTGAAGTCACGAAGCACAACCCCTCCATCCTGCAGGTACTGTCCGGCGGGAGAGTCCGGGGCAATCGCACCGGCAGGGCTTATGTGATCGGTGGTAGTACTGTCTCCAGCCATCACGAGCACGTGTGCGTCCTCTATCGGGGCAATCGGCTCCAGATCCATGCTCATATCGGTGAAGAATGGCGGCTCCTGCACGTATGTGCTCTTCTGGTCCCAGGGATAGAGTTGACTGTCGGCGACCGGAATGGCATTCCACTGAGCATTCGACTCTTCAAGCCCGGAGTAGCTCTCAATAAACGCGTTCCGGTCGAGTGCCTTTGAAACGAAGGTCGCCAGTTCATCGTCATCCGGCCAGATGTCCTTCATAAAGATCTCTTTCCCGTTCTCGGCGACACCAAGAGCTTCCTTGTCCAGATCGATGTTCACCGTGCCGGCAAGTGCATACGCAACAACGAGTGGAGGACTCGCGAGGAAGTTGGCCTTTGTGTGCGGATTTATTCGACCCTCGAAGTTCCGGTTGCCACTGAGAACGCCGGCAACAACAAGGTCTCCGGCTTCAATGCCTGAAGAGATGTTCGGCGGAATAGGGCCACTGTTCCCAATGCAGGTCGTACAGCCGTATCCAACCAGATAGAAGCCAAGCTTCTCGAGGTACGGCATCAGGCCGGCCCGAATGAGATACTCGGTGACTACTACGCTCCCGGGAGCAAAACTGGTCTTCACCCAGGGCTTGGTCTCAAGGCCCGCCTCAACGGCTTTCTTTGCAAGCAGGCCGGCCCCAAGCAGAACGGACGGGTTGGATGTGTTCGTACAGCTGGTGATGGCTGCTATGACCACGTCACCCTGGCGAAGTGGACCTCTCTCACCGTTGTAGTACTCCACCTCAACGCTCTTCTGAGCCTCAGGGGCGCTGAGAGCAAAGCCACGCTTTTCAACTGGAGCGTGCAGCGTCTCTTTCCAGCTCTCCTTCAACGTAGAGATCTCGATCCGGTCCTGCGGGCGTTTGGGACCCGCTATGCTCGGCTCCACGGTAGACAGATCAAGCTCTACGACCTGTTCGTAATCGGGGTCACTGCTGTCGTCGGTCCTGAACACGCCCTGCTCACGGGAGTACCGTTCAACCAGCTCTATCAGCTCGGTCGGCCGCCCGGTGGCATACATGTATGAAAGCGTCTGCTTATCAACCGGAAAGTATCCAACGGTAGCCCCGTACTCGGGCGCCATGTTTGAGATGGTGGCTCGATCGGGAACCGTCATCGCACTGAGACCGGCGCCAAAGAACTCGACGAACTTGCCGACCACCCCGTGGGATCGCAGCAGCTCAGTGATCACCAGGACCAGGTCGGTGGCAGTGATCCCCGGCTTCAGCTCACCAGTGAGCCTCACGCCCACAACGGCAGGAGCGAGCATATATATCGGCTGACCGAGCATTGCCGCCTCGGCCTCTATGCCGCCTACACCCCATCCCAGCACACCGAGGCCGTTGATCATGGGAGTATGGCTATCGGTCCCTACAAGGGAGTCGAAGAAAGCGAGCGGCCTGCCGGAGCCGTTTGCGGACTGAACGACCTTTCCCAGGTACTCCAGATTCACCTGGTGACAGATGCCACTGGCAGGCGGAACAACATCGAAGTTTTTGAATGCTCCCTGACCCCATCGCAGGAACTCATAGCGCTGCGCGTTGCGGGTAAACTCTATATCGGCATTCTGCTTCAGAGCGTCCGGGGAGTTAAACACATCAACCTGAACGCTGTGGTCAATCACCAGGTTTACGGGGAGCAGCGGATTGATACGTGCGGGGTCGCCACCCATACGGGCCATGGCGCTTCGCATCGCGGCCAGATCCACCACGCAGGGCACACCGGTGAAGTCCTGAAGCAGAACACGGGCAGGGCTGAACGGTATCTCGATTTGACCCGGATTCTTGGCGGTGTAGGCTGAGAACGCCTGGACGTGCTCGTCTGTGACCTCTGTGCCGTTTACATTGCGGAGAACCGATTCAACAAGGACCTTTATGGACACCGGAAGCCTTGAGAGTCCGGGAAAGAACTCCTGCTCCATTTTCTCCAGGCTATAGTATTCGACGGAACCGTTGGCGGTTTCAAAAGAATCCAGTACGCTTTGTTTTAATGCTTCGCTCATGTTTACCCCAACGTGAATATAGCGATTTCAAAATGGTGACTTCAAGTGAGCGCCATGGTATAGTCCTCACGACTTATCTGATACCGATGCTCAGTATAAGGAGATAGCAATGTCACAGGCAGTAACGAACATGCAATCGACTACCCTTCAGGAACTTTACAGATATATGGTTACCGCCCGGGAAATGGACAAGATTGAAGAAGAGTACACCGGCCGGGGTGAAGCCTTCTTTCATGTCTCGGGAGCGGGGCACGAGGCGTCCGTCATGCTTGAGCCCCATCTCACCAAGGACGACTGGCTGCACTGTCACTACCGCGACAAGGCTCTTATGCTCGCACACGGGATATCGCCGGAGATGTTCTTTATGAGCCTGTTCAACAAGGCAGGTTCTCATTCCCGTGGACGCCAGATGAACGCGCATATGAGCGACCCCGAGCACAAGATTCTCAGTCTTGTAGGTCCGGTCGGAAACTCTGCGCTCCAGGCAGCAGGCGTGGCGAGTGTCATCAAGGATCAACCGGAGAGTCCGATTGTGCTCTGCTCCCTCGGCGACGGGATGACGCAGCAGGGAGAGGTGCTTGAGGCGATTGGCCAGACGGTGCGTGATGGGCTTCCTGTTCTCTATCTCATTCAGGACAATGCTTTTGCAATCTCAACCAAGACCGCGGGTCAAACACTCTACTCAAGGCCGGACGGCGACGCTGATGAGTTTTACGGGATTCCCATTCGCTACGTGGACGGCAGAGACGCGAACGAGGCATACGAGGCATTCGGTGAAGTTGTCACATCCATGCGTGAAAATCGCACACCCTACATCATCGTCTTCCGAGTAGACAGACTCAGCAACCATACAAACGCCGACGACCAGCGCATGTATCGCACGGCGCAGGAGATAGAGCACGTACGGGAAACCGGCGACCCGAACCTTGTCCTGCGTAAGTACCTCGTTCAGACCGGGATCTCCGAGAAGGAGCTGGATGACCTGCGGGAGGGCATTGAGAGGGAACTCCGGCAAACCGCTCGCCGGGTCCAGCGTTCCCAGGAGCCTGAAGCAACGGATACCGCCGTGAAACCACTCCCCCCGGCCCTGACCGACGCTGCCAATGAGTATACCGGGAAGCAGTCTGAAGAGCCGCTGACCATGCTCGAAGCTATCCGCGAGGTCCTCCGGGATCGCCTGGAGAAGGATGAGCGGGTTCAGCTGTTTGGTGAAGACCTCGAGGACCCCAAGGGAGATGTCTTTGGCATCACACGCGGCCTGACCGATCGATTTGGGGCGCGAGTGAAGAACTCGCCTCTTGCAGAGGCGACCATTCTGGGCTTCACGATAGGTCAGGCACTTGCCGGAAAGCGCCCGGTAGCGTTTCTGCAGTTCGCCGACTTTCTCCCTATTGCGTATAACCAGATATTCGCAGAGCTCGGCAGTATGTACTGGCGAACAGATGGCGGATGGCAGGTACCGGTGATAGTCATGGTCACCTGCGGCGGCTACCGTCCCGGACTGGGGCCCTTTCACGCAAGCAGCATGGAGGGTATCGCCGCGCACACCCCGGGGATCGATGTCTTTATGCCATCGACTGCCGGAGACGCCGCAGGCCTGCTGAATGCCGCCTTTGAGAGCGAGCGGCCAACCATTTTCTTCTACCCCAAGAATTGCCTCAACGATCGCGGAGCGACCACCAGCCGCGACGTTGGCAAGCAACTCGTGCCGATTGGTCGCTCGCGCACCGTACGCACCGGCAAGCACCTCACCATGGTTGCCTGGGGCAACACCGTGAAGCTCTGCGGTCAGGCGGCCGTCGCCCTGGAGGGTGTGGGGGTTGAGTCGGAGGTTATTGACCTGCGATCACTGGTTCCCTGGGACCGGGAGGCGGTTGCCTCGTCGGTCGAGAAGACCGGTAGACTCATCGTTGTCCACGAGGACAACCACACCGCGGGAATGGGCGCAGAGGTAATCTCGACGGTGAGTGAGATGATAAGTAGTCCGATGACCGCACGGCGTGTCACCCGCGGCGACACCTATGTGCCATGCAACTTTGCAAATCAGCTGGAGGTGCTTCCCAGCTACAAGCGCGTACTGGAAACGGCAGTCGATATCCTCGGAGGTTCAGTCCTCTGGAAGCTGCCGGAAGGTTCACGGGATGGCATCCAGACTGTCGAAGCGATCGGGGCAAGCCCTTCAGACGAGTCGGTAACGGTCATCTCCTGGCAGATCAAGCCGGGTGATGAGATCCAGGAGGGGCAGATGGTAGCGGAGCTCGAGGCCGACAAGGCGGCCTTTGACTTCAAGAGCTCGATTGAAGGCACCGTAGATGCGCTTCTCTGTGAGGAAGGAGACACGGTGAAAGTCGGGGCTCCGCTGTTCCAGGTGAAGACAAAAGAGGGTGAAGTGAATCTCAAGCCGGTCACTCGTGAGGAACCCGGAGAGCCGGTGATTTCGCATATTGACCTGGACCTGCTCTCCCCCGCCGCCGGCGCTGCGCCCGGGACCGCGGTGCCGTCACAGACAGGGCTGATAGCTGGAATTGCCGGAGTGGCAAAGCGGGTGGGTTCCCGAAGGGTCTCAAACGAGGAGATATCTGAGCTCTGTCCCACCTGGACCCCGGAAGACATTGTGAAGCGGACCGGGATTGAATCTCGACAGTGGGTAGACGAGAACGAGTCCGCGCTTTCCATGGCAGTGGAGGCCACCCGTGAACTGCTTGGGGGTGCAGGCCTGACCATAGACGATGTTGATCTGCTCATCTGTGCTACCGGTACCCCGCTCTACACCACCCCATCGATGGCTGCACTCATTCAGTTTGAGCTCTCAGGCGGCCGTGACTCCGACACTGCTGCATACGACATATCCGCCGCCTGTTCAGGCTACCTCTACGGCCTGCAGATCTCGTTTGACTACCTGCAGAGCAAACCGGATCACCGCATTGTGCTGGTGACCACTGAGGAGCTGTCGCCAAAACTCGACACGAGTGATCCGGACACGGCCCCTATATTTGGCGATGCGGCAACCGCCACCCTGGTGGTAGGAGCGGCAAGCGAGGCCGACGCGGTCGCGCGAGTATACCGCCCGGAGATCGCCGCTCAGGGAGAGAGTGGAGAGGCGCTCAAAGTACCCATTGGTGCAGACGACCGGATCGGCATGGACGGCATCAAGGTGTATCAACTTGCGGTAAAGAGCATGATCACCATGTTGAAAAAGGCGTGTGCAACGTCTCATATTGCGTTTGACAAGCTCGACCTCATTGTTCCTCATCAGGCGAACCAGCGCATTATCAATGCGGTCCGCCAGCGGCTGAAGCTGCCTTCCGAACAGGTATTCAGCAATATCCGTCACCTTGGCAACACGTCGAGCTCAACCATTCCGCTCTGTCTCGCCGAACTGCTTTCGGAACAGGAGACAGGCAGGCTGATTGGCCTGACTGCGTTTGGCGGAGGCTTCACCTACGCCGGCGGGGTAATTGAACGCACCTAAGCATGCACGCGCTCATTGTTAGGAAAAGGGTAAAAAAAAGCTTCCAGAGCAAAGGAGGTCGAAATCTCTGGAAGCGTCGGCCTGAAAGCCTCTTAAAAATGATGAGAGAGGTTCTATCCCCTATCTATACAACAAACAACCTTCCCGACAGATGGTTACAGGCTTACAACAGGAAAGGTAGAGCTCCTTCATGACGGTCACAAGAGACGGCTGGGCGGTGATAACCGGAGCAACGAGCGGAATTGGTCTTCAGTTTGCTCATTCGTTTGCAGCCGAAGGCGCCCCGCTACTCATTGGAGGTCGCCGACAGCAGCTTCTTGAGCAGCGGCGCAACGAGCTGCTCTCTCGGGGTGCGCGTGAGGTGAAGCTCATCGTTGGTGACCTCAGTGACGAGAGTGTGATCGGTGAGTTTGAGGCGTTTCTCCGGAACACCCGCTGCGACGTCCTTTGCAACAACGCCGGTTTTGGCCAAAACGGTGCCATTGGCACTCTCCCGACCGGGGAGCTGCTGTCGATGCAGCGCGTGCTTGCCGAGGTGCCCCTGAGGCTCTGTAACGCGGCCCTTGCGGGAATGCGTGAGCGGCGGTTCGGGCTTGTCATAAACGTGGGCTCGCTTGCCGGCAGCGTGGCGGTCCCTGAGGCGGCAACGTACGTGGCGGCAAAGGCGTTCATTGAGCGTCTGAGCGAGAGCATGGCGCTCGAGAATCTCAGTTTCGGGGTAGTGATACAGGCTCTTACTCCCGGATTCGTCAAGACTGACTTTCACCGGGACGTCACCGACTACCGTGCCCGCCAGAAGAGCCGTGGATTGGTTCGATGGCTTGATTCCCACGACGTGGTGGCGACAAGCCTCAGACGGGCAGGAAAAGCGAGAGAACGCCTTGCCACCGGCGCGTCTCGCGTGCCGCCCCGACGACTTGTCGTCGTGGTCCCGGGGCTATCGTATCAGCTACTTTCCACTGTTTCGCGGTTCATCCCCCGGCGGTTCGCGTATCGGGCCGCCCTCAAACGAGAGCCCATGTAACTGCAGTTAGAGGCACGAGGACGGAAGCGACTGGGCACCTACTCACGCTCAACGTTGATATCCTCGTCCGGCTCATCGTCAACCTGGAACTCAGCGTCTTCAACATCTTCGTCCGCCTGGGCTCGGGCCGCTGCTTCTTCATCCGTTTGGACCGGGTCGTCAGACACTCCTTCATTCATGGTTCGAAAGAGCGTCCCAAGCTGATCCAGACCGTCGCGGATGCCGCGCTCAGCGACCCGGAAGAAATCGGAGACGTTCGCCCCACCTTCTGTTGCTCTAAACCGTTCTCCGGCTTCCTCAAAGTTGCGGCGCACATCTTCGGTAGCGTCCTGAACCCCCTCCTGGAAACTCTTACGCCCACCGGCAACATCCCCAACGTTTCTCAGACCACGGGTGAGATCCGACAGGACATCTGATCTGCCGAGCGAGAGCCGAAGTTGCTCTCTGTACAGCGTGGCCAGCCCGGGGACATCTCGTAGAACCCAGGCAAGTATCCCGCGCAGGTAGGCGAGCCGTTCGCGGTCTTCACGCCGAGTGCGGCTCAAATCCTCCACTACAGCCGCGGCGAGCTGGCCGGTGAACTCTTCGCGCTCTGCGCTATCGATCTCTGCTCGTTTGATATAGAGCTGAGCGCCTATGAAGTTTCGTTCACCAATAAACCGATTCACGGTTGCAGTAGCGTTTGCTTCTCTCATTCACTCTCCTCCTTGGGCCTTTGGTTCACATTCACGGCGCGAAGGAATCCACCGGCTTCACTGTCTATGGTAACGCTGGAAACCGTTCCGCGGTAGATCACACGGGCAAGTCCCTCAAGTTTACCAGCCAGAGTACCTCCGTTCATCAGGATGTCCGCATTCGCGAGGCCGGCGACGGTAACCGTTGCGTTAGTGGACGGACTGCTGCTGAAGTCAACATTTGCTGCTCCCTCGAATGAGACGTTCGCAAGACCAATACTTCCACTGCTGAGAGGTCAGGGACAGAAAGCTCTGCGTAGAACCGAGCGTCGGTGTAGTTCGTGGTGTCTGCCACCTCTAACTCCAGTATGTCCCGCGTTCGACTCACGGTCACACGGTCTGCATGACGTTCAGTGACCTCAACAAGAAGCGAGGGCTCCATCGCCGACCGGATCACAACACTCCATCCGCCGCGTACTACGGGCGGAAGTTTTCAAGACTGCTTCCAGCGATAAAGCGGTAGCCGAGATACGACAGCCCCGCCACCACGGCGATGATTCCTACAACTGAGATCGCTACAAAGCGTTTCTGTGAGCTCATGAGCCTCCCCCGTCACGGTGACACCGACCTCACTGGTCGGCATTACTCTCATCTGGTACGGTACTCCCATGAGGATCCATCGCCTACCCCTGATCACCCTACTGACCCTCACTACGCTTACTCTGCAGACGCCCGACCTGAGTGCTCAGACGATCCTGCAGTTTCAACAGCCACAGCGAATCCGGGTCGTTGAACGCAGCAACCTCACCCGACGCGACGACGGTCGTTATGTAGGATTGCTCACCCGTGAGGTTAGTGGTCATCTCACACAGAGCGAGCGTGATCCTGCCCTCTACGGCGGACGCTTCTTTCTTTTCGAGCGACTGCGAAGGGACATGCAGGCCGTGGCACGGCCGGTAGATCAGTCTGTAGAGACGGAACTCCTCATTCAACCCTCAACACTCTTTTCAAACCTTCCCGACTATCCAAGTTACTACGGTATTCCGTTCCTGCCCGAACACTCGGTAACGACAGGGGCGAACTGGGAGGCGTGGGGTGCGATTCGTATCCAGCCTGACCGAAACGAGGAAGCGTTGATCCTCCCGGTACTGATCCGCTACCTCTACAGGGGACTGGAAGAGTGGGAGGGGCAGCCGGCCCATAGGATTGAGGCGCAGTTTGCGACCCGGTATCCGCTGAGGCAGAGCGACGATACTGATGTCCCCCCGGTCATCTACTCCGGATCGATCCAGCAGGTCACGGGTCGCCATCTCATGACAATCCTGATTCCAACAAGCCCGGATCAGTCGCTCTTTGTTCGAGACGAGATCGAACAGGAGTACCGATTCACCTCCGGGCACCGCTCGAACTATCGCGGGCACGTGCTGCTTTTCCTCAACGGACTGGCCACTGAGAGCCGCACGCGAATTGCTCAGAGCATTGGAGACGAGCTCGCGGCCAGTGAGACCGATGATATCCAGGTCGAGGAGACCGATACCGGAGTGAGGCTCACTCTACAGGCCCTCCGGTTCCTTGCAGACCAGGCAGTGCTGCTTGCCGAAGAACGCCCACGGCTCGACCGGGTGGCTCAGGCCCTGCAGGGGATCGAGGGTGCGCGCTTTCTCATAGTTGGTCACACTGCCGACGTGGGAACCGTTGCAAGCCAGCAACTGCTGTCAGAGGCGCGGGCCCGGGTCATTGCAGAAGAGCTCGTCGCCCGCGGAGTTGATCCGAACAGGCTTGACCTTGAGGGGCGGGCTGGACGCGAACCAGTTGCTACAAACACCACCGAAACAGGTCGAGCCCTGAATCGCCGGGTGGAGATTTACATCCTTGAGCAGTAGCGCTACACGGACGCGGGTGCAAGACCGGGAAACATAGCCTACTGCCGGTCTATGCTGTCAGCTACTGACCAGTTGTCTCGGGGGCTCCGGCGAGCAGTCGGATTCGAGCGAAGATGTAATCGAAACTCTCGCTCTTGATCTCCACGCGGTGGTAGTTGGTTTCCCCAAGCGGGGTCGCGGTGTAGTTGGAGTCCTCAAGGTACTTGGTGCTGCGATTGCTATCGAACCAGTGAACCAGAGCAATTTGCCCTTGCGATATCTCAAGACAGGTCATTCCACTCTTGCCTATCACGGTTCCTGAGTTGAACATACAGGGGACTACAAGGTTCGCATTGTAAAGGCTGGCGACGTTCGCCCGAGACTCAGTCGTGAGATCGAGCAGCTCAAGTTCCTGCCGGTGGCTGGCAATGGCAATCTCAATTTTTGCTTTTTTTGTCGCGCTTGCCTTCGGATACTTGCGGCACAGCCGTTCTATCTCGAACTTGATTGAATCCACTTTGCTCATGGACTCGAACAGCGGCCGGTGTGTGTGGCCGATTATCGAGAGAACTTTGCGGGCGCTCGCAAAATCGTACACCCGTTCTTCAGTGCGAAACCGCTTCAGACTATCGTGGGCAACCGAATAGTTCTTTATCTTCAGGGGGTTCGCGAAGTACTTGAGGCCAAATCCCACCAGAGCGTTGAAGCGCTCGAACTGAACCGCAGTCTGGTGGCCGTGAAAGATAAAGATCGGATTCCCGTGATAGGTGAATCGCAGTGCTTCCTTCAACGTGAAGTCATGTGCGACTCCCTCTGTAAGCGCCTTGTCATGATTGCCGAACAGCCTGTGAAAACGACCCTGCTGCTCGAATTGCTCAAACAACTCATACACGGAGCCCCAGCGGTGCATGATATCCCGGAGTGAGAATCGCTGAAGCTCTTCCACGTCTCCGTTGAGCACAAGGCTATGGTCCTGATCCAGGTAGTAGTGACGCAGAACTTTCTGAAACAGCTCAGAGTTCGGAAGAAAGTCGTCAGTCCGACCACCGTTTCCCAGATGCAGGTCGCTGAAAATGACGATCTGGTGATCATCCGGCAGCGGCTGCGCCGGTGTTCGTTCGTAGAGATCGGTGAGGTTCTGAAAGCTGAACTCATGGTCCATTCGGAAACACTGTATCAAACAGCAAGCGCTGCCGCCAGTAAGCGGGTTTGCCCCGGCTCCCGGTCCGCCGGCTTCACGAGCCCGGCAATGCCTGCTATAGTCGCCCAAAAGAGGAGTCCTCATGCATCACATTGAACTGTCGGGCGAATGGATGCTCTCGCTGGCAGCGGGGCAGGCTCCAGTCCCGATAGACCACGTGCCCGCCACGATTCCCGGGGACAACCTGACCGCCCTGTTCCAGGCCGGGCTCATACCGGATCCCTTTGTAGCGAGAAATGAGATCGACCTCCAGTGGCTTGGCAGGTGCGACTGGGAGTTTCACCGCACGTTCGAGATTCCTGAGCACTACAGCGGGTCGCTGCGCCTGGTTGCGCAGAGCATAGACACGGTTGCAGAGCTCTGGGTCAACGACTCAAGGGTCTGCGAATCGGACAACATGTTCTTTCCCGTGGACGTTTGTATACCCCCGGACGCTGTGCGATCCGGAACCAACACCATTCGAGTCGTTATTGCCGGCGCGGAGCGAATCGCGACAGAGCGCGCTCAGGCGCTTGAAATGGACATTCCCCATACACAGTTCCCGGTTCAGAGCCCACACCGCAATCTCGTACGGAAAGTTCAGTGTCACGCCGGCTGGGACTGGGGACCGGCACTTATGGTATCCGGCATATATGGTAATATCGGTCTCTACTTCTCAGAAGCTCCCTTTCTCAGCGGTTTCGCAGCGCAACCAACCAGAGCGGGCGGCCAATGGCGGGTAGCAATCGAGAGCTTTTTTGCACCTCCTGACGATCCACTTGCGGCCGCCCCCCGGGTCGAGGTTGAAGTGGAGATCCGCGATCCCTCGAACCGAACCGTTGCAACGACAAAAGAGCCGGTGCGCATCTGGCCCGACGGACACGGGGAGGTGATTGAAACTCACCTGTCTGATCCGGACCTCTGGTGGCCGAACGATATGGGCGCGCAGACGCTCTACACAGTAAGCATGACGGCAGGCGGGCGCACCCTTGAAAAGCGGATCGGGTTTCGTGAGGTGACGCTTCAGCGTCTACCGGACGATGAAGGAGAGAGCTTCACGTTTGTCGTGAACGGGCAACCGATATTTGCCAAAGGATCGAACTGGATTCCACAGGATGCGCTACCGGGACGCAGTGATCCACAGAAGCTTCGCCGGCTACTGGAGAGCGCGGCGGAATCTCACCAGAACATGATCCGTGTCTGGGGCGGCGGGACGTATGAGTCAGACCAGTTCTACGATATCTGTGACGAGCTGGGTCTTCTGGTCTGGCAGGATTTCATGTTCGCCTGCGGCATGTACCCGGATGCCGACTGGTTTCTCGAGAGTGTACGCAAAGAGGTGCAGTATCAGGTTCGCAGATTGAAGGACCGCGCCTGCCTTGCGCTGTGGTGTGGAAACAATGAGAACGTGGGAGCTCTCAACTGGTACGAACAGTCAAAGACAAAGCGAGATCGATATCTGGTAGCGTACGACCGGTTGAACGAGGGAGTCGTTGGCACGACCTGTCGGGAGAACGATAGTGGACATGCGTTCTGGCCAAGCAGCCCGGCTGCCGGAGTAGATGACTTTGGTGACGACTGGGAGGCCGACCAGGCCGGAGACATGCACTATTGGGCAGTCTGGCACGGGGGAAAGCCCTTCGCGGCCTATAGAAGCGTCACCCCGCGGTTCTGCAGTGAGTTCGGGTTCCAGTCCTTCTCCTCTGCCAGCGAGGTGGCCACGTTTGCAACGCCCGACCAGTACAACGTCACCAGTCCGGTTATGGAGCATCATCAGCGCAACGATCGTGGAAACGCGCTCATTATGCTGACCATGAATCGGTACTACAGATTTCCCAATGGATTCGTGGAGCAGCTCTACCTCAGCCAGGTTCAACAGGCGCACGCCATTCGAACAGCGGTAGAGTACTGGCGAAGCCGCATGCCGCGCTGCATGGGCGCCATATACTGGCAACTCAACGACACCTGGCCGGTAGCAAGCTGGGCGTCGTTGGAGTACAGCGGGAAGTGGAAACTTCTCCACTACGCGGCCGCCCGCTTCTTTGCTCCACAAGCGGTGGTAGCAGTACCGCTGGATGCCGGCGAGCGGCCCCTTACCAAAGAGCAAGCTCCTGCCGCCGCATGGGCTGTCTGCGTGATTAACGATCTCCCGAAAGAACTCAGCGGCACACTCGTGGTACGCATCATGGGGTACGACGGCACCGTGCTCCACTCGAAGCGTCTCAACGGAGCGTTGGCGGCCCCGAGCTCCGCTACACATATCCACACCGTGCGGGTCGCCACCGGTCCGGATCCGTCGGCAGCATTCGCTGTGGTTGATTTCGAGCCTCAAGGCGAGTCTCTCTCCCGATCCCGCGGAGCTCTCCGCACCCAGTTCTTCCTTCATCACCCGAAACAGAGCGAGCTCGCAGCCGCAACCGTTGCCGCTGATGTGATCCCGGAACCGGAAGGGTTTCTCGTCCGTCTATCAACCGATCTCCCGGCGTTCGAGGTTTCGCTTGACGCTGGTTCACTGCCGGGAAGATTCAGTGACAACATGATTCCGCTTCTGCCCGGGGAGCCGGTGGAGATCCACTGGATCGCCAATCAACCAGTAGACAAATTGATATTCGCAGATACTCTGCGAATCGTACATCTCAATCAGATAGGAGTTTTTCATGAAGGTTAGTCAGATTGCAGCCCAGCTCTACACGATCCGGGATCACCTGCAGACACCAGCGGACGTCGCAAAGTCATTGAAGCTGGTTCGCAAAATGGGTTACGAGGCGGTACAGGTAAGCGGGGTCGGGCCCATTGATACCGCGGAGCTCCGCCGGATCATCGACGGCGAAGGCCTTCTATGCTGCGCAACGCACGAGCCGAGCAACACGATCCTTGAGGAGCCACAGAAGGTTGTTGACACCCTCACTGCGCTCGGCTGTGCACACACCGCCTACCCGTATCCTGCCGGCATAGATTTCACGGACCAGAAGGATGTAAAACAGCTGATCAAGAAACTTGATGCAGCAGGCGCCACACTGGCAAAGTCCGGACAGACTCTGAGCTACCACAACCATGCGATTGAGTTTATGCGAAACAGAGACGGATCCCTCCTGGAGCAAATCTACGCGGATACCGATCCTGCCAATCTGAAGGCTGAGCTTGACACGCACTGGGTTCAGGCGGGCGGCGGAAGCGTGACAAGCTGGTGCCGTGCAATGCGAGGACGAATGCCGTTGATTCATCTCAAGGACTTCCGGGTAAACGCGAAGAGCGAGCGACAGTTTGCTGAAGTGGGACACGGCAATCTGGACTGGAAGGAGATCATCTCGGAAGCCGAGGCAAGTGGTTGCGAATGGTTCATTGTTGAGCAGGACAGTAACTGGGCGGATGACGACCCGTTTAAGAGTCTGAAGATGAGCTTCAAATACCTGCAGGAACAGATCGCCGAAGCATAATCCGGCAACAGGCCGAGAGGAAGCGCATCCTGAGGCGGGGAAGCTGAGCGGGCCGGCAGCGACCGAGCTGTTACTCAGCGTTCCCGCCAACGCAAAAAAACTGGCAGTGCCTACGCCATACTACCGGATTTTCTGTCCAAACCGCCTCTTGCTTCCTTTTGGTGCGTCTTCCGCTGCGGCCTTTTTCTGATGGTGTCTTTGAACAAACAAGAGGAACAGTGCCCCACCGATCACCATTGCAAGACTGTAAAACTGGCTCGGAATAAGATTGAACGGGGACTGCACGAAGTCCACCGGCAGGCCGGTGTCCACCATACGCAACGCGAAACCGTCGGCTGAGATGGGCATCCTAAAATAGTCGATTACAAAGCGCATCACGCCGTAGGCAATGATATAAAAACCTACAATGAATCCGTCAAACGGCTTCCGTTTCCGAAGAATGAACCAGACGATTAGCCAGAGAATCACCCCTTCGGCGAGTGCCTCATAGATCTGTGTGGGGTGACGCGGCAGATTGACCATCAAGTCCGTCGCGGCAACCTCTATGCCCACGTCCGCCGCCCACTCACGCACCCACGATTCAGAAAGCGGAAACTGGCGGCGGGTAGGAAAGAGCACTCCCCAGGGTGCCCGGGTGATGCGTCCGTAGAGCTCGGCGTTGATGAAATTCCCGATCCTGCCAAAGGTGTAGCCCAGAGGCACGCCGGCCAGGAGCATGTCTCCCCAGTCAAGCACATTTATCTTCTTCGCCCGCGCGTAGAGCACGAATCCAACGATCGCACCCAGGAGACCGCCGTAATAGTTCATTCCCTGCAGCCCGACGAATTGTCCGTTGCGAAAAGGCCAGAAGATCAGCCACGGCTGACGCCAGTATGTGCCGGTTGACTCAAAGAAGAGCGTGGAAAAGAGCCGGGCTCCAACGAGCAGACCGATTATTCCCCAGAAGAAAAAATTGACAACCGTATCGGAATCAACGTCAAGCTTTCGACGTCTCACCTGGTACATAAACAGCAGATAGGAGATTGCAAACGCTACCAGGTACATCATGCCGTACCATCGTAGCGGAAGGCCGGGGATGATCTCCGAGCGAAGCCAGGTCGGGAACTCAATGTAGAGCAGCACTATTCACCTCTCGTCCGCTCCAGTATACCGAGGGCTTTGCCAACCGCCTACCGGGTTTTCCACCCGCTTTACCGCGCTGTGGAAAGGCTGTTATCCTCCAGAGGATCGGGTGATAAGACCCGCAGGAGGATTTGTGGCGGTTTCGACCCTCAAGTCGAGCATTCGCCTTACCGGCGGCAGTCGAATGCCAATGGTTGGTCTTGGATGCGTTCAGACAGAAGAGCCGTTGAAAATTGAGGAGGCGGTGACTACTGCCCTTGAGACCGGTTACCGCCTCATCGACACTGCAGCAGTCTATGGCCATGAGGAGCAGATAGGCCGCGCGCTGCGCGGAGTCTCTCTACCACGAAGCGATGTCTTCATCACGACGAAAGTCTGGAACTCAGATCTGGGCTACGACAACACCCTTCGGGCATTTGACCGTTCCCTTGAGTCCCTTGGCGTAGACTACGTGGACATGTATATGATTCACTTCCCCCTGCTTCGTCTGCGAGGAGAGAGCTGGAAGGCGCTGGTAAGACTTCAGGAAGAAGGCCGATGTAAGAGCATAGGTGTTTCGAACTTCGCTGTCCGTCACATAGAAGAGATCGTGGAGCACGGCAATGTGTACCCCGCCGTCAACCAGATTGAGCTCAACCCGTTTATTGCCCAGAAGAAACTCAGTGAATGGTGCCGGAAAAAGCAGATCCAGATCCAGACCAATACGCCTGTCTCAAAACAACGCCGCCGCCATAAGCAATCTGTCAGTCAGATAGCCGAACGATACGGCCGAACGCCGGCGCAAATTCTGATTCGCTGGGCACTGCAGTCGGATATTGCCGTGCTCGTACGCACGCTCGACCCGCAACTTATCCGCGAGCAGGCTCTCGTCTTCGACTTTGAGCTATCACTTCGGGACATGGACGAGCTCAACAGTATGAACGAGAACTTCCGCATTGGCTGGAACCCGGACAGCGCCCCGTGAAGGATGCGACGCTCTACCCTCACCCGAAAATGTCCGATGATAGAGTGAGGAGGTGTCATGACCACGACCAGCCTTACGCTCTGCGGCTGCGGCACTAATCTACAGGAGACACTGAACAGAGGCGGCGCCACCACCGTTGTAAGTGAAGCGGGCACCCGCTTCGTGCTTCTCCACTGTCCGGCCTGTGGAACACTCTACGTGGCCGTTGACGAGCGCTCGGTCCCCAGACCTTGCGCAGGAGCAGGAGTTTAAGAGTCTCATGAGTACGCGCCCGGAGTACGTGGATTTTGATTCAAAGTCCCGTGACGAGCTTCTCTCCCAGATCGGCACCTTTGACCCGGCAGAGCGCACCATATTCGGCCGCCTCTGCGAAGCCTGGCAGCCACGAATGGACGCACAGCGCTTTCTTGGTACCGTATCCGCAGCTGATCAGGAGAGCGCGGCGCTGCGTCGCCTCATGGCGAAACTTCGAACGGCTCAACTAGGACTGCTCACCACAAAGGCCACCGTCAACGGAGTCATGCCCGACTCCATAATTCTCACCAGCAGGGGCAGCATTGACTTCTGGCGGGAGCTGATAAAGGAGGAGACCATATTCTCGAGCCCCGAGGCGATCCTTACCCTCCCCTCTGAGTCCCGACTCGCCGAGCGGCGCCTGATGCCCCCCGGCTACCTGATCACAGACATCGACTCCACAACCCTGGCGCAGACTCACTCGGGGCGAGGCGATGAGTCACAAATTCACCGTCTGAGACTGCTCGACGATTACCGGATCATCTTTGCCGCCGAATCGACCCATCTTCTGGTAAATCAGGCGTTCTCAACCCTTCGCAGGGACATTGAGGAGCGCGGGATTCTAGAAGAGCTCGCACGACTGAGAAACACCAGCCTCACCGAGATGCGGGCCCAGCTAAAGAGCAAGAGCCCGGACGCCTGGCTTGAAAACACCCGAACACTTGTCAAGGAGCGCGCGACCGTAGCCTACCGCAAAAACATTGAGCCGGTGGATGAGCTGTTTCAGATGGCCTATCTGGTCATGAGTTTCGTGGACGCCCGCATGGGTCTGGCCCGGCAGTCACAGGAGGACCACGAGGCGGTTGATGCGCAGATCAAGGAGCTGGCGAGAGAGGTGGCGGCAGCACCCCGCGGCACCATGGACCAGCAGACATTCGAACAGTTGATGACAAAGGCTGAAGAGAAACTCGGCGCCCACTCAAGGGCGTTCCGCAGCCAGCTGGATGAGCAGGTCTTCACCCCAAGGAAACGCCGAACGCTGCCGGTTGTCTCGCTCATCCACGGCCTCTATGTGCATCAGGACCGACTGGCATCACTGTTCGAAGGAACGCTCACAGAGGCACGTGGCCGATTGATGGAAGAGTATGCCGAACTCCTCGAGGCGTTCTTGCGCGGACGGGACTCAGACATCACAGAGATCCTTGGCTCACGGGCCAGACTCGATTCAGATATACGCGAGCGCATTGATCGGATTCATCCACTCCTTGCTGAGATACTCGCCCGGCCTCAGGCGCTTGCCGAGGCAATGGTTCGCGAGGCGCGGAGAAAAGGTACGGCTGACTCGTTGGAAGAGTTGAAGGTAGCGCTCTCAGGATACTTTCAGGTCGAGGACTCAAAACTCAAGCCGCTACAGGATATTCTGGGGATAGACATTCCGGCGGCCTTTGATCGAGCCTACGAGCGATTGAGCGTGTTCAGGCAGCTTCTGCTTCGAATTACCGGGAAACACGAGAGTCTTCGCTCAAGTTACGAAAAGCGATTCGCCACAACTCATCACCGAACGCGTTACACCGACGCCCTCCCGGACCCGGCTTCGCCCAGCGCTACCCGCAACGCCATGTCGGGGGGAAACGCGGGAAACAGTTCCGGTTCTCGCTCCGGAGCACGAGCCCGTTCGAAATATCGGAGTGCAAAAGCTAAGGCCCCGGCAAAACCGAAAGCGAAGAGTGCTCAGGAGATTGAGGACCTCTGGAAAGAGTTCGGCGACGCCATCACCCACAAACACCAGGAGTGACGTCCGTGCTCAATCAGAAAAACCGTCTGCGCAGGCTCTTGCGCACTTCACGCGCGCAGTTGTAACCCGGAGCCCCAAAGATACCTCCGCCGGGATGCATTCCCGCGTTGGCCATGAACAGATGCTTCAACGGCGTCTCATAATTGGACAGCTCCGGTATCGGTCGAAACATGAACATCTGGTCGATCAGCATTTCAACGTGCATCACGTTCGCGTTTGGCATGTTGTGTTTCTCCGAGATCGCCGGCGGCGTCTGGATGTACATGTCAATGAGCTCGTCACTACTCCCTGGAGCGAATCGATCTATCACATCGAAGAGTTTTTTCGCCTCCCGATGCGTGATTTCGTCCCAGCTAAGGCCCTCTCGCAGCTTGTACGGATACCACTGCCCCCAGAGGAACAGGGTGTGCTTACCGGCTGGTGCGAGAGTTGGGTCGATTGCACTGAACGTCATCCCGATTACTGCCGGATCGCGAGACGGCTCTCCACGCAAATAATCCGCGTAGGCGTCGTGGAGATACTGCGTGCTCGGGCAGAGAAGCTGTAGTCCCTTGACTATTTCATCACTGTTACCGGCAGAGACGTTGTAGCGAGGCAACTCGTTCATGGCAGCCCTGACCACCATGCCAAAGCCGTTTCCAACGTGAATGGATTCAATCCGTGAACGCAGGTCTGCGCTGATCCAGTCCTTGAGCAGATCAAGGAAGGTCACCCAGACGTGGGCGTTACTTACCACGCGACGCCCAACGAATCGTTCACCTGACACAGTCTCTGCGCCGACCGCCTGCCCGCCCTCGACCAGGATCTGTTTTACCTCATGACCCGCGAGGACGGTTCCTCCGTGGTCCTCTATGTAGCCTGCAAGTGCTTTCGTCAGCATCCCTGATCCACCCCGGGGACGCGCCGGTCCCTTTTTGTGGATAACTGAATGCCAGCCGATAAACTCAGCGCTCATCGCATCAATAGGTGGAGGACCGCTCTGAGCCCCCCACCAGGCCAGTGCTGCTCGGACCCGATCGTCTTCAAAGGTGTCAGCAAGAACACGTCCGTAGCTCTGAAAGAGCGTTCGAAGCAGCTCGTTTCGATCCTTCCGTGTGGGGCTGAACTTTTTTAGAAGTACCTTGGAGCCGAAGTTGCGTACCGTAGGCTTCATAAGAAAGAGCTCAAAGATAGCCTCGTTCAGTGGCTGCCAGCGCTTGATGAACTCCCGATACGCGTCCGCGTCCCGCTCGCTAACCGTTGCGATGCTTTCGCACGTTCTGTCTAAATCCTGATAGAAACTGATTGCACTCCCATCCTCAAACGGAGCAGTCATAAAGGGGTCAAGCGGAATGTACTCAAGACCGTAGCGTTCGAGTTCCAGGTCGGAAACGATCGGTGTGTGATGAATCATAAAGTGCGCAGAACCGCCGACATCCATCTGGAACCCACCGAACATCTCCTCTGTACAGACGGCTCCGCCAATCGTGTCACGGCGCTCAAGGACGACTACCCGGTACCCCCACTTCGCCAGATAGGCTGCGGTCGTCAATCCATTATGGCCACTTCCAACCACTACTACATCGTATTCCATGGCACAGATATACCGCGAATTGGCGGAATCGGATAGGTCAAAGCTCACTACCCCGGCTTCACGTGTTATGAAATGACGCTACACGGACTCGCGGCTGCCGATTAGCTTATCTGTATGCAGTGGCTCATCGTTGGCGCGGGTATTCACGGAACCATTATTTCGCACGCACTACTGCGGTACACAAACCTGAACCCATCCGATATTCAGATTGTCGACCCACACCCCTCCCCCTTGACCGTGTGGAACAGGCGTATCACCAACTGCGGCATGCAGTTCCTCAGATCGCCGGCCGCCCACGGAGTTGTCCCGGAGTTCGCCTCACTGCGAGCGTGGGCTTCAGCAAATGGATTCCACGAGCGTGATTTTCGCCCGCCCTACGCCAGGCCCTCGGTTAAGATCTTTCGCGAGCACTCTGCCTGGGCAATTGAACGGTCGGGCCTACAGGCGACACTTCGACGGGGAACGGTGGTGGGGCTGCAGAGAGCGGAGAGTCACTGGGTTGTAACTCTTGCGGACGGACAGGAACTTGCCGCCACGAACGTCGTCCTGGCTACCGGACGATCAGATAGAGGGGCGGCCCCGCAACTGCGAGTTCCCGACTGGGCGGCCACCATTGGCGTGGAAGCGCATGTACTGAGTGAACAGTTCGATCGCTCCCGGTTTGAGCGGGCGGCCAATCCGCTTGTGGTAGGCGCCGGCGCGACCGCGGTCCACTTCGCGGTTTCCGTGGCCCGGTCAGGACGGCCCGTTCGCATGCTGACTCGCCACCAGCTGCGCATCCACCAGTTTGACTCGGAGCCGTGTTTCATAGGTCCACGCTGCTATGAGCGATTCCTTCGGGAGGATGATCCCGAGCGCAGGCGGGAGATGATCGCCTTAGCACGCCACCCCGGCTCTGTGCCTGGGGATCTGGCTGCGGAGCTCGAGCGAGAGCAGGGAGCCGGCAGGATTACGGTGATCAGAGATGAGATCTCACGACTCGAACACAACGGCAGCCGCCAGACCCTCTGCGGCTCCCTTGGGCGCTACGAGAGCGACGCAGTAGCACTTGCTACGGGATTCGAATCAGCTACGCCTTCAAGGATTCTTCTGAAACAGGTGCAACAGATCTATGGGGACTCCTGCACTCGCGACCAGAGCGGTCGCCCGATTCCGGATTCCTCTCTGCAGTGGGGTCGGGGTCTGTTTCTGACCGGGACGCTTGCAGAGCAGGAGCTTGGCCCGACGGCCCCGAACATCATCGGCGCTCACAATGCTGCAAAACGGATCATTGCGTACCTGTCCGGCCGGAAGCAGCCATCCCCCCGGTCGTGGCAGCACTACACCAGCGCCTGATCATTAGGCTCCAGAGAGCATCTCGAGCTCCTCCGGCACCTGCTGATACTCGAGGATGCTCGAGCGGATGCTTTCGAACACCAGCGGAAAGACCACGTTGAAGAAGTAGGCTCGCTGGATCATGTGCTTCTTGCTCACCTCGTAACGGCCACGAATATCACGCTCGCGTGCGCCCATGTATGATTCGTAGTCGCTGAAATCGGCCTCTATCGATTCCCAGTCTGCCTTCTCTTTGACAATGTCCTGGAAGCGACCAAGTTTGTCGAGGAGCTCATAGAGCGAAAAGTGCTGATCAACGTGCTCGGCAATCTGCGCCACGTTGCCATCAAACTGCTGTTCAAGGGCCTTGAACTGAAGCGGGTACATTGTCTCAAGGATGAAGCGCTTGCGCAGCACGATATTTATGCTTCGGTCGCGAAAGGTATCCTCTATTGCATTCATGACGTACTGATTACCGCGATAATACTGAATGAGTTTGATCACGCGCTCGGCACCGGATGCTCCCATATCTATGAGTGATTTGACCTGATCAGCAACCGACTCCGGAAGGTTCGGTGTGACCTGCACACTATAGGTGCGAAACGTAGCGCCGCGCTTATCCTTGAGCAGGACTTCACTAAACCTGTACAGCTCGTCCTGTGAGATGCTCTTATAGTAACTGTTGTATATCTCCGCCTCCCTCCGGAAGCGGGCAAAGTACTCCTGCGCCACATGTGTCTCAACGAGCGTGTTGTAGAGCGTCTCACTGATGCGAAGACCACCAACAGGCGCGGTGGACTCCATACGCTTCGCATCAATGACGGCGGTACCAATAACGTCGACCTGCTTGGCACCATCCGGGCCAAAATTACCAATAGTGACCCGACCAATGTTCGCGCCTATTCTGATCCGGATCTGAAAGACCGCTGCCATTGACCGCGCGAGCTCAGAGCTTCTGAGGTTTGAAACTATCTCAAACGCCTTCCGCAGACTCTCTCGAGCGTCGCTCGATACTCCCTGGGAGAGAAACCCCTCGTTCGCTCCGTTGAACTGTGCGGATACCCGTTGCATCTCAACACAGCTGTTGAATAACTCGCGGGCTATGTAGCGCTCAGCCTGAGCCTCGCTCAGGCCGCGCACGTTGGGGTCTATGCTGCCCCCGTAGTGAAACATCAGGCTGTCGCCCTCGATCTTGTTCAGGTAGCCACCATGGCGATTGAGCACACCGGCGAACGCCGTATACAGGCCGTTGAGAACGTCCTGATTCTCCTGCGGGCTGAGAAACTGTGAGAGGTACGTGTAGTCGGCTATGTCGAGAAACGCCACCCCGACGAGTGAGACTTCACTTGCGTCAAGTCGACTGTTTCTCTTCGTGCTTGTTTCGACTGAAGAACTGTCCGGCGGTTCTTCTGCCGCTTGTTCAACTACCACATCCAGAGGTTCGAGCTCCTCTATCGCTTCTTCCTCGTGATCAGCCACCACCTTCTCCCCGTTCTCAGTGTACCCCGGCGTACAACACTCATCAATCGCCTCTTACCGGCTCAACAAGGTCCAGAAAGGCTTCCTCGCTGAGGATCTGCACACCGTACTCTGCAGCCTTGCGATTCTTGCTGCTACCTGAAGCCGGGTCGTTGGTTATCAGGAAGGTGAGATCCCGGGTGACACTGCCTGTCACTCGCCCACCCAATCCACGAACAAGTTCCTGTGCCTGGGTACGCGGCATAGACCGAAGCGTACCGGTGAAGCAGAAACTGCTACCCGAGAGCCTGCCTGAGGTTGGTGAGGCGATTGAAACATATCTGGTGACAAGGACCGCGTCCATTCGGCCTGAGAGCTCTCCGAGCCCTCTCGCAATCACTGCACCGGTAATCTCGCCAATGCCATTCACCAGTGCGAGCTCCTGCGGAGTAGCAGCACGCAGCTTCTCGAGAGTATCGTAACCGGCAGCGACGGCCTTCTCTACTATAAGCTCACCCACTCCTTCAATGTTGAATCCAGCCACAAACTTGCCAAGCGAGAGTTCCCGCGGCGTATAGAGATTCGAGAGTATCTTCCCTGCCAGCCGTTCGCCCATTCGATCAAAAGCTGTGAGATCCTCGGGTTGCAGCGTGTAGAGGTCAGCTATCTCCTGAACCCGATTGGACTCAAAGAGCTTCGCAAGAATCACATCTCCAAAGTCTCTGACGTCCAAGACATCGAGCCACCTTCGGATCCGGTAGAGCGAACGCTTTGGACACGCCTCATTCGGACAGTAGAGGCGGGTATCCTCGTCTACAAGAGGCGTATTGCACCGCTCACAGACGGTTGGATACTCGACCGGATGGGTATCCGGCGGATTCTCTAGCAAGCGCTCTATCTTGGGAATGATCTCTCCCCGTTTACTCACCGCAACGCGAGAGCCAATCTGGAGCCCCATCTCCCGAATGAGCCTGGGGTTGGCCAGACTTGCCCGCTGAACGGTCGTACCGGCCAAACGAACTGGATCTATTCGGGCAATGGGCGTATACGTCGCGCCGGACGGACTCCACTCTACGCTGCGCAGTGTACTCGCAGCCTCTTCGAGTTCGAACTTGAATGCGATCTGCTGTTCCGGCCGGGCTCGACTCGCATCGTCAATATCGATCTCCTGTCCTTTGACCACCAGACCATCAATGTCAAAAGGCAGACTCTCACGCTTTCGACTGATCTGCTCGCGGTACTCGATGATCTGATCGACATCTGTGAAGACCTTGTAGTCGACTGTACAAAAGCCCTGCTTCTTGAGCCATTCGAGCTTGTCCTCTTCCCTGCCAAAAAAAGCGTCGTTTGTCACCTCAATGGCGTCGTAGCAGACAATGGTCAGATCCGAAGAACCTCTTCCGTCCTTCCGCTTCATGATTCCATTGGCCGCATTGCGCGGATTGGCCTTGTCAGCATGCCGCGCCTGATGCATGGCTCGGGTAAGGAGGACCTCACCTCGGATGCCGCCGGTGAAAGCCTCAGAAATTCGCGCAACAAATCCTGACATCTGCTTGGCGTTCGCCGTAATGTCGTCGCCGACAAGCCCATCTCCGCGGGTAATCGCGCATGTAAAGAGACCGGACTCAAACTGGAGCTCAAGGCTTGCCCCATCAAGCTTCAGCTGCACAAGGTACTCGTCGTGCGCGACTCCATTGGCCCATTTCCGGAACGCCTGCGGATCTGCCGCCTTTTCCTGGCTTCCCATGGGTATAAGGTGTCGTCGCTTATTCAGTGCAGCAGAGGAGTCGCTGCCCACCGCAGAGAGGAGCGGATGAGCGGGTCGGAGACGTTTGAGCTCGTCCCATAGAAGATCAAACTCAACGTCTGAGATCTCAGGCTCGCCATTGTAGTAGCTCTTCTGATAGCGCTCTATTCGAGCCGCAAGTTCTTCTACCCTGTCCGCCATGCCTATAGTATAGCGGCGATAGACAAAGGCCGACTATTCACTCGCGTGGCGCGCCTGGCACGCCGGCAAGAGAAGCGACCTCCATACTCGAGAGCGCGCGGTTGTAAAGCCGTAGATCATCAATTGCGCCCCGGGAATTGTACAGACCGTACCGATTTTCTTGGTCTGCCTCCGCCGTCATGATCAGGAGCGGCGCGTCGTCAGCGTAGAGCCGATCAAAGGCAAAGCGCCTTGCTGCCCTCTGTTCGCCGTTGACATAGATAACCGCCCGTCCTCCGCCAAAGGTAACCGCGACATGCTCCCACTCGCCGTCAGCCAGGGAGCCGGGGGCGGAAACCCAGTGGTACCTCCCCGTGCTATCTACGAGAAAGAGTGTGATGCCGCCACGTGAGGTCTGAATTGTGAAGGTTCCTTCGGCGGTCTCTCCCTGGGCACGGGTCCATTTTGACAGGAGATAGTGCGTGGGAACCGAGTCATCCAACCGGATCCAGAAAGAAACCGAGAACTGATCGAGCCGCTTCAACCGTTCGTCCGAAGCGATCGACAGAAATGTCCCCCCGCCATCGCTACGCAGAGCTCCATTCGGCCTCCCGGTTACGTCGGTCACGAAACGCATGCCGTTGTTTGCCGGAATATAGTTTTGGGTAGTATCGCCAAGTGATCCATCGAACGGCAGATGCATTACAAGGCCCGCGCGCAGCTCCGCATCCCGTCCCTCACCAGGAGAGTCTTCTGAAGGAGAGGACGGGCGCGGCAGTTCGTACCGGCCATCCCCGGCTGACTGTACGGTAGCGGAATCTCCATCTCCCTGTCCGGACTCTCTCGTCGTCCCCTGTTCGCCGGACTCAAGCCCCAGAAAGCCCCGGAGAACGCGGGAACGATCGATCTCCAGCCGGCCGTACTCGGTCTCGATCACGATCGTGGACTCGTCCAATCGCACGATTGCTCCTGATATGACATCACCGTTTGTAAGCTCCAGTCGATCTGCCGCAGGGAGCAGCACCGTGAGCAGTCCAAGGAGCGCCGCAGCAATCAGCCGCACTACCGTATCCTCAGCGTTCGTATCTGAAACGGCTTGAACTCAAGCGCAATCTCTGATGCGAACGAGTCTCCTCTGGAGCTCTTCAAACCGCGAACGCTCCTTGGTTCCTCTTCGAGCAGGTTGACCTCTTCGACGCTCTTCACCGGCGCCCGAAAACGCAAGGTCGTACGATGCTTCGTACCCCTGGTCTCGTAGAGGCGCAGGATGGTGCCTTCCCCTTCCTCTGCACGCTTCACGGCGTCAATCTTCACCGTTCCTCCCGCGATCCCAAAGTGGCTTGCACTCGGACTGGCAGGTACAGAGCCGACACCGTGCACCAGCAACGGAGAGTTGAGATCGTGGGCCCGTTCGAGCAGATCGCTCGATTGCCAATCAAGAGCGTGCGGATAATAGCCAAAGGTGAACTCGTGATTCCCCAAGTCCGCCTGGGGATCAGGGTCCTTCGGACTACGAAGCAGCGTGAGATCGATGGTACTGTTTCGAATGTAGTGACCGTACTTACAGTCGTTAATGATTCCAAGACCGTAGTCTGCCTGGGACAGGTCGGCGAATCGATGTCCAGCCACCTCAAACTGAGCGTCATCCCAGCTGGTGTTCCCATGAGCAGGCCTGCTGACAGCCCCGAACTGTATCTCGTACGTTGCCGAGAGTGCCTGTATCTCTGCCTCAGCCGCAACTCGCAGTTGCTTGTGCTCTTCGCGCCAGTCCACCCGGTTCTCTATCTTGATCAGCTTCGTCTCAGCCTCAAGTGAGATCCACTGCTCAATTGTTGATACGCCCACCGATAGCTTCTGATAGACCATCGCGCGCAAAGGGCCGCTCTCAAGGAGCGATCGCTCGACAAGGACTGCCTGCTCCGCAGACGTTTCGCGGTAGTAGTGACTGATATCCCATGCGTCCCAGGAGTACGGATAGTCCTCCCAGAGAAGCAGCGTGTTCGCAGGAGAACGAAGAACCTCTCGACTGTACTCCCGGTCAAAAATAGATCGGATAGTACCATCTGGGGCAAGCTTCACACACAGCAACCCGTTCTCCAGCTGCTCCTCGTCAGCGCTGACCGGTGAGATAGTCTCACGTGTCCAGCGTCCCGCTGCATTCGTGCTTGACCGGTTGTTCTGCTCAGTCATCCGCGGACGAGCCGGCGTATCAACCTCCCCACCACCGGAAATCGACAGCGCGGTATATCCGATCGAGGGCACGGAGACCGGAACCAGCAGACCCCCGTCAACCGGCTGAGCCACGAGCGCCCGGCCCTCCGCGTCCGCTACCACCGGCGTTCGTGATCCTGCAACCGGGACAAAAGCCAGCTCATGACGCTCCCAGCTCTGCGTGTTGATTATAACAAAGGTCTGTGCCCCTTTTGCGTGCCCATACAGTGAGCACAGACTCTCTACGCTGAGCTTCTCGAGCGCCGCCAGATGCTCCTCACTCTGCCGATGCGCCTCGTCATAGACGAGCTTTATGGAACTACCGGGAAGGATGTCGTGAAACTGGTTGAGCAGAGTGTCCTTCCAGATCCGCTCCATCTGATCCTGCTGATCAAGACCCGCAAGCGCCGCAAGCATCTCAGCGTCCCTGATTCGAAGTTCGAGCAACCGGTTGTAGCGTTTCATCCGCGCCTGCGTCGTGTACGTCCCACGGTGCAACTCCAGATAGAGTTCTCCACGCCAGAGCGGCAGATCATCTTCCTTCAGTTTCGCCAGCCTCTTGAAAAACTCATCTGCACGAGCGAGCTTCATTTTCGGAGAACCCTCTGTATTTGCACCTCGTCGTGCCATTTCAATGTGGTACCGGGATGGTCCACCCCCACCGTCGCCAATACCGTAGAGGTTAAGCCAGTCATCCGACACATCGGCCTGAGTGAAGGCCCTTTCACCAGCTATCATCTCCGCCGGTCGGTTTGTTGCATTGTAGCTGCTGTACGGCAGGAAGTGTGTGCGAATCCGGGTACCATCGATCCCTTCCCAGAGAAACGAGTGATGCGGAAAGAGATTCGACTCGTTCCAGGAGATCTTCTGGGTGGTAAAGAAATCCACCCCGGCCAGCTTGAGGATCTGAGGAAGCGACGCCGAGTAGCCAAACACGTCAGGAAGCCAGAGGTTCTTCACCTCATAGCCAAACTCGTCTCGGAAGAAGCGCTTTCCATAGAGAAGCTGGCGAACAAATGATTCCCCCGCAGGGATGTTCATGTCAGGCTCGACCCACATGGCGCCCTGTGGTTCCCACCGACCTTCCTCGATCGCCTTTTTTATTCGTTTATAGAGCTGAGGATAATCTTCCTTGACCCACTGATACTGCTGCGGCTGCGAAGCACCAAAGACGAAGTCCGGGTACTCCTCGAGCAGCATGAGAGCCGTGGAGAAGGTGCGACCTGCTTTGCGCCGGCTTTCCCAGACCGGCCACAGCCAGCCGAGATCAAGATGTGCGTGCCCCACCGACCAGACCGTCGTAGCACTCCCGACCGCTTTTCTGGCCATCAGCGCGCGACAAATAGATGAAACCGAATCTGCACCCGCGCCATCGGCCCAGGCGTTTGCCGCGTCATTGAGCCCACGGAGAATGCGACGCGCACGAACCGAATCAGCCGGAAGGGCCAGAGCAAGACCGTAGAGGTACTCCAGATCGAGTCCGATCTGCCAGATCTCCGGCTCAAAAACGGCAAGCTCAGCCTGATCAAACACAAACTTCTTGTCGCTGTGATAGCCAAACAGACCATTCGCCGCAGCCTCAATGAGAAGCTCCACCGGCTCCCCGCCACGCGCGGTTGGGAACAGATTGATGCGCCGCTTCCCGGTGGAGAATGTCGGCGTACGGTCGGCGTTCGTGAGGCCCTGAACCGGCGACCCGTTCACAAAGATACACCCCTCACTTCCAAGGTTAACAAGCGCAACCACATGCTTTCCGGAAAACTCAGCAGGAACCTCGCCAGTCACACGAAACCAGGCACTCGCCCAGAGCTCACCCCAGGTGGTCCCCGTAGAGATCGGCTTCCACGAACGCTTTTCGAGCTCCGTGTACGGGATAGGGCCCTCTCTATTGTAGGTATAGACGACCGAAAGTGGCACAGTATCGCCGTAGCGATCGTCGAGCACCCGGTCAATAAACTGGCGGATCCGTTTCTTGTAGATGTCTGTGTGCAGCATAGGAACCCCTGAGGCTGATGATTAAGCGCAGTCTAATCACCGCCCCAGGGAAAGTCCACATCAATCCCCGACCTCTTCCCTGTACAGTGGATGCATCTTACGACGATACGTCTCGTACTGCTCCCCAGCATGGTAGGAGCTGCGAACCAGCGGCCCCGCCGAACAGTGCGTAAAGCCCCTCTCCAGAGCCCTCTCATGCAGCTCATCGAACTCCTCAGGAGTCCAGTACTTCTGTACCGGGAGATGAGTTCGCGTCGGTTGGAGGTACTGTCCGAGATTCAGAAGCGACACGTGGTTCTCGAGCAGATCATCCATGGTCGAGAGAATCTCCTCCCGTGTCTCTCCAAGCCCAAGCATCAAACTAGACTTTGTGATGGATTCAGGATCAATCTCCTTCGCGAGCCGAAGAAAGCTCAATGAACGTTCATACGTCGACCGTGATCGTACTGAAGGCGTCAACCGTTCAACCGTCTCCATATTGTGACTCATGATCTCCGGTTTGCTCTCGCAGACTACACGGATACTCTCATAGTCTCCCATAAGGTCAGAGGAGAGCACTTCAACGGTCGTATCAGCCGCCGCTGCGTGGATACGCTCGACAGTCTCAGCCATAATCGCCGCACCACCGTCCGACAGCTCATCACGATTAACCATAGTGATCACGACGTGATTCAACTTCATCTCAGCAACGCTTTCAGCGACCCTGCGCGGCTCGTCCTTATCCAGAATCCGCGGAAGTCCCGTCTTGACCGCGCAGAACCGGCATCTCCGCGTACAGGTGTCACCGAGAATCATGAACGTCGCAGTCCTATGCTCGCCCCAACATTCATGAATGTTCGGACACCTTGCCTCCTCGCAGACCGTAGTAAGCTTCTGGTCCTTTATAAGTCCTTTGAGGTACTTGAAGTTGGAGTTCGTATTAAGCTTTATCTTGAGCCATTCAGGTTTGGGATTTACCTGAGGGTTATTGTTCATGCATACAAGTTAACACCTCACCCCTCCTCTGCAAAGTGTCACGGACCTTGCGGAACCGCAAAGCTGAGATCGAGTCTCGCATAGGCGG
>CAZREG010000003.1:0-104692 GCA_964599075.1 uncultured Spirochaetaceae bacterium | reverse complement strand
AGGACCCGGCACGGCTGTTGCTCGGCCTGTAAACGATCGACAGAGAGACAAGGAGAACTCATGTCAGCAGATACCCAATTTGACGTCATAGTCCTGGGAGCGGGGCCTGGCGGATACGTGGCTGCGCTCAGGGCGGCTCAGCTTGGACTCAAGACGGCACTGGTAGAGAAGCGTAAGACCCTGGGGGGAACCTGCCTCAACGTTGGCTGCATCCCGTCCAAGGCGCTTCTGGATTCAAGCGAGCTGTTCGCACGTCTGTCAGGAGAGGCGGCCGACCACGGCATCTCCGGCGGAACTCCAAAGATTGATGTGCCGCGTATGCTCGAGCGCAAGCAGGCGGTTGTGGATAGGCTTGTAGGCGGTGTGCGCGGCCTGGTGAAGGGGCGCAAGATCACCGAGTTCCAGGGAACCGCCAGTGTACAGCCGGACGGGGTGACGGTGACCGGTGAAGACGGCACCGCTCAGTCGCTGAGAGGCGGGTCAGTCATCCTGGCAACCGGGAGCGTTCCGATTGAGCTCCCCTTCCTCCCGTTCGACGGCACGAGCGTCGTTTCATCAACCGATGCGCTCGAGTTTACATCGGTCCCAAAAGAGATGATCGTTGTGGGCGCCGGCGCCATTGGTCTGGAGCTTGGCAGCGTCTGGGCCCGCCTGGGAGCACACGTGACGGTCGTTGAGATCATGAAGGACGTCCTGCCGGGATGGGACGCCCAGGTTTCAAAGACCATGAAGCGCGAGCTTGGAAAGCAGGGAATCGAGTTTCTCCTGGGGCACAAGGTGACCGGCATCAGTGGGAAGAGCAAGAAGAAGGTGGCAATCGAGGCTCCCGATGGAAAGAAGCTGGAGCTTCCCGCAGACAAGGTGCTTGTCGCCGTGGGACGCCGTCCCTACTACGATGGGCTTGGCATTGAGGAGCTGGGGATCCAGACCGACGAGAAGACCAGACGCATAGCGGTAGATGAGCATTTCCGCACCTCCGTAGATGGCTTCTACGCCATTGGTGACCTCATCCACGGACCTATGCTGGCACACAAGGCGGAGGATGAGGGGGTCGCGGTTGCCGAAGTCATTGCAGGGAAGCCGGGGCACGTGAACTATGATACAATCCCGGGCGTTGTATACACATGGCCGGAGGCTGCGGAAGTGGGACGCAGTGAGGAAGAGCTCAAGGAGCAGGGAGTTCCCTACCGGAAAGGAACGTTCAACTTTGGCGGGAACGGTCGTGCACTGGCCATGGACGCGTCATTCGGGTTTGTCAAGATTCTCGCGCATGAGGAGACGGACGCAGTGCTGGGTGCCCATATTGTTGGACCCTGGGCAAGCGACCTCATCAGTGAGCTTGTGACAGTCATGGAGTTCGGCGGGAGTGCGGAGGATATCGCGCGCATTGCACACGCGCACCCCACACTCACCGAGGCAGTCAAGGAAGCCGCAATGGCGGTGGACAAGAGATCAATACACAGTCTGTAGAGGAGCACGGAGATAATGTCTGACGTTACGTATGCAAAAGGATTAGAAGGGGTTATTGCCGCCGAGAGCCGGATCTGCAAGATCGACGGAGAGAATGGAAAGCTCTACTACCTGGGCTACTCTATCAGCGACCTGGTGGAGTACTGCACATTCGAGGAAGTGACCTATCTGCTGCTCTATGGAGAGCTGCCCAACAAGGAGCAGCTCGCTGTGTTCAGCGCCAAGATGAGAAATGCTCGCGAGCTGCCCAAACCGGTAATCTCCATGATTCGGGAGTTTCCGGCCAACGCCCATCCAATGGAGCTGCTGCAGTCAGTAATTTCCTACCTCTCCAGCTACGTAGAACACAAAATCCACCATGGTCCACACTGCAACTGTCGCGACACGCTTCACCAGCTCTCACAGATTGCAAGCACCATTGCCACGTTGCATCGCTTCCGGGAGGGCAAGGAGTATGTGCCGCCTCGCAAGGACCTCTCTCACGGTGCGAACTTCCTCTACATGCTGCGCGGTGCGGAACCGGATGCGGATGAGGGCGAGATCATGGACAAGGCGCTTATCCTTCATGCCGAGCACAGCTTCAACGCGAGTACCTTCACCAGTCGCGTTGTAGCGAGCACCATGTCCACCTGCTACTGTTCCATCTCTGCGGCAATTGGAGCGCTCTACGGGAGCCTTCATGGCGGGGCCAACGAGAAGGTCATGGACATGGCCGACGAGATTGGAAGTAAGGAGAACGCACGCGACTGGGTGAATAGAGCACTCGATCAGAAGCAGAAAGTGATGGGCATGGGTCACCGGGTCTACCGGGCTAAGGATCCTCGCAGCATCATCATGGAAGAGTATCTGAAACAACTCTCTGAGAAGACGCAGGACTTCGTCTTCTACGACACCCTGAAAGAAGTAGAGAACGCGTTCCGTGAACGGATGGAAGAGAAGGGAAAGCCCATCTATCCCAACGTCGACTTCTTCAGCGGTGCGGTCTACCGGATGCTTGGAATTCCAACCGTCCTGTTCACCCCCGTCTTCGCAATGGCTCGCGCTTCAGGCTGGTTGAGTCATATCCTCGAGCAGCGAAGCGACAACCGTATCTTCCGTCCAAAGGCTCTTTACATAGGCGACGAACAGAGACGACTGGTCCCTATTGAGGAGCGATAGCGGCGAAGCGACCAGAGTTCCCGTCGCTTTGGGACTACGTTGAGCGGAAGCGCCCGGCGAGTGAGGAAAAGAGCCTGCGAAGCCGGGCGGCCTCTTGCGGAGTAAGTCCAGCCCGCCCGAGTACATCGGTGAGAAACATGCTCATGCCCTGCGGACCGTCCTGCGTCAGGAAGTTCATGGCGTGAAGGCTGTTCTCCATGTCTGCTACAAGAGCGTGCAGCTGTTCATACGGGATAACCGAACGGACCGAGAGATCGTTGGGCCTACTTACAGCGCCCGCCTCCATCCCGGCCTGGTAGAGAACGTAGCAGAGCACCGCCACGGCATGAGAGAGATTCAACGAAGGGCAGGCGGGATCACTGGGAATAGCGACAAGCTGTGAGGCATGCATGAGCTCTCCGGCATTCAGACCGAATCGTTCGTTCCCAAAGAGCAGTGCAACACAAGCGGGAGCCGCACTCACAGCTCGTCCGGCGAACTCTTCAGGCAGCTCCACCGCACCTTTGCGCTTCTGTCCCTGCCGGCGGCTCGTCCCCACCACCAGCGTCGCATCCGCGACAGCCTCTGCGACTGTTGAACAGATTCGTGCTCCATCCAGAACGTCCTGCGCATGGACCGCGAGCCGGCGGGCTGTCTCCGCGGAAGCGCTCCGCTCCTGCGAACCGCCAAGATCCGCTGCCGCAGCTCCCTGTGGATCGACAACCACCAGCTCATGCATCCCAAAGTTCTTCATGACCCGGCAGACCGCTCCCACGTTCCGTGGTTCCTGCGGTCTGACCAGCACAATCCGAATGTGCGCGAGGCTCACGCTCTGCCCGGCTTCAGGAGATCGAGTCCAGGTCTTCTACACCGTGTCGAACGTGCTCGGCACTGTTGTCAAGCGCTGATTTCTCATCTTCCGAGAGCTCGAGCTCAAGGATTTGCTCGACCCCGCTTTTACCGAGCAGCACCGGCACACCAAGGAAGATATCGCGGTGACCGTACTGGCCCTCCAGATAGGCGGAAGCGGGAGCTACAAGCTTCTGATCTCTGATGATCGCCTCCACCATCTTCGCAACACTCGCTGCAGGGGCGTAGTAGGCACTGCCGGTCTTCAGATAGTTCACGATCTCACCACCGCCGGTCCGTGTGCGATCACTGAGCGCCTTGATCTCGCTCTCCGGCAGCAGCTCGCTGATGGGAAAGCCACCCACGGTGGTGTATCTGCTGACCGGAACCATGGTGTCACCATGACCGCCAAGCACCATTGCCGAAACATCACCAGGTAGCGCGCCAAGCTTCTCAGCTATGAAGTAGCGAAACCGGGTGGAGTCAAGAATCCCCGCCATGCCGACTACTCTGCTCGAGGGGAAGGCGGTTGCTCGAAGCAGCGCCATCGCAATCACATCAAGCGGGTTGGCGACCGCAATCACCACCGCGTTCGGCGCATACTTTCTGATATTCTCACCGGCCGCCTTTGCAATACCCACGTTGGTCTTCAGAAGATCCATCCGATCCATGCCGGGCTTTCGCGCAATTCCGGCGGTATGAACCACAACGTCGCTGTCTGCAATATCGGCATAGTCATTGGTACCCAGAATGGAGACCGAGAAGTCCTGCGACGGGGAGGCGTGCATGAAGTCGATTGCCTTGGCCTGCGGCATTCCTTCTACCACGTCTACCATGACGATATCGGCAAGATTCTGCGCAGCAAGATAATAGACGGTGGTGGCGCCGACGTTACCGGCGCCGATGACTGATACTTTAGCCATGGGATCTCCTAGTTGTGGGCCGAGAGAATCTCAGCAGTCGAGGCGATAATGGATCGTTCGTTCTCCGTGAGCTTGGGCTCGAGCACCCGGGTAACGCCGTTGCTTCCAACCATGCACGGAAGGCTCAACGCCACGTCCTTGAGGCCGTACTGTCCAGAGAGCATGGTGGAGACGGAGAGCACCCGATTGGTGTCACGAATAACCGCCTCCGCCACATCCACGGCTGCCGCAGAGGGGCCATAGAAGCTGTTCGTTCGCTTCGCAAGCTCCACGATCTGGTCACCGGCGGTGAGCATGGTTTCAAAGATGGATGCTATCCGGTCATGCGGAAGAAGCTTCGCAAGCGGAACGCCGGCAACCGAGCAGTAGTCAAGGAGCGGGATCATGTCGCGGGAGTGGGACCCAATGACCTGAGCGGAAACGTCCTCCACGGCAGTCTGAAGCTCATCAGCAATCAGATAGCGAAGCCGCAGGACGTCAAGGTGGCCGCCAATCCCCAGAACCCGTGAGGCCGGAAGGCCGGAGGCCCGGACAACCTCAGCAGTAAGCATATCCACAGGCTCACTGGCCACAACTACAACACCACCAAACTTTGACAGCTTTTTGCCAAGCTCAACGATCGCAGGCATGTTCGCCTCATAGAGATCTGCTCGTTTCTGCCCCGGCTCGCGTATAGCACCAAGCGCCACAATCACGACCTGAGTATTCAGCGCGTCATCAAGCGAGTCGGTTCCGGACAGCGAGAACTGGTAGTTGCGAAGTGGCGCAGCCTCCATCATATCGAGGGACTTACCGGTGGAAAGCCCCTCCTTGATATCGTAGAGGCAGACATTCCCAATGTTGCGCTCTGCAGCAAAGAAGGCGGTGTTCGCGCCCACATTGCCGCTCCCAACGATTCCGATGTGCTTCATTCTTCTCTCCTGTTGTCTCATGAGTATACAAAATGAGACCCGCGGGGTCATCCGAGCGCGTGTCACAGCCAGGATTCTTCAGTATCCTTTCCCGTACCCCGGGGCACCATTCACAAGAGAGGAGAAACAATGAAAGAGACAGATTTCCGCACCGAAAACGACTCAATGGGTGAAGTTCGCATACCCGGCTGGGCCTATTTTGGCGCTCAGACACAACGAGCGGTGGAGAACTTCTCCGTTTCCCAGCATAGAATCCCTGCAGCCATGATTCGCGCCCTTGCGCTCATCAAGAAGCATGCCGCCCGCGCGAACGGCGAGCTTGGAACCGTTGACACCAGACTCACCGGTGCCGTCGAGCAGGCTGCGGACGAGATTCTTCAGGGCAAGTGGGACGAGCACTTCCCCATAGACGTCTTTCAGACGGGAAGTGGCACAAGCTGGAACATGAATGCCAATGAGCTCATCGCCAACCGGGCCAACGAAATTCTGGGCTCACCAATCGGCAGGCGCTCCCCTGTCCACCCGAACGACCATGTCAATCGTGGACAGTCAAGCAATGACGTCATCCCCACCGCGGTCCACGTCTCCAATCGGATAGAGCTTCCGGGACTCATTCGCGCGGTAGCCGGTCTTGGGGAGAGTTTCAGGAGAAAGTCCCGGGAGTTCTCTAAAGTGGTCAAGATCGGGAGAACCCACCTCCAGGACGCTGTTCCAATGACGGTGGGCCAGGAGTTCGATGGCTACGCCACTCAGATGGAGCGAAACGCCGAGCGCCTGCAACGGGTGCTCCTGAACCTGGAGGAGCTCGCACTTGGCGGCACCGCCGTAGGCACCGGCCTCAATGCCCACCCGGAGTTCGCGCAGAGAGCAATTGCCGGAATAGCCGCAGAGACGGACATCCCCTTCCGTCCGGCGGTCAGCAGATTCGAGGCAATTGCCAACCGTGATGCACAGGTGGAGCTCGCCGGGGCGTTTACCTCGGTTGCAGTCAGCCTGATGAAGATTGCGAATGATCTGCGGTTGCTCGCAAGCGGTCCAAGAGCCGGCCTTGGTGAGATTATCCTGCCGTCACTGCAGCCGGGAAGCTCCATCATGCCGGGCAAAGTGAATCCGGTCATCCCGGAGATGATTATCCAGGTTGCGGCTCACATTCTGGGAAAGGCTGCGTCGATCACCGCGGCGGGCCAGCATGGACCTCTTGAGCTCAACATGATGCACCCGCTGCTCGCCTACGAGACACTCAGTGCGATCGATCTGTTGAAGAACAGCTGTAGCGCATTCGCCGCCCGATGTGTAGACGGCATAGAGGTCGATGAGAAGCGCTGTGAGCACTGGATTGAGTGGAGTCTGGCTCTGGTGACGCCGCTTGCTACCCGGATTGGGTACGACAAGGCGGCCGAGCTTGCTCACGTTGCCTATGAACAGAACCGCACCATTCGGGAGGTTGTCCTTGAGGCCAAGGTGCTTGAAGAGAGTGAAGTGGACGAGCTCCTTGATCCACGCAGCATGATCTGAGTCCGCCGCACGCTTGAAACCGTTACCAGCGCGCGTTAGAATCAAAAAAAGTGGAGCCGAGGATTGAGATGAAAAAGTACGTCTGTAACGTGTGCGGCTATATCTATGACCCGGATGAGGGGGATCCTGACGCCGATATCCCTGTGGGGACGTCGTTTGATGATCTGCCTGATGACTGGGTCTGTCCGGTCTGTGGTGCACCCCGGGAAGAGTTCTCCGTAGAGGAGTAGAACCCTACTCCCGGGTGAGCCAGATGCGCTCAGGCGGAATTGCGAGATCAACCCACTCGGACTCCTGAAAGCGTGAGGACATTGGCGTTGCAACAACCTGCCACGGCTGCCCTCCCACCTCTACCGCGTAGCGCACGTGAGTACCTACATAGACCCTGTGTGTAATTCTGCCGTGAAGTACGTTCTTCTTCCGGCTTCCGGCAGGCTCTATGGTGATCGACTCCGGTCGAACGTGCACACAGACCTGGCCCGACTCCGGCCAGCTGCTCTGCATTTCCCTTGCCCCAGAGGTAATCTGGAGAGTGCCAAGCTCACTTGAGATGGTGTCTCCCGATCGTTCTGCTTCTATCTGATTATGATTCCCAAAGAACCGGGCTACGTGAACACTCACTGGACGCTCGTAGAACGCTTCCGCCTCCCCGACCTGTACCAGACGCCCTTCGCTCATCATTGCAATGCGGTCACCGAGCAGGACTGCCTCTTCCTGATCGTGAGTGACACAGAGCGTGGTAACGCCACTCTCCCGCTGCAGGTCAAGGATCACCTGCCGCATGTCCTCACGGAGGTGTCGGTCAAGGTTGGAGAGGGGCTCATCAAGGAGCAGCACCGCTGGTTCGGCCGCCAGGGCGCGCGCGAGCGCAACGCGCTGCTTCTGCCCGCCGGACAGGCTGTTCGGCCGCCGTTCGGCAAGCTGGCCCAGTTGCACCCGGTCAAGCATTCTGCGGGCCACCGGCTCCCACTCATTCCGGGAGACACCGCGCATCCGCAGCCCGAAACCAACATTCTCCACTACGGACATGAACGGAAAGAGCAGGTGGTTCTGGAATACCATCGCCGCACCGCGCTGCTCGACTGGAACACCGCTGACGCTCCGATTGCCAAACCGTATGACTCCACTGTCCGGCTCGAGCAGACCGCTGATGAGTTTGAGCAGCGTCGTCTTGCCGCAGCCGGAGGGCCCGACCAGACAGAGCAACTCGCCGGCGTGGAGTGCCAGAGAGACCCTATCGACTGCTGCGTGTTCAGCCCGCGGATAGGTGAGCGTGACATTTTCAATTGATAGATCACTCACTTTGCGACTCCTGCAAGGGCAACCGATTTCCCGGTCAGATAACGAGCGGTCACCGCGAGGATCAGGACCGCGGGTGTTACGAATACCAGGCTCAGCGCAGCGGTAATTGACAGATCACCGGCGCTCGCGAACGCAAAGAGCAGCACGGGCAGTGTCATCACCCGGCCTCCGCCCACCAGGAGGGTGAGCGCGTACTGACTCCAGGAAATGAGGAAGACGAACAGGGCTCCGGTGAGCACACCGGGCACTGCAGAGGGGAGCCCCACAATAAGGAAGGCGCGTACCGGGCCTGCCCCCAGCGTCCGCGCCTGATGCTCCAGCTGCCCATCGTCGTTGGAGAAGGTGCTTGCCATCACAAGCACCATGTACGGCAGCGTCGGCAGCAGATGGCTGACAATGACCCCAAGGCTCGTATTCGCAAGCCCGATCCGCAGAAACACCACATGAAGACCAAGCGAGGCAGCAAGTGCGGGTATGATGACCGGCGCGAAGAAGAGAAACTCCAGCACAGCGCGTGGTGTCGGCGGCAGGGCGGCGAGGCCTCGTCCGGCAGGGACACCCAGCAGGATGCAGATCCCGGTAACACTGAGAGCAATCGAGCTGCTCGTGATAAACGCCTCAAGAACACGGCTTCTTCCGTCAATCACGTACTCCCAGGCGCGGACTCCCCACAATGACGGCAGCAGATCCGGGTAGAGCCATCGACCGCTGAACGAATAGATAACCAGCGGTACGAGCGGAACTATAACTAGAACAACGATCCCCGCAACAATCGCCCTGCCGAGCCACCTCCCCTCTCGTAAGCCAACGTTAGCCCGGGTCATGCAACCTCCGCCCGACGGGAGGCAAGTCCCCGGTAGATCGCCACAAGGACAAAGACGATCAGTGAGATGATAAACGACAGCGCCATCGCCTGGGGTCGCACGGAGATGTCGACATCGGTATAGAGGCGGTAGGCAAGCACGCTGAGCATGCTTGGGTAGCGCGCGCCCAGCAGAAGCGGCACCTCAAACGCGCCGAACACGAACGCGAATATAATGACGCCCGAGGGAAGCAGACCGGGGGCAACAAGAGGCACCAGGACATGGCGCACCGCCTGCAGCGGACGGGCGCCAAGGGTGCGAGCGACCGCCTCATAGTCCTCACCTACGCTCTGCAACACCGCGAGCGCAAAGAGGCCCACAAACGGAACCTGCTTCCAGACGTAGACAAGGATGATTCCCACTCCCCCGCGGTCATTGACAACCTCCGGGAAGCTCGCGGGGCTGCCGATGAGACCAATCGCGGTGAGGATTCGGCTTGCAATACCACTCTGACTGAGGAGCATGATCGCGGCAGCCGCAATGACCATGTGGGGCAAGGTCAGCGGGAGCTGATAGACGTAGGTGACGAACCTCCGCAGCCGCCTCATGCGGCGGAGACTGAGAGCGGTGAGGATGGCGAATGCCAGGGTCAGCGCCGTGGAGATGACGGACACCCAGAGGGTGAGACCAAGGCTTGCAAGAAATCCGGGAGCCTGGAAGACGGCTGCAAAATGGTCAAACGTGAGCATAGTGTCCGCAGCGCTACCGGCACGCAACGCCTGTCCAAGTGTCACCGCCACTGCCGCGGTGAGCAGCAGCAGCACCACTGCAAGCGCCGGCGCGAACGCCGCCACCGCGCCCCACCGCACCCGCCTCATTGCTGCAGCACGTTCCCAATCCAGCCGCGCTCAATTGACTCCAGCCAGGTGCTCTGCAGCTCCGGCAGGCGTGAACGCTGCAGCTCCGACGGTGGAAGAACGCTCGGCGGGCGTGGCAGATCACGAAAGGCGTCCTGCCACTGCTGCGGCAGACGAGAGACGGAGACGACCGGAAGGTCGCCCCATACCTGTGGAAGCGCCTTCTCAAACTGTACGGCCGGGTCAAGAACAAGGTTTGCCAGCACCATGGCGGCCGGCTTGTTGGTCGCATTGAACGGAATGGCAAGGTAGTGCGTGTTACCAATTGTTCCCCCGTCAAAGACAAACGTGCGGGTACTCTCCGGGTAACGGCCCTGGCTCACCAGGTTTGCTGCAGCCGAAGGGTTGTAGTTCATTCCAAAGTCGACTTCCTGATTAGCGAACAGACCCTGCTGCTGAGTGATCGATTCGGGGTACGTTCTTCCCTGCCGCCAGAGATACGGCTCGAGCTCGTTGAGAATAGCCCACGCGTCGGCAGCAATCTCGTCAAAGAGTTCCTGATCAAACGGACCCAGGAGGTTCTGGTAGCCGCCGGCTGCGTAGTAGAAGATGTGGCGGACGAATGCACTTCCCGTGAAGTCCGGCGGCGCAGGATAGGTAAATCGACCCGGGTTCTCCCGGATCCAGGCGAGGAGTGCAGGGATCGTGCGTGGAGGCTCGGGAACCCTCTCCTGATCGTATACCATGACCATCTGCGCGCTTCCGTATGGAGACTCGTAGCCGTCCACCGGAAACCCAAAGTCATTCGCAACGGTCGGGTCATTGGTATCAACGTACTGGAGGTTGGGAAGCTTCTCCGCATAGGGCCCAAAGAGAAGGCCATTCTCCTTCATGCTGCGAAAGTTCTCGCCATTGATCCACATGACGTCTACAGACCCTCCAGTCAGGCGTCCGGCCTGACGCTCTCCGAGCACCTGACTCACAAAGATGCTGGCGTCCGTGACAGGAACCATCTCAAGAGTTATCTCATACTCGGAGAGAAGCCGATCCGCGACGTACCCCTGTACAAATCGGTTTATTGAGTCTGAACCTCCCCACATGTACCAGAAGAGCTCACTGCCACGCGCCTCATCCACGATCTCCTGCCAGGTCATTACCGGGAGTCGCTGTTCAAATGGTGCACGTGCGGCCCCGGCAGGATCGGAATCCTGCTCAGATCTACCAGTAGCGAACAGAGCAGTTGAGACAACCAGTAATGTCAGAACAAGAGCGGATTTGCGCATAACACCTCCATGCTCGTGAAACCTATGCTGAGACCCCGGATGCGTCAAGCTGCTTCCACGGCCGCACCGCGCCGCCCGAGTATAATGGTGCCGGCCAGGATGACGATCACACCAGCGCCCTGGAGAACGCTGAGCTGCTCACCAAACACCAATACCCCGCCAAGTACCGGAGTGAGAATGAACAGGGACGTGAACACTGGAATGATCTGGATTGCATCCCCGTGTCTGTAAGCGAACTGAATCACTACCATTGACGAAAGTGAGAGCGAGACCCATATAAGGGTGATCGGATCGGTGAGAGTGGCAAGCAGGAACGCGGATACGCCCTGGGAGAGATCCATCCGCTGCGAGCTGAGATTCTGGAAGAGTTGTGCATACGAACCCAGGAATCCGGCGAATCCACCCACAACCACCGCCCGGCGGTTTCCTTTGGCCGTCAAAATCCATCCAAGCGTTCCGGCGGTCACCCCCGCGGCAAGAAGCACGGCGAGCAACGTGACATCACCCTCTCCGCTCTGTGAGCCCCCGAAAAACCCAACCAGCAGGGCCCCTGTGGCAATTGAGCCAATGGCAAGACCGTCGCGCACACGAAGCGTCTCTCCCATCACCAGGGCGCTGAAAAAGGCCAGAGCTACCAGTCCGGTCCCCGCAAGGGCGCCCACGACACTCACCGAACCAAGTGCGATCGCCCCGTAAACCAGAACTACAGAGATGAACCCGGACGCGGTGGCGGCAGACCAGATAAGCGTACCCCTCAGGCGTTCTGTCTCCCGAATCCGAAGCCCTATCTTCTGATACGCCTGCGTCAGGTTGAGTATTGAGTAGCCAAGGACAGCAAGAAGCACGGCAAGCAGTTGTTCGTTCACCCCCCCAAAGGTACGCCGGGAAACTATGAAGCGGCGAGTCACCCCTCTGCGTATGGTGATCGCCATTTGCCGGGTGCGGCTGAGAGCCGGTAGCTTGTAGATGATGCAAGTCTCAATCGTCATTCCCGCATACAATGAGTCCGAGACACTGCCTCGCACGCTCGCCTCCATTCAGCGTCAGCGCGGTGTCGAGTATGAGATCATTGTGGCAGATGCCTTCTCAGAAGATGACACTCGCGAAATAGCCGTGAGCCACGGCGCACGTGTTGTAGATGGGGGCTCGCCTGCCGCGGGCAGGAACGCGGGTGCCGCCGTTGCGACCGGTGAAGTCATTCTATTTCTTGATGCCGATGTTGTCATAAAGCGCGGCTTTCTCAAGAACACCTGGGCTGAGTTCACCGAGCGGCAGCTTGTAGCGGCCACCTGTCGGATCAAGCCCCTCTCGCGACTCACCATGGATCGAATCCTGCATGATTTCGCCAATCTCTACGTCAGACTGGTACAGTTCAGTGACCCAAATGCACCCGGATACTGCATTCTCATTCGCACCGATGTGTTTCGGAAAATCGGCGGATTTGATGAGTCACTCAAACTTGCGGAGGATCATAACCTGGTGAAACGCGCGGCGAAATATGGAGCGTTTCGGCTGCTGCGTTCAGCATTCATCTATGTTGATGTACGCCGGCTCGATAAAGAGGGACGGCTGGCTTACGCAATGAAGACGATCAAGGTAAGCGTCTATCGGGCTCTCCAGGGCGAGATCGCTGAAGAAAGCGACGTTGTGGAATACGAGTTTGGTGACTTTACCGAGGACGAGGTATCCGGGAGTCGCAAGGCACTGCGAGACCTGGAGAAAGCGCTGCTGAAGCTCGACCGCAAGACTACAGACCTGGACGAACGGGTTGTTGCCGGCCTTGACTCCGACATGACCATCCGGGAGCGAATAGAGCGACTGAAGAATCAGCTGTCAGAGGGCTGGGAGGCGATTACCGGCGACTCATCACGGAAGTAGCTTCCCGGATCGGGTAGACGGCGAGTCCGACACACCTTTTGATAGAATGAAAAGCTCTCCTTCGGCAGTCGCTCGAGCGTCTCATAGTTAATGTGGACCAGACCGAATCGCTGTGTATAGCCATGAGCCCACTCAAAGTTGTCCATGAGGCTCCACACGTAGTACCCCTGTATGTCAGAGCCGTCGGCTATGGCGTGGAGCATCTCCTGCATGTACCTGTTGAGGTAGTCCATCCGACGGTGATCATAGATTCGCCGCTCCTGCATCGGCTCGTCGAAAGATGCGCCGTTTTCGGTGACCAGGACCGGCGGGTTGCCGTACCGTTCACGGATCCAGCCCAGAATGCGCCTGAATCCCGGCGGATAGACTTCCCAGTCAATGTCCGTGAACACAACCTTCTCGCTCACCGGGCGGAGAAAGCGAAACCCCAGAAACGGAATGATTGTGCGCTGCGCAATGTAGCGTGAGTAGTGATTCACCCCCAGAAAGTCGGGGGGACGGGCAATCACGTCCCAATCGCTTGAGCGGATCGATCGGTTGAGCAGGTGCAGCAACGGAGCGAACGAACGCGGATAGTGACCAAAGTAGAGCGGATCCATGAAGATCTCATTTATCACGGAGCCGATCCGCCGCGCGATCCGCTCGTCCTGTCGGCGGGCGGCGTAGATAGGACTGAACGCATTGGCAATCCCGATTGCCGCTCCCTCATCCACCGCGCGGATGGCGTCAGTGGCAAGACCGTGGGCAAGGAGGAGAAAATGGATCGCGGTCGCGGCCTTGATGAGACTACGGTCACCCGGCGCATGTATTCCGGCGACATGACCACCGGCCGTCACCGACAGCGGCTCGTTGAGCGTAATCCAGTGATCAACCCGATCTCCGAGCCGCTCAGCCATCACCGCAGCATAATCAGCAAACCAGCCCGCAATCGACCGGTTTGTCCAGCCACCCTTGTCATATAGTGCCGCCGGAAGATCCCAGTGGTACAGCGTCACAAGCGGGGAAATGCCGTGTGCGCAGAGCCGGTCCACCAGTCGATCGTAGAAATCCAGACCGGCTGCGTTCACGCGACCGGTCCCTTCAGGCAGGACCCGGGGCCAGGATACGGAGAACCGGTAAGAGTCCACACCGAGCCTCCTGATAAGCTCCACGTCCTCCTCCATCCGGTTGTAGTGGTCGCACGCCTGGTCACCGGTGGTGCCATCGGAGATTGTACCACGCTGGTGCGTGAATCTATCCCAGATACTCGGCCCCTTGCCGTCTGCCTGCCAGGCCCCTTCTATCTGATAGGCAGAGGTGCTTGTGCCAAGGATCAGGCCGTCTGGAATACTCGTATAGCTCACCTTCCAAAGCTACGGAGGATCGCCTGGCCGGTCAAAGAAGGCGTCTGGAACGGAAGACGGGCTGCTCCTCATAAGCGCCCTTGGGAGCAAAGAGTTCTTGAACCCGCGGGCCAAGCAGGCGGAAGACAGGCTCGGTGCAGGCGATCGATTCAGGCTCCACATACCGGCCGCCCAGATGGAAAACAAAGTTCACGTCCTGGGACACAATTTCTCCTGTCTGCCGTCCGGTCTCGTATGCGGTCACACCCAGGTGAAACCCGAGTCTCCAGCTCAGCTCGCCAAACTCCCGTGGGTTCTCCGTCTGATGCACGGGCCAGTTCAACCGCATCAGAACCGCAGCGGCGATCGCAGGCGCCGATTCGCCGTCAAACGGGAGGAGCAAAAGACCGTCGTCCTCCTTCCACATCCAGAGCTTGGCGCCGTACGGAGCAAGATAGTGGTGGACAACAGAGAGAAAAGACTTCCGCACACCGGCAAGAAAGCTCTCGCTCAGTTTGCGGCGGAGGTCGCCAACGCGATCTATGCCTGCATAGAGCATCAGAAAGGTGTACTGCTCTCCCCGCACTACCTGACTCCAGGAACCGCTTGCAGGCGCTGCGAGCTCCAGCGCCGGGGCCTCCTCCTGATTCCGGTCGCCCCGCGCATGGGGGCAGTAGTCAAGCACCCGCTTCATGCGCGCGGAAGTTACCCCCTCTTTGAGCAGAGCCCGGTTCAGATAGTCGGATGCAGAACGGTGAAACGCCTCCGCTGGATCAACCATCTGGTCCTTTGGATCTATCACACCGTATCTGAACGGAAGAACCTTCTCCAACTGGCCGAGCTTCCTCCGGATGCCGGCCGTCTTCATTCCGGAAATATCGATGTAGAGAAACGCGTTGGTTGCTGAGAGGTCGGACAAAAGCGATGCGTCGCTCTCGTGCCGGTAAATCGTCACGGTTCGCCCCCGCTCGAGCGCTTCAAACGCGGCGTGTACCGCCCTGGAGGTGGAGACAACATGCACATCCATCAGCTACCCCAACGGACCGCATAGCCGTGGTAGATCTGGTCGGGAGCAACTTCCAGAGGCTCGAATCGCTCGATAAGCGTACGATCAAGGCTTGGCGTCACCGAGTCGGTAACGATCAGGGTATCCGGGCAGCCGAATCGGTCGTCAATGTCCCACAGCCTCTTCACAGTGTCAGTCTTCAGCTCGGTTCCGTTCTCCGCGTATTCACATGGGCCATTGTGAACGACCAGACGCAGGTGCAGCCCACCGTCAATGGCCTGTTGAACCAGGTTGTAGACAAACAGTTCATTGATGATCTGCATCCCGGCCAGAGTTGCGCGAAGGTTCTGTTCCTCAAACGTGAATGCCACCACACCGCCGTCACCTTCCCAGCCCCACAGGCGACCGTTATGCTGCTCGGAGCAGCGGGCAACAATCTCCCGTACCTGCGTGTAGATCTGACTCATGACCTTGCTACCGTAGCGACGCACCAGTTCGGAGTTCCCCGCAACATCTACTCCCAGAAAGGCCATGACGTAGCTCTCGCCATCACGGAGCACTCCCCAATTACGAGTGGTGCGCACCGTAGTGTCTTCGACGAAGGCGCGAACTGCCTCGTCGTATCGGTAGCCCAGATCGTGAATCTCTTTCACGATGGTGCTCAGACGAGCGAATCGATGTTTGTGCCCGCCCATCCCAAGTCTTTCAATTTCGAGCATGAGCACAACAAACTCAAGAAACAGATCATGCTCAGCAATGTCGTCCACGATCTGTCGCGCCGCGGTCCGGTTGGGAATGGGCACGGAGGACGGGAATCCGGTTCGTTCGTTCAGATCATAGGAGCCGAACAGCCTGCGAGTGAGATGAACCATCGTCTTTACGTCAATCGACTCACTGAGCGCCTTCGCCGCCAGTGTACGCAGCCGTGCCTTGATCTTCATGCGCGAGTTACAACTCTCCGCGAACTTCAGCGGTAGATGAGCACATCATAGGTGCCGGTTTCATTTCGGCTAAACGATGTGACCACCAGCGTGAGCTCTCCACCACCGGCCACCAGGTACTCTATCCTCGGATTCGAGCTACCAGAGCCGTCGTCATTCTCCGCAAGAATATCTCCATCCGCATTCTGCAGCAATGCGTATCCGTCAAACTCCTCACTGCGGACCTCAATGATGATCTGGTCACCGGCGTTCACCGGAAAGCTCAGAAGATCGTAGTACTTGCCCCGGATGTCACGCTGATCATCTTCAGAGAGAGTGCCCTGCTGCTGCAGGATCGTCTCCGCCTGCCCCATACGCGCAAACTCCAGCGTGTAAGGCCCGGTGTCCGAACCTCCAAGACTGGCAACAATAACCTCATAGACACCGTCTTCCGGCGCTACAAAAACCAGGCGGGAATCCAGATTGCCCCCGGAGTCGTCATCCACGAAGGTCTGGCCGGCCGGACCGTAGACGGTCAGGTAGCTGTCAAACGCGTCCGAGCGCAGGGTGAGCTCAATCCGCTCACCGGCGTTTGCCCGCAGGGTGTAGAGCTTTTCCACGTAGTCGCTCTGTCCGCCCGGACCCATCACCAGAAGCGTCTCTATGAACTCACCATCAGAGAGCTCATAGCCCGAGGGGTACTCTTCCGAATCGTACGCGGTCTCAATTACTTCCAGGGTGAACGATCGATCAGGATCAGCCGAATCGTCCCAGGCACTGACGGTGATCCGGGCACTTCCGCCCCGGGCCATGGTATAGAGGATGCGTGAGACCGAGGTGCTTTCCGCGTCGTCATTGTAGAAGTAGTTGCCGTCTGCGTCCTCAATTTCAAGATACGTATCGAACTCGGATGAGCGCAGGACCACCTCCAGGAGATCGCCGGCATCCGCGGAGAGCTCATAGACAACCGTGGGTTCGTCCAGCACCCCGGCGATCTGAGCGCCGGCGGAAATGGTCTGGGCCTCGTATGACATGACACGGACAAGGTATGGACCGGTAGAGGAAAAACCGAATGAGGTCGCCCCTATAAAGAGCTCACCTGAAGAGGAGGGCGAGACCACCAACGCGGAGTCTGTGAATGATGCATCATCATTCGTGAGCTCCGCTCCTCCCGGCAAGCGAACAACCAGAAAGGTGTCAAACGCTTCACTCTCCAGCTCGATACGGTAGCTCTGACCCTCCTCAACACGCATGGAGTACCAATCAAGGTACGAACCATCTTCGGTCTCAGTATCATTCTCGGAGAGCTCTCCCACAACCGTGTCACCAACCCGCAACGGGCTCGTTGGCGTGGAGGCGGAGATAGTCCCGTAGCGACTCGACTGAGCCGCCACCACGAGCGAGACAGAGAGAAGAATTACCGCAACTACTATTCGCTTCATACCGGAGAGTGTATCGCCGAGACGCGCCAAATGCCAGCTACTACTCACGTCGCGCGACAAACCGAGCGCTCGTCGTCTCCTTTGTAGCCAGCCGTACCCCCTGAGCCTTCACGCCTTTTACCAGGTAGTCATCCACGGCAAAGTCCTCCTCAAGAACCCGGAGGTTGGGCCTCTTGCGGTACCTCACGTGGGCCACGACGCCAGTGCGGGTAGTCAGCGCAAGAACCGTGGTGCGGGCCGGTGCTATCTCATACCCTTTGTCCAGGATGTACTGCTCAATCTTCGTCCGTTTTATGTACGGGTGCTTTGTCGTCTCGTCACGGTAGACAATGGAGAACACGGTCTCTGCCAGCACCTCTTTGTCTGCAAGACCACAGCTGAGCATGCCGGTATCAACAAAGAGCTTCTCTGGAACATCGATAACTGAGTAGGTCCCCGAGCCCCGAATGACCAGGATACGGTCGTAGGGGGAGACTTTGAACAGCTCCTTTCCGCTTGCTACCTGGGTGCCCAGATAGCCGGTTTTCCCGTCGTAGCGAAGGCTGAGAGAACGCACCGCAGCCTCACGGGCATCCACCTTGTCAAAGCTCCCAATCCGGGTACGTCTTGGATAACTCTCCCGGTAGTCCTCTATCACGGAACCAAGGTAGTCGTAGGCGTAGTCAACAATGTTTGCCAGATGGTGCCTGATCTCATCAAGCCGGTTGCGGATCTCTTCCAGTTCACGTTTTGCTTTCTCAATGTCGTAGCGGGATATCCGCCTGATGGGGATCTTCAACAGGCGCTCAATATCCTCATCGGTGATCTGGCGACGGATCTCCTTCTTGAACGGTTCAAAGCCGATGCGGACCTCGTTGGTGACCGCCTCTGCTGTAGTCTGCTCTTCAATGCGCTTGTAGATGCGCTCCTCCACAAAGATCCGCTCGAGGGTACGGGCGTGGAGCCGATCGAGGAGCTGATCGCGCTCAAGCTCAAGCTCCTGCGTCAAGATGGCAACGAGTCGCTTCGCGTGATACTGAATCACCTCCGTGATCGTCATCTGCGTGGGCTTGCCGTCCTTGATCACGAGCAGGTTCACCGTGATGGAGTTCTCGCACTCAGTAAAAGCGTACAGCGAATCGAGCACGTCCTTCGCGTAGATACCACGGGGCAGCTTGATCTCTATCTCCACCTCTTCGGCCGTAAAGTCACTGATCCCGGCAATCTTTACCTTGTTCTTGCGAGCCGCCGCCTCAACGCTTGCAATCAGACTCTCGGTGGTCGAGCCAAACGGAAGCTCACGAATCACAATCCGCTTCTCGTCTGAGGTGTCGAGCTGGGCGCGGGTGAGGATCTTCCCCTGCCCGTCGTCGTACTCACTGACATCAACAAAACCACCCCCGGGGAAATCGGGAAAGAGCTCGAACGCCGTGCCCCGCAGCGCCTGTTGCACCGCGTCACACACCTCAATAAAGTTGTGCGACAGAATCCGGGTAGACATACCGACTGCAATGCCCTCTGCACCCAGAACAAGGAGCGCAGGAAACTTCGCAGGGAAGGTAATTGGCTCCTTCCGGCGCCCGTCATAGCTGGGCTCGAACTCCGTGATCTCAGGCTTGTAGAGCAGTCGCCGGCCAAGCGGTGTAGCGCGGCACTCTATGTAGCGGGCGGCGCTCGCCTCATCACCGGTGAGCACATTGCCAAAGTTGCCCTGCTTGTCAATAAAGAGGTCCTTGTTCGCCAGCACCACAAGCGCCGAGTAGATAGACGCATCCCCGTGCGGATGGTACTGCATGGCGTGGCCGACCACGTTGGCAACCTTGTGAAACTTTCCGTCGTCCATCTCCAGCAGGCTGTGCATAATTCTTCGCTGCACCGGTTTCAGGCCGTCGTCCAGATGCGGGATGGCGCGATCCTTTATGACGTAGCTTGCGTACTCTAGAAAGTTGTCGTTGAACAGCTTGTTGACGTAGGCCATCAGACCAGGTTCTCCATGATGAACTCCCGCCGCTGTGGCGTGTTCTTGCCCATGTAGAACTCAAGGGTCTCCTGAATGCCCTTGATGCTTTTCACCGTTACCTCAACGAGCCGGATGTCCGGTCCAATGAACTGCCCGAACTCCCTGGGGCTGATCTCACCAAGTCCCTTGAACCGGGTCACCTCCGGACCGCGAATCTCTTCGATCGCCTGGTCACGCTCCTTCGCGTTGTAGCAGTAGCGCGTCTCCTGCTTGTTCCGCACGCGAAACAGTGGAGTCTCAAGGATGAACAATCGCTTGTGCAGGACCAGCTCCTCAAAGTAGTTGAGGAAGAAGGTGAGAAGCAGGTTTCGAATGTGGAACCCGTCGTAGTCTGCGTCGGTCGCAATCACAATGCGATCGTACCGGACGTCCTCCACGTTGTTCTCTATCCCGAGCGCCATCATCATGTTGTAAAGTTCTTCGTTCTTGTAGAGATCCGCACGCTTGCGGGCAAAGACGTTCTGCGGCTTGCCGCGCAGGCTGAAAATTGCCTGGAGATAGACGTCCCGGCAGCTGACCATGCTTCCGGTGGCACTCGCCCCCTCGGTGATAAAGATGGTGGACTCCCTGCCCTTCTCTCCATCCTGGAGATGGTACTTGCAATCCTTCAGCTTGGGGATCTTGAGGGCGATCTTCTTTGCCGCCTCGCGTGCCTCTTTCTTGACCGCGTTGAGTTCTTTGCGCAGTTTCTCGTTGTTGACAATCTTGTCATGAAGCGCCTTGTTGGCCTTCTGGTTCTTGTGCAGGAAGTCCACGACAGCACTCTTGGTCTCGTTGACGATCCAGCTACGGATCTCCGTGTTGCCCAGCTTGTTCTTTGTCTGACTCTCAAAGACTGGATTCTGAATGCGTATGGCCACCGCTCCGGCGAACCCCTCGCGCACGTCCACGCCCGAATAGTTCTTGCGATAGAACTCATTCACCCCTTTCAGGAAGCCCTCGCGGAACGCGCTCTGGTGTGTCCCGCCGTCTGAGGTGAACTGTCCATTCACAAAGCTGAAGTAACTCTCTCCGTAGTTTGCCGTGTGGCTGAACGCAAACTCAAGGTGATCACCCTTGTGATACCCGATCTCATAGGCCGTCTCGTCCCCAACCTCGTTGTAGAGAAGATCCAGGAGTCCATTCCTGCTTTCAAACTTCTGTTTGCCCAGATAGAGGGTGAGCCCGGAGTTCAGATACGCGTAATTCCAGAGCCGCTGCTCCACGTACTCCACGTTGTACTCGTAGTCACCAAAAATCTCAGTGTCCGGCTCGAACTCAACGTAGGTACCGTTCTTCTCAGTTGTTTTACCCTTCTTCTCGCTCTTGAGTTCGCCCTTTTCAAAGCGAGCCTCCGCGTACTTTCCATCCCGAAACGCGACCACTCGGAACTGTGAGCTAAGCGCGTTGACCGCTTTGGTGCCCACGCCGTTGAGACCAACGGAGAACTGGAAGACCTCGTCGTTGTACTTTGCGCCGGTGTTGATGACGCTCACGCACTCAACCACCTTCCCCAGCGGTATACCACGGCCAAAGTCACGTACCTTGACGGTAGAGCCTTTAATGTCGACCCGAATGGAGCTTCCGGCGCCCATGATGAACTCATCAACGCTGTTGTCGATGACCTCCTTGAGCAACACGTAGATGCCGTCGTCAACGTTCGAGCCGTCGCCAAGCCGACCGATGTACATACCGGTGCGCAGCCGGATGTGCTCGAGCGAGCTCAACGTCTTTATCTTGCTCTCGTCGTAGGTCTGTTTCTTTGCTTGTGCAGCGCTACCGCGTGATGCCGCGGCGGTTGCTCCCCTTCCCATAACAACCTCACGGTAAGATCTGTGGAAATGGTACCACATGGCCCGGGCTTGATCAAATTGAATGGGTAGCGGACAATCATGCCATGGGAGACCGATGGGGGATTGGTGCGCTCACACCGCTGAGCGTACGGCTTGTTGCTGTCTGCGTGCTCATGTTTGCCGGCTGCGCCACCGTACCAGAGGAAGAGCACCAGGCCGCGCTCGACCAGGTGGCGCTTCTTGAAGGTGAACTCACCGAACTGGGCGCCCGGATTGCCGCACAGGAAGACGCTCTTGCGGCCGCTGTCGCCGCGGCGGAGAGGGCGGAGGCTCAAGCGGCGCAGACGCAGGAGGAACTCTCGGTCTCGCTCTCCGAGCTGGGTGCACTGCGGGAGGAGCGCCGGGCACTGCTCGAGCAGTTAAACGGCCTGCAGGATATGCTCGCAGATCAGGAACCTGAGAGATCACCACAGACCCCTGAGCAGGCTCTCGCCGGTGGCGGCGGGTTCCTGCCGGTAGAAGAGCTGGGACTCCGCAACGATCCCAGGATAGCCAGGAGATTTGCCGCGGCAGCACCGGGAATAGCGGCGGATCGGCAGTCGGGGGTTCCGCGCCTGTTTGATTCCCGCCTCGACTACCGGCGGACCGCCATCTTTCTCACCATCTCCGACCCCGCCGGAAACGAACCCCGGCTCACCCTGCACACGCAGTACGTCACTGAGGAGAGTCCGCTCTACCTGCGGTCGGTATTCATCTCCATTGAAGGTCGTGACCCCGTCGACCCGGTTGATCCTATCGTACTCTCTGATGAACCCACTGATGAACCGACACGCAGAAGTGATGGGCAACGGTTGCTTGAGAGCATCACCGCAGAGGTGACCGGACCCCTTGCCGATCGCCTTCTTACCCTGGTCAGCTCAAACCGATTCACGGTGACCTTTGTAGGAAACCGGACGCAGTACAGCTACCGGCCGGGCGTGTCAGAACGTGCGGCACTCTCGAACATGTTGTTTGCCTACTTTGATCTCGCCGGCAGGGGCCGTTGAGAAACGGCCCTGGCCGCTGAACCGGCGCCTGGATGGCGGTCAGGTCGTGACCGCCACCTCTTCTTCCTGCTTGTTCTTCACACTCTTCTCGCGAAACGCAATTTTTTCCTTGCGCAGAGTGACCTGGACGTGGCTCCCCTCGCCGAATCGGCCTCTCAGGAGCTCCATTGCCAGCGGGTCTTCCACCTCCCGCTGGATGGTGCGTCGCAGCGGCCGGGCGCCGAACTTTGCGTCGTAGCCGTGGTCTATCAGATACTCCTTGACCTTCTTGGTGAACTCAAGAGTGATCTCCTTCTCCACCAGCCGTGTCTGAACCTCGGCTATCTCGATCTCCAGGATCGATCGTACCTGTTCACGGCTGAGACTGTGGAAGACCACGATCTCGTCCACACGGTTGATGAACTCCGGACGGAAGATCCGCTTCAGTTCATTCATTGCGCTCGACTTGATATCCGTGTAGCTCAGAAGCCCGTCGAACGGCTTGAAACCGACCGATGTCTCCCGGGTGATTTCCCGGGCGCCTGCGTTGCTGGTCATGATAAGCACCGTGTTGCGGAAACTTACGGTGTGACCAAGGCTGTCCTGGAGCTGGCCTTCCTCGAGCACCTGAAGCAGGATGTTGAAGACATCCGGGTGCGCCTTCTCTATCTCGTCAAACAGGACCACGCTGTACGGTTTGCGCCTAATCTTCTCAGTCAGCAGACCGCCTTCATCGTAGCCTACATAGCCGGGAGGAGCTCCCACGAGCCGACTCACGTTGTGCTTCTCCATGTAGTCGGACATATCAATGCGTATCAGTGAGTCTTCACTCCCGAACAGAAACTCTGCCAGCGTCTTGGCCAGCAGTGTCTTGCCGACCCCGGTGGGACCGAGGAAGATAAACGAACCCAGCGGTCGCTTGGGCGAGCTCAGACCCGTGCGGCTTCTTCGGATACTTGAGCTGATCGCCTTGATCGCATCGTCCTGGCCGACTACCGTGTTGTGAAGCTCATCCTCTATGCGCAGCAGCTTCTCGCTCTCGCTCTGAGCGATACGGGAGAGCGGGATCCCGGTGATGTCACTGAGGACATACTGAATGTCCTCGGAGTCCACCACGTTCTGCTCGGTTTTGAGTGTCACCTTCCACTGGTTCTTCATCTCTTCGACTTTCGCCTTCAGCTGACGAACCTGATCCCGTACCGCAGCGGCTCGCTCGTAGTTCTGCCCGTTGACCAAGCTGAGCTTCTCTGCGTTCAACTGCTCAATCTCCCGCTCGAGCTCTGCGAGCTCAGTGGGACGAACAGAGTTATGGATTCGCTTGCGGCTTCCGGCCTCGTCAATGAGGTCGATCGCCTTGTCCGGCAGAAACCGATCCGGCACGTAGCGTCGGGAGAGCAGCGCTGAGACCTCGAGTGCACCGGGGGTGTAGCTCACGTTGTGATGATCCTCGTAGCGCTCCTTGATGCCCTTCAGAATCTCAAGCGTCTCTTCCACCGACGGCTCGTCAACATAGATGGTCTGGAAGCGTCGTTCGAGCGCCGCGTCCTTCTCCACGTACTTCTTGTACTCGTTGAGCGTGGTGGCGCCGATACACTGGATCTCACCGCGACTGAGTGATGGCTTGAGCATGTTGCTTGCATCTATAGCACCCTCGGCGCCTCCGGCACCAATAATGGTGTGCAGCTCATCAATAAAGAGCACCACGTTGCCCGCGTTGGTGATCTCTTTCATCACCCGCTTTAGCCGCTCCTCAAACTCACCACGGTATTTGGTACCGGCAATGAGGCTTGCCAGATCGAGCGTCATCACCCGCTTTCCAATCAAGACCTCGGGGGCGGACCCGTCCACTATGCTTTGGGCAAGGCCCTCAACAATCGCGGTCTTGCCCACACCAGGCTCACCGATGAGCACCGGATTGTTCTTGGTGCGCCTGGCCAGGATCTGGATGACGCGCTGAATCTCCCGACCGCGACCCACAACCGGATCAAGCCGGTTCTCTCTCGCGTACTGGGTGAGATCACGACTGAACTCGTCGAGTGTGGGAGTTGTCTTCTTGGCGGATGCCGTACTCGTGGAGCTCCTGCGCTTCGACTGGGTGCTGCGGGTAGCCGGTGCGGCGGCTCCGGACGGCTGAGATGAACCGCTGAGATCTGCAATAATCTCACGCAGCCCGTCGGCACTCGAGCCGTTTTCATCAAGGAACCGGGAGGTCGCGCTTTGGGATTCCCGGGCACACGCGAGCAACAGGTGCTCGGTCCCTATGTACTCGTGCCCAAGGCTCCGTGCCTCTTCCGCACTGTCTTCAAGTACTTTCTTGCCGCGGGAGCTCGGGGGCACGTCGCCCAGGATAAACCCGCCTCTCTTGCGCGGAATTTCCTTCTCAATCTCAATCTGCATCTTGGCCGGGTCAACACTCGCCTTCTCCAGTGCTTTGTAACCCAGACCTCCGCCCTCCTTGAGAAGGGCAAGCATGATATGCTCAGGAAGAAGCTGATCGGAATGAAACCGCTTTGCCTCATCCTGTGCGAGTATTGTCAGGACTTTCTGTGCTCGCTGTGTCAGTCCTTTAAACATCTATTATTCCTCCCAGTCTACCGGGTGACCGTGGCTCTTCACGCAGCAGATCCTGGATAAGCTGTGCCCGAGCCTGATTGATGTTCCTCTCTCCCTCTTGTTGCTCATTATTTTCATCACAATACACGCTAATATGACCATCCCGGGCCAGAAAGAAAAGGGAGTCTGCAAGAGGTACCCCGATCGAAGTGAGTAACCCGCAGACAACTCCCAGCCGCAGATCACTGATCAACTGTAACGCCTCTTTCGACGACAGCGATCGAGAGAACTGCAGCAGCCCATACGCACGGTGCGCCCGCTCGGAGACCTCCGTGCGACGGCCGCGCAGAAGCGTTGTTCTAGCCTCTCTTTCAGAAGATACCACTGAACGACCGGCATCTTCAAGTTTGGAGATAATTACCTCTTCACTCATTCCGATCGTCTGCCGGTTCTCGAGCCAGAAGAGGGAGGAGCTCTCGTCATTGAGCTTACGAAGCCGGAACCCGCGCTCCTGAAGCACGTCACTGAGCAGGCTGAAACGCTCCACCTCAACCAGTGCCGGCAGATGAAACAGGAGCGACGCGCGCATCGCCGTCCCGAGCTCCGTGATATCGGTAGAGAGGTACCCCCAGTCGAGGGCCACGGCGTAGTTCAGTCGCTGCTCGAGGCGTTGATCCCAGTGCTGCGCACGCTCCTGGGCGACCCGGGCGTGGAGTCCGGGTTCAATCGTGGTTATACACAGGTGATCGCGACCGCCGAAAAGAAAGGCGGTCCGCTCTCCCACGTCCACGGCAAGCGCCGCCGGCACCTGTTCTTCAAGCAGCGCTCTGTCACGCAGGAAACTGGCCTGATCGGCCTTCAGGGAGATCCCTTCTATCCGCATCAGCTCGAGCTCGCCAGCGCTCGCCTCCTCCACCGCCTCCTGACAGGCGGCAATCGCATCCCAGTACGGGTGCACCGACTGCGGGGTATCGGTAAACGGGTACTCCGCCAGGTTTCGACCCAGGCGAACCCGTGCGCAGAGCGCAACGTCCCCGTCAGCTCGCGGCTCACTCAACCAGGGCATAACCGGAGGCAGCACCGACGGATTAGCGCTTTTCACCATCAACTCCGTCGAGCTGGTCAAGCTCATCGCGAAGCTGCGCGGCTCGCTCGTACTCCTCAGCCTCCACGGCCCGCTTGAGCTCATCACGGTAGGCTTCACGGTCCATGAGCAGACGCTTGTAGGAGGCCAGACGCTCGGGGAATCTCCCGGTGTGGGCAAGGGGAATCTCGAGCTCATGCAGAAACGCGCGGATTCTTCCCGCGAATGCGCGGTAGCACTCTGCGCACCCCACCGTTCCGCGTTTCTCGACCGTCTGAAAGCTTGTCCCGCAGCCGGGGCAAGAGAGAGCGTCAGCACTCACCAGACCGCTGAGCAGTTCCTCAGCGCTGGCGGCTTCCTCGCCAGTTGATTCTACCCCAAGGACTGCCGCACAGCGCTCGCAGAGCCAGAGTTCGTAGTAGTCGTTGCCGCGCGTCTGGTACACCTGCACCAGGTCGCCCATGCGGCCGCATCCATCACACGATCGTTCAGACATCCCACCTAATTCTACCAGAAAGACGGATTTCCCGGGTGTGCTTTTCCATGGTGGAGCAGAAAAACGAGTACTGGCTACGGCAGAAGCGTGTCGGTTCCCAGACGCTCGGCAAGCACTGCCGGCAGTCGAACCGAACCGTCGGACTGCTGATGCTGCTCCAGAAGAGCCGGCAGAATCCGGCTGGTAGCAAGCCCGCTGGCGTTCAGGGAGTGCAGGTACTCAGGCTTCCTGGCCCCTTCTGGACGGAAACGGATATTGCCACGCCGTGCCTGATATTCGCCGGCGGTAGAGGCAGAGCTCACCTCCTTGAACTCATCCATACTGGGGATCCAGACCTCTATGTCGTAGGTCTTTGCCATGGAGGCCGATGCGTCGCGTGCGGCGAGCAGGCTCACTCGGTAGGTGAGCTCGAGGCCCTGCATGAGCGCCTCCGCCTTGCCAATGAGCTCCTCGAGCGCCTTCTCCGACTCCTGCGGCCGGGTGAACTGGAACATCTCCACCTTGTTGAACTGATGGCCGCGAATCATTCCGCGCTCCTGGGCACGATAGCTGCCGGCCTCCCGACGGTAGCACGGAGTGTAGGCGAAGTACTTCAGGGGAAGCTGCGACTCTTCCACGATCTCGTCACGGTGGAAGTTGATAAGCGCAGTCTCTGCGGTTGGCAGCAGGAACTGGGAGAGTTCACCATCTTCGGTTCGAATCTGGAACACATCGTCCTTGAACTTGGGAAACTGGCCGGCAGTATAGCCGCACTCGTAGGTCAGAAGATGGGGCGGAAGAATGAACTCGTATCCATCCGCTACATGGGTATCAATGAAGTAGTTGAGGAGCGCCCACTCGAGCTTCGCACCAACACCGCGGTAGAGCCAGAATCCTGTTCCACCCATTTTTACACCACGCTCATAGTCCACCAGGCCGAGTCGAGTGACCAGGTCTACATGGTTTGCCGCCTGGTAGGAGAACTCAGGCTTCTCGCCCCACTGCCGCAGAACCTGGTTCGCCTCTTTGCCACCCTGCGGAACCTCCGGGGCCGGCAGGTTGGGCAGACCCGCAAGCTCCTCCTGGATCGACTCATCGAGCGCACGCAGCTGCGTATCGAGCTCCTTGACCCGCGTGCTCACCTGCTTCATCTCATCCAGCAGCTCGCTGACGTCCTTGCCCTCTTTCTTGAGCTTCGGGATGTCGGAGCTGACCTCATTGCGGCGCGCCTTCAGCTTCTCTGCCTCGCCAATGAGCCCCCGCCGTTCCGTGTCACGCTCCAGCAATCCGCGCAGATCAACGTGATCAAGGCGCTTGCGCAGAGCCGCTTCAACTGCTTCCCGCTCTGTTCGAATGAGGTTCAGATCGATCATAATGGCTTCCTTGGGTGGGGTTGAGAATATCGCAACCGGCTCGGATCGTCTATGCCGGGAGACGGCTCAGTGGCGTCGAAGCACCTCCAGCGGACGAACACGACCGGCCCGGCGCGCGGGAAAGTAAGCGGCGGCAGTTGAGAGCAGGAGTGAGAGAAAACTCACCAGGAGCAGATCGCGGAGCCGAATCGTGATAGGAATCTGCTCAAGGTAGAACCCGCCGGAGAGCAACTGCACGTCCGGGCCGTCGAGCTCTCTAAATGGGCTCGCGAGCCATACAAGCACGGCGCCCCCCGCGTTGATCAACCACTCGATTGCGTAGAGAACCTCATTGATGTGGACTGCAATCAGCAGCCCAAGCCCAATGCCGACGACGGTCCCGATGAGTCCCAGAACAAAACCGGAAAAAACAAATGCCGTGCGCACCCCCTCCGGAGAGGCACCAAGGCTCTTGAGCACGGCAATCTCCTCCTGCTTTTCGAGTACCAGCATTACAAGCGTGGAACTGATGTTCACCGCAGCTACAAGCACAATAAGCACCATGATAAACACCAGAAGGTCTTTGGTCGTCTGGAAGCTCATGTACTGGGCACGATCGGCCTCGAACCAGGTGGCTACGCGATACTCGCTGCCAAGGGCCTCCCGAACCGCACCAACAAGCTGTTCTCCACGCTCGAGCGCTGCCGCACGTGAACGAAAGAGCGGGTTTGGCAGGGCAAGCGGTTGTTCCACCTTGAATTGAAGCAACAGCCGCGAGCTTTCCGCCGGCAGAATGGCCTGTCCGCGGGAATAGGCGATGAACGCCCAGAGCCGGTCCAGGTCGGCATACCCGGTGGACACGATCCCCGTGACCACAAAGTTGCTGCTGCGCGGAAGAAAGCGTCCACCGGCCAGTGGACGCGCCGTGAGTACGCGTACCGTATCCCCGGGGACCACGCCAAGCTGAGTTGCCACCTGCCTCCCGAGAACGATGGAACCGGAATCACTCAGGTCCCACTCACCGGACTCAATACGGAGGTAGTGCTGCAGCCCTGGATCGCGGAAGAGCAGATCCGGCTCCACAGCCCGAATGGTTACAGCGGCACGCGAGTCACCGGCCGCAGCAAGCCCGATTCCCTGACGCTCTGCAGTGGCAAGCGTGATACCGTCTATCGCCGCCGCTCGCCTGAGGCGGCCGGCGGCCTGCTCAGGCTCCACATCCAGCCGAGCGACAGCCTGAATGTGAGAGGATCCCGCCTCTATGAATCGCGAGGTGATTCCTGCAATCATGCCGTCTGCGACCTGAAGGACAACGACCAGCGGGATAAGGCTGAGCCCCACACCAACAATACCACCGCGGACCCGCCGGGAGAGCCCCGGGGTACCGGGCCGACCAAAGAGGAATCGGCGTGCAATGGCAATCGTGGAACGAACAGTCATAGCTCTGCGAGGACCCCGCGCTCGAGTGTGAAGCGGCGGTCGCCACGAGCGGCAAGGCCCTCGTCGTGGGTGACCAGCAGGAGGGTAACGCCATGAGAGCGGACAAGCTGCATAAGCACGTCCTCCACCATGGCGCTGGTAGCGGCGTCCAGATTCCCCGTCGGCTCGTCGGCAAGCAGGAGCGGCGGACGGTTTATAAGCGCACGCGCAAGAGCTGCCCGCTGGCGTTCGCCGCCTGAGAGCTCAGAAGGATAGTGGTCCAGACGCTCACCCAGGCCCACCTCCGTAAGAAGCTCGGCGGCGCGACCTCGGCAGGAGTTCTTTGACTCTCCGAGCATATACGCCGGCAGCAAAACGTTCTCCAGTGCCGTGAAGTCTTTCAGCAGATAGTGAAACTGAAAGACGAACCCAAGGCTCCGGGCGCGGAAATCTGTTATCTCACTCTCGTTGAGGGTATGGACCGGATAGCCACAGGCGGCAATCTCACCGGAGGTGACGGTATCAAGCCCACCGATGAGGTTGAGCAATGTGCTCTTGCCGCTGCCGGAGCTTCCGGTAACCACGGCAACCTCTCCTTTGATAAGCCCGAGGGTCACGCCGTTGAGCACTGTAAGGGTGGCCGGTCCGCTCTGAAACTCTTTGCTTACGTTGTGAAGCTCTACAATCACTACTCGTACCTCAGTACCTGGGCAGGCATAATCCGCGCAACCCGGCGTGACGCTGCGAACGCTGCCAGTGTTGCTGATCCAAGCGCGAAAACAAAGATACCCGCAACTTCTCCCGGAAGAAGAGAAGATGGGATGCGTTCTATGTAAAAGTAGGCCGGGCTGAACACGGAGAACGCCGCCCCCGCACTCTGCGGATTCACGCCTGAGAGCACGGCCCCAAGCCACTGGGTCGCACCGGAGAGAAGATTGATCAGGTACTCAGCAAACCCAAACAGCTCGTTCACATTGCTGCTCACCAGAAGCCCGCCCACCGTGCCAATTCCGCCCCCGAGGAGTCCTATCAGCAACCCCTCGAACACAAACACCGTCTGCAAGGCGAGCGGACCGGCGCCAATTGCCTTGAGTACGGCAATCTCTTCGGTTCGTTCTACCACGCTACGTCGAAGCGACTGAAAGATATTGAGAGCAACCACGACGAATATGAGTCCCACCAGAAGCATCATGAGCGTCTTCTCAAGACGAAGTGCGCCAAATATGGCGCGATTGAACTCCCGCCAGCTCTCTATGCGAGCATCCGGTGCCAGGGCTGAGATCTGCGCGACCATTCGGCGGTCGGCAAACCGGTCGGTGAGCTTCACCCCGACTGTTCCAGCGCCTTCAATTCCCAGAATGCCGGCGGTCTCAAGAGAGACATAGGCCCATCCGGCATCGTACTCGAGAAAACCACTGGTAAAGAGCCCGGTCACCCGCAGGCCGGCAGAAGTAGACGCGGAACCGGCTCCGACGCCGTCGAAGCCAACCACCTGCATCTCGTCGCCCGCCCGCAGTCCGAGCCGCCTCGCGAGCTGCTCGCCTATAACCACTGAGCCCGGTGTTGCCAGATCAAAGCTTCCGGACGGAACCGAAAGGCTTGAGGCAAAACGGGCGTCGCGTGCAAGAACGTCCTCCGGGACCGATCTGATGACAATCGCAGCAGGGTCCCGGAAGTATCCCGATGCAAGACCAAAAAGATCCTGATAGGGGACCGCCGTGCGCACACCTCCGAGCTCCTGCAGCTCATCTGCCAGCGCCTGCGGAGCGTCTGTTTCAACCTGCAGGTGGTAGCTGCCGACCTCCAGAATGTTCTCAATGGTGCCCAGCTGAAATCCATTCATGACCGCCAGCACGGCATTAAGGGTCATCACCCCGGCTGCAATGCCAAGTACGGAGAGAATTGCGGCGGTGTGACCCTTCTCACGCCGTCTGGTTCGAAAGTGTCGAGCAGAGACAAAGAGGATCCAGCGGAGATTCACCCGTCCGCCTCCGGCTCAAAGGTGCGGACGCGAACCACCGCGCCGTCACGGATGACCCGCTCCTGCAAGCGCCGCTCGTCTGCATAGTCGACCTCCAGAAGCGGTTCGCCGTCGCGAAAGATGATCTGCGTTCGGGTGATCGACTGCTGCTGATGATAGAGAACCCGTTCAATAAGCTCGTCATCCACGAAAGAGCTCTGTTCCACAAGCGTGTCGCCTTCGTAGCGGTACCGCGACTCGTACACCTGTCCGTCGAGCATCTCACGCTCTGAAACCAGACGATCGTTGCGGAAAAAGCGCTCGACCTCCCGTAGCGGGGCACCCCCGACAAGCTGCTGCGATCCGATGAGCTCACCGCTCTGAGCATACTGCTCAACGCGAGTCACGGCGCCCTGAGTCAGTTCGATCCGGCGGATACCCAGGGGAGGTTCACCCCAGTAGGTCCGGTTCTCCTGCTCAGCGAGCTCTCCATCCAACCAGAGCTCGCGAGCTGCCGTTCGGCCAAACAGGTCGTACTCGTGGCGCTCCCGCAGCGCATCGTCGGTCCGCTCCTCTGAGACAAGCACCCCGTCGCGGTAGCGAAAGAGAACGCGCCGATTGTCGGTTCGTTCAACCATCCGCAGGCTACCGTCCCGCCAGTAGCGAAACCGCTGCTGAACGGTAACCTCGCCGGCGCTGTCGTAGCGCGTGTGCGTCACAAGCTTTCCATCACGGTAGACACTCTGCTCGCTCTCCACCCCGTCCCTGAGAAGCGTGCGCAGTGTCTGTTCGCCTGCCTGCTCTACTCGGAGGACCCACTCCTGGCCGTCACGATCCTCCTCACTGGCCAGCGCTCCCTGAGCCCCCAACTCATCTGAGCGATAGTAGCGCTGTGCCTGGAGAGAAGCCGCGGCAAGTAGCAGCATCAGCAGAGTGAGCGGACGAGCGGTCACTATGCCTCCGTCAGCTCGAACGCGTACTGCGCGGCGTTAAACGGTTTGAGATCGTTGTAGCCCTCGCCGGTTCCCAGGAAGGCGGCCGCTATGCCGAGCTGCTCGGATATGGGAACCAGAATGCCGCCTCGCGCCGTGGAGTCGTACTTGGCAAGGACTATGCCGTCAACATCCACCGCGGAGCTGAAGACCTCCGCCTGGTGAAGTCCGTTCTGCCCGGTCGTAGCGTCTATCACCAGAAGCCGACGGTAGCTCGCGTCTGGTGCTCTTGAGGCTACAATTCGATCAATCTTGGAGAGCTCCTCCACCAGGTGTTTCTTTGTATGCATTCGCCCGGCGGTATCTGCAATGACCAGCTCATCACCCCGACTACGGGCACTCTCTATAGCGTCGTAGATGACCGCACCCGGGTCGGAACCGGAAGACTGCTTGACGATCCGGATGCCCAACCGTTCGGCATGAACGGTCAGCTGCTCGACTGCTGCCGCACGGAACGTGTCACCGGCCGCAAGACAGATCTTATCGGTCTGCCCGGTACTCCGAAAGTGGTGTGCCAGCTTCGCAATCGTCGTCGTCTTGCCTACGCCGTTGACGCCAAGGACCAGAATCACGTTCAGGACACCGGGAACCAGCTGAAAAGAGGTCTGCTTGACCGAGCTCTCGATCTCCCGCCGGAGGATTCGCGTGAGGGAGTCTCGGCTGCTTGCACCTTCAAGGGCGCCGGCCCCGCGGAGCGAGTCCACAATCTGCATGGCGCCGCGTGCGCCCACGTCTGCACCGACCAACGCGTCCTCGAGCTCTTCGAAGAGCTCTTCAGTTGAGAGCCCACCGGAGAACAACTGTTTCAGTCGGCTGCCTAATCCCTGTTTCTTCATGCCGTCCTTAAGCTACTGATTGTGTGCGCCTTCACCTACCGCCACGTAGTCGAGAAGGTTGATAATCATGTTGATAAAGAGCCCTGTATTGACGGCAAATCCACCGAGCGCCGACCAGTAAAAGGTGTTTCCCAGCTGGACAAGGCGGGCATCCTCCTGCGGAGGAAGCAGCGAGAGATCAGGGCTGGCGCGGGTACCAAGGACATTCTGGTATCCACCCCAGAGCAGAACCGTGACGGGAACCGAGAGTACGAAGTAGCCAAGCGCACGGTAGAACTCGTCGCGCTGCTCCCGCAGTTCCACAGTCCAGTCGATCTGCTCGCTCAGCAGCGCTCTCGAGATCACCGGTGGCGACTCTGCATCCACCATAAAACGTGACTCAAGGTACCCGGCGCTTCGTATATGAACGACCGAGCTGCCGGAGGGAAACGGATAGACCAGAGGTGTTCTACCGACCCAGAGACTATCAACGTAGACGTCTGCCCCGGTCGGAGAACTGCGAAGGGTTGTCCGCTGCCCTTCACTCCGGAGGAACTCCAGGGTGACGACCGTACGCTCTCCGGAGGAGAGCGCGATCTGTTCAGTCACACGCTCGAATCCTGCAACCCGGGCACTCACGGAGTACTCTCCCGGTTTCGCGTAGCGGACCTCCGCGCGCCCGAACCCGACGAGCTCACCATTCACCCGAATGGCGGCATCCGGACGCTCGGAGACAACGAGCAGCGTTGCCCATTCGCGACCGAGCAGCAGACTTGCCATCTCATCAGCAACCGCCGGGGCATCCTCTCCAACCTCTTCGGAAAGACGGGTAGTCCGGGTCAGGAGCTCCACAGACTCAAGAAACCGGTGGTAGCCATAGATATCAACGATAGTGTATCCGGCCTGTTCCTCAGCAAGACCAAAGATCAGGTAGTCAAGGTCAGACTCCTCGGCTGTCGCGTGCACAGCGGATGATACCGGTACGCGCCCCTGCGCAAATTGGATCGGCGGGAGCAGCCGACCCGACTCAACCTCCGAGAGGAAAGCAACCGGTCGCTCCTGCCCCTCAGTTGCGCTGATATTGGCGTCTTCAAGCGCCTGAAACTCCGCGCGAGCCTGCAGCACTTCATGCTGCGCCCGTTCACGCTGCTCTGCGGTCACTTCCGGGCGAAAGAGCAGGAGATCGCGGGCATCAACCGCCGCGGTCAGCCGGCGACCGGCCGACTCTCGTGCATCGGCAATCCGTTGGGAAAGATAGGCGTTGAGCTCAACCCGGGAGAGCAGCCGACTCTTACTGGTGCGCAGCTCCTCGTAGAGCAAGCGGGGAAAGGTTGCGGCAATAAAGCGCCGCTCAGGCGGCAACGATGCAGTTTGAAGCTCTGCAAACCCTACCCGAAACTCTTCGCGCGGACCGGGAAGAAGCGCATCCACATCCACGGGCTGCGAGTCGGCAGGCTGCCGAGCGAACAGAAGGGCGGGAAGCAGCAGCAGGGTGAATAGCGCCGCAAGCCTCATCGCGCGTCTTGCTCCGGCATCTCAAGAAGCCCGTCACTCTCGAGAACCTTGCGAATGGCACTCACCACACGCTCGGCCTTGAACGGCTTCACTACAAAGTCACGGGCCCCAAGCTGAATCGCTCTGACGATCATCGCCTGCTCGCCTAAAGCGCTGCACATGATCACCCGTGCGCGATCATCCATCTGGCGAAGGCGCTTGAGGGTAGCAATTCCATCCATCACCGGCATGGCGATGTCGAGCAGGACCACGTCCGGCTGGGAGACCAGATACCTCTTGAGCGCCGTCCGGCCGTTGTCCGCCTCAGCGACCACGCGCATGCCGGCATCCTTGAGAATGTCGGTCAGCAGTGACCGGATAAACGGCAGATCGTCGACCAGGAGCACCCGCACGCTCATGTGCCGTCCCAGCGATGATGCAGCCAGGCGTCAATAAACGGATCAAGCGCACCGTCCATGACTGCCTGGACGTTCCCGGTCTCGTGATTGGTTCGATGATCCTTCACCATGGTGTACGGCTGAAACACGTAGGAGCGGATCTGGTTCCCCCAGCTGATATCCTTCTTCTCTGCCGCGCTCTTCGCCTGCTCCGCCTCCTGCTGTGCGCGATAGTGCTCGTAGAGCCGGCTCTTGAGCACTTTCATGGCGGTGGCCCGGTTCTTGTGCTGACTCCGTTCGTTCTGGCACTGCACAACTATCCCGGTTTCCAGGTGGGTGAGCCGGACCGCACTGTCAGTCTTGTTGACGTGTTGTCCCCCTGCACCACTCGCACGGTAGGTATCCACGCGGATGTCCTCAGGTCTGATATCCACCTCAATATCATCTTCTATCACCGGACTCACGTAGACTGAGGCGAAGGAGGTGTGTCTTCGCCCACTGGAATCGAACGGACTGATTCTCACAAGCCGATGGATGCCGGTCTCGCTCTTGAGGTAACCGTACGCGTAGTTACCACTGACCTGCATGGTCAGGCTCTTGATACCGCCCTCAGCCTCCAGCAGATCGATGACTTCCAGTTTGAACTCGCTCTGTTCGGCCCAGCGGTTGTACATCCGGTAGAGCATGCTCACCCAGTCACAGGCCTCTGTACCGCCGGCACCGGAATGAATGGTGAGGAACGCATTCGCGGTATCAAACTCGTCGGAGAGCAGCTCCCTTGTCTGAAGCCGGTCAAAGGTCCTCTTATGGACCCCAAGGGTTGACCGTATCTCAGCCTCCATGCCGGATGCCTCTTCGGCAACGGCAAGCTCGTAGAGCTCGGAAAGATCATGAACCTGTGAGCTCAGCGTCTCCCACGGCTCAATCCGCTCCTTGACACGCTTGAGCTCGGTCATCACACGCTCGGCTTCATCGTGGTTGTTCCAGAGGTTGGGATCTGCGGACTTCTGCTCCAGTTTGGCTATCTCTGAACGAATTTTATCCGAGTCAAAGAGACCTCCAGGTGGTCTGGATCTGCTCCTGGAGCTCTTGAATTGGTGTAGAAAGTTCTTGTAGCATGATTCCTCCAGTCGTACCGCGAGTATAGCGAAAGCATGCCATGGCTTCCACCCGCCTCACATTTTGAATTGCTGAGGGATACGCGTAACCTGCCGATTAGTATAGTGTATGCGAATGGTGCGGTTGGTTCCTCGACTCATGCTCTTCCTGCTCATGGTTACGCTGAGCACGGCTCTCTCTGCCCAGCAGAGCGAAGGGGGGGTGTTTGCCCCGTTTGTCTCGCGCCTGAGACTTGCCATCAACGATCCGCAGGTGCGGATAACCTGGGACCCGGCGCCGGGCGTCGTTTCCAGCTACCTCGTCTACCGTTCACAGGAAGAGATCACCACCGAAACGCTTGACCAGGCTGAGCTGATAGGACAGGTCAGCGCAGAGACCGGCAGCTACCTCGACATCCCGCTTGAACGGGGGTCCTACCACTATGCGGTGCTCGTGGAGGCGGCCGACGGCCGGCCGATCCGTTTTGTGATTCCGGGACGAAACGCGTCCATCCGTCCCGTTGAGGTAGCCGAGCTCGCAAGCGAACTGGAACGAAGCGCGGTCATTCGCGCCATTGAGGCGACTGTGGCAGATGCCAGAACCGTCGAGCTCACCATTAGCGCCGACCGCGGCGGGCGAACGCTCGCCCTCTACCGCAGCACTACTCCAATTCTCAGCATAAACGATCTCAGGACGGCGACACTCTTTCGCGAGGTAGCCAGTGAGCTGCGCTCTGCGGAAGACTTCCCCGTGCCGGGGGTGCAGTACTACTACGCTGCGGTTGACACCGCTCGGATACTCGCAGAAGAGGTTGAGCTCGAGGCCGGTCGAAATACCACTGCCGCGCCGGTGCTCCTCCCGCTGACGGTGGCCGCGGCAGACGACGCTTCAACGGCCGCACCTGCCCGCACAGAAAACACGCAGCCCGGTGAGTCGCCCGCGTTTGAGCCCATCTCCACCGCCGTTCGGGCCCTGCCCCTGCCGTTCCTGCAGCTACAGACCAGACTCTCTACTGATGAGCAGCTGCGCAATCCAAGATTTTTCCTGGGTGACCGTGTCCGTGTGGGCCGTGAAACGGAGGGGGCCATCCGAACGCTCCTTGACCTGTCAACGGCACAGTCGGCGGTACCCACAGGGCCAAGGCTTCTCGAGATAGACACCATCGAGAATCCTTCGGGCGCAAACTACACGCTTCAGACAATACTGCAGGGTCCGTTTGCCCGTATGGCGTGGGAAGAGGCGCTGATACAGCTCAATAACTTCCTCTCGCTCCCGTTGACCGAAGAGCTTCGCGCGCGGGCTCACTACTACCGGGCGCAGCTCTACTACCAGCTTCACGACAGCCGGCAGGCGCTTCTGGAGTTCCTGCTTGCCCGGGACCGCTACTATCCTGAGTCAGAGGCGTGGATCGGGCACATTCTTGGGAGACGCTGACTCAGAGCTTCTCAAGCTTGAGTCTCACACACGTAGAAAACGACTCGCCCGGCTTGAGTTCGAGCAGGAAGCGTGGAATGACACTGGTACTCTGATATTCAGACCGTTCCTCACCGTCTACATGGTGGACAGTTCGCACCGGCATGGTCCAGACAGGGATATCCCGGTCCAGCTGTACGTTGAGGGCCGTTCCGTTGTGGAGGTCTTCCATCCTCAGCTCCTGCGTGGCAGGCAGCTCCACACTCTCCTCACTCATCTCGGACAGTTCACCCTCTGCCGCCCGCCAGAGCAACCGGAGGACGTCACCTTCGCTTGAGAGGAAGGCAAAGTTGAGTTCCGGGGCAAAGCAAACAGCGAGTTGCTCTCCTGCAAGCAGCTCCACCGTGTAATCAACCTCCACGATGCCACGCTTGAATCGATACTGCTTGTGCAGCCCCACCAGGCACTCCGCACCGCCGGCGTGGACCACTCCCTCTACCTCAAAGGCAATGACGTGGCTGTCTCGCTTGACCCGGACCGGCACGTAGTTCTGCGCTACGAAACTACCGAGCTGCTCGTAGGTGCCGGAGCTGAACTCCGCGAGCGAGAGCTCCCTGGTCAGAAAGTGATCAAGGAACGCCTGACGCGAGTAGCGGTCGTACCCTTCCTGGGGTGCTGTTCCGGGACTCTGGCGGGGCATGCGGCGCGCAAGCGTGTCCAGGTAGTTCCAGCAGGTCTGCAGATGGTCAAGCTCAAACATCACCCCGCCGCACTGATGGACGTACGCATTGAGATCCTGCCCCTGATAGAGGTACTCCTCCAGACCATCCATGTCAAAGTCTATCTTGACTATGGAAGGAATGAAAATTCCACGCTCGCGCGTCTTCTTCTCCGCCTCAATGAGAGCGTGATAGACCTGCTTGCGCAGTCGATTACGAAAGATGCCGCCGCGATGGCTGTTCCAGTACGCGTTATGGCACTGGCCGCGCCAGAGCTCCTCACGGGCAGCCTGCTTGCGGTACTTGTCTCCTCGTATCTGGTTCACCAGCACATGCGTATACTGCATCTTCGCGTACATCTGATTGCTCTCTGCATACTGCGCGAGAAACTGACGAAAGTGCCCCACAATTCGATCACCGTTTTCCGCAGTCGCTCCGTTCCCGTTACCTCCCACGATGTCCTTGTAGCTCGCAGTATGAAAGTAGGCGCGAGCACGGGCTCTTGGTTCCTTCACAATCGTCGCCGGCAGGACAATATCGATCCAATCCCGGTTCTCCTGGAGCAGCTCGACGAACTGCCCGAGCCAGACATTCCGCATTGCAGGTCTGTCCACCGTCTCGTCGTCGCCGTACTGCTCGCCACGATCGATCAGGGAGAGTACTTGAGAGTCGTCCGCGTTACGATGCTTCTTCAGATAGGCGATCACCTCTTCGGGAGTGCCGTGACGGGAGATGGAGCGCATCTCGTGACAGACGGGGAACACCACGATGGTCTTGCCCTGATCCTCCGTGATACAGGGACGACAGAGGTCTTCACCGTGGAGCCCGGCGGCAACAAAATGGTGATCATCCAGGAACGCATATTCGATTCCACTCGACTTGAGTGTGCTCGCAAGGCTCGGTTCCCAGACGTGCTCGGTGATCCATGCTCCGCGCGGTCTGCGACCGAAGCGCTTTCTTATATAGGTGGTCATGTTCTCAATCTGGCCAAGCCGATCGAGACGCGGAATGAGGGTCAGAACCGGATCGTAGAAGCCACCGCCGAGCAGCTCACACTGCTTGCGACTGACCATCTCCGAGAGGACGTCCGTGTACTCTGAATGATGGCGCTCGAGCCACTGGAGCAGATGTCCGGAGAAGTGGAGAGTGACGGGAACTTCGGAGGCGTTGTAGAGAGCTCTGAGGTAGGGCTTGTAGGAGCGTTGGTAGACTTGTTCGAACTCCTCATCTGTGATCCCAACAGCCTGACTGTTCGTGGAACCAAAGATGAGCCTCACCTTCTTCATTATCTTCCTGTAGGATCGGCGCCATCACCCGTGCGTCACGGGGCCCCCCAGCAAGCACCTACCGTGCTCAGGATTCTACTTCCGCAGCCATGGCTTGTAAATGGGTCTTACCAGGAACCCACAAGGTTCTGCAGCAAAAGTTGATCAAATGCAAGAAATGCCAGTGCCATGAGACCGAGGGTCACGAGCGTGATGGGCATGCCGCGCATCGCCGGGGGTACCGGAGCAATCCTCAGCTGGTCCTGTATGGCTCCAAGGAGGGCGCTCACCAGAAAGAATCCTGCTCCGCCGGCTAGACCTGCAGCAACCGCGCCACCGAAGGTCGCCATCCTGTTTGCTGCAATAATGGCGAGCCCGAGAGTGAGGCTGTTCGCGCCAACACGGAAGAGGTAGTCGGTGAGAAGCGCCGCGTACGCGGGGATCGCCCGCACCGCGAGCAGTGCGAAACCGGTCACAATACCCAGGTTTACGAGTACAAAGAACAGGGGCGAGAGAGAGGCGATCCCAAGGGGCTCAAGGACAAATGTGAACAGCGTCCAGTTGACCGTGGTGGCAATCAGAGCGACCAGGGTCATAATCGCAGACAGCAGTGCGGTGCCGGTGAGGTCCCGTCCGGATACCCGGGTCTCACAGAGACCAAGGAACTGATCAAGAACCACGTTGGAGAAGAGCGTGAGCATAAGCAGACCGCCGAGAAACGTCATGTATCGTCCTCCATGCGGCCCGGGCTCTTTCGTCGACGGACTACCCGAACGAGTGCGGAGAGGTATCCTGCAATAAGGAACGCGCCGACGCTCGTTGCCACGGCAGAGACAGGATTCTCAGAGAGTCCGGGGAGCACGAGCACGAGCTCTCGTGCGGATCGAGCGATCAGCGTAATGGTCCCGGAACCAATGGATTCACGAAGCAGCGCAATAAGGACAAGACCAACCAGGAAGCCGGCAGCCCGCCCAGCCGCATCACCCAGACTTTGCCCGACCGCAGAGGTCCAGCTGACCGTCTGCACCTGAGAGATGACAACAACGTTGACGGCAACCAACGGGAGATAGATGCCGAGCGCCTCACGCACATCCGGCATATAGCGTGAGAGCAGCATGGTCGCGATCACCGTGAGCACGGCCATGAGCGCGAGCGTCACCAACCTCTGAAACGGCAGCGGAACGACCGTACGAAGGAGAGAGACGCAGAGCGCAGAGAGAAGAAGCACCGCTGAGACCACCACCGAGAGCACAAAGGCATGGTACACCACTGCGGTAACGGCAAGCGAAGGACAGAGACCAAGGAAGGTGGTAAAGATGGGGTTGTGGGCAAAGAATCCGTTGCGGAAGTGGCCGGGCCTCGGCCTTGCGTTGGCTTCGCTCATGAGGCCACTCCCCTGCGTTGCTGTCCGAATCGCCTCGGTTGAGTATAGCGGTGAATGAGCGGGACGCAGATGTTTGCAATGATCACCGCAAACGCTACACCCTCCCCGGCGGCCCCGAACAGCCGGAACAGGGCGGCAAGACCGCCGACCAGAACGCCAAAGATCCACATCCCGCCACGGGTATAGGGGGCACTGCCCGGCTCAGGTGCCAGGAAGAAGAGCGCGAGCAGGAAACCGCCGCTCAGCGTATGGAAGAGAACGTCGCCACTGAAGAGCCCGGTTCCGTACTGCAAACCCCCAAAAAGCCGAATCAGCAGTGCATAGGTCGCGAACATGGCCGCTGGAATATGCCAGCGCACAACGCGGCCTCCGAGCAGGATGATCGACCCCAGGAGAAGCAGCGCAGCACTCACCTCGCCAATAGCGCCGCCGGCGGTCCCAAGAAACAGATCTATGTAGCCACCGGGGAGGTCGATATCCGCACGTGAGAGCAGATGAGCGTTGAGCCAGTCGGTCACCTGATCATCAAGCACCGAGCCAACGATACCGGCCTGTCGAGCGGCGCCGAGCGCATCCGGTGCTGTTCCTGCCGCAAGCGAGAGTGGAGTGGCACCGCTCATCGCGTCGACTCCGGTCCACGCCTGAGGAAAAGAGATATAGGCGAACGACCAGCCGGCGAGCGCCGGGTTCATCCAGTATGCTCCGGGCCCCCCAAAGCTCCACTTCACCACAAGAAGCGCGAACAGTGAAGCCACCACTGGAACAAAGAGCGGGACAGAAACCGGCAGGCTGAGCCCGATCAGCAGACCCAGGAGCAATGAGTGCCCGTCACCGGGAAGCGAGCGCCTGAGAAGCTTCACCGCGACAAACTCTGCGGCGACAGCCGTGACAACAGCCGTGCCAACGACGGTGATCGAACGCAGACCAAACTGAAAAACGCCCCACCCGAAAGCCGGGAGAAGCACAACGACCATGGTCCACATCATCCGGCTGGTTGTCGTATGATGCCGCACCTGCGGCGGCGATTGGGCTGTACTGGTGATCATTGACGCGTCCTGATACCCGTCCGTGGTGCTCCCCGAGCCTCTTTCAGCTTGTCAACAAGCGGGATGCGCGACGGGCAGATGTAGCTGCACAGACCGCACTCGGTGCAGTCGAGCAAACCCTCTGCGACTGCGCGCCCAGCCTCCCCCGCATCCACCAGTCTGGTCAGGCGCGTGGGATTCAATCCGATCGGACACACCTCCATGCAGCGTCCGCACTCGATACAGGGACGCACCGTTCCGGACTTTACCTCCTTCCGGGTGAGCGCAAGAACCGCAGGGGTTGTCTTGGTGATGGGAGTGGTGAGATCAGTGACGGCAAATCCACGGAACGGCCCGCCGACCACTACGCGCGCGACCTCTTCCTGTAGCAGACCGCACTCTCTGAGAAGAGAACCTACCGGCGTTCCAATCCGGACTTTGAGGTTCGCGGGAGCCTCCACCGCGCCGCCGGCAACCGTCACAATGCGTTCAATAAGCGGCTTTCGCAGCACAACCGCTTCCCAGATAGCAAAGAGGGTGGGAACAGTGATCACGACACATCCAATGTCAATGGGCTCGCTGCCTGAGGGAACCTCTCTGCCGGTGGTCGCGCGAATGAGCTGCAGCCGATCACTCTGCGGATACTTGAGATCGAGGGAGAAAAGCTGCACACGCATCTGTCGCTTGCGAAAGGCGTCCTGCAGAGCCAGCAGGCCGTCACGTTTGTCCCGTTCCACGGCGACAACCGTCTTTGCCGGAGAGAGCAGCTTCTCAACAATGGCGGTCGCCTCAGCAAGCTGGGCCGGATGCTCAACCATCATCCGCTGCGTCACAGAGAGGTACGGCTCGCTCTCAGCGCCGCTGACCACGAGCGTGGAGCACCTGTCGGCAACCGTTTTTGCGAGCACCGCATCAACAGGATGCCCGCCATCCGCAAGCTCAACGACACCCCCCTCACGGATGAGCCGCCGCAGTGTCGACGGTGCAAAGGACGACCAGCCATACTGCTCGGCAGGCTTGCCAAGCCGGGAGAACTCGCCGTCCATGGCAATAACGGCAGCATCACACTGGACACCGCCCGGGAGCTCGATTGGTCGAATCGCATCCACTATGCCGGGTACCGGGCTGTGAAGGTCACAGGAACCCCGTTTCCTGGCCCGCCCGATCCTCATGCCTTCGCCTACCCTGCTGCCGATGCCAACGGTTGGTTCTGCCGGGTCACCGGAGCTCTGAGCAAAGGGAACTACCGAAACCGCGGGAATAATCGCGTTCCGGATGCGCTCGTTCTGAGTGTTCTGCTTGTGAGAGGCGGGGAAGAACCCGCCAATTGGGAAGCTGGTCTTGCGCATCATGCAACCTGGCGACTGCGTCCTGTCGTGATGGCCCCTGTTCTCCCCTTCAGACGCACCCGGTGAGGCGAGCCGACGGCAAACGGGAGCAGCGTGAGAGTGAGAAACAAGACGTGCAGTGCAATCCGAGAATAGCGCGAGTATAGTGCCTCCCTCCCTGACAGAGCAACCCCTGACGGGTAGTCGCGGGTCGCCAGCAGCGAGACGATGCCCGGCGGAGGGTCGGTAAGAGCCGCCTGCAGCCACTGATCATCAAACTGGAGGACCGGCTCGGAGAACGAGGTAAAGGCTCCGTCCTCGCCCAGTCGGAAGCGCTCGAGCATGACGGGCTGATCAGGATCAGGGAACTGATACGTGCCGCCGTAGGCAAAGCTCTCCTGGTATGCCCGGTGCGCGAGGTAGTCGGACAGATCCGGGAGGGAGCCGGAGACGCGGGATGCGGCAACGTTGCGGAGGGTCTCAAATGAGACCGGACCGCTCTGTTCGGCATGCGGCACCGGACGGTCGACCGACCGAGTCGTAAGTACGCGGTCAATCAGCGGCGCGAGAACAAGGATGCCGGCTACCGCGACAACCGCGACCAGACGTTCCCGGCTGTTGGTGCTTCTGAACCGCGGCTTGACCAGTATTGGAACCGGACGAAACGCACGGTGCTCTTCGTCGCGTACGGCCGGACGTGCAAGGATGGCCGCACCCGCTCGCACCGACAGGCAGCCGGCGATAGCAAGCAGCAGCGCCAGGAGCGCCTGCGGCCCGTGAAGGACAAAAGCGTTGAGCAACCCGGCGAGCACCACCAGAGCGACCCAGAACAGACGTCTGCGCTGCGCGAAAAGCGCAGTGGCCAGCTCACGGTCCATAACGCGCCTTGGTGCATCCATCACCAGGAGCAGCCAGTCAATGGCAAGAGCCATGAGGGCAGCCGAGACCCCCGCCCCGATCCCAAAAAAGAACGAGGGGAGAAAGAACGGTAAAAATGAGATGAATCGGACTCCGCCCGAACGGAGTGAGTACGCAAGCGCGGCCAGTGCAGCCAGAAGCGGGAACGCAGCAGACGCCCAGCGGGCGGCGAGGTCGAGCTCTGCCACCCGTGCGCCCGGCCCGAGGGCGTTATTGACCAGACGCCGGGCATCCAGCAGGGAGCCGGGGGCTTCAACGTAGAGGGCGTTCTGTCCACCAATACGGAAGTACGCGGAGAGCTCCTTCATAAAGGGGTCACGCCGCGGATCCACGGGATCAAGCAGCTCATCAACAGCCGAGAGCGGAACCTCATCAACACGGCCGATTCGCGAGAGCAGCACGTAGGTTGTAGCGGGTGTGATGATCTGTTCTGCCCCGGCGGCCTTAAGCCGTTCGGCAGCATCATCATGGGTCATCTCCGTCGCCACCGTTACGTACGGCGCAAACGAACGTGCGGGCTGGTAGATCGACGGCAGGAGCGCCCACAGAAGAAGACTCGCCGCAAAAAAGGCCAGGGCGGAGAGCAGGGAAACTATGCGTCTGGATTGAGATACTCTCACAACAGTGAAAAGGCGAGCGCGATGAAGAAGCCCAACAGTACCCCGACCGCCACCTCCGTGGGTGTATGTCCGTACACCTCTTTCACCGGTCGGTACTCATACCCGATTGCCCGCTTGAGCTCGGAGCCCATCTCATTGAGTGTTCGTGACTGCACCCCGGAGCTGCGACGCACACCGAGCGCGTCTCGGATTATGAGTACCCCGTAGAAGAGGCTCAAGGTGAATATCGGCGAATCGGGACCATGGACAAAGCCAATTGAGGTGGCCAGACTCGTTACGAGGGAACTGTGGCTGCTCGGCATGCCACCGGTCTTCCAGAACATGGTGGAGACCACCCCGGCGGCGGATCGGCTCCGCTGGCGTGCCAGGTCTATGATGGTCTTCAGAAGCTGCGCGAGAAACCAGGAGAAGAATGCGGATAAAAAGACCGGTCCGGAGAGAAACGCAAAGAGCCCGGTCGTCTGAGCTGACACCATGGTGCTGTTAGAGTGTCCCCGGCTCCTCCCTTTGTCAACCACAACGTGATAGCATGGCAGATGGCCAATTCTGAGCGCCGGGTCGACCTGGGAACCAACGACGACGGGCGAAGGCTCGACAGGGTGCTGCGCAAGCTCCTGCCCGACATGGGCATGGGTTCCATCTTCCGTGCCCTGCGACGCAAGGACATCCGGATAAACGGCGGTCGCGCGACGCCTGAGACACGCGTCTGCGACGGGGACGCATTGACGTTTCGGGGACCGATCGCTGAGGCGGTGGTGCTGCCGGACCCGGCGTCGAAGGCGCCTGCGATAGAGGCGCAACGTATCATCCACGCGAACGCAGACGTGATGGTCGTAAACAAGCTGCCGGGCGAACTGACCCACGGAGAGCACTCGCTGTTGCAGCGGGTTGAAGCACACTGGGAGCAGCACGGCCTTCGCAAGGCAGTCAGCGGCGTGAGCTTCCGGCCCGGCCCCGTGCACCGCCTTGATCGCAACACGAGTGGCCTGGTGATGTACGCGCTCAGCACCGCCGGAGCACAGGAAGCAAGCCGGCTCCTTCAAATGCGACTGATACAGAAGGAGTACCTGACGCTGCTCCAGGGTGCCCTTCCCGCGCGTACCGTCTGGTCACAGCCAATTGACCGCGATCGGAGCCGTCACACGAGCTTCATCGATCCAGCCGGCCACTCCGCGCGCTCGATCGCACTGCCACTTCTCTCACGCGAGGGCGTCACACTGGCCCTGGTCACCATTGAAAGCGGCCGCACGCACCAGATCCGGGCACATGCGGCTGCCAACGGATATCCGCTCGCTGGTGACGCCAAGTACGGCGCCTCACGGTCGCAGCCCTACTTTCTGCACGCGATACGGCTGACACTGCGGGAGAGAAGCGAGGTGCTCGACTTTCACGAGCTGATTGCGCCACTGCCCCGGACGAGCGTGGGGCGGCTTCGTCAGGCCTTTCCGGAGGGAGTGCCGGAGGTGCTGCTGGAGCACGGGCTCAAGCCGGCGTTCTGGTAGTCACGGACGAAAGAGGGCTGCACATTGAGTGCCGGCCCACGTATACTGCATCTATGTTGAAGCTGTTAGAGTCGCTCTTGTTCCGACTCCGTGGCGTCAGGGTATTTGCACTTGTAGGCAAGAGCGGTTCCGGCAAGAGCTTCAGGGCACAGCTTGTTGCAGAGAAGTACAGCATAGAGGTACTCATTGACGACGGCCTGGTGATAAAGGATCACAAGATCATAGCGGGCAAGTCGGCCAAGCGTGAGAAGAACTACCTCGCGGCGGTCAAGGCGGCGCTGTTCAACGAAAAGACACACCGGCACGAGGTGATAAAGGCGCTCGAGGGTCTCAAGTTCAAGCGGATCCTGATCCTGGGAACCAGTGACCGAATGGTCGTCAAAATTGCCCAGGTCCTTCGTCTTCCCCCCATCTACAAGATGATTCAGATAGAGGACATCGCGACTGCTGAGGAGATCAACACCGCCATCCAGTACCGGAACGTGCAGGGACGTCATGTGATTCCGGTGCCCAGTGTGGAGGTGAAACGGACCTATCCGCGCATCATGGCGGACTCCCTGCGACTGCTGTTCACCGGCGGCGTGAGACGGAAGCGGAACATCTTTGAAAAGACGGTTGTCCGGCCTGAGTACAGCAGGAAGGGGGAGGTGAACATCTCCAAAGGTGCGCTCACCCAGATGATCCTGCATTGCGTCGCAGAGTACGGAAATGGAATCTCTATGGGAAGAATGTCGATCTCGAAGGATCGTAACGGGTACCACATCGACCTGTACCTGAATGTCCCATTCGGCGTGCAACTTGCCGGCACCATTCACGACCTGCAGCGCTATATCGTGGAACAGGTGGAAAAGTACACAAGCATTATCATTGATGAGCTCAACATAACGGTTGAGAACCTGATGGACGAACCGGCGGCGCTGCGAAAAAGCGTTTGACACCGCGTTTTGCCAGCGACTACTATGAAATCGGAGGAATTTGATGCGCAGAATCGCACCATTGCTCGCTTGTCTCGCAATCGCTGTCGGCAGCGCGGTAGCCCAGGACTCTACGTTTGCAGAGTACCAGACCACCCACTATCGAGTACTGTCTGAACTTGGCGACGAGCACGCCCGGCAGACCGCAGAGAAGCTCGAGGCGTACCTGGAGCTGTTCAATGACTACTTCCACTTCGAGCTCGATGAGCTTCCAGTCAGGATGCGAGCACGATTCTACGCATCCAAGGATAGCTTCGACGGATACATAGAACGTTTCCTGGATGAACAGAGAGATGACTTTGTGTATCTCCACTACTCCGATCTGGCGCGCAGCGAGCTCGTCGGATACGAACTCCAGGGTGAGGCGTTTGATCTCTCGCTCAAGCATCAGGGCTTCATTCAGTTCCTGCGTGCGTTTGTGCCCAATCCTCCTCTCTGGCTCCGGGAGGGCTTCGCGGTCTATTTTGAACAGATAGAGTACGACGAGTCACTGGGACTGGCGACCTATCGTGAGAATCTCTCCTGGCTGGAGACTCTTCAGTCGATCATCGACGGGAGTGCCGGCGTGACCGCAGTTCCGTTCTCCGAGATTCTGAACATGACGGTGGATGAGGCCCGTGAACAGATCGAGGTGTTCTACCCGCAGGCCTGGGGTATGGTGAGTTTCCTGCTCAACAGCCCCAACCGAGACTATAACCGGATCCTGTGGGACTCAATCAGCGCGCTCGACCCTGCTGCAACGCTGCAGGAGAACTCCACACGCGTCTACCGCCAGGCGTTCCAGTGGGTTCAGGAGCCGATCCTTATCGACGCATTCGTCAGCTACACCGTCGAGCGGAGAAGCTTCCGTGCGCTTGTGCAGGACGGGATTGAACTCTACCAGACCGATGAGAAGGCGGCGGCAGAAGAAGCGTTTGTAACCGCGCTGCAGCTCCGTGAGGACAATCCGGTTCCGTACTACTACATGGGTCTGATCAACTACGACCGTCAGGACTTCAACCTTGCAGACTTCTACTACAAGGAAGCTCTGGAGCGCGGCTCTGAGGAGGCGATCACCTACTACGCACTGGGAGTGAACGCGTTCGCGGATAATCGGTTTGAGGACGCGACCTCTTATCTGGAAGAGACAATTGCGCTTGATCCGGAGAACTATGAACAGAAGGCGAACCAGCTGCTCGAGCGGATCGGCGGCTGACGATTACGAGTCTGATTTTGAACGGGGGCGTCGCTTGCGGCGCCTCTTTTTTTTGGTCTTCGGCGCATCCGGGTCATCCTCATGACGCCACGGCTGATCCTCCACCCGCTCGCGTTCGCCCGGTGGCACGGTCTCAAGTTTTCCAAGCTTGGTGTAATTCTTTCGGCGTCGGATGAGGTAGACCAGTGCCATCTCAACCTCTTTGTTCGCCGGCACAATCGGCTTGATGACACGCTTCAACTCAGAGAAGCCGTCGGCGAATGGAATGCGACTCATGCTTCCCACCTCCGTATGCGCAAACAGATAGTCGGCACAGAGATAGGCAATTGCCCGGGACCGGCGATCCTCACCGGCGTCCCTGACCTCCCGGTCAAGATCCGCGAGACGACCGGTCAGCTGCCTTTCGAAGTCTCGATTACCCACCTGCAGAGCGTGGAACTCCGGGAGCATGTGCTCAAACAGTTTCATCTTGATGCACTGGGAGACAATCTCTGCTGAACGACCGGAGAGGAGAATCTTGAACACCTCCTCAGTCATTCGGCTGTACGGCGTTTCCGACAGCAGATCAGCCGAGCGCTTGATCTGACGACGAAGCTTGCCGATGAGCGTGAATCCGGTGGTGCAGGCATACTTGATGGCGCGGATCATACGAACAGGATCCTCGCCAAAGATGCGGTCAAGCGGGATGAGGTTGCGGACCTTGCGATCCCGGACGTCTTTCACGCCGCCCACATAGTCGATGATCCGGTCCTCGATCGGGCAGTAGTAGAGAGCATTGATGGTGAAGTCACGCCGGAACACGTCCTCTTCTATGTCGCCGTACTCATTCTGAAAGCCGGCTGACGTCTCACTGCGAAAGGTGGAGACCTCAATGATCTTGGGGCCAAAGAAGATATGCACCAATCGGAAACGTTTACCAATGATCCGTGAGTTACGAAAGAGCCTGCGAATCCGGTTGGGCTGGGCATCAGTGGCAATATCAAAATCTTTCGGATTCTTTCCGATCAACAGATCGCGAACCGCCCCGCCAACAATGTAGGCGTGGTGACCGGCACCGCGCAGTCGCTTGATGATCTTGATCGCATCAGCATCGACAGAGTCGGAAGAGATGCCGTGTTCTTCTTTTGTGTAAATGACGGCCTGGCGGACATGGCGTCCCGCCGTGTCTTTGGAGTAACGAACGAGCAAGAAATACCTCTCGAGATTGTGGGGATAGTATGGAGAGAGGAACGGACGCGGGTCAAGCACCCCCACACGTGCGGGACACTACTCGGGCACGCTGCGGTCAAAGTATGTTTAAGCCAGTGAACCGATCACTCATGCTCCTGATCCTTCTGTGCGCTTCAGGATCTCTGGCCTTTTCACAGCAGCACTCCTCAATTTCTGTAGATGCTGCCGTTGGGTTCAGCGGTGTCTTTCGGGCCGGCGCGTGGACTCCCGTTCGCATTTTCACCCAGAATCTGGGCCAGGACATACGCGGGACCCTGTCCGTCCGGGTAGCGCGCGGGAACCGTTTTGGAGACGACCGGACAACGGTTGAGTATACCCGGGACCTCGAGCTCGTTTCAGGAGCAAGCAAGGCATTCTCCTTTGTTCTGCCGCTTGAAACGACGGTCTACCCGGTTGTGCTCCAGATACGAGAGGAGAATGAGCTGGTGTTTGAGCAGCAGATTGAGCTCTCCGGCAAGAGTGCGCCCGGCCGTCTGGTTACGGTCTTGGCCAGACGGCCCAATCTGGACTTCCTGCTGCCGCTGTTCAACTCTCGGGAGGAGCGGGCGCTTGATATCGCTTATCCCCTTATTGAGTTCCTTCCGCACGACTGGCACGGCTACGACGGGGTGGATGTGCTGGTGATTCAGGATGCCCGGCTCGCGGAACTCTCAACGGGGCAGACGCAGGCTATCAAGAGCTGGATTGCCGCCGGTGGCCGCCTTGTTATCTCCGGTGGCACGCACCTCGGTCCGGCGGATTCGCAGGCACTTGCACCGCTCATCTCTCTCACTCCGGCGGGGATAGACCTCCGGACGGTTGAGTCTGTGGGGCTGCTGGAGGCGGGTCTTCCTCTCGAGCCGGTCGAGAGGACGCGGGAGGTTGTTGTAGGAGCTACGCTGGAGTACGGTCAACAGGTTTCACGGACTAAAGTCGGCGCCGGCGATATCGTGTTTCTTCCCTTCGACTACGTGAATCTGGTGCGGGTTGCCCCGCTGTCGAGCGTGGCGCTCTGGAGTGCCCTTCTCACGGATCGCTCAGCGCTTAACCCGATCGCAACCGAGATGCGCCGCCGCGTATTCGAGGACGAGCTCATGGCGAATCAGCTTGCTCTACCGGTCTACCAGTTTCCCGGTCATGGACTGGTGATCGGCCTGTTCGTCAGTTACCTGATTGCGCTGGGGACGCTCCTGTTCTGGCTACAGCGCGGGCGGTCGGCGGCGCGACGCATGCTGGGGCTGCCGCTGGTGCTGCTGGCGATCACGCTGGTAGCGGGGACCGCACATCTGGCTCTCACCGTCAGCCTCCAGCCGGACGAGGCGCTCGCGTTTTCGCTTGAACGGGTCAATCTGCGTCCGGGTGAGCAGTACGCCTCCGTGACGCGGGACAGTGTGCTGTTCAGCCGTCAGGCGGGTCGCTACGAGCTCTCTTACCCAAGCCGACCGCTGGTGATGCCGCTGGACAATCAAAACCAGATGATACGCGAACGGACCGCTTCACGCGTTGCCGTTCTTGAGACCGAGAGCTGGGGCCACAGCAACGCTCTCGCGATAGACCTGGTACCGCTGGCACTCCGGGTGGACGTGGAGGAAGACCCGGCGTTTGCCGTGATCACCCTTCAGAACCAGAGTGACCTCACGCTGAGGGGAATTACCTTCATCCATCGGGGTTTTCCGCAGCGGGTGGGAGATCTGCAACCGGGTGAAACAGTGGAGGTCGTTGCGGAACCGGACCCGGTAGCCCGTTTTGAGGCGATTGACTGGGACGCCTACGTTGATGAGGGAGAGCTGCGTCCCAATCGGATTCGGCTGCTCGGTGACATTGGCCGCAGTCAATATTTTGCAGACGAGCGCGCTCCGAGTATTATGGTAGTTGCCTGGCTTGAGGAGGAACTTATCCCGGTGGAGATATCCCCACCATTCTCCCGGACGCTTGGTCTGGGCGTACTCACCATACCGGTCTGGCTGGATGAGCCCGCGGACACCACAACAGGAACATCCTCATGAAAAATCCAGTCCTGGAAGAATCAGCGGAGCTCTACATCCGAAGCCGTGGGTTTCTGAAGCTCCACGTTGGGTACCTGGTGTTGCTTGCTCTGTTTCTCGTCATTGCCTGGCCCTCGCGAGGCTACATGTACTTTTTCCGCATGGAGACGGTCCCGCTGGTGTTCCTGGCAAATGTGGTGTTCCTGATAATTCTCTCCGGATTCTTCAGCTTCTCTGCAGGAACGGATCGGATTGGCTCGGCCGGCATCATCCGGTATTCCGAGTGGCTTGAGCGCACCCGCGTGCCGGTCCGCTCGCTGGTCGCCGGCAAGCTAATGGCAGCGACGCTCCACACTGCCTTCCTGACTGCCCTCAGCATCCCGGTGCTGGTCGCCGCCGCCGGTCCTTCAGGTGTACCCATCGGGGTCATCCCGGGCCTCTTGCTGGTGGTGTTCCTCACAGCCCTGGCCTGCCGCATCGCAGCTATGATTGTCAGTCACTATGGTGAGGATTCCTACGTCGTGAAAACGATCGGAGTCTGGGTCTTTGCAGTGCTCTTCTTTGTTCTGACCCTGAGACTCTTTCGGCCGCTCAATCCGGTGGTCGCCGCGGTTGAGCAGATTGCCGCGGGTGCACCGGGTGCGGTTGCCGGAGTTGAGCCGGGCGGTACCGGGGCGGCGACGGCCGGCGTCATCTCACTCTCACTCCTGACGGTAGCGTTAGCCGGCGTATTCTGGGGGGTGCTACAGCGGCACCGTACGCTCGCGAACAGGAGGAACCAATGAGCAGCAGACCCACACAACTGGAGACTCTGGTGCGTCTGCTCGACACTCGTTACCGGATCACCCAGATCCTTGCGCTTGGCGCCCGGATAGCTACCGTTTCGCTTGCTCTTTCGCTCGCCCTCACGGTTACCGACATTGGACTTGGCCTGGACCTCCCGCTTGTAAGGCTTGTCACCGTGATCGCAGGAATTGCTCTCCTGCTCACCCTCCTGCTCGCAGCCGTCCAACGGGTAGAACCCACCGGACTTCTGATAGAGGCCGACCGTCGGTACAACACTCACGCCCTGCTGGTCTCAGCGTATCAGTTTGAGCAATCCACGGGGAAGGCGGCGCCCGCTTCAGCTGACGAGCTCGCGTTCCAGCAAGCGGTCTGCAGACGCGCGGATGCGTTCGTGGCGGAGGTGGAGCCCGATCAGGTCTATCCCCTCGAGATACCGGGGCAGGCGGCAAGCGCGGCGGGCCTGGCGGTTGCCCTGCTCATTGCAGTTGTGCTCAGTGTCAGCGGCTGGTTCGACAGCGAGCAACCCGCAGTTGTTGCGCGGGGAGTCGAGCTGCAGGACGCGGGACGGCGACTCGCGGAACGGGCAGATGCAAACGAAGTGCTGCAGGACCTCGCCCGACAGATGCAGGAGCTCGGCGACCGGCTTACCCAGAGCCGGATTGATCCCGAGGAGGCGAGAGCGCGTATAGAAGAGCTGAGCAGCCGGATTGAGGAGCAGATTCGCAGCATTGAGCGTACCCGCCCGTTCGAGCAAAGCGAAGACGTAGTGATTCCACCGGAGACAGAAGAAGCCATTCGAAGCGCGTTGCAGCGTGGAATGGGAGAGCAAGAGGTGCAGGAGTTCTTCACCCGCATGCGAAGTGAGGGCAACACGGTGCCGGAGATGGTCGAGGCACTCGAAGAGGCTACGCCTGACAGAGCCCCGGATACAAACCTGGGCCTTGAGCGGGAACAGGTGCAGGAGCTGATGGACCAGCTGAACCGCCCTGCCCCATCGGAAGAGGCGGAGAGCGATATTGTGAACGATCTGAGGGAGAGTCGTCGCGTAGTGGAGCAGACCGGAGAGGGTCTTGCGGAGGTCACTCAGGGTGAGGACCTGCCTGCCGGTCCGCGGGGTGAGAGCGGGATCTCCCAGGGTGGTGATGAGAATCAGGACGAGCGATCGGCGCAGGAGCGCAATCAGTCGGATCAGGACGCCCAGGGCCAGCAGGGTGGAGACATGGCGATAGCGGACGAGCGAGGAGACGACTTCTCACGAATAGAAGAATCAAGTCCGGTGTTTCGCGAGCTTCAGGGCATTGTGACGGATAGTACGATCATGGATGTCATTATCCGGGAGTTGCCCTCCGAGGCAACCTCCGGACTCAGTGAGCAGGAACGGGACGTTGTATTCGAACGAGTAATCGAGCAGGCAATATCACGGGAGGGGACGCCACCGGAGCTGCAGCGGCTGGTGCGCAACTACTTCCTGAGAGTAACCCGGGTGGCAGAAGAGGAAAGGAATGAGCAACAGTAACGGGAACCCGCAGATTGAAGAGCGAGCGCTGGAGGCAGGTACAACCATCCGATCGGTTCAGGAAGAGATGAGCCGCTACATTGTTGGCCACCGGACCCTCATGGAACAGGTGGTCGTCTGCCTTATGTGCCGCGGACATGCACTTCTCGAGGGCGTTCCTGGTCTGGGTAAGACGTTTCTCATCAAGACCTTCGGTGACGTGCTCGATCTCACCACCACGAGGATCCAGTTCACTCCGGACCTCATGCCGGCGGATATCGTAGGCACAAACGTGCTTGTCAGAGATGAGGAGGGGAATCAGCTTATTACCTTCCAGAAAGGGCCTGTATTCTCACAGGTTGTCCTGGCGGATGAGATCAACCGGGCGACGCCCAAGACACAGAGTGCACTTCTGGAGGCGATGCAGGAGCAGAACGTAACGGTCGGCGGGCAGACCTATCCGCTCGGGCCTCCCTTTATTGTCCTTGCCACCCAGAACCCCATTGAGATGGAGGGAACCTACCCGCTGCCGGAGGCACAGCTTGACCGATTCTTTTTCAAGCTGAAGGTAGGATACCCCCTGGAGGACGAGCTTCTCACCATCATAGACAGAACCACCGGTAGTGACCTGGGCCCACTGAGCACCGTGCTCAACGCATCCCAGATTGCCGAGTACCAGGCACTCATCCGCTCGGTGCCGGCCTCTACGGTCGTCAAGCAGTACGCCGCTCGGCTGGTACTCGCGACTCACCCGGACACTGAGACGGCTCCGGATGAAGTGAAGCGATTTGTTCGCTACGGCTCGAGTCCGCGTGGCGCCCAGAGTCTTATCCTCGCAGCCAAGGTGTACGCGCTGCTCGACGGTCGCTACACCGTGAGCTTTGACGATGTTCGAACGGCGGCGCTACCCTCGCTCCGCCATCGGCTTATTCTCAGTTTCCAGGGCGAAGCGGAAGGAGTGGACCCGGACTCCATTGTCACTCGAGTGTTAGAGAGCACGCCGGAGGCGCGATAGTGGTAAAGATGTTCGACGAGGCGTTCCTGCACAGACTCGAACAGCTCTCTCTCCTCTCGCGCAGGATCCGCGCAGGCGCAAGCAGAGGTGAGAATATCTCTATCGACCGCGGCGCCTCGCTCGAGTTCTCCGACTACCGTCTCTACCAGCCCGGGGATGACTTTCGCTATCTCGACTGGAACATCTACAGCCGGCTGAACCGGCTGTTCGTGAAGATCTTCACCGCTGAGGAGAACCTGACGGTTCACATCCTCATAGACACCAGTAGATCGATGTCGTTCGGCTCGCCGGGCAAGCTCTGGTACGCCGGTCGACTGGCGGCCGCTCTTGGATACCTTGCCGTCAACAACCTCGATCGGGTGGGCCTGAGCGCATTCGCGGAGGGCGTTGAGCACTCCCTCCCGCCGGTTCGCCAGAAGAGCCGTGTCTTCTCCATTTTTGACTACGTGGAGAATCTTCGTCCTTCCGGCAAGACCGACTTCAACCGTGCCCTCAAAGACTACTCGCTTCGAACCCGCCGTCCCGGCCTCGCAATCCTCATCACCGATCTCCTTGACCCCGCCGGCTACCAGGATGGCCTGCGTGCGCTCATCTACCGCAAGTTCGATATCATGCTGATCCAGGTCATGGATGAGCAGGAGCTTGATCCTCAGATGCGGGGGCCGTTGCGACTGATCGACGGGGAGACCGAGGAAGAGAGTGAGCTCAATGTGGAGCCTGAGACCGTGCAGGCGTATCAACGGCGACTGAGCGAGTTCTTTGGTGAAGCGGAGACGTTCTGTCTCAGCCACAGTGTTGAGTACCTGCGCACATCCACGGCGGTGCCGTTCGAGGACGTAGTATTCTCGTACCTTCGCAGGGGGGTCTTCGTCCGATGAGCTTCGCGAACCCGCTCGGCTTCCTGCTACTCACTGCCGTCCCCGTGATCGTGCTTCTCCATCTCTTTCGGCAGGAACGGCGGCGTGAGCTGGTGAGCTCGCTCTACCTCTGGAGAGAGATCTCCGACCAGTCGTCCCGCCGGATCAGGCCGCGGCTGCTGCGCAACATTCACCTGCTCCTGCAACTTCTGGCGGTCATTGCAGCGGCGTTCGCCCTCAGTGAGCCCTCACGAGTGCGATCCGGTATCACCGGCGCAGATCAGCTGATCCTGGTGCTCGACACAAGCGCGAGCATGCAGGCACAGACCCGTGGTGAGAGCTCGTTCTCCCTGGCGGTGCGCCGGGCCTCAGCGCTGGCAGCCTCAAGCCGATCCGAGCGGGTCACGCTTGTAGGAACCGGCGAGAGCCCATCGGTATTCCTTGCCCCTACGACGAATATGCAGTCAGTCTCTGATACGCTTGCAGCGCTCCTGCCCACCGGAGGAACGAATAATCTGGACCGCCTGGCCGATCTCATCACCGGCCTTGAGGGGGGCAGGAACTCGGACGTTGTGCTGATCACGGATGCCTCAGGTGCTTCCCGGATCACTGAGTTTGAGCGTTGGTCTACGCGCTACATCGTGGAGCAGGTGGGAACAACTGCAGCGAACCGTGGCATAACCGCATTCGAGTTACGGGAACGGCCCGACGGAGGTGAAACGGAAGCGCTCATTGGTGTTTCAAACTTCGGACCGCAGGCGGCCACCCTCTCCCTCCGCCTGACGGTGGAGGGTGAAGAGTACGCAAGAGAAGCCCTCTCTCTTGAACCGTTTGAGGAGCGCCTCCTTACCGCCACCTTCCCGGGAGTCCGAGGAACCTTTTCCGGCGAACTCGTAGGCAATGAGGACGCGCTTCCCATTGACGACGTGGCGTTCGCAACCTCAGGAAGTGAGCGGCCGGTTCGCGTGCAGCTGGTGACCAATGGCAACCTCTTCCTTGAGTCGTTCTTCTCGATCTTCCCGGAGACCGAGCTCACCATCACAAACGAGGTCTCCCGACCGCGTGAGTACGACCTGATCGTGCTCGACGGTGTTCCGGCGCCGGCTCGGCTCCAGGGCAACGTAATCACCGTTGGTACGGCCCTTCCTGAGGGCCCGTTCCAGGCCGAGCGCGCGGTGCAGGTTGATCGGGCGGTAGCAACCGTTGTCCACCCGATCACTGAGAACGCAGAGCTCCCACAAGTCCAGGTGAGCGCGGCTATTGCCGGAACGCTCGATCCCCGGGCGACGGTGCTGGCGAACGCGGGTGAGATCCCGCTTATCTACGCCTGGCGCGGTGAATCGGTGAGTGTGGTGGGATTCCTCTTTGATCTGCGTGACAGCGACATCGCCCTGCGAGGGAGTTTCCCCATTCTTATGAGCAACATCATCAGCTGGCTCGCTCCAACCGGTGAGGCGGCCGGAGCCGGGTACGTCGCCAGCGGCTCTGTTGTCCCGCTCTACGTCCCGCCGGGAGAAGCGGTTCTCGTTGTCCAGCCGGACGAGACGCCACTACGCTTCCAGCCCCGGACAAGCCCGTTCGAGTTTGCAGACACGGAGCAGGTGGGAGTCTATCGGGTGCTCGGAGAATCATTCACGAGCAGGTTCGCGGTGAGCGTCGCCTCGCGTGAGGAGAGCCGCCTGATCCCGGAGACGCCGGCAGTGGAGCAGGAGCGCGAGCTGCCGGGAGCGCGATCCGGAGACACGGACCGGGCAGGCCGACCGCTCTGGCACCTGTTTGCTCTGGCGGCGCTCCTCGTTCTGGCCGGCGACTGGATCATCTGGGCACGGAGAACGTGATGAGAGTTCTCTACCCCCTCGCGCTTGCCGCCCTGGTGCTTCTTCCGCTTGCCGCCGCGGCACTCTTCCTGGGACGCAACCGCCCCGGCATGCGTCGCGTGATTCCACTATCGCTGCGGCTGACCGCGCTCCTTCTGCTTACCCTCGCGGCAGCGGGGCTCCAGTGGTCTGCTCAGAGCCCCGGCATAGACGTCGTCTTTGTGGTAGATGTTTCAGACAGTCTTGGACCGGCCGGTGAAGACCAGGCCGAGCAGTTCGTGCGGCGCTCGCTTGCGTCCGGGAGTGACGTGGACAGAGCGGCGATCGTTCTTGTTGGCGACGGTGCGGCGGTGGAACGGGGGCTTCAGAGTGGGCTTGGAGAGCTTTCACGTGAGTCGGTGATCTCTGCCTCCGAGAGCTCCCTTGACGAAGGAATTCTTCGGGCGGTCTCGCTCTTTGAGGATGACCGCGATCGGCGGATCGTTCTCCTCTCAGATGGCCAGCAGACGCGCGGAGACGCGGCACGTGCGGCCCGCATAGCGGCGGACGCAGGAATCAGGCTCTTCGCCGTGCCGCTCTCGGCGCGTCCTGGAGAGGGAGACGTCTTTATTCGATCGGTAAACGTCCCGCAGGAGGTGCGGGTAGACGAGACCCATGAGTTCGGCGTGGTGATCGGCGCCTCCGACCAGCGACGTGCCACCGTTACGGTCTTTCGCGATGGAGAGTACTACGGAGAGGATCAGGTGCTTCTTGGCCCCGGAGACAACGTGATTGCCTTTCAGGGGATCTTTGAGCAGGAGGGTGTTCACCGGTACAGTGTCACGGTCTCAAGTCCCGGCGACCCGGTTGCCGTCAACAACGAGTACGAGGCCCTGGTACGGGTCTCCGGCGAACCGGCGATCCTCTACGTGGCAGCAGAGCCCGCAGAGCCGGTCCTGCGGGCTCTCGCGGGTCAGGGAATAGCAGCTGATTCGGTCACCGTTGAGCAGATGCCTGCAGCAGTTGGCGGCCTGGTGACCTATGACGCGGTCATACTGGACAATGTGCCGGCCTACGACATGTCGCTCCCGCGGATGGAGGCCCTCGAGCGCTACGTCCGTGATACCGGTGGCGGGCTTATCATGATAGGAGGGGATGCGAGCTTTGGCGCCGGCGGCTACTACCAGACGCCGGTCGAGCGCGCGATGCCGGTGGATATGGATGTCACCTCCACTATGAGGATTCCATCCCTCGCCATGGTATTCGTCATAGATAAGTCCGGCAGCATGGGTGCGATCGAGGTCTCGGGAGAGAGCAAGCTTGACCTGGTAAAGGAGGCTGTTGTCTCTGCGGTGGAGATCATGAATCCGTTTTACACCGTGGGGCTTATCGCATTCGACGCGGACTGGGAGTGGACGGTCCCGGTCACCCGAGCAGGAGATCGCGCCGCCATAATTGACGACCTGGCGGGTCTTGAGTCCGGCGGTGGTACGGTACTCGAAGGTGCCCTGGAGGAGGCTCGGCGAACCCTTGCAGAGACCGAGGCAGCAGTGAAGCATCTGGTGGTCCTCTCCGACGGTCTCACGAACGACGGAGAGTTTGATGCGCTTATTGACGCCCTGGCCGAGGAGTCAATTACCGTCAGTACGGTCTCAGTCGGGTCGAGCGCAAACAGGGAGCTCATGCGCAGCATTGCCGAGCGGGGGGCCGGCAGAAGCTATCACGCGAGCGACTCCCGCAGCGTGCCGCGCATCTTTGCCGCAGAGACAACCATCGTCAGTCGGGACCTGATAGTGGAGGAGACGTTTATCCCACGCGTGGTGACCCGCGGCCCAATTCTGGAAGGGATCTCGCAGCAGGACATTCCACCGCTGGAGGGCTTTGTGCTGACGTATCAGAAAGATGGAGCGCAGATGCTGCTTTCCGGCACGCAGGAGAGTCCGGTGTTGAGCGCCTGGCAGTACGGTCTTGGTCGCAGTGTCGCGTTCACATCCGATCTGCGGGCAAAATGGGGAATCAACTGGCTCGACTGGCAGGGCTATCAGCAGCTTCTGGCGCAGAGTGTTCGTTGGGCCCAACGCCCCCCTGGTGCGGGACGCTACGTAGTCAGGTTTGATCGAGAGGCCGGCGGCACTACGGTCATTGTGGACGCCTTTGAGACCGATGGCTCCTTTCGTGACCTGCTCGAACTGAAGGCGCTGATCCAGCCACCCGCCGGTGAGCCGTATGAGGTCACGCTCAGGCAATCGGCGCCCGGCAGGTACGAACAACGGGTGCGCACCAGTGAACAGGGCAGCTATCTTATCACACTGTTCGGAGACCCGGAGAACGCTCCGCGAACCTACGGGCTCTCTGTTCCGTTCGCGCAGGAGTACCTGCAGTTTCGCACAGATTTTGAACTGCTTGACCAGATTGCGCGTCGCGGAAACGGAGAGCTCCTCCCGCTCGAGGGCGCGGATCGCCTCTTTGATGCAGAGATCTCCGGCAGGCTGTTCACCGATCGAATCTGGAAGGGGCTTCTGATTGCTGCAGTGGTGCTCCTTGTCATTGAGCTTCTCCTGAAGAAAATCATCCTTCCGGTTGGAACCGTGGCCACCACAGGCTGGGGACGCCCGGGGGAGCGACGGCCCCGGCTGAAGCAGGCGTCTGTTCAGAGTGAACGGGAGGCCCGCCCGGCTGCAAAGGAAGAACAGATCGCAAGCTATCAGGAGCTCCGTCGCCAGGTTGCAGAGGACTACCGGAAGGAAGCCAGGGAGGCTCGCAGCCGCACCTGGTTCGAGGGCGGCGAACACAACCCGGTCGCCGAGCGCAAGATCTACATTGCGAGAAAACGAAAAGAGTAGCGACCGGTCGGGCCGTCAGGACTCCGCGATCGCGGCAAGCAGCACTCCGTAGGCGTGATTGATGCGTTTCGCCATCTCAAGCCCGGACGGATTCACATCCGGGTGGTAGCGCCGCATCTTCGCGCGGTACGCCTTCTGTACCTGTGAACGCGTCAGGCGGACGCCCCGAAGCTCGAGCAGACCCTTCGCGCGGGTTATCGCTTGAACACCGTTCGGATCAGCTGCGTTGGGGCCGCCATCCCCGGTCTCTGATTCTCCGTCTGATGCATCTGCCGTCGGGCCCCGGAGCAGGCCCTCCGCCCGGGCGACGGTCTGGAGGATGTCAAACAGTGTCTGGCCAAGCGCGCGGATCTCAACCACGTGGCGCTGCAGCAGCAACTTGAGATAGGTCTCAACGGTCGCGCGAAGGGTGGCCTCTGCGGAATCGGGCGATCTGACATCGATATACTCGGCGGTGCAACGGGAAATGATTCGCTGCGGAGAGAGGAACGTATCAATGTAGATAAGCTCTGCCTCATCGTAGCGGCGGAACTGCCGCAGCATGGCACGAAAGGTCTCAGGCTCCGGTGTGTGCAGCACTATGGCTGCCCGGACTGATCTGACGAATCGACCGGTGAGCTCGATGCGATCCTCGTGGGTCAGGTAGAGCCCTGCGGCGCGGAGCTCGGGACGGTAGTCACGCTGAGCGACGGTGGAGACCAGTTCGGCGAACTCACCCGCGTTCTGCGGGCCGTACCGGTCAACCCCCAGCTGCTCGACCTGGTAGGAGGCGCGGTAGTAGTCCACCGGATCATAGATGGAACCGAGCTCGTCGGAGCTCACGCTCCAGGTTCCATCTATTTCACTCTGCTGTTGGAGCTCGGCTATGAGGGCGTCGGTCGCAGTCATCTTTACTCTCGCCCGTTCAAAGTATACTTTCTGCCGGGTGCAGCAAAGCTCGGGAAGAAGAAGGATCGCACTCAGCGCGGCTATCGTGCTGGGGCTCGTTTTCCTTGCCGCCGGCCTAAACAGCTTTGAGCTTGCCTCAGGACTGCGGATCCAGTCCACCGAGCAGGCCGATCGCATCCAGGAAGCTATCGAGACAAGCCGCTCAACTGATCGAGTCTGGCTCAGTGGCGAAGTCCTTGGCCGCTTCGTCTCCCTTGCAGTGACCCTTTCCATAGTTCTCTTCTTTGTCTCACAGACGAGAAAAGAGAATCGCATTGTGACCGCGCTCCTTATTCTTATCCTGGGTCTCATAGTTGTTCTATTCAGCCGGCTTCCCCCGGCCGGTGATCAGCCGCCTCCGGAGCTTGTTGAGGGAGATCCAACTCTCATAGGCCAGGGAGCTCTTGGTACCACCGAGGAGCTGCCTGAAGAGTTCGCAGAGGATGTTTCGGTGCCCCGTCAGTCGGCGTCTGATCCTGTCGCATGGATCGTTTCCATTGTTGGGGGACTGGGGTTGCTCATCATTTTGCGCCCCAACGTGAGGCTGGGCCGACGACGGAGACAGCAGATGGCCGATCCCTCGGCGGCAGTGGCCGATCAGGCTGCGCAGGGAGCGGCGGACGCAGGAAGCTCCCGGGAGGTCCTCTCAGTGGTGCTGAGCTGCTACCGGGAGATGCTCGAGGTCTATCAAGAGACCCGCTTCAGCGGCAGGCCACAGAGTGTGACTCCCCGTGAGTTCGCTGCAAAGCTCATAGCCGCCGGAGTATCCCGTACCCATGCAGATGACCTCACCGCGCTCTTTGAGCGGGCGCGCTACGGAGAGATAACGCTCTCGCGTGAGGATGAGGCGCACGCAGTTGCCTGCCTCACCGGTATCTCGGAGGCTCTGCGGCACTGATGCGTGACCTGGTCTCCACTCTCCCACAGGGGCTCTACTGGTATCCACTTGTCCTGGGACTCCTGGCTTACGCGGGTGTCGTCACCGTTCGCCTTCTTCGCGGTGACGGGCGCCCGGACCGCGCCCATCGCTCTGTGGTGAGCCATGGAGGCGGATTCACCAGCCTCATCGCCATGGCGCGGGCAGATCGCTTCTCGGAGCTCGAGCTTGAGCGGCTGTGCCTCTCCTACCTCCTCCAGGCGAACGGCTACTCCGGCTACTCCACCGCTGCATGCCGCTCGTTTATGGAAGCGTTGAGTGACATTGAGCTTGTTCTGGCAATACAGGAGCATCTTGGCGACGCACCCCGGGAGCGACGTGGCGAGCCGGCGGAGGTGGATGAGCGGATAGCACCGCTGCCGCCCCGCTGTCGGACGATTATTTCAAGACTTCAGTCACAGATAGAGGAACCATATGAGTGATCAGTTCAGACCAGTGGAGCAGTTTACTGCCCGTGTCCAGGCTGCGGTGGAGGCGGCCGTGCTCGGCAAGTCAGAGACCGTGCGGACCGTTATTGCAGCCATGCTTGCCGGGGGCCACGTACTCTTTGAAGACTTCCCAGGCCTGGGAAAGACCCTTCTGGCGAGCTCACTTGCCCGGTCGATGGACCTGGCATTCACCCGAATCCAGTTTACTCCGGACCTGCTCCCCGCTGACATCACCGGAGGTTCAGTATACAACCGCGAGACCGGGGCGTTCGAGCTGCGAAAGGGGCCGGTGTTCACCCATGTTCTGCTGGCGGATGAGCTCAACCGAGCGAGTCCCAAAACCCAGAGCGCGCTCCTTGAGGCTATGCAGGAGGGACAGGTGACACTCGAGGGAGAGACCCATCCGCTCCCGCAGCCGTTCTTCGTCCTCGCCACCCAAAACCCGATTGAGTATGAGGGCACGTTTCCGCTCCCGGAGGCGCAGCTAGACCGCTTTCTGATCAAACTCTCCCTGGGCTATCCGGACGCGGCAACCGAGCGCGCTATCCTTCGCAACCGCCGAGAGCGCAAAGCTGATGCGTTTGACATCCACTCAGTCGCCTCAGCAGAGGAGATCGAGGGCATGAGGGAGCTCGTTGAGGAGGTCGGGGTCCATGAGGACATTGAGGCGTACATTGTTGATCTTGTGCAGCGTACTCGCCACCACAACGGTATCAGCGTGGGGGCGAGCCCACGCGCATCTCTGTCAATCATGAAACTCTCCCGGGCGCTCGCGGCAATAAACGGGAGAGGCTTTGTGATTCCTGACGACGTGAAGCACTCCGCACCTCCCGCTCTTGTGCATCGTCTGGTACTCTCTCCGGAGCTCTGGATGCGGGAAAATGCCGCGCGGGAGGTTGTGGACGCGGTTATCTCCAACGCCAGAGTCCCGGTCATCTGACGGTGAAGCAGCAGCTGTTCGTCCTGTGCCTGCTCACTTTTCTCTTCCTCTTCACCGGGCTGGTTACCGTCTCCGGGACGGTTGTGCTGGTTGCGCTTCCACCGGTACTCTACCTGCTTGGCGGCTTTCTCCTGCAGCCCGGCAGGCCGGATCTCCTGGTAGAACGAACCATTACCCCGGCGCAGGCACTGCCGGGCCAGCGAGTCCAGATCCGTCTGCGTCTGGAGAACCGGGGGCAGCCGCTGAATGAGGTGCGTCTGGTGGATCGCGTGCCGGTTGGCCTGAAGCTGGTGGATGGAGAGCCTGCAACCAGTGTGACCCTTGCCCGGGGAGAGGAGGCACAGTGGAGCTACACGCTGGAAGCGATTCGGGGGAGTTACACCTTTGCAGGTGTCGTCGCTGAGGTTGCCGGACTGCTTCCGACCCGGTCTCAGCGCTACGAGATCCCTTCGGAACAGGAGCTGGTGACGCTTCCAGACCACAAGGCGCTCTCAAGGATTCCCATTGCGCCAAGAAGAACACTGGTCTATTCCGGGACGAACCCGGCCCGCACCGGTGGCGAGGGCACTGAGTTCTTTGACGTTCAGGAGAGCCGCGGGGCTGAGAGCCCGCGACACGTGAACTGGCGTGCGACCGCAAAGAGCGGTCGCGTCTACGTCAATCTCTTTCAGCAGGAGCGGGTGGCGGATGTTGCGGTCATGCTCGACTGCCGCACCGGAGCCTACCCTGCCGGCTCTCACCTCTTTGAAGCGGCGGCCACTGCCGCGGCGAGCATGGCAGATGCAATCATTGACGCAGGAAACCGGGTCGGCTACCTTGCACACGGACTGATGGTAGACTGGATCGCTCCGGGCTTTGGCAAAATTCAACGGCAGAAGATCCTCACCCGTATTGCCAGAAGTTCCCCGGGGGAGAGTGCGGTGTTCCGCTCTCTTGCAAGTGTCCCGGAACGCCTCTTCCCGCAGGGAAGTCAGATTGTGGTGGTATCACCGTTGGGCACCGATGATGTGGCAGCTCTGGAACGAATGCTTGCGTTTGGCTACGCCGTGCTCGTCGTGAGTCCGGATCCAACTCCTTTTAGACGGCAGGCGGGGAGCAGGGATGTTGCAGCCTCCAACTACCTCATGGAGCTCGAACGCGCAGTGCTCATGCGGCGACTGCGGCATGCTGGGGTGGCCGTCATAGACTGGGACACGCGCGAGCCACTCGAGCTCGCGGTGGCACAAAGCCTCCGCGGGGTCCAGGCGGTCTGGCGCCGGAGGGGTAGATGAGCCGTTCGAGCGCTCTCTTTCGCCAAGTCCGACTGGCACGGGATCTTGTTCTTATCCTGACGGCTGCAGCAGCCGGAGTGCACCAGGGAGTGGTCGGCAACTGGGTTGGTGTAGCGATAGCCGCAATGGTACCGGCGGCGGGCATCACGCTCTGGCGTACGTTCCCCGCGCGAAGTGACCAGGTAGTCGCACCGCTCTATCTGGTACTGGGCTTGCTGCTGGTCTGGGGCTTTCGTGAGAGTTTGCTCTGGCTCTCCATTACCGGAGCGCTAACGCTGGTGGCAACCGTTGACCTGGACCGTCTGGTACGCCGCTTTCCCGTTGGAAGTTCGCCGGCTGCGCAGCGGGCGGTCTGGATCACTCACCTGTTCCATCTGCTGGTGGTGGGCATTCTCACGGCACTTTTCTCCCTTTCAGCAGTTGCCGTTACGCTTCGCCTGCAGTTATTGGCCGTCATGTTGCTCACGCTCTTTGTGGTGCTCAGCCTGATACAGATCATGAGATCGATTTATCAGGGGCAGCCAGAAGCACCAGCAGACGAGGAGGCTGAGCAATCCCCACCCGGGCAATAGCGGCTCCAACTTCATCCAGTCGTCTCCCGGAGAGTTCAATCAACCGCTGGTCGCTGAGATGGGACAGGTAGCCGCGAACGTAGTCGAGCGCACCGGTGTCGGGAACCGGGGTGGAGTGCTCTTCGCACGAGGCAAGAATCTTCCAGCCGGCAGCGCCTTCGTGGACAATCCGCCTGATCTGCTCCCGCGTATAGGTCGGATCATGCACCCTCCCGCACGCCCGGTCGACCTCCGCCTTTACGTGATGGATCTCCCTGCTGTTCACCTCCGCCTCAGTAAGCCCATCGCTGACCATTTCCCGCACCAGCAGAAGGCCTCCGGGCGCGAGAAACGTCTGCACTCTGCGGATGGAGAGGACCGGCTGAGTCAGGTGATGGAGCGTGTTGGAGATTGAAACTAGATTGTACCGACCGCTTGCCCTGGTCAGCTCATGGTCGGCGAGAACGCGATAGCGGACACGCGGGTCCCCCGTAAGCGTACGGGCCTCGTCGATGCTGTCCTTGTCTGGATCTATCCCAAGGATCTCGTGGGCAGAGCGCAGGAGCGCTGCAAGCGTGCGGGTGAAGCTTCCGTCTCCACAGCCCACGTCGAGCACACGGTGAGGCGACAGCGGTGAGAGAAGCGCCTGCGGACAGCTCTCCTGCCGATCGCTCACCAGGCCCCCTCCCGGAGAACGGCGTCGGGTATAGCAGCGGCAGCCTCCTTCAGTGCCGCCACACCCTGACCTGGGGTCAGCGGCCCGCTCAGCGCCTGCTTGTAACGCCGGGTCCCCGGAGTGCCGGTGAACAGCCCGAGCATGTGCCGAAGAATTGACCGCTCCGGCCAGCCGTTGGCCGCCCAGCGCTCAATGTAGGGAATCATGCGGTCGATCACCTCTCCGCGGTTCCGCGTAGGTGGTGCAGCTCCAAAGAACTCAGGGTCTACGCGATGAAAGAACCACGGCTCGTCGTACGCAGCCCTGCCCACCATCACCGCATCAAGCCTGGCGAGGTGGCGATGGATCTCTTCCACGCTCTTGATATGGCCATTGATCTCAACCTGCAGATCAGGTAGCTCCTGCTTGAGCCGGTATACGTCCTGGTAGCGAAGCGGGGGAACGGTGCGGTTTTCCTTGGGTGAGAGGCCGGTGAGGACGGCAATACGCGCATGTACGGTGAAGCGTGCCGGCCGAGCCTGCTCAACCGTCTCTACGAACTCCCGAAGCTCCGCGTAGCTCTCCCGGCCGTCTATTCCAATCCGATGCTTCACGGTCACCGGCTGCGCAGTCGCCTCACGCATAGCCGCAACAAGCTCCCGTACGCGTCCGGGATCCGCCATAAGGCAGGCGCCAAAGTTGGCGTTCTGCACGCGGTCGCTCGGACATCCAACGTTCAGATTGTACTCGTCGTAGCCGTAACCTTCCGCAATCCGGATCGCTGCCGCCAGCTCCTGCGGATCGTCACCGCCAAGCTGCAAGGCAATTGGATGCTCGACCGGCTCAAAGCTCAGCAGGTAGTCACGGTCCCCATGTACTATTGCTCCTGAGGTAATCATCTCCGTGTAGAGCAACGTCCGTCGGGTGATCAGGCGCATAAGGTAGCGGTAGTGCCGATCGGTCTTCTCCATCATAGGAGCAATACTCACCGGCGGGGCGAGCGGCCGGCTGCCGGGCGCATGATCCTGCGGGGAGAGCACCGGAGCCGTCCGTTCTGTCTGAGGGAGCGTCCTCGTTTCCACCATGCGCGGTCGAAGGTACAAAAAAGGCAGCCCCGGGCCAACGACCGCGGGACTGCCAAGAAGGAGAGGAGTATTCTTATCGGACAAGTCCGATAAGGAGTTCGCGCCCCATGCGGGATATGCGAAACGCGAACTCCCCATCGGCCTGCCTGTTGAGCGCCCGATAAAACTCGGACACATTCAGAATCTCTGTCGAGTTAACCGCTCGAATCACGTCACCCCGTCGCAGGCCCGCCCGGGCAGCGGGGCTCAGCGGCTCTATATCCCCCACTACAATCTGACCAGGCTCATTCCTCAGCCCAAGACCGGTGCGAAGGTCATCTGTCAGTGGCATGACAATAAAGCCCGGCCACGGTTCGAGCGCGCGGATGCTCTCTTCATCTCGCACGCCAATCTGAATCTGACGGGTAATGGATCGACCATCCCGCTCAATGCGAAACGTGGCAAACTCACCGGGGGAGATATTGCCTACTATGTTGACCAGATCTTCGAACCGGCTTATCGGCCGATCGTCAATCCGGACAATCACGTCCCCGGGCAGCAACCCGGCGTCTGACGCCGGGGATCCGCGATAGGTGCTTGCCACCAGAACGCCGGCGTCGTTGGAAAGCTCCAGACTGGCCACCATGGATCCATCAAGCGCGCTTCCAGCTCGAATTCCCAGCCATCCGTCCTGCACGCGACCAAGAGTGATCAGCTCTTCCATCGCTTCCCGTGCATTGTTGATCGGGATAGCAAATCCAAGACCGATGTTGCCTCCGGACCGGCTCGCGATCCAGGTATTGATTCCTATCACCTCTCCGGCCAGGTTGACGAGCGCCCCACCGGAGTTCCCCTGGTTGATTGCCGCATCAGTCTGGAGGTAGTCAGTCAGCGGGGAGATCTGCTGACCGGCGCCCTCCGGTCTGCGACCGACGGCACTGATAATCCCGGAGGTAACGGTGCTCTCAAAACCGAGCGGGTTTCCAATAGCGAACGCCCAGTCCCCGATCGCCACGTTACTGCTGTCACCGAGTGTGGCTAACGGTACCTCTTCCCCCGTCTCGAACACGACAACCGCCAGGTCACGTCTGCTGTCGGTTCCCAGGAGGACCGCGTCAAATCTCCGTCCGTCATTCAGAGTCAGAGTGATCTCATCCGCGTCACCCACTACGTGATCGTTCGTGAGAACGTACACCTTAGAGCCGATCCGCCGCACGATAACTCCGGAGCCAAGCCCGGTTCGGGTGAACTCGCGGGTCTGCTCCTCCGGCGCTTCACGCTCGCGCCCGAAGAAGAAACTGAACGGATTCGCAAACGATCGCTGTGTCCGGGTGACGACCTCAGCAATATCTATCCGTACGACAACCGGCAGGGCCATCTGGGCCGCATTGCGAAAGGCGTTCTGGTAGGCCCACAGCACCTCCTCACTTGCGGGGGTTTCAGGCAAGGTGGGATTGGTGGAAGGCGCTGCAGAGCTCTGAGCCTGTACCGCTACTGCGGTCGGGCCCAGGGCGAACCCAGCCAGAACGACCATCGCAATCACAAATGCGATTTGTCTGTCTCTGTGTCGTACGCTCGTTTTTCCTGGCTTCATTTCCGCTATCATCTCTGGTTCCTGACAATGGAGAGTATACGGTGAGACTATTGCTGAATGGTTGCCGGACGGTTACAGATTTGTAATGGTTGACGGAAGGTGTACGGTGAAGGTTGTGGTCTCTCCGGGGGTGCTCTCAACGGTGGCCTGCCCACCGTGTGCCTGGACAATGGCGCGCACCATGGCCAGGCCAAGTCCCAGACCGTCCCGACGTGAGCCATGCCGGCTACCCCGGTAGAGCCGGGTCCAGACGTGGCCCAGATCATCCTGCGCTATGCCCGGCCCCGCATTGGTGACCTGCAGCACGCCGGCGGACTCCCCGTTGAGAGCTGCCGATCGGTTTGTGCATAAGACCGTCACGGTGCTGCCCTCATCCCCGTACTTCAGTGCGTTGTCGTAGAGATTGCCGATCACCTGACGGATTCGTGCCGGGTCCGCCAGAACGGTCACCGGGCCGTTGCCCTCCACCGTGATCTGCATACGGGACTCCTCCGCAACGATCGAGTAGACGTCAGCCACCTCCCGGGCAACCTCAGCAAGGTCCACAGCCTCCCGGTGCAGGTTCATCGCGCCACTCTCCGCCTCCGAGATATCCATCATGCTGTTCAGCATGCCCAGTATGCGCTCGGACTCCTCCATTGCGTCCGAGAGTGCCTCGCGGTACCGGTCAGGCTCAGTCTCATGCAGGATCGCCCTCTCGGCCGTGTTACGCAGCCTGGTCAACGGTGTCCGCAGATCGTGGGCGACCGCGTCGAGCGCGTCGCGCAGACTGGTGACAAGCGTCTCAATGCGATCGAGCATGTCGTTAAACGAGTGGGTCATGTCGTCCAGGTCGTCCCGGGTCTCAGATGTGGGAATACGACGGTGAAGCTCACCGGTCTCTACGATCGATTTGATGGCGGAATTGAGCGACCCGATCGGACGCAGTGTCCGTGAGGCGAAGAAGAGGCCACCAATGGCGCTGAAGCCGAGCATCGCCAGGAAGGTGAGCAGAAAGCTGCGCTGAAATACAGCAAGCACGCGCGAACGATTGTCCGTTGCCGCGCCAAGCTGGAGCACAAAGTTGTCACTGAGCGAGACTCCAAGCACCTCCACCTGGTAGTCGAACTGCTCCGCCTCTATAATCAGGAAGCCCTCGTGGTGGGGTTCGTCAGCCGTTCGCAGTACGCTCAGATCCACTGTCTGCCAGTCGAGCTCAGGAATGACCTGAAAGAGGAGCTGATTGTCATGGGTTGTCACCCGTGCGAAGAACGGCCGACCGGAGGGCGTCTGGATATCGCTGCTGATCTCATTCAGCAGATAGGTGAGCCCCGCCTCCGCGCTCGCGTGGCGACGGTACTGGAGCATGTACCCCAGCGCACGGTTCTGCAGCTCACGCCGTTCCTGATCCCGCAGTGTCTGATAGAGGTTGATGAAGGTGAGCCCGAACAGCAGCAGGGAGGCCAGGAGAAAGATCAGCGTGAACCAGAGCGTGAGTCTGATATCGACCCGACCAAGTACTCGCCAGGAACTCCCCTTAGCTGGTTCGTAGGACATACCCTACTCCTCGCACCGTGTGGATGAGCTTCCGGTCAAAGTCTTTGTCCACCTTGCCGCGCAGGCGGGACACCAGCACATCTACAACGTTGGTCTGTGGATCAAAGTCATAGTCCCACACGTGTTCCATGATCATGGTCTTTGAGAGAACGCGATCCGGATTTCGAAGGAGGTACTCAAGCAGGGCAAACTCTCGGGGTTGCAGATCGATCTCTGCATCTTCCCGACGAACGGTCCGGGCGAGAAGATCCATCTCCAATCCGGCGGCAGAGAGAGTGGTAGGACCGGAGCTCTGAGAGCTGCGCCGGATGAGCGCCTGGATGCGCACCAGAAGCTCTGAGAATGAAAACGGCTTGGTGAGGTAGTCGTCACCGCCACGGGTGAATCCACTGACCCGATCGTCGACCGAGCGCTTGGCGCTGAGAACCAGGATTGGAGTATCAACGCCCCGACCCCGCAGCTGTTCAATCATCTCCAGCCCATCCATGCCGGGAAGCATTACATCCACAACGGCCGCGTCGTAGGCTCCGTCGGCAAGCCGGGGCAACGCATGCTCTGCCCGCTCAAAGCTGTCAACCGCGTATCCGGCCTCCTTGAGTCCACGAACCACGAACTGAGAGATCTTCTCATCATCTTCGAGCACCAGGATGTGCATCACTCCCCCTTGATCGAGCCGGCCCCCAGACAGACCTCCCCATCATACAGCACAACAAACTGACCCGGAGCTATACCGCGATCAGGCTCGTCAAGCTCTACGGACATCTCGTCCTCACCGGTCCAGCTCAGCCGGGCCGGGTGCATCGCCGGGCCGTGACGCAGCTTGACCTGGACGCGCTTCAGGGCCGTCGGCGTGCCGGTCCAGTGCAGATCACTGAGCAACAGTGCGCGTCGTCCCTGCCGGTCGATATGCTCAGCGTGAGAGACAAAGATAGTATTCGTTTCCATCTCTTTCTTGACCACGTACCACGGTCCGCCGCTCAATCCCAATCCCTGGCGCTGACCGATGGTGTGGAACCAGTAGCCACGGTGATCGCCCAGGCGCCGGCCGCTTTCAAGCTCAACTATCTCTCCCGGCTTCTCACCAAGGTAGTGTCGGACAAACTCCGGGTATCGGATCTTTCCCAGAAAACAGATACCCTGACTATCTTTTCGGTCACGCGCCGGGATGTCCAGCTCAGCGGCCCGTCGCCGCAATTCTGCTTTCGTCCACGCGCCAATGGGGAACTCCAGCCTGGCAAGCTGCTGCCGGGAGAGATGGGAGAGAAAGTAGGTCTGGTCTTTCACCTGGTCGGGCGAGCGCTTCAACAGCACCTGCCCGTCAGACCGGTCTATCCGGGCGTAGTGCCCGGAGGCAATCCGATCATCCGCTCCCAGCTGCCCGGATGAGAGCAGGTAGTCGAGAAAGGCCCCGAACTTGATCCGCTCATTACAAAAGATATCCGGACTGGGTGTTCGACCGCGCTTGAGCTCGGAAAGCGTGTAGGAGACCACTGCCTCATGGTACTGGAGCTGGAGGGGGACAACGGTCAGCGGAACATGGTACTGCGAGCAGACTGCCCGGGCGTACTCCAGATCAGCCTCCCAGGGGCAGGCCCCAAGATAGCTGAGCTCATCCTCCAGCCATACTTTCAAGTAGTAGGCCGAGACGTCGTGGCCCGCCGAGGCAAGCTCCGCTAGCGCGGTGGAACTGTCAACGCCGCCGGAGAGCAGCAGCTTGTAGTGCACCTGTTCAAGGTAGTGAGACAGGAAATGCCGGGTAAATAGCGGCATAGCGCCAAAAGGAGAGCTCTTTCATTGAGTAAAGCTATTTGAGTGTTCAAATCTATTGCCGGTACGTCAAGATTTTGTTTGCCGCCCAAAAGAGCGACCCGTATATTAGACGCACTCCATATTCTTGAGTAGAAAGGCAGCACTAGTGATGGAACAGAAGCCGGTAGGAATCAGCGACCTTCAGATCTTCGTGCCGTCGCCGCGAATGGCACTTGACGCCCTGATTGACTACAGGGTGCGTCAGCAGCCGGCGCTCGAGCGGCGGCTGCGGAGGGCAGTGGAGAAGACCGGACAGGAGGCCATTCGATTCCCGGAGCCGTGGGAGGACAGTGCCACGATTGCCGGCCAGTCTGCCTACGAGCTGTTGGACCGCAACCCCGAGGCCACGAAGCGACTGCGCTATATAGGGGCCGGCACAGAGACCACCGTTGATCAGTCCAAACCGATGGCGGCCTACCTGGAGGGCATGCTCCAGAGAAGTGGACTCCAGGTACCGGAGAGGCTTCTCACCTTTCAGGCACAGCACGCCTGCGCCGGCGGCACTATCGCCATGATGAGCATTGCGGGTATGCTCTCTATTGCACCGCGAAACGAGTCCGGGCTTGTGGTGAGCTCTGACATTGCACGATACGACGCTCCGTCGACCGCAGAGATCACACAAGGCGCGGGGTCGGTCAGCCTGCTTGTAGAGCAGAATCCCCGTCTGCTCGAACTGGATATGAGCACTCCCGGCTTCTGCTCCCGCGACGTGGACGACTTCTTCCGTCCAAACGGTTCAGTAACCGCAAAGGTGAAGGGTACCTACTCCATGCAGTGCTACAACGAGGCGCTCGACGTTGCGTTTCAGGATCACTGTGACCGCCGTGGTGCGGCCCCGGAAGAGGTCATTCGCGGCACGGACATGTTTTTCTTTCACGTGCCGTTCAAGCTCATGGCGCTCACCGCGTTCCACCGTCTGGTCAGCCACCACACCGGCATGCATCAGGATGACCTGGACCAGTTCGTCGCATCTACCGGTTTTGAGATGAGCCTGGAACCGAATAGAAAAGTTGGTAATCTCTATACCGCAAGCACGTTCCTTGCAATGGCGTTCCTGCTTCGAGAGCGCTATGAGAAGTATGGCAACGAGATTGTGGGCAAGTCGTTCCTGATGGCTTCATACGGTTCAGGAAACACCATGGTAGTGATCAGTGGCAGGGTCGCACCGCAGGCGCCGCAGGTCATCGCGAGCTGGGATCTGGACGCGATCTACGCGCACCAGTATGACGCAAGTGTTGAACAGTACGAGACCTGGCTCAGGGCACCACACCAGAATGGGACCCTTGAGTCGCTTCTCACCGCAGCCTCCATTCCGTCGCACCGGTTCTACCTCTCCGGTATTCGTGATGACGGTTATCGTCAGTACTCCTTCTTCGCCGGATCATGAGCGACGGGCACTCTATAGGCGATCGAAAGGCGCAGCACCTCGAGATCTGCTCCCAACCCGACACCTACGACGTGGAGGGGGGAACGACCGGCCTTGCCGGTCTTCACTTCGTCCACCGGGCACTCCCTGAGATTGACGAGCGCGAGGTCCGCATTCAGACAGAGTTTCTCGGGACCGGCGTCTCGATGCCCCTGTTCATCAGCTCCATGACCGGGGGGAGCACTGAGAGTTACCGGGTCAACAAGCAACTCGCTGAGGTGGCACAGAGAACTGGAATCCCGGTGGGCATGGGCTCTATCCGCATCCTGTTCCGCAAGCCTGAGGTGATTGATCACTTCCGCCTGAAAACGTACGCCCCGGATGTGCCGGTGTTTGCAAACATTGGGGGAGTCCAGCTCATTGACGCGGACAATCGGCCGCTCATCGAACTGCTTCAGGAGCTCGGTGTAGACGGCGTTGCCGTGCACCTCAACCCGGGCCAGGAGCTCGCGCAGCCTGAGGGAGACCGGGGATTCCGCGGAGTACTCGAGGGGGTGCGCAGGCTCTGCAGTGAGTCTCCCGTTCCGGTGCTGGTAAAGGAAACCGGTTGCGGCATTGCGCCATGGGAGGCGGAACAGCTGCTTGCTGCAGGCGCCTTCTATGTGGACATAGCCGGAAGCGGCGGGACGAACTGGATCACCGTTGAGCGCTACCGCCTCCACGGGGAGGATGAGCTTGTTGCCCGGGAGTTCTCTGACTGGGGAACCCCGACCGGACCGTTGCTTGCCACCCTCTCGCACCTGCGTGGGAAAGTGCTCGCCTCAGGCGGGCTTCGCACCGGCATGGACCTGGCCAAGTGCGTGGCCCTTGGGGCGCACAGCGTTGGGATGGCGCTGCCGTTTGTCAGAGCCGTTCAGAGCGGAGGAGTGGATGCGGGGGTAGCACTTGCACAGCGGTTCGGCCGGGTGCTCCGCACCGCAATGGTGCTCACCGGTTCGGCCACGCTTGAGGCGCTTCGCGACGCACCTATGCTGCGAACCGAGACCTTCTCATCCACTGTGACACAGCTCATCCAGGCGCGCGAAGGAGCGGTCGGCCGTGGCCCTCTCTCGTAGGTTCCGCAGAGGCGATCTGGCTACCAGACGCGCTGAGGTCACCCAACTGATCAAACTCTCCGGTGATCGGAGCTTTGGTTCCGACCCGGAGATGATTGAGCTCGCAGACGTCATGGTGGAGTCCGCCGTGGGGTACCTGAGTCTGCCGTTGGGGATTGCTACCGGTTTCCTGATTGATGACGAGCAGCTTGATATTCCCATGGCAACGGAGGAGCCCTCGGTCATAGCGGCCGCCGGCTATGGGGCGAGCATAGTCAGCCGTGGAGGTGGATTCACGACTCGCCCGGGAAAGACCGTTACCAGAGGACAGATATACCTGCAGGGTGCGGGCGCGGATTCAGCGGAGCTCCTGCGGGCCCGGCGCAGTGAGCTGGCCGCCGAAGCGGCCCCGGTTCTCCAACGAATGGCGGCTCGCGGTGGTGGGCTGGTCGAGCTGGACGTAGAGTGGCTGCCGGAATCAGAGAGCGTGCGGATCGAGTTCCTGATTGACGTCCGCGACGCCATGGGGGCCAACCTGGTGAACACCGCCATGGAGCGCGTCCGGCCGGTAGCCGAGCGGCTGACCGGAGGGCAGTGCCTCATGGCAATTCTCTCCAACAGCGCAGTTGAGCGCCTCACCGTGGCGGAGTGCCGTGTGCCGGTGCGCTATCTCGAGCGGGCCGGCCGGAGCGGGGCTGAGATGGCCAGACGGTGTGAGCTTGCCTCGGCGGTCGCCGCAGCCGATCCGCACCGCGCGGTCACCCACAACAAGGGCATCATGAACGGGATAACGGCTCTGGCACTGGCCACCGGAAACGACACACGGGCACTGGAGGCCGCTGCCCATTCCTACGCAGCCGAGTCAGGACGCTACAAACCCCTCTCCGTGTACCGGGTGGAGGGAGACCAACTGTACGCAGGTCTTGCCGTGCCGATCGTGCTCGGTACCGTTGGCGGCGCTGCGGAGGTTCATCCCACCAGTGGAGCAGCGCGGGCGGTGATGGGAAACCCCGGAGCACAGCGGCTCGCCTGCATAGCGGCATCACTCGGGCTTGCCCAGAATCTGGCCGCCATCCTTGCGCTGGTGGGTGAGGGTATTCAGCCCGGTCATATGGGCCTGCACGCCCAGAGACTCGCCTGGCTTGCCGGGGCACGAGGGAAGGAACGGGCTGCCGTGGTAGCGGCGCTCAAGGCGGAAGGAGAGTTCACCCGACAGGCGGCCGAGCGCGCCCTCTCGGTCGTTCGCACCGGTGAGCCGGAGACCAGCGGCGGGTGAAGGCACAAGCGACTGCGGAGGCTTCCCCAAGCCTGGCACTGGTAAAGTACTGGGGCAAGAGCGATGGTCCCCCAAACCTCCCCGCTACCTCCAATCTGGCTATCGGTCTTGAAACCCTTCGTACCTCTACAACCGTTGTTCCCTCTGAGAGAGACGCCGTGACTCTTGATGGCGTGGACCAACCTCTGGAGCCGTTTGTCCCCCTGTTTGACGCGTTCCGCAAGCTCAGCGGCTACAACGGTTCATTCACCGTGCAATCGAGCAACAACTTTCCCACCGCAGCCGGTATCGCAAGCTCCTCAAGCGGGTTCGCGGCCCTGACCCTGGCGTTAAACGCTCTGCTGGAGACTCAGCTGTCGGATGAACAGCTCAGCTCTCTCGCGCGCACCGGCTCCGGGAGCGCGAGCCGTGCGGTGTACGGGGGCTTCACCAGATGGGAGGCCGGAGAGCCGTGGGCACAGCGGTTTCTCCCGGCAGATCACTGGCCACAGCTCAGAGTAGTGGTCGCGATTCTCTCAGCGGGGAAGAAGCCGGTCGGCTCCCGCGCCGGGATGGAGCGAAGCAAGCGTACCTCCCCCCTCTACTCAGCGTGGGTCAACCACGCCGCAGAGCTCTTCGAGCGGGGATGCGCGGCGGTTCAGGCGCGCTCTCTTGAACATTTGGGTCCGATCATGCGGGAAAGCTACCTCACCATGTTTGCAACCATGTTTACGGCAAGACCACCGTTCCTGTACTGGATTCCTGAGAGCGTGGCGCTGTTGCGCACCCTTGAGGAACTGCGCTCAGAGGGTGTTCCAGCCTGGGAGACCATGGACGCGGGACCGCAGGTCAAGGTTCTCACGACTGCGCCACACGTTGAGCAGATTTGCCGGACGATCACCGGTGTGGTTCCTGACGCTCAGCTGATCATTACACCCGTGGGCGGAGCCCCGTCGCTCCTTGATGGTGCCGGGAGTGTCGGGTGAGCGTGTCTCCTTCCGTTCACCCCGAACTCTCTGCAACGCTCCCGGCCAATCTCCTGCTTGCCGGTGAGTACGCGGTGACGCTGGAGGGAGGCGTTGGCATTGGACTGGCCATCAACACCCGGGCGAGCGGAAGCTGGTCGCCGGGGGGGCCGCTTCGGGTGCAGGGGTTCTCCGGTGCAGACCTTCCCTCATTCAGCTGGCCCGGTGACCAAGGGCTGCTCGGGGCGTGTGTAGAGCAGCTGAAGAGCAGCTGCGGCGACCCTGGCGGAGAGTTCAGCATAGATACCAGTCGCTTCCACCGTCCTGACGGCTCCAAGCGGGGATACGGCTCCAGCGCGGTCATGGTGGGACTTCTCACGGCGCTCTGGTACCGGGCCGCGGGACGTGGACTCGAGGGGCTGCTCCAGGAGAGCATCCGCGTTCACCGCAGGGCCCAGGGGGGGAGAGGCAGCGGCTACGATGTTGCGGCAAGCCTCTGCGGCGAGATCATCCGGTTCACCGGGGGACGGACGCCGAGAGCAGAGCGGGTGCGGCTCGACTGGCTCCCACCTATGGTGCTGTTTACCGGGGCCGCGCCGGTTGCAACAACCGGGGCGGTTGCCCGATTCACCTCCTGGATGGCCGCGAGCCCCGGTGATGCGCAGGAGTTCCTTCGCAGCTCAAACGGGCACGTGGCTGCCATTCTCCAATCAGGAAGCTGGGAGGAGGGATGCGTCGCACTCTCCCGCTATCGGAAGCTGGCCGAGGAGCTTGGAACCAGAATCGGTGTGTCTGCGCAGATAACGCCTCCGGCCGATCTGCTGCCGACTCTTGAGTGGTGGAAGGCGGTGGGAGCCGGCAATGAACTGGGAGTTGGAGTTCTCAACGGCAGGTCGGAGAGGATCCCCACCTCACCTGAAGCAGAGTTACTCATTTTGAGCAGGGAGGGACTGGTGTGGCAGTAGGGTACGGCAAGCTTCTGTTGTTCGGGGAACATGCTGCAGTGTACGGATACCCGGCGCTCGGCATCCGCCTTGCAGCGACCCTGGAGGTCACCATCGGTGAACCGGAGGCCGGCACCGAACGCGAGCAAAAGTTGCTCACATCCCTGCCGTCGCAGGCGCGCTTGCAGCTTCAGACCGCGCTGCAGCGGCTACCCGCACTCCTTGATTCTCACTATGGCACGGATCTGCCCCCGGCTGCCCGCCGCCCTCCCGTTCTTGAGCGTATTGCCGGACCGCTGCCCATGAGCATGGGCTTCGGGAGTTCGGCAGCGTTCTGTACCGCCGTCATACGTTCGGTATTTCCCGGAGCAGAGAGGCACGGACTCCAGCGCTTCTGGGCAGCGGCACACGAACTGGAGCACATCTTCCACGGGAACCCCTCCGGCATAGACACCGGACTCTCCATCTTTCCCGGAGCCAGCCTGATCGAGCCGGTCCCCGGCACTCTGCCCATTCGCTCACCGTGCCGGCTGGCGGAAGCCACGCTGGTAGTAGGAGCGATCGGCCGGCAAGAGTCGACTGCGGCCCTCATTGCGGGTCTCCGCCGGCGGCGCGAACACTCGCCGGGACCGGTCGAGGAGCGACTGAAGAGGCTGGGTGAGATTTCACGAGAGGCAGCCGCAGCCCCCGACGCCCGGACGCTCGGCGATCTGGCCACCGAGGCTCAGGCACATCTCTGTCAGCTCGGGCTGAGCACCGGCGCGCTCGAACAGCTGCTCTCTGTGCTCCGCGACGCAGGTGCGCTTGGTGCAAAGCTGAGTGGAGCCGGTGGCGGTGGGGCGTTCTTTGGTGTCTTTTCAGAGCACGGTCAGGCAAAAAAAGCGGCCGTCGCGCTTGCCGCGACGGCCGGTGTTTCTTTCACGGAGATGATAGAGACGGTCGATTAGCTGAAATCGAACTGCCCGGTGCTTCCAAGGTTGTCGAACGCTTCCTTGAGCCGGGTTACCATACCCTTCTCGCCCTCATGAAGCCAGGCCCGCGGATCAATGCGCTTCTTGTTGGGCTGGTCCGGTCCCTCAGGGTTTCCAATCTGCGCATGGAGATAGGCGTCGTACTTGTCCATGTACTCCTTGATCGGACTTGTGAAGGCCCATTGCGTATCCGTGTCAATGTTCATCTTCACCACGCCGTAGGAGACAGCCTCTTTGATCTCTTCGACCGTAGATCCTGACCCGCCATGAAAGACAAGATCAAGCGGCTTCTCGCCGGTCTTGCGATCGGCCTTGATTCTCTCCTGACTGTTTCTAAGAATCTCTGGACGCAGCTTCACGTTCCCCGGCTTATAGACGCCGTGTGTATTGCCAAAGGCAGCCGCAACGGTGAACTTGCCCACGCCGTTGAGCTTGTCGTATGCAGCAAGCACCTCCTCCGGCTGGGTGTAGAGCCGAGAGCTGTCAACATCTGAATTGTCGACACCGTCCTCCTCACCGCCGGTCACTCCAAGCTCGATCTCAAGGGTCATCTTGATCTTCGCCATTCGCTCCAGGTATGCCAGGCTGGTCTCCAGGTTCTCTTCCAGCGTCTCTTCGGAGAGATCAAGCATGTGAGAGCTGTACAGCGGTTCGCCATGTGCCTTGAAGTACTCTTCCCCGGCATCAAGAAGGCCGTCCACCCATTTGATCACCTTGCGAGCACAGTGATCGGTGTGGAGGATGACCGGAACACCGTAGTGCTCAGCGAGCAGTCGAATATGATGCGCTCCCGCCACCGACCCGGCTACCGCAGCCTTCTGATCGGTGTTGTCGAGAAACTTGCCCGCGTTGAACTGTCCTCCACCGTTGGAAAACTGGATAATGATGGGGGCTCCCGCCTCTCTGGCGGACTGGAGCGCCGCGTTGATGGTGTTGCTGCCGACCACGTTGACGGCCGGCAGGGCGCAGGGAACGCTCTTGCAGTACTCAAAAACTTCTTGAAGCTGATTACCGGTCAGAACACCGGGTTTTACACGTAATGTAGCCATTGTTTCTCCTTCGTCTCTCTCAGAGTGTAGTTGGAGGGGTGGCTTTGTCAATGCAGCGGGCTACCGGATCGACTCAAAATCAGTGACATAGCGGGCAATGCCGGCAGCAATGGCGGCAGACATCTGCCGGCGATATTCGGGATTGTTGAGCAGCACTATCTCTTCGCGATTGTTGATGAAGCCCGTTTCAATAAGAATGGACGGCATTCGGGCCTCTCTCACCACAAAGAAGTTGGCCACGTTGACACCGCGAGTGATAGGCGTCTGCGGTAGTTGCTCGGCAATGGTGGAGAGTACGGTTTGTCCCATGAGTACGCTCTCCACGGTGTACTCGTCCTCTTTCACGCTGTTCAGGATCGGGAGCAGATCTGCGGAGAACTCACCGGAGGCATCCTCATCAAGCACCTGGCGTCGCTGGCTGGGCGGCAGGTAGTAGATTTCAACGCCTCGTGCGTCGGTCCATTGGTCGCGGCTGGCATTCACATGAAGCGAGATGAACAGGATGTTGTCCAACTGTTCCTCGCGGAGACTGTTCGCGAAATCCGTCCGCTCTCCAAGCTCAAGGAACACGTCGGTATCCCGCGAGAGGTGGATTTCCGGTCCGTCGAGCAGTCGCTCGAGCTCCGCCTTGACCCGTATGGCCATGTCGAGCGCCAGATCCTTCTCCTTGACCAGAACGGTCCGCCCCTCCACGGTAATCGATCGGTTTGCGCCCGGATCCACGCCTCCGTGGCCTGCGTCTATGACGATCGCCTTTATGGGACGGATTCGCGCGGCGTTTCCCCGAAGCCCGAGCCGCTCGCGAAAGAGCTCAAACGTCTCATCCGGCACGATCAGCCGTCCTTGCTCGTAGGCTACCGGCTGGATTGAGAGGAGCTCCTCAAAATCGGCGACTGCAATCGACTCTCCGGGAGTGAACCCGATCGACTCTTCTGCCCCCCAGAGCAGGCCGGTACGTGAGAACTCATCCCACTCCAGGATGGCACCGGTTGCCATGAGTAGCTCGCGAATATCCGCACCTTCCTCCACGGCAGAGAGAGGCCCCGAAAGAACGAGGAGCAAGGTAAGGAGGAGAGAAGATCTGCTACGCATCTACTCTCCTATCGGCAGAAAGGACGGGGGTGATTTACCCTGCTTCAGCTCTTGGCCAAAATTCGCTCACTGTTGTACAGACGGCTCGTGAGATACGTGAGCACGGAGATGAAGACGATGTTGGAGCCCAGAGTCAGGAGCAGTGCGCTCAGAGTCGCCTGGCTGAGAATGATCGCCTTGAGACTGAAGATCACGTTGAGTACCGGTACCAGATAGAGGCCAAGGGACTGGCTGGGATCCATGTTCATAGTCACCACCCCGATCACGATGACCAGGATATAGACTGGTCCAATGTAGCCCTGTGCCTCCTTCAGACTTCCCGCGAAACTGCCCAGCAGCACTAAGAGTGTCGCCGCAAGGCCGCTCCCGGTAAGCAGCACCAGGAGCAGGTTCACCACCGACAGCGGGGTGAGAGCAATCGTGCCGGCAAATGCGCCAGATCCAAAGAGTCCCGCGCTGAGGCTGAAGGCAATCAGAAGCCCGGCGAAGCTTGCAATGCTGTTGAGCAGAGAAGAGGCCACCACGAAACCGATCTTGCCAAGCGCGATCGAAGAGCGGGAAACCTGGTTTACCAGCAGAGAGCTCAAGCTTCCGCGCTCCTTCTCCCCGGCGGTTGTATCGATCCCCATCGACATGCTGCCGGCAAAGAGGTAGATGATGATCACGTACGGCAGAAAGATGGCCAGGAAGTTGGCGCCCTGTGACTCTTCCGGCGCCGTATCACGGGCAGATATGGTAATGGTGTTGAGATCTGCCTGGGAAAGTCCCACCTCCGCGAGACGCTCGTTACTGATCTGCTGTTCGTACGTCTGGAGGGCGCGTCTGATAACCTCCGACGCATAGCTCTGGTCGGTGGATGTGGAGTTAGCGTAGATCGCGACCTGTGACTGGTCGCCTCGCTGGTACCCTTCGGGAAAGACGACCCAGAGCGCATTCCCCGACAGCTCGGAGGGATCTGTTCCCGGTTGTGGTCGCGCGAGCGATGCGTCCGGCTCGGTGAAGCGAAGCTGCTGACTCAGTATCTGCATGAAGGCAGTTCCCTCGGCATTCACAATCCCCACCTCGTACACCTGCTCCTGCCGCTCCTCCTGAAGCATGTTCTGGAAGAACGTAATGGCCAGAAAGAGCGCCGGCATGAGCAGGAACGGCAGCACGTAGTTGGAAAAGATGGTGCGCTTGTCCTTGAATGCGTTTCGCATCTCTTTTCGAAAGATGATACGGGCATCCTTAAGCATGTGCAGCCTCCTTCGTTACGCCCTTCTCCTGGGCAAGAGAGAAGAACACTTCCTCCAGGTTGGTCTTGCCAAAACGGTCCATCAGCTCTTCCTTGCTACCCTCGGCAGCGAGCTCTCCGTTGAGGAGAATGCCAATGGTGTCACACAGCTTCTCCGCCTCAGACATGATGTGCGTGGAGAGCATAACCGTCTTGCCACGCTCTCTGGAGTCATTCAGGAAGTCAACAACAGTCTTGGCGGCAAGGATGTCGAGCCCGGATGTCGGTTCGTCGAAGATGATCACATCCGGATCATGAATCAGGCTCACCGCAATGGTCGCCTTCTGTGTCATGCCGGTCGAGAGCTTTGCAACTGGTCTGTCCAGGAACTCGTTCATGTCCAGGTAGTCGGCGAGCCAGGTCACCCGCTCCTGCGTGGTCTGGCGATCAAGATGGTTGAGATCCCCAAAGAAGACCAGCAGCTCGCGCGGACTCAGGTTTCCAGAAAGTTTCATGTCTCCGGTAAGAAAGCCAATCGCGTCTCGGATCTTTCGCGGCTCTCGGGTGACATCTGTTCCCTGGACAGTAATGGAACCGGAGGTTGGCTTGAGGAGCGTTGCAATACAGCGTAGCGTGGTGGTTTTGCCGGCACCATTGGGACCGAGTAGCCCGTATATCTTCCCCGGCTCGACCCGGAAGCTGACATTGGAGACGGCCAGCGTCTTTGTCTTTTTCTGTTCGAACTCTTTTACAAGCGATGAAACCTCTATCATGGAGTCTCCCTGCCTGGATTTTTTTAGAACATACCGATGTAGTTCCGAATTGACCACTCTGTGCAAGAACGATACGGTCTGGGAGTGAGCACAGACCGTCATACACCAAAGCGACCGTTACTCCTGCTGGTTGCGCTCGCCGGCGTCCTGCTTTCTGCCTGCGCAACGGCGCCGGATCCAGCGCTGACCCGACTTCAGACACAGTTTCCAGAGACGCGCCCCTTCCCCGACAGCCGCTTCATGAGCGTGTCCTCTGTTCGTCTCCACTACCGGTTGTGGGAACCGGGGCAGGAAACAGCGGGAAAGCTGCTGCTGCTGCCGGACGAGGGCGGCTCCACTGCCACCTATCGGCTGCTCGCCGAGGAGCTTGCGCGCGCCGGCTATGCGGTAGTCTCAGTTGATCTTCCGGCCTTTGGGTTCAGCTCACCAGCCACGGAGTTCGAGCACACCTTTTCCGCCCGCGCGGAGCTGCTCTGGTCACTGCTGGACAGAATTGATACCGAAACCAACGCATTCATTCCAACGCAGGGCTGGACAGTTGGGGGACACGGTGCCGGGGGACACGTAGCCATGACCATGGCCCGCGAGCGAGCTCAGCGAACCGAGCGGCTGATTCTGATAAATACCAGCGTGACTGCAGAGATAAACTCCAGCCGACACATGTGGTTTCCGCCGGTGCGATGGGCGCTTCGCGCATGGCTGCGTGAGAGCATTTATACCCGTGACGGGGTTGCCGAGCTTCTCGAAGATGCCTACGGCAGGCCTCCTTCGGACTCTGAGATCGATCTCTATGCCGCCCCGCTGCTTCGACCCGGGATGGCGGATGCCTACGTGCGCTACGCGCGGACGGCCGGAACGGTTTCGTTTGAGCTGGAACAGTTCACCCTGCCGGTGCTGCTCATGGCCGGAGAGTTCGACAAGACCGTGGATCCGGAGCAGCTCAAGGAGGCGGCATTACAGCTACCGGATGCGAGACTGGTGACCATAGCCCAAGCAGTGCGTCTCCCGATGGAGACACACAGCGAGGCGAGTGCCACGGCTATTCTCTCCTGGCTGGGTTCTGTGTCTTCGGAAGAGTGAGGGAGACCGTTGTGCCGGTCGCCTCGTCGGTAGTGAACTCGATCGAGCCGTTGTGAATGCGGGTTATGAGTGCCGCAACGTAGGTTCCCAGGCCGGTGCCTCCCTTTTTTCCGCTGGTTGCGTACCGCTCAAAAAAGACTGCTCGGATCTCCTCCGGAACCACCCCGGTGTTGTGAATATCAACCCGATACTCGTCACCTTCTGCCACTGATACCCGGACCTCGTCACCGGAATCAGAGGCCTCAATCGCATTCCTGACAAGGTTCGCCAGAGCGTCTGCAAGGTAGAGGCGCTCTCCTTCCATGTGCAGGTGCTCGGAGCCCTGCATCTGCTCCTCGTTGATCCAGTACGAGACGTCAATGTTTGAACTGGCTGCCAGCGGTTCAGTTTCACGCCGGACCTCTTTGAGAACCTCCACAAGATTCAACGGCTGCGCCCGCAGCACGTAGCTGCCCTCCTCCATCTTCACAAGGTCCATGCTGCTTGACAGCATGGTATCGAGCTTGCGTCCTGATTCGCGGATAATGACACAGAGCTCACGGTGCTCAGGCGACAACTCGTCTGCCATCATTATCTCTGCCGCTGCAATAATGCCGTTCAAGGGGTTGCGAAGATCATGACGGATAATACGTTCGACCTGTGTCTTGACCTTTTCCAGTTCGCCGCGCTGGTGGATCTCTTCGTTTAACTGAGCAACAGTCTGTTCGAGCAACTTTTCAGACTTCTTGCGTTCGCTGATATCGAGCACAAACGTGACTTTCTTTGGACGCCCGTCCACGTCAATTATGTAGGCCGCGTCCGCTATGATCGCCATGGGTGATCCGTCGGCGCGGACCACCTCCCACTCACCCCGCATCTCATAGCGATGACCCATGAACTCCGTGTGCAGGTGAATGAGCGTCTCACGATTGTGCTCCGGCACCATCATGGTGAAGTGGTTGCCAATCAGATCCTCAGGCTGATAGCCGTACAGTCGGCAGTAAGTGGGATTCATGTACTCGAAGTATCCATTCTCATCGGTGATACAGATTCCAACCGGGGTGGACTCTATGATATTCCGGAGGCGGGCTTCGCTCTGTTTGAGGTCTTCGTTGTAGCTGCGAATCAACTCGGATTTCTGGGAGGCAAGTGCATTCAGAGCAGCAAAGAACTCACGACGGTCCGGGGACCCGGTCTGTTCCACCGGCGGTTCAGTGTAGCTGCCGCTGAGCAGCTTCTTCAGAAGAACTGTCGCCTCCGTCAGATCAACGGTCTCACCCATAGCTGGTTCATTCCCTCTTGCCTCTATTCTAACCAGAATTTCGTCCATTGCCAGAGCCCTTTGTTGCTCAACACTCTGAAATCCCATACTCAACCCGGAGTTCGTGTGGTATACCGGGAGCATGAATCAGGATCAGGTGAAGGACCGCCTTCTTCTCATACAGGATGACGTAGAGGAGTTCTTTCTCATCTTCAGCGGAAAGAGAAGCAAGAAGGTCAACGGCCTCTACCATCCGGAGAGTCGTGAGATCATTATCCATAATCGCAACTTCGACTCTGACGACGCACTTATGTACACGGCAATCCATGAGTTCGCCCACCACGTTCACTTCACCACGTCTCCTGTACCGGTAGGACCCCGGGCCCACACACTGGAGTTCCGCAGCATCCTCCACCGGTTGCTCGAACGGGCCGAGAAGGTGGGAGCCTACAACAACCCGTTTGAGTCGGACCCGGAGATAATGGGCATGACGGATCGGATAAAGAACGAGTTCCTTGCCCGCAACGGAGAGCTCATGAAACAGTTCGGCGCCGTGTTGCGGGAGGCAGAGGAACTCTGCCGCAAGCGCGGCGCTCGCTTTGACGACTACCTCGAACGGATTCTCAGCATGGACCGAAGGAGTGCAACCACCCTGATGCGGATCAAGGAGTACGACCTCAATCCGGCCATTGGTTACGCAAACATGGCAACCGTCGCCTCCATTCCAAACGACAAGAAGCGGCTGCACGCGCAGCAGCAGTTCGAGGCAGGCAAGAGCCCGGACACGGTAAAAACCGAGCTGCGAGGCCGCCCGATCGATGAGCCGGTAGATCCACTCGAGCAGCTCGAAAAGGAGCGGATGCGCATCCAGCGCACGATCGAAAGCCTCAATGGCAAGCTCTCTGCGGTGGAGCAACGCATACGGAAGCTCGGTGGTGAGTGAAGCAGGGCCTCAGCGTCCGCTTGAATCACCGAGCAATGTGCCCTATCCTGAGGGTATGGAACGAGCAATAGATCAGGTTGACTACGAGAAAGTCCCCGGCGAGAAAGAGCCACATAAGCTCACGGTGTTCTCACTCTCCACCTGTGCGTTCTGCCGCAAGGCACAGAGCTTCCTGAAGGATCATGGATTCACCTATCAGTACATCTATCTCGACCAGATCGATTTCGACCTCAAACGAGAGGTCAAGAAAGAACTAAAGAGCAAGTTCGAGAGCGTCCCGGTTTTCCCCATCCTCCTGATCGACGACGATGAGGTGATGAGCGGCTTCATTGAGGAAAAGTGGGCGAGCCGCCTGGGAATAGAGTCGTGAGATGAACAGCAAACGCAAAGAAAAGAAGGATGCTGCGGCGTTTATTCAGGCCGTCGCCCATCACAACGGATGGGAGACTCACAACGACCCGGAGTTCGTTGATGATCTGGCAGACGGCCTGGCGAAGAACTACAACCGCTACGGATACTTCCTCTGCCCCTGCAGAGACGGTGACGGCGAACGAAGCGAAGACGCGGACATTATCTGTCCATGTGTCTATGCGAAACCGGATCAGAAAGAGTATGGTCACTGCTACTGTGGCCTCTTTCTGACCAGGGAGTTCGCCCAGTCCGGGAAAGAGCCTTCATCAATCCCTGAACGCAGACCCTACAAGCCCTGATCTCCAGAGCTCGCTCGCGCCTCACGCACGGCGGCAAGCATATGCTCCACGAGCCCGGAGAGAGCAGTAAACGCCTGCCGACATCCGTGTTCGTCCGCAGCTCTCGCGGCGGCTTCCAGCTTTCTAGCCGCAGCCGCTGCAGAGGAGGATTGGAGCGTTCCGCAGGTGTTCGCAAGAGAGTGAGCGGCGTCGGCAATGGTATCAAAGCCGGAAATCGGCAGCGCCTCTGAAATGGACGAGATTCGCCGTGGGGCCTCATCCTCAAAGAGCCGCAGGATCTCCGACAGGACCGCCTGATTGTCGGAGTAAGTGTTGAGAAAGGGGCGGATGTCGTAGACTGATTGTTTCGGTTTCCCGCTCGGCTTCCGGCTCATCTTCTGGGCCAGGTGGCCGGAGGGAATGGAGAGGAGAAACTCGATTGATCCTTCGCGTCTATTGACCAGCCAGTCGCCACCAAACTCACGCAGCTCGGCCCGGAGCATCTCTGTACGCGCGACCGCTGCCTGCATGCGTGCAGATACCGCACCAGCCTGCTCAAGGGCTGTCTCTCCCTTCCTGCCGACCAGTCTCAGCTGCACCTCGTCTGCGGAGGCCCAGGCACTGATTGTGACCGTACCACCGTCTGTGACCACTGAGGCCAGGATCAGGAGATCGCGGACCGCCGCGTAGAGATAGCTTGCCGGCTGAGAGCTCAGCGCGAGCGACCGGTCGGGCAGCTCGACACTCACCTCAGAGATCCCGCCGCTCTCGCGTCTGAATGCGTTCACTGCGCGCTCAACGATGGCTGCAGCACTCTCGGGAAGATTGAGATCGTCTCTGATATTGGCCGGCTGTACAACGAGCACGGTACCCTCACACTCACGTTGGGCGTTGTACACCGGACGCCCGGTTATGACACGATCCATATGGCCGTTGTCGCGACCGGAAACGCTGAACTCATGATCCACAACAATCTCAGCAGAGCAGGCGTAGAGCAACTCGTCTTGCAGCTCGGCGGTGAATCCCTCCGCCGCAACGTCTCCAACCGAATGTCCCAGGACATCGTCCGGGTTGAGCTCGGACATCCGGTAGAACGATGGGTTCGCATACTGAACGCGAAGCGTGGGATCGGTAACCAGAATACCAACCTGGGCACTGTCGGCGACCGCGTAGAGCTTTCGCAGGAGATCTATACTCTCCTCCTGACGACTGGCGTTCCGGATGACCCCGATCGTTCCCACCACCTGCGTGGTTCCATCAGAGCGAGTCACAACGTCGCCACTGGCGGTCACATAGCCCAGAATGGTGTCGTTGAGATGCTCCCGGGCCGGCTTGAGCATCACCGCAAGCTCCTGCGTCCTTCGCGGTCCGCGCCGCCGTTCATCAAAGAGCTTGGGAGTCTCTCCACTGAGCGAAGAGGTGCCCACATAGGCGGGGAGGACCTGATCGCGACTCACCCGCGAGGCCGTCCGTTCATCAAGGAGCGCCGTGAAGTGCTTCCCGATGAGCTCGGATTCATCGTAGCCAAGCTGGGAAACTGACTGGTTCAGATAGGTAAAGTGTCCGGCGGTATCCAGACGGTAGACAATGTCCTGGATCGCGTCGGATGCAATTTCATTGCGCTGGAGCGACCGTTCAACGGTAGCCTGACGCTCCACCGCATGGGACAGACGAGCCGCGATCTCTGCAGATGCATCGTGGTCCGACGCCGCGATCACAAACTCGTCGACCGCCTCAATCGGCTGCGGCGGTACGTCGCTGCAGATGAGAACGGAGACCGTTGCGCTCTCTGTGACCGCCGCGCGAACATCGGTACGAAAGTAGAGAGCCTCATCCAGGACCAGAGCGTCAAAGACGTCGGTGGTGACGTACTCGATCAGAAGCTCAGGGGTCTCGGCAATGACGATTCCAACCGAACCAAGATGGGCGGCGACTCGGGACGACAAGCTCTGAGGTTCGAATGCGCTTCCGGCGAACAGTACTCGCATTTCTCCAGTATAGGTGGACCCCTGACTTCTGTCACCTCATCAGGCAAGCGCGGCGACCAGTGCCTCAACATCCTCCTCTGTCGTGTCGAACGAGCACATCAGACGAACGGTACTGGTGCCGGCCTCCCAGACGTAGAAGTAGCGCTGCTTCTGCGCTGCAGCAACCCGGGCCGGCGGAATACGGGCGAACACGGCGTTCGCCTCAACCGGGTGAGCGATCTCTATGCCACTGATCGCTCGGAGTCTGCTCTCCAGATGGCGCGCCATCTGATTTGCGTGGGAGGCCAGATCGTGCCAGAGAGTGGTACCAAACAGCGCCGTAAACTGGGCCGATATGTAGCGCATCTTGCTCGCCAGTTGCATCCCCTGCTTGCGGATGTAGGGAAACGCCGCCTCAAGCTCCGGCCGAAAAAAGACAACTGCCTCACCAAACATCATCCCGTTCTTTGTCCCACCGAGCGAAAGGATGTCCACACCCAGCTTTCCGGTCGCCTCGTTGAGCCCGAGACCCAGCGTAGCTGCGGCATTGGAGATGCGGGCGCCGTCCATGTGAAGCAGCAGATCGTTGCGGTGGCAGAGCCGGGCAATTTCGCGAATCACGTCCGGGTGATAGACGGTTCCCAGCTCGGTGGACTGCGTTACCGAGACAACTCGCGGCTGATTATGGTGTTCGACCCCACGGGCGGCGAGGAGTGGCAGGATCTGCTCCGGTTCCATACGCCCGTCGCGAGAGGGGACCGGGAGCAGTTTTGCGCCGGTCTGGCGCTCAGGGGCGCCACACTCGTCGGTGTTCAGATGAGAGACGTCTGTACAGATAATCCCGTGGTAGCCGGAGATGCCGGCCTGCATGCCCAGAACGTTGGCGCCGGTACCGTTATACACAAACCGGCAGCTCGCGCGGCGGCCGAACTGTTTGCGAAGCACCTGGTGTGCCTCACGAGTCCACTCGTCGTCACCATAGGAGATTGCATGCCCATCGTTCGCCTCGAGCATGGCCTGGAGAACTTGTGGATGAACCGGTGCACTGTTATCGCTGGCAAAGAATCGTTGTCGCATGGAGCCCTATCCTCTCATGCCGCGCCTGATTGACCAAGCGGCTTTTGTGTTAAGTGGAAAGAATTCGTTCCCTCAGCCGCTCGAGGGCAGCCGCGCCAGGGGCTACATTGAGCGCCCGTTCCGCATCTGCAAGCGCCTCCTCTCGCCTCCCGGTGTCGAGGTAGAGGGTCGCGCGCTGCAACAGACACTCCACCTGATAGGGATCGTTATCGAGACAGCGAGTGAAATCGACCTCAGCCTCCTCGAAGCTCTTCATGACCCGGTGAATACTACCCCGGTAGAAGAGGCCCCGCCAGTTTCCGGGGTCGAGCTCTAAAGCCGCATTCACGTCCGCAAGTGCGTCCTGGTACCGCTCTGCGGCAAGACGCGCAATACCCCTGTGCAGGAGCACGATCGCGCGGACATAGACCTGCGGCTCGCTGCGCAGGATCCGGCCGTACACCTCGTCCGCCCGGCTGAAATCACCCGCGTTATGGGCCTGAAGCGCCTCAAGAAGCAGGTGATCAAGGCTGCCGGCAGCCGAAGGTGCTGCAGTCCGAGGCCCGGTTCGTGCCTCTCCGTTCTGGGAGAGCAGATCGCGTGAGACGCCGAGCGTCGCGCTCTCAGCGGGAGGCAGATCGTGATGAACGCCGGTGCTGTCTTGCACGCTCGGTTGAACGCTCTGTTCAATGGGGGCCGCCACCTTCCAGAACATCTCACGTCGCTTCTGCAACTCATGCTGGAGGCTGCTCTGATAGTCGCGTATCTCCTGAAAGGTGATGTCTGAGAGGCTGAGATTCGCGTTTAGAGCCGCAAGCTTGCGTTTCACCGTCTCACCGAAGGGTGTGAACTCAGCCTTGTAGACCAGCTCGTGTTCAACCTCCGCCCAGGCATCCTGGAGGATGGTTCTGATCTGGACCTCCGCCAGGAAAGGCCCGGAGAGATGAAAGCTCTCCAGCAGATCGTTGGGAACACTCAGCAGACAGTGGACCGACTGGTAGCCAAACTCACGAACGGAGAACTCGGCTCCCTTGTGATCGATCTCCGTGACGGTAAACTGGGAGCGAAGGCAGCGCTCGGCGAAACCCACGTCTTCAATAAAAGGACACACCACCCGGACTGCGATCAGGTCCGTGATGGAAACAGATGTCCGGGTATCTGAACGCGCGCGGCTGAGCTTCAACAGTTTGCTGTAGAAGCTGTTGAAGCTCTTCAAGCGATGCTTTATGGTCGCCCGCAGACCACACTGCTCGAGCGCCTTTTTGACCCGCCGGTGCAGTTGAAAGAGTAACTTGTCGTAGGTGTCTGCATGCTGTTGGTAGTCTTCTTCCAGGCGTGCCCGCGCAGGAAGTGGCAACGGTACTGTGGTCACGGCAGCTCCAGGAAGGATTACTATACCATAGAGACTCTCAAAGAGAAGGACAAATATGCAGGATCAACCGAGAATACGGGTCATTGAGATCTTCTTCCTCCTTATGCTCGTTGCACTCACGCTTGGCTTCTACATGGTGATGAGGCCGTTTGTCATCAACATCTTCCTCGCGGCGATCTTTACCTCCGTTCTGTTCCCGATGTTCGAGCGCTTGCGTAAGCGAGTCGGGGGAAGATCCGTGCTCGCGAGTGCGCTGATTGTTCTGGCGGTACTGGTGGGAGTCGCCATTCCAACCTTTATTGTTGGTACGCTCGTCTACACAGAGGCAGTTGCAGGCTACCGCTCGCTGATGGAAAACCTGCCGGCAATCACCGAGCGGATCACCGGATTCACCTTCCTTGAGGAGCTGGAATCGGTGCCGTTCCTTTCGGACTATGTGCAAGCCCTGGAGCAGATTGATTTCAGTGATGATGTACGCACGGCGCTGAGCTCTCTTTCCGGTGTGCTGCTCTCAGTGACCCAGCGCGGCCTGTTCACCCTCGGCAGCACCCTCGTTAACTTCCTTCTGGTCCTGCTTCTTATGTTCTTCTTCTTTTCGAACGGCAGACGTCTGTCGGAGTATGTCTACACCATTGTGCCCATGCCAAAGGCGGAGCTCGCTCAGATAGCAAGCGAAACCCGCCGGGTGACGGCTGCAACCCTCATCTCGACAATCATCATCGGCCTCATCGAGGGCACGCTCGGTGTAGTGCTCTTTTCGGTTTTCGGGTTGCCCTCGCCGTTTCTCTGGGGACTGATCATTGTGGTGGTCTCCATGATACCGTTGATCGGGACCAATCTTGTGCTGGTGCCGGCCGGAATCTCACTCCTGATAGCCGGGAGAGCCGTCGCCGGAATACTCGTGATCATTGCGGGAATAGCCGGGGTAGCGACAACCCAGAACGTGATAAAGCCAAAACTTCTGGGAGACCGATCAGGCCTGCACCCGGCGCTCGCGCTGCTCGCGACAATCGGAGGAATCGCCTGGCTCGGGATCATTGGTTTTCTTGTGGGACCTCTGCTTGCCACACTGTTCATTGTCATCTGGCAACAGTTTGGTCACCGCTACCGGGATGAGCTTGCCACCAGGAGCGGTGAGGCTACTAACGCGGCTGAGCCTCCAGCAGAAGCATAAGCAGCTCTTCACCTTCAACAACCACGTCGCGGACATCCACGGTGAAGACTCGGGACTCACCCTGGCTCGAACGCAGCCGTATGGTTGAGCGGCTCTCGCTGCGTTCACGCAGAAGCGCCATCATATGGTTCAGATCTTCCAGGTTGCTATAGTCGGCCAGACCAAATCCGCCGGTCCCGACAATCTCCCCGGCCGCGTATCCAAGCTCCCGGGTAAACGCGTCGTTTACGTCAACAATGGCGTTCGTCGCAGAATCTATCAGGATGCTCGGAACCGGACTCAAGTGAAAGACGCCCTGAAGCTTTCTCGCGCCTCGTTCCAGTAATCGCTGCGTTCGTTTCTGCTGCGAGATGTCAACGATCAGGAAGAAGGCCCCGCGTTCGGCGCCCCGGTCACCTTCAATGAAGCGTGGAGTAACCAGCACCGGAGTCTGCCCACCGTCACGCCTCTTCAGGCTTGCCTCGTACGGTTCGGTCTCTACCTTGGCGCCATCAAGCAGCAGATTTTCCAGTCGCTCCTGCCCGATCAGCGCTTCAGATGGATATCCACTGATCGTAACAAACGCCTGATTCACATAGATACAGACGCCGTCGGCATCGCTCACCCAGATAGACTGACGCAGACGCTGAACAATCTGAGAGAACTCAAACCGGGTCTGTGCAAGCTCATCCTGCGTCCGGCGAAGCCGAGTGATGTCCTGAAAGACTCCGTAGATCACACGCGCGCCGGACTCAAGCTTACCGGGCTTTGCATCCAGTTTTGCCCAGCGCTCGCCCGTGCCGCTGATCAGCCGTAGCTCGATCTGCCCGCCGTTTCCTTTTCGCAGCTCACTCCAGTATTGCTCGAGCAGCGGCAGATGATCCGGGTGGAGCAAGTGTGCAATGCCCGACGGTTGGGTGAACGGGCCGGTCTCTTCGCCGGTAACGGAAGCCAGGCTCCCGACTTCCCAGACGAGCGTGTCGTCCGCCTGGTCATGGGACGGCTGAATACAGAACGCATAGTCTGCTATCACTTCGGAGAGCATGCGGTAGCGCGTCTCGCTCTCGCGAAGCCGCTGCTCGAGTGCAGAGCGCTCGAGTGCTATCTCGATTGCACTGGCAAGCTCTCGATCTGTGAACGGCTTCACAATGTAGCCGAACGGGTGTTTCTCCCGAGCCCGTTGAATGGTGGCCTCGTCCGCGAATGCAGTGAGAAACACTACTGGAATGTCGAGTCGGCTCTGGATGTTTGCCGCCGCATCCACGCCATCCATGGGGCCTTCGAGCTTCACGTCCATGAGAACCAGATCCGGGAGCTGCTCATCAACCTGTCGAATCGCGGCCTCGCCGGAGGTCGCCGCTCCGGCAATCTCGTAGCCAACCTGTTCGAGCCTTCGACGGATGCTTGCCGCTATCACCGGCTCATCCTCGACGATGAAAATTCGACTGGCCATCTCTACCTCTTCGCCTGTTCTTTCGTGACCGGGACGCTGAAGCTCTGAAGCAACTCCCTTCTGTTGTTGATGCGCAGCTTACGGTAGACACTGGTGAGATGTTTCTTGACCGTCACCTCTGCAATGCTCAAGTGACGCGCAATCTCCTTGTTTGCTTTGCCCTGGAGAATCAGAAGAAGCACCTCATGTTCGCGCCGGGTGATCTGCGTGCTCTCGAGCGCGTTAATCGCCTGTTCAACCGTGTCTCCCTCCTCATCGCCTACAAAGTCAGCAAGTGCCAGCTCTTCCCGGGCGTCTCGATAGACGGTGCGTGGACCGCGCACCGTCTCACTGATGCCGACGGAGAGCAGATACCCGACAACCCGATTCTCCCGCGTAACCAGGTCGACGGTCACCTCGCGAGGCTCGTACCGCCCGGGCGCCAGGCGCCAGGAGACTATAAACGGAGATGATTCCCCTCCCCGCTCGACCCGAACCGTCTCCCGCCGAACGGTTGCAAGGTCTACACCGTCAAGACAGGAGGCAAGTGCATGATCCACCAGGTCGGACGGGCTGCGGTCAAGCAGCACGGTTACTTGCCCGCTGGCATAGCGGATGTCAAGATCAAGGTCGAGCAGGAGAAAGCCCCGACGATAGCTGTGCTCTAACCCGGGAAAAGCAACGCTCGAGCCGTCTCTAACGTTATGGAGCAGGGCGAGACGCGCCTGCGGAGTCGCAAGCGCAAGCACGCTGAGCGCGGTTGCTGCCCGCTCACCAGAGAGCAGATCCGGTACCGAACATCCGTCAAACACCCAGTGATCATGAACCGAACAGAACGCTGTGTCCGCGCCACGAGGGATTGCAGCTGCGGAGACCGATGCGACCATCATGGCCCCTGTCTGCTCCTGGACTCGTCTTAATGACTCGACCAGCTCCACCGCCGCGGCTGCGCTTGTTACTGTTGCCATGAACGGTGACAGATCGAGGAAAGAACAGACCGGTCGTAACGAACCGCGCCGTCCGGGCGTGCCGCGGCTCTGATTGGTAACCGCGTCCCTCAGGGTCTGTGAGATCGATGTTTGGTCATCCGGATTGGCGGTCACAAAAAGTACATCCGAAGTACGGAATCCGGCTGTGGCCACAAGAGTCTCAAACGCGGCCCGCTCCGGCTCGGCTACCACGAGGACCGCCCCATATCCGTTATCCAGACATCTCGAAAGCAGTGAATCACACGTGGCGATACGACAGGAGAACCGCTCGGTGAGCTGCAGGATGTATCGACCAGTGTCGCCGAAGATCATAGGGTATACCGTCTACCCATTGTTTCTACTTTTCGATCGGACTGTCAACAAACTCCCTCCACCCCTTGCGCTCGAGCGCCTGCGCCTTCCGGACTACCGAACTGCGGGAATCATCTGACTGTTGTTCAAGCCGTTTGAACAGCGCGTCATCCCCTATAGCTAGAATCCTTGCCGCCAACAGTGCGGCGTTCTGCGCGTTGTTGATTGCAACCGTTGCTACCGGCACTCCACGTGGCATCTGCACTATAGAGAACAAACTGTCGAGCCCGTCGAGCGAGCTTCCCCGAACCGGGACACCAATGACCGGAAGGCAGGTCATGGCAGCGACCATGCCGGGCAGATGCGCCGCGCCGCCGGCTCCGGCGACAATAACACGAATACCGCGACCTCTCGCCTCCCGCGCATAGTTTAGCATACGATCGGGTGTCCGGTGGGCTGAAACAATCGTAGTCTCAAAGGGGATCTGGAGAGACTCGAGTGTCTCGCAGGCGGCACTCATGACCGGAAGGTCTGAGTCGCTCCCCATGATAACGGCAATCAACGGTGTCATTCTCTCTCTCCCATTACCGGCCTGCCTATCCAGACGTCTTCATGGAGTCTGTCCAGACGGCTGATGGCCTCCTCCAGGCTCTCTGCCGTCACAGTGAGGTGGCCCATCTTCCGAAACGGTTTGACAGCACTCTTTCCGTACCAGTGGAGGTGCGCGCCGGTTGCGGCAAAGAGTCTCGACAGATCGGAAGGACCGGCCGACTGATCTGCGTCCGGATGCCCAAGCAGGTTCTGCATGACCGCCGGACTGAGGGCCCGAACACTTCCTGAGGACAGACCCGTGATAGCCCGCAGATGCTGCTCGTACTGGCTTGTCTCGAATGCTTCGATTGTGAGGTGGCCGGAGTTGTGAGGCCGCGGTGCGAGCTCATTCACCAGAAGATCTCCCCCCCTGGAGAGAAAGAGCTCAACCGCAACAATGCCGGTCGTTTCCACCGCCGCCGCGGCTGCAAGCGCGAGGTCCGCGGCGGCAGCTGCAACCTTCCTTGCAACCCGAGCCGGGAAGAGCACCCGGTTACAGATGTGTGCCCGGTTGTCAAACTCCATCTCAACGACCGGGTAGGTGCCCTGTTCGCCGTTGACGTTCCGCCACACCAGAACAGCGAGCTCGCGATCAATCTCAACGAGTTCTTCATAGAAACAGCTCCCGGACAGACGCTTCTGAGCGGCGGAGGAGAGCAGCTGAACCCCACGCCCGTCGTACCCCCCGAAACGGGACTTCTCCATTATGGGATAGTGCGGCGGTTGTTCCCAGAGCCGGGGGACCGGAAGTCCGGCTGCTGCAAGCACCTGCTTCTGACGCAGCTTATCATTTATGGTACGAAGCACTTCAGCTCCGGGATGGACGGGTGTACCGGAGGCCTCAATCTGGTCGAGTGCGTCCAGATTGACATGCTCAATCTCCACGGTGACAACATCCGCCCAGGCTGCGAGTGCGGTTATGGCCTCGAACCCGGTGATCTCTCCGGGAACGTGTAGATCGGCAAGACCGGCGGCCGGATCGTTCGACGTGGGAGTCACGACCCCGAACTCAAATCCAAGCGGAATACCCGAAAGCATCATCATCCGGCCGAGTTGGCCACCACCTACTATTCCTATCTTTCGCGCGGGAAGCGAAGCTGCCATGCCCCATTGTAGATGCGCGTCAGGATGAACTCAATATCGTATATTGAAAAAGATGATCAGCATCAGGCGGGCAAAGGAGAACGATACGGCGGCGATTGCACGAATCCACATTGATATGTGGCGTGTCGCTTACGACGAGATCCTCAGCCCGGATTTTCTCAGATCGCTGAGTTACTCGCGAAGTAAATCACAGTGGCAATCCGTTCTCGAACGCCACGCAAATGTCCTCTACGTTGCGGATTCGCCCCACGACGGTGTGGTTGGATTTGCAGCAGGCGGGGCCGAACGAACCAGGGCGTTCAACGTGGACGGAGAACTCATGGCACTCTACGTGCTCACAAGCGCACACGGTCGGGGAGCCGGTTCCGGATTGACACGAGCTGTAGCGCAGGATCTCCACGAGAACGGGCGAAACGGTATGGTGGTGTGGGTTCTTGCAGACAACAGCGCTCGCCGGTTTTACGAACATCTGGGTGCGAGGGAAACTCTGCGGTCACCCATGAGTCTTGCGGGAACAACAGTCGAGCGGGTCGCCTACGTCTGGGATGATCTACCGGATCTGATCAATCCCTGAGCTTTCATCGCGATCCACCGGTTACCAGTGTCTCGATGAGCTCACTGTCCTCACTTGTCCAGGCGCCTCCAAATTGATAGGCATCCTCATTCATTTTCCTGCTCCACACAACTCGGGCCACGATCTCAAAACCACCGCTTTCATCCGTCACCGAAAACCGGAAGCGCACCCGCGCGCCTGGTGCGAGCAGTCTATGAGCTCGTGCCGCAAGACCTGTTCGAGATACATCCTGTACTTCCACCTCGCCTACATCGAGCTCTTCTGACTGGCAGGCTGCCCGTACCTGGATAGGATGACGCTTGCCGCGGCGCTTCTCAACGGTGAAGACACGAGTCGTCTGTTTTCCGGAGAGCTTGGCCTTGTAGAGAGCGGCGTCCGCATGCCGAAGGAGCTCTGAGACCGTCTCACCGGCGTCCGGGTAGGTTGCCACACCACCCGAGAACGAGGTTACAAAGGAGTGCCCAAAGTCCAGCTTTGTCAGTTGATCCTGGAGCCGATCCGCGAAGCGCACCGCGCCGGCAGAATCTGTCTGTGGAAGAAGGACTACGAACTCTTCCCCGCCGTAGCGACCGGCGAAGTCCTCACTGCGTAACAGTGTAGTAATCGATCGGCCAAGAGTCGCAAGTACTCTGTCTCCCACGTCATGACCATAGCTGTCATTGATGGACTTGAAATCATCAAGATCAATAAAGAGAACACTGAACGAGAGCCCATACCTGCGAGCACGGGTCAGCTCTTTGTTGATGGAAAGATCCAGAAAGCGCCGGTTGAACAGACCGGTCAGCTCATCCATAGCGGCCAGGCGCTGAGAAAGCGTCAGTGTCTCCTGTTCCACCACAACCGGACTCTCGATGAGCTCCGGATGCTGAACGGTGAAGTCCATAACCGACACCCGAAAGTCAACCGGTCTGCCGAGCTCTCGCACAAGCTTCTGGTGATGCTTCAGCATCCGATGAAAAATCACCCTGGCCGTCTCTTCCGCAACCGACACGTTAATGAGACTTGCCACGAGCTTTGCGTATATCTCCTGATCAGTCTGATGCCGTTCGAGAACCGACGTCAGAACCTCGAGCGGCGCCTGTGCAGAGGAGCGAAAGGCTGTTGCCAGCTCCGCCTGCACATCAGCGTATTCCACGGTTCTCCCACCTCATAGGTACTCCCCCACCGTTAGGATAACTGGACCTGACTGAATTCGTCAACATGGTCCAACTACAATCTGACTACGGGCTCACACGCACGGTCAAGCCACTCAGCGGCTTCCGTGCAGAGCCCGCCACGCAGTGCGTCACGAACGTCCCGATGGTAGCCATTTACCCACTCGAGCTCATCATCCGTCAGCAGTGACGGCTCAATCAGCGAGCGATCGATGGGACAGAGAGTCAGCGTATCGAATCGCAAGAAGGTGCCAAACTCTGTACGCTGATCCTCGCGCACTACGACAAGGTTCTCAATTCGAATGCCGTATCGCTCAGTCCGGTAGAGCCCCGGCTCATTGCTGACGAGCATACCCGGCTCCAGTGGAACATCAGATCTGCGCTGAGCGATACGCTGAGGGCCCTCGTGAACATTCAGGAAGAACCCTACCCCGTGCCCGGTACCGTGTCCGTAGTTCAGACGCTCTCGCCAGAGCCAGTGCCGGGCTATTGCGTCAATCGCTACGCCCGTGGTTCCCGGCGGGAAACGCAGGGTGGCAAGAGAGATATGGGCCTTGAGCACAAGCGTGAACTCGCGCTGTTGCTCCACCGTTGGATGCCCCAGGGCAACTGTCCTGGTGATATCGGTGGTCCCGTCCAGGTACTGCCCGCCGGAGTCGAGCAGAAAGAGACCTGCCTGTTGCAGCTGTGCCGCAGACTCCCGAGTGGCCCCGTAGTGCACGATTGCCCCGTGGCCACGGTACGCAGCTATGGTTCGAAAGCTCTCCGACACGAAGCGTTCACCCCGGGAACGCAACTCCCGCAGCTTCTCCTCCGCACCCAGTTCATCAACCTCATCCCCGTTTTCCAGGGAGCGAGAGAGCCAGCTGAGAAGTTCCACCATAGCGACACCGTCGCGCACCATAACCCGGGAGAGCGACTCCAGTTCGACTGATGACTTTCTGGCTTTCAGGGAGCTGCTTGGATTGAGAAGCTCAATTCTCCGACACTCGTCCGGCATGGCCCGCTCAAGAAAGACGTTTGTCTGCTCCGGCGAGTAAAGCACACTGCTCTGCGGAGCCAGTGCACCAACGTGTTCGGCGGTAGTCCCGTACGGTTGGACCGTTACGCCTTCAGTTCGAAGCGTCTGGGAGAGCTCTGGTGGGAGTTTCGTCTCATCCACAAAGAGAACTGCTTCGTCCGCAGAGACAAGCAGATAGGCGATGAAGACTGGATTGTAGGGTACGTCACTGCCTCTGAGGTTGAGAAGCCAGGCAATGTCATCCAGTGTACAGACAAGGTGATGAGTAGCGCCCTGCTTGTCCATCGCAAGCCGGAGCTGACTGAGCTTCTCGCCGCGACTGCTCCCGCAGAATCGAGTCTCATGGGCAAAGATCGGCTCGGAGGGAAGGCCGGGACGATCGGTCCAGATCTTATCCAGCAGGTCGTCTGAGGGGACCACTTCCACCCCTGCGCCGGATAGATCAGAGGAGAGGGAGCGCGCAGAAGCTACTGAATGAACGGACGCGTCAAATCCAAGCCGGTCGCCGGCGGACAGCTCATCTGCAAGCCAGGCGTTGCAGGACGGAACCTGCGGTTCGCCTTCACGGAACAGCTCTATGGATGAACCTGCAAGCGCCTGTTCCGCCGCAATGAAGTAGCGGGAGTCTGTCCAAAGGCCCGCCTTCTCAGTGGTGACGACAAGCGTGCCCGCAGAGCCGTGAAACCCGCTCAACCAGGCCCTACCGGCCCAGCAGGCCGGCGGGTACTCACTGATGTGTGGATCGGAACTGGGGATGATGTAGGCGTCGAGCTCCCGCTCTTTCATCTGCGAGCGAAGGGCGCGTAATCGATCTCTGACTTGCATGGTTGCTGAGTATAGCACGAGTGACAGGGAACACGTCTCAGAGGCCCAGCTTCTCCTTGAGCTGCTCGCGGAACCGTTCGATCTCCGGAGCTACTTGGTCGAACACCTCCCGGTACTTGTGAAAGTCAAGGATCTCTACATCGGGGAGGACGAGCCGGGTATAGAGATCGATCGGGTCATTCTTGAGCTCGAGATCAGAGAGTCGATCGGTGAGAATCCGGTAGGTGTTCATGAGCATCTCCGGCATCCCGGGCACCTTACTCGTGTCCGGTTCCTCGAGCCGATTGCTCACATGGACACCGATCATAAAATCCGTCTGGTCGCGGATGTAATCGTACGGAAGCGTGTTGGCGATCCCGCCATCCACGAGAAGCGTGTCGTTGAGGACGACCGGCTCAAAGAGACCAGGAACCGCTGCGCTCGCCTGAATGGCATCTATAAGACTTCCGGATCGGAAGACGAGCGGTTTACGACGCCAGTAGTCGGTCGCAACGGTCACGAATGGAATCCGCGTCTGTTCAAAGCTATGCACCGGCAGATGCTTCTCCAGAAACGAGCGAACGCTCTTCCCACTGATCAGACCGGCGCCGCCCCAGTTGAGTGAAAAGAACTCCCCCAGGGTTGTGGGACCAAACCTGTTGAGAACCGCCTCCATGGCGTCAGGGCTTCCACCGGCGGCGTACCATCCGCCTATGAGAGAGCCTACGCTCGAGCCGCAGATAGCAGAGATTTCCACTCCCAGGTCTTCGAGCGCTCTGAGGATAGGGATATAGGCAACGCCCTTTGCGCCGCCTGCCGCAAGGGTGAGTCCCACGCGTGGCTTCTGATCTGCCATCCGATGCTCCTTGAAGTGGCTCTGTTCCTCTAGAGTATGGACTGGACCGAGCTCCGGCAAGCGGGTGTCACGGAGATTGCGGAAAAAATGGCGGCCTAAAATGATTCACATGAGTATTTTTGATACATTCCAGCGATAAAAAACCGCAAAAAAGACTATCGAGGCGATTTGAACCAGTCGAATCGGGTTAAAAAGGTCAATTTGTTTCTTTTTGACCCAAACAGAACTCAACGCTCCATCTCAGCGTCGTTTCGACACCGAATAAACCGCCCACGGGTTTTCGATTTCTCGGCATGAGTCTGCTAAGTCTATTCGAGATATATATTTAGCTATTGTACCCGAAAGTTGGCACGCTTCCTGCAATCTCTTATACAAAGACCAAGGGGCTCAGACCCCGGAACATCAGGAGGAATGATATGAACATTGTACGACGTACACGCAACGGCATGTGGGATCCGGTTGGCGAGCTGGAGCGAATCCGGCGAGACATTGATGAGATGTTTGACTCCCCGGCGCGAGGCTGGTCCAACGAGGGGCTGTTCGAGCGCGACTTTTCTCCATCACTCGACGTAGTTGAGAACGGGGACGAGTACCTCGTGAATGTGGATCTGCCCGGTGTGAGCAAGAAGGATCTTGATATTTCGGTTGCGGACAACGTACTCACCATCAAAGGTGAGAAGCATGAGAGCTCGGAGAGCAAGGGCAAGGTGTACCGCAAGGAGACCTGGGCGGGCAGCTTCCAGCGCACGATCAGTCTTCCGCAAGGCGTAGACCCTGCAAAGATTGATGCGCGGATGAAGGACGGGGTGCTTACCGTGACACTGCCCAAGCGTGAAGAGGCAAAGCCGCGGCAGATTGCCGTGAGCGTGAAATAAGGAGGATTACCATGTCTACACAGGTCGCAGAGCGAACAAAGAAGATGGTCCGGCCGGCTTGTCGGATTGAAGAGCATGAGGGTGCAGTAGCACTGCAGCTCGAGATGCCGGGAGTCAACCGGGAGTTGGTAGATATCAACATTGACGGCGACACGCTGACGATTGACGGTCACCGATCGGAAATGGAGGGTGAGACTACCTATCTGTTGCGGGAGCGTCGCGGCGGTGACTTCCGCGCCGTCTATACCATTGACCAACGGGTGGACCGACAGAAGGTGGAAGCTCGCATGGAGCACGGCGTGCTCCACGTGACGCTTCATCTCAAGGAAGAGGTGAAGCCTCGAAAGATCGAGGTCGCCGAGTAAGCCGACCCGCTGGGCCGGTTCGCAACGAACAGACAGACCCGCCGTGGAACGCCACGGCGGGCAGTCATACGCCTCTCAGCGAGGCGGTTCCTGCATGGGCGTGAACCCAGACGGTGTATGCCGCCTGAACCTGCTGCCCCCGTTCGCGCCCATCCCGGAATAAAAACATGTATTGGAGGATTATATGGCTAAGACAATTGGAATTGATCTTGGAACAACCAACTCGGTCGTTGCTGTTATGGAAGGTGGCGAGCCGGTCGTTATTCAGAATGCAGAGGGCGGCCGCACAACGCCGAGTGTTGTGGCGTTCACAAGCAAGGGCGAGCGACTTGTCGGTCAGCCCGCGCGCAACCAGATGGTGACCAATCCGAACAACACGATCTACTCGGTGAAGCGCTTCATGGGCCGTCACTACGATGAGGTGGCTCGTGAGATGGAAATGGTTCCCTATCGGCTCGCGAAGGGGTCTGGTGGAGATGTTCGCATAGAGGTTGAGGGGAAACAGTACTCCCCACCGGAGATCTCCGCAGCAGTGCTGCAGAAGATGAAGCAGACCGCAGAGGACTATCTTGGCGAGAGCGTCACAGAGGCGGTCATCACCGTCCCGGCGTACTTCAACGACGCGCAACGACAGGCAACCAAAGATGCGGGAAAGATCGCGGGGCTCGAGGTGAAGCGGATTGTAAACGAGCCAACTGCAGCAGCCCTCGCATACGGCGCAGGCAAGAAGCGTGGTGAGCAGAAGGTAGCGGTCTACGACCTTGGTGGTGGTACGTTCGATATCTCCATTCTGGAGCTGGCGGACGACGTCTATGAGGTCAAGAGCACCAACGGGGATACCCACCTTGGGGGTGACAACTTCGATCAGCGTATCATCGACTGGCTGGTTCAGAGCTTCAAGAATGACTACAGCATAGACCTGAGTCAGGACCGGATGGCGCTGCAGCGATTGAAAGAAGCGGCGGAGAACGCAAAGAAAGAGCTTTCGAGCTCCCAGCAGACCGATATCAATCTGCCGTTTATCACCGCGGACAACTCCGGTCCAAAGCACATGAACTACACGCTCACCCGCGCGAAGTTTGATCAGCTGACGTCCGAGCTGGTAGAGCGCACCCGCCAGCCGGTAAAGAGTGCGCTCAAAGATGCCGGGCTTGATGCCGGAGGCATTGACGAGGTCATCCTTGTGGGTGGATCCACGCGTATTCCAGCGGTCCAGAAACTCGTGAAAGAGCTCTTTGGAAAGGATCCGAACCGCAGCGTGAACCCCGACGAGGTTGTTGCAGCCGGAGCAGCCATCCAGGCCGGCGTACTCAGTGGTGAGGTCAACGACGTTCTACTCCTGGACGTGACTCCCCTCTCGCTGGGAATTGAGACTCTCGGCGGCGTGTTTACCCGGCTCATTGAGCGGAACACGACCATTCCCACTCGTAAGAGTGAGATCTTCAGCACGGCTGAGGACAACCAGACGGCCGTGGGTATCCACGTGCTCCAGGGTGAGCGGGAGATGGCTCAGGAGAATCGGACGCTCGGTCGGTTTGAGCTTGTAGGGTTACCACCGGCACCCCGTGGCGTACCTCAGATCGAGGTAGCGTTTGACATAGATGCAAACGGCATTGTGCACGTCAGCGCCAAGGATCTGGGCACCGGAAAGGAGCAGAAGATCCGCATAGAGACAAGCTCGGGGCTGAGCGAGCAGGACATTGAGAAGATGGTGAAGGACGCGGAGGCGAACGCCACGGCCGACAAGAAGGCGCGCGAGGCAGCTGAGGCCCGAAACCAGGGTGATCAGCTGGCGTACCAGATGGAGAAGGCGCTTGAAGAGCACGGAGAGAAAGTGCCTGAGGGCGACCGCACTGCAATCAGGGAGAAGATTGACGCGCTCCGCAGCGTACTGGACTCCGGTGATGCCCAGACCATCACCAGCAGGATAGAGGAGCTGAACCAGGTCAGTCAGAAGCTCGGCGAGCAGATCTACCAGACCCAGGGTGCGCCCAACGCGGGCGGCGCCGGTGGTGCCCAAGGCTTCCAGGAGGCCAACTTCAACCACGAAGCTGGTGGATTCCAGCAGCCGGGCGCAACCAACGGCTCCGGCAGCCGCACGGCAGCCGACGCTGAGGACGTTGACTACGAGGTGGTTGATGAGGAGTAACAGCCAACCGGCACGGCGATCCGCGTCCGCGCCTCAATAGCGATAAGCCTGGCACCGTTGGTGTCAGGCTTTTTTTGCGTTGTGCCGGCGGTCAGATTCCGGGGGAAGTCATGAAGGTTTTTCGACTGGCAGTTGCCGGCGCGGTTGTTCTTGTTCTTTCGGGCTGTTTT
>CAZREG010000002.1:0-108586 GCA_964599075.1 uncultured Spirochaetaceae bacterium | reverse complement strand
ATACCGGGAAAAGAGTGCCGGTGCTTCGGTTCCCCAAGCTGCGTGACACTACGGGGGGATAAGCGTAGTATCTTCGGCAGCAGCATGAACGTCGAGTTCCACTACTACACCATCTACTATCTCGCACAACAGGCCGGCTTCACGGATTCCGACTGTGAGATTCTCGCCTACAGCTCACAGTACCTGGACAATGCGCTGGTGAGCTATACGGTCGAGCACGAGGGTGGAGTCTACAGGACCGCAATTACGCACCACTTCGGATTCTGGGACACCTCACAGGAGTGGGAGGTATGGATACCGTTCCACTTCTACCCGGCCGGCTCGAGCAGCGCCACGAAACGACGTGACGGTGAGTACAACCGTCTGGATGTACAGCCAAACTCCGATCGGGTGAAGCAGATGCTGAAAGGTGCTTTGAAGAGCCGAAACCTCTACCGCGTGGGTATAGCGCTTCACACCTACGCCGACAGCTGGGCGCACCAGAACTTCAGTGGCAGAAACGAAGAGTGGAACAGACTCGACCGTAGGTCACCACTACCGCCAATAGGTCATGCTCAGGCGCGTCGGGACCCCGACGGGCTTGATCAGAACTGGATTGACCCTCGTCTGACGCCTCCCCACGACGGCGTCGACAACCGGGCGCGGTTCCTTGAGGCGGCCGGTAGAATCTACCGCTACCTGGCAACGTACAACAGGCAAAGCTTTGCAGACGAGGAGCTGATCATCTCACGGCTAAATCGAATCCTTGGTGACCCAAACACACCACGGTCAGTCCGCGTGGCAGATTTTGTGATCGAATGCGGCATGGCAGAGTACTCCCGCACCCTCTGGCGGAGGCAGGCGTTCCGTTCCGGAGATACGGAGCGTGGCGAGGTCGAGCTAGGAGAACTGGAGAGTGCGATGGATAAGCTGAACTGGCTCAAGGATGAGTTGCTGCACAAAACACGGCTCCTGCGGCGGGAGCCGGTGACGGCCAACCCTGAGTTCTTCCGCTCACATCTATTTATGTGGGACCAGGCGGCACAGACCCAGCGCCAGTTGAATCGTGCCGCCCTTGCCGATCTGCGCGAGTAAGGGCTGAGACAGGCTCAGCGCCCGGATCGTTGCCCGTTGCGTTCCCGCCGCTGCCGAAGCAGCTGATTGTACGGTTTCGGCTCAATGTGAGAGTCCGGTATTCCTGCAAGCGCAAGCACGCTCCGGATTCGGGATGCGGCCTCTTCGTGGAGATCGGGGTCATCGTTCTCGTGCACGAACTCGACCTCCAGGAACCTTCCGAGTCCAACAATCTCGACCAGCTCCACATGCAGATCGCCGTCTGAGAAGCTCAGTCCCTGTTTGACCTTCTGCGTCTGTTGGCGAAATCCGATGTGCTGCGCAAACGCGGCAAACGCGTGTGGGTCATCTACATAAAACTCTTGCTCCTGGTTGAACTCGGTATCCTCACGGACGCTCTTGGCCTTGAAGGTGACCACTGCCCGCTCGCCGTCCAGACGCAGGCGGAACATAGGCCCGGATGGACCGCGCACATCCTCAGCAACGCCAGATCCTTGGGCTTTCGCGTGGCGAGAGACGAAATATCGATCTTCCTTTCGAAAGGCTCGATTAAACGCAAGACGTTCGCGCAGGTGTGCTTCAACGGCATCCCAGTTGTCCACCCACGCTTTCATCTCGGTCTCGTACGCCATCGCCCTACCCGAATACTACCGTCTTGTTGCCAAGTGCCATGACTCTGTGTTCAAGATGCAGCTTGACTGCGCGGGAGAGCACCAGCTTCTCCAGATCTCGCCCCTTCTGGATCATGGTGTGAATGGAATCCCGATGCGTCACCCTGGCTACGTCCTGCTCAATGATCGGTCCCTGATCAAGGCTGTCGGTGACGTAGTGACTCGTAGCCCCAATGATCTTCACCCCGCGTTCGTAGGCCTGATGATAGGGCTTGGCGCCCACGAAGGCCGGCAGGAAGCTGTGGTGAATATTGATGATACGGTTGGGGAACCGGGCCACAAATGCAGGACTGAGTATCTGCATGTAGCGAGCAAGCACCACAAGGTCTACTCGGTGCTCCTCAAGCAGGGCGGTCTGGCGCTCCTCGGCCTCCGCCTTTCGCTTCCTCTCAACAGGGGTATGCACGAACGGTATCTCAAAGAGCTCCGCCACCGGTGCGAGCGTGTCGTGGTTACTCACTATGAGCGCAACATCCGCGTGAGTCTCGCCCTCCCGGTTTCGCAGTAACAGGTCGTACAGACAGTGATCGTACTGGCTTACCATGATGGCCATCCGCGTCCGGCGAGAGCTGAACTCAATTCGGTAGGTCATTCTGAACTTGTGAGCAATCGGTTCAAAGGCCGATGCTATCTTCTCCTCAGGCAGCGCGAACCGCAAGATGTCCCACTCGATTCGCATAAGAAAGGTCTGTGAGACCGGGTCGTTGTGCTGGCTGGAATCTATGATGTTCCCGCCGTACGTAAAAATGAAGTGCGAGACTTCAGCCACGATCCCCGGCTTGTCCGGCGACCAGAGCAGGAGAATGGCCCGCTTTTCTGTCTGTCTGTCTCTACCCACCGCCGCTACTATACCGATGTCACCAGCGGCTGAAAAGCAGAAAAAGATTCCCGGCTTACCGGAACGCTTGGGGGTGGCTGTGAACAAGCCGGTCTCCATCCATCTCCCGACATACGTGGCGCGTGGAATCGCCCCGTTTCTGCACTATATTGGTAACAGCTCTCAACCATTTCAGTGTTAGAGAGGCAGAGTACATCTCTACGGAGGACTATATGAACCGGAAACTAAGACGAACTGCAAAACCAATTTCCCTCTCTATTGCCATTCTTGCCCTCTTTGCGGCGTGTGATATCTTCATCTTCCTTCCCGGCTGGCTGGACGACAGCACAGACCTGAGCATTGAGCTCACCTGGGACGGTAGCCAGGACCTAGATCTCTATGTCACAGTTCCAGCACCGTCGGATGGGAACACGACGAATAACGCGGGGACCCCTCCGTACACCAATATTCTCCAGGCGTACGATCAAACAGCAATTTCGGGTGGTGATCCCGGGTTCACTCCCAAAGACGGGACCTCTCAGCGGGAGCGTATCTTCTCCGGCAATACAAGTGACAGCTTCAGCGGCGACACGGTAGTCTATAATTCGGGTGCATCAGACAGTGACACCCAGGTCATCGAGATCCGTGGAATTCCGTTCAACTACAACACTGGCGGGTTCACGACAACAGCAAACAGTGAAAACGGGCTCACTGCCGGCTATGACTACGCATGGGTAGGAATCATGGAGGTCTACGTCTGGGCTACCAGCGGCAAAGTGAGTGACGCCGACAATGTCCAGGTGACCGTCTATCAGGGCAGCAACGCGGTCGGGACGTACATGATCCCGGAAAACACAAATGTTACCGGCGCATCCTTGGTTCGGATCCCGGTGTTCCGTGCTCGGAACACGTCCACCTCCGCAGAGCGCAACACCTACCAGATCCTCGCTCACACTCAGTTGCTCACGAGCCAGAGTCAGATCCGGGGGATAGAGGAGCCGCAGGTGGTTGGAGAGTATCAGGTACTCAACGTGTTCGGAACTCAGGACCAGTAGGGGCGGCGTATGCGTAGGTATCGACCTGTAGGACTGGTGGCGCTGCTTCTGTCGCTGCTTCTGGCACTGCTGCCGGCTTCTCTGTTCGCCCAGAGCCAGGTGTTCGGGGACGACGATGATCCGCCGTCGGCGCCTGTCGTTCGCACCTACGAGGTGCGGGTCACGGCCAACGTGCGGGGAGCGTCCGTCTATCTGGACGGGAGGTATCAAGGTCGCACGCCGCAGACGCTCCGTCTTCGTGAGGGGACCTACGAGTTCGAGGTGGAAGCCCGCGGCTACGAGCGTTTCCGGCAGCAGGTGACCATTCGTGGAGACCGGACCATCAACGCCCAGCTGCTTCCGCCCACCGCGGTGGTGCTCCTCAGGATCCCCAGCGAGTTTCTCAACAGTGATGAGCGCGATCCGTGGCGCCTTATCGACTTCTTTGTTGACGGGCGGCTCCGGCGTGAGGCACGCGTTGAGCTTGAGCCAGGCTGGCACCGAATAGCAATCGTGAGCGGCGGGCTGAGACTGGAACAGGAGTTCTTCTTTGAAGCTGGTCGCATCTACACCATGGAGCTCTTTATGCGGGCGGATATCTCCACTCGCTCAGAGTTCTGACCGCACGACTACCAAAACGAATCCTTGCCGCCGGCGGTTCTGTTTGAAACAGGATCGTCGGCTGTGCTACTCTTCTGCATGCTTGTAGACATGCCCCTTGAACAGCTGCGGACGTACACCGGCCGAAACCCCAGGCCTGATGATCTGGAGGATTACTGGAGCCGTGCCCTCGAGGAGCTGGAGGCGACGCCGGCAGATCCTGAGCTTGTGCACTCGTCATTTACCGCACCCCAGGCGGAGTGCTACGACCTCTTCTTCACCGGAGTGGGAGGCGCCCGTATTCACGCGAAGCTGCTGAAACCGGTCGGCAGAACCGGGCCGGTGCCGGCGGTCCTCCACTTCCACGGCTACTCCTTTCGAGCCGGAGACTGGAGCGAGTACCTGCGCTGGGCCGGTGCCGGCTTCGTCACCGCAGCGCTTGACTGCCGCGGCCAGGCAGGAGAGAGCGAGGACACCGGAGGGGTTCGCGGGGACACGCGGCACGGCCATATCGTTCGCGGCCTGCTCGAAGGAGAGGAAAAACTGCTCTACAGATCGATATTCCTGGATACCGTGCGCCTTGCCCACATGGTCATGGAAATGGAAGAGGTGGACCAGTCGCGGGTGGGCGCCACCGGAGGCTCCCAGGGCGGGGGCCTGGCCCTTGCATGTGCGAGCCTTGAACCGCGAATCAAGCGATGTGCCCCAGTCTATCCCTTTCTCTCAGACTACCAAAGAGTCTGGGAGATGGATCTCGCACAGCGCGCGTACGAGGAACTCCAGACGTTCTTTCGCCACTTCGACCCCACCCACGAGAACGAGGATGAGTACTTCAGGCGTCTTGGCTATATAGACGTTCACAACCTGAGCGACCGTATCCAGGCGCAGACGCTCATGTTGACCGGTCTCATGGACACGGTCTGCCCGCCGTCAACCCAGTTCGCAGCCTACAACGCGATTACTGCGCCCAAGGATATGGTGATCTATCCTGACTTCAGACACGAGAACCTGCCGGGATCGCAGGACACGATCTTCACGTTCATGATGGGGCTCTAAGGTACGTGGGCGCGCGCGCCCACTGCCTGAAGGATCGCCGGCTGCTACTTCGCTTTGCCCTGGTTTGCGACCGCGCTGGCGGCTGCCTCAATTGCTTCCTGATCACCAAGATAGTAGTTCTTGATGGGTTTTAGCTGATCATCAAGTTCGTACACCAGCGGGACACCGGTTGGAATATTGAGGCCGGGGATGTCTTCATCACTGATGTTGTCCAGATACTTCACCAGCGCCCGCAGGCTGTTGCCGTGTGCGGCAATAATTACGCGTTTGCCGCTCTCGATTGCGGGAGCGATATCTGAGTGCCAGAATGGCAGAAACCGGTCAACAGTATCCTTGAGACACTCAGTTTTTGGCACGTCTGCTGTATCAAGGTCTGCATAGCGTGGATCCTTGCCGGGGTATCGCTCGTCGTCAACTTCGAGCTCCGGTGGCGGGGTGGCGTAACTGCGGCGCCAGATGTGCACCTGCTCATCCCCAAACTTTGCTGCGGTCTCCGCCTTGTTGAGACCTTGCAGAGCACCGTAGTGACGCTCGTTGAGTCGCCAGTTCTTTACCTCAGGAATCCAGTGCTGATCCATCACGTCCAACGCTATGTGAAGCGTCCTGATAGCCCGCTTAAGGACGCTCGTGAAGGCTACGTCAAAGACAAACCCTCCGGCCTTCATCAGCTCACCGGAATTTCTCGCCTCTACGGTCCCCTTCTCTGAGAGGTCTACATCGGTCCACCCGGTAAACCTGTTTTCTTTGTTCCAGACGCTCTCGCCGTGACGGAGCAACACTACCTTGTACATCACTTCCTCCTGCGGCTAGCCTACTCAGGCTTGTCGGGCGCTGTCAACGGCCATTCATCTCTCTATTTCATCTGGCCAAGAATTTGCTCGAGTGTTGTCCAGCTCAACAGCGCACACTTTATCCGCACGGGATAGTTCGCAATTCCCTGAATTGATTCCAGATCCTCGGCGCCGTCCGGGAAATCGGGCTCTTCCTTTCGGGTGAGCATGCCCTTGACCCGGTCCAGCAGCTCGGTGGCCTGAGCCACACTCGACCCACGCAACGCCTCGCAGAGCATGTTCGCACTGGCCAGGCAGATCGAGCAGCCCATACCCTCGTAGCTGACATCAGTGATAATGTCGCCATCGGTCTTTATGAAGAGCTCGATATCGTCTCCACATGAAGGATTTACCCCCTCCTGACGGAAACTGGGATTCTCCAGCGGGTGGCGGTTTTTCGTGCTCTTGTAATTGTCCAGGATTATTTCCTGGTACAGATCGTCTCCCAGATTCACGCAAAGATCTCCTTTACCCGGCCAAGCGCGGTAACGAGTGCATCAATGTCTGAACGGGTGTTGTAGATATAGAAGCTGGCCCGGACCGTGCCGTGTATGCCCAGGTAGCGCATAAACGGCTGAGCACAGTGGAATCCGGCACGTACGGCTATACCTTCCTGGTCGAAAACGGTGCCCACATCATGCGGGTGGATATCACCCAGGTTAAAACTGATCAGTCCTCCACGTCGGACATCGGTGGGGCCGTAGACGGTCACCTCAGGGATCTCAGCGAGGCGGGAAAGGGCATACTCGACCAGGTCGGCCTCGTGGGCGGCTATCGCTTCCATCCCTATCCCCTGCAGGTAGTCAATAGCCGCACCGAGCGCGATCACCCCGGAGATGTTGGGAGTTCCGGGCTCAAACTTATCCGGAATGGGCTTGTAGGTAGCGATGTCTCGCTTCACCCGAACGATCATGTCTCCGCCATACAAAAACGGTTCCATCGCCTCCAGGTGCGCGCGCTTACCGTAGAGGACGCCCACGCCGGTGGGTCCACACATCTTGTGGCCGCTGAACGTGAGGAAATCCAGATCGAGCGCCTGTACATCCACCGCATGGTGGCTGACAAGCTGCGCGCCGTCGGCGACCACAAGCGCCCCTACCTCGTGAGCCGCCGCTGCAATTGCAGCCAGGTCCGGCATGTAGCCGGTGACGTTGGACATCCCGGTCACGGCCACAAGCCGTGTTCGGTCACTGAGAACGCTTTTCACCGCCTCGAGCTCTATCTCCCCTGCTGGACCGATGGGTACGAACCTGAGCACCGCACCGGTTCGCCGGGAGACCTCCTGCCATGGGATGATATTTGCGTGGTGCTCAACTTCCGTCGTGACGATCTCATCGCCGGGCCGCAGGTACGTCTCCCCCCACGATCTGGCGATGATGTTGCTCGCCTCGGTGGCGCTCTTTGTAAAGATTACCTCCGCTGACTCCGCTGCATTGATGAAGTCGGCGAGCTTCTCGCGGGTTTCGTCGTACTGAGTGGTTGCGCGCTGACTGAACTCGTATACCCCTCGATGGATGGTTGCGCCAAGGGTGGTGAGATAGGCAATCTCTGAGTCTATGACCGCCTGCGGTTTGAGGGAGGTGGCACCACTGTCAAGATAGATGAGCGGCTTTCCATTCATCTTCTGTGAGAGAACGGGAAAGTCTACGCGTACCTGCTCGCCCAGTTCAGCACTCTGCAGATCAGTCGTGCTCATTATGTACCTCCTTGGGATCCAAAAGCGGACCTATTGTCATGTGCGAAAGAAGCTCGGTGACCCTCTCCCCCATCTGGTGAACCGTCGCAGAAACGGAACAGTGCTCCTGGCTCTCACATGTTCCGTCGGCCTCACAGCCGGCAAAGCGATACGGGCCATCGACTGCCTCAGACAGCTGAAGAAACGAGAGCTCATCCGGTGAAACCCGAAGCGAGTATCCGCCGTGAGCACCCTGAACGCTCGCCACAATTCCGGCGGACGCCATTCGCTGGAGAACTTTGGCCATCAGGCCCGCCGGCAGATGGTAACGCTCACTCAGCCCACGTGCAGAAGCCGGGGCCCCACTGAGTGCCAGATGCTGGACTGCCGCGAGCGCGTACTCGGTTGCTTTTGAGATTCGTACCATAAATAGGACCTCTCTGGTCCTATTTATAGTACGCGCAGATAGCCGACCGGGTCAAATGACGCCGGCCGGTGAACGTCCGGAGCCCAATCGGCCCCGGCCCATCTTGCTATGATCGAGCTTCCGCGTAGTGTTCGCCAACCTTCTTCCAGTTGATCAGGTTGAAGAACGCCTGAATGTAGTCGGCGCGCCGGTTCTGGTACTTCAGATAGTACGCATGCTCCCACACGTCCAGTCCAAGTATGGGCGTATCTCCCTCAGACAGGGGGTTGTCCTGGTTGGCGGTGCTGTAGACCGCAAGCGATCCGTCCGCTTTCACAACCAGCCACGCCCAACCACTTCCGAATCTCGCCGCAGCAACCTTGGAGAACTCCTCTTTGAAGCCCGCAAAACTGTTCCAGGTCTTTTCAACCGCCGTGCCTAATTCGCCCTCCGGAGCTCCGCCACCGGAGGCTGAGAGCAACGGCCAGAACAATGCGTGATTGTAGTGGCCCCCGCCGGCATTGCGCACGGATGTCTGCAGACCGGCCGGCAGATCACTGAGCTTCTTCAGCAGGTCTTCGATCGGCCAGCTCTCGTACTCGGTACCTTCGACTGCTGCATTCAGCTTGCCGGTGTAGCCGGTGTGGTGCTTGTCATGATGCACCTCCATCGTTTTCGCATCAATGTGCGGCTCGAGAGCATCGTAACTATATGGTAAATCTGGTGTTTGAAACGCCATATTGCCTCCTTCTATATGAGGAATATACTAAGGAATCGAATATACGGCAAAGAAGTTAATGTGATCGCGGGCGCGTTAATGAAATAGCCTTCACATGAAAACGAATGAATGCTACTATGACGAGACTCGTATAGCGAGAAATCAGTCTGAGGAGAAAAACATGGCCAAATTTGGCGAACTATTACAGGAAGCAGACTTCAAGAGCGAAAAACACGCACCGGTGATCGAAGCACCCGAGAGTGTTTCTGCCGACCAGCCGGTCACTATATCAGCGTCCATTGGAAAAGAGATTGCTCATCCAAACACCACTGAGCACCACATTGCGTGGATTGAGCTTTACTTCAAGCCCGACAGCGAGAAGTTCGCTCACCAGCTCTCTGTGAACAAGTTTGTCGCGCACGGTGAGTCCACCAAAGGTGCAAACGAGGGCGCAGTTTACACAGAGCCCATGACACAGGCGACCGTTCGCTTCAAAGAGGCAGGAATGCTGATCGCAACCAGCTATTGCAACATCCACGGTCTCTGGGAGACCAGCAGGCGCGTCGAGATCAAATAGCGATCCGCGCCATCCAAGGGGCTGACCGGGTAACCGGCAGCCTTTTTTTATTCTGCTCCCACCGGGTGAATTCTCCCCTGCGTGACGCCACGCGCCAGGCACGAGTGGTTCACCTTCCGTAGAAAGAATCCTCAGGAAGTGCCCCGCCCACTGATTCCGGGGCAAACGAGAACAGGATCTCAAGGTAGCGGCGAAGCGCCGCTTCACTGTCGGCGGCCGATTCAACCCGGAGATTGAGCCGCGGGAGCGCCTCGACCACGGTAGCGGCGTCAAGCCCGATTCCAAGTGTCTCCACCGTCGTGCCGGCGTCGACCGGACTGTCCAGGACTTCCGAAACGCTTTTGGCAAGAATAGCGACCAGCTCCTCACTCACCGACGGCTGCGGCCGGGCCACGAGCACCGTCTGCGGGAGTGGGACTCCGGCATGGCGGCGGAACAGCTGCTGCAGATCGGCTACAATTCCCAGAGCGGGATTCTGCCGCAGAACCTGTGTGACAAAAGGTTCCGGAAGAACCCCGTAGCGTTCACGCCCGGCAATCAGAAGCTGAGAGAGCTCAACCTGGGCGAATCCATAGCTGGGAACAACCCGCTCGCTCAGACCCTCTTCCCTGAGGATATAACGGAAAATGAAGTCCGGTGTTGCGCCCCGACCTATGGTCTCTACCTCTCCGGCTACCTCGGAGAGACGCTCACCTGCCGGACCGACCAGGTAGAGAACGCCCCAGAGAAATGTTGCGCTCACCTCAATGGGAAGACCACGACCGGCAAGAATCGCTGCAGCGTTGCTTGGAAGGGTTGCTGCATCTACCCGACCGGAAACGTACGCGCCAATGAGCTCGTTTGGTGTAGGAAATGCGACAATCTCAACGGCACGTCCATCTGACAGGGTCGCCGGCCTGCCCATGGAGGCATCCTCGATCAGCGGCGCAAACGCAACAGCGGTCGGACCGCGAAGCACGCCCACGCAGTAGGCATCCGGCGAACAGGCGGAGTCCTGAGAGAAAAGCGGTGCTGCGGTCGCGAGCACCAGATAAAGTACGATAGGGAAAAAGCGGCTACGCATGAAAACTCCTCCTGCAGCACCGACACGCTTACGTCCGATCAAAGTGTTCAAGCACCTCGGTCCGTGACCAGCGCTCGCGGACCGCCTGCTGATACTCTTTTGCCCGGGGCTTGTCATTTACCATGATCACCCCTGAGAGTCCATTATCATCAAAATAGAAGCACTGGTACAGATTGCCGTCCTGATACTCTTGACTGTCTGCTGTCAGTGCGTTCTCCGGCTTGCTGATGCTAAAGAAGTAGTGGTCAAAGACCTCACACTTGAAACGAAAGAGCAGCCCGTCGTAGTTCACCCCGCTGCCCAGAGCCTCTTGCGCCGCAAGAGATCCCTGATGCTCCGCTGCGTGCCAGAGATCAGTAACGGAGCCGTCGGCGTGCTCTGCACAGTCGCCGGCGGCATAGATATCGGGGTCGGACGTCTGAAGCCGGTCGTTTACGCGGATGCCGCGAGCAACCTCGAGCCCCGCCGCCTCTGCGAGTGAGGTTCGCGGCTTGACCCCAATGCAGAAAATGACCGAATCAAACCGACTGTTCTCATGCAGCAGATGTACCGAGTATCCGCCCTTCTTTCGCTTCTCTATGCTCAGCACCTCCTCCTGGAACCAGAGCCGAATGTCATGGGAGCGAAGCAGCCCTTCAAGAATCTCCGCTGCCTGCGGATTAAGATGCCGAGGCATAAGAACCGGTGTCGCACCGGCCAAGGTGACCTGCTTCTTCATCTGCTTCAGTTGTGCGGCAACCTCTACGGCAAGCACCCCCATTCCCACGACAAGCACTTTGCGGGAAGACTTCAGCTGCTTACGCAGGGCGTGGATGTCGTCCTGAGACCGAACAAGAAGGAAGGTGTCGGGGCTCTGCTCGCCAACCGCGTGCGGATAGAGCGGCTGGGCACCGGTCGCCAGAATGAGTTTTGCATAGCTGAGCGTTGTACCATCTGACAGCTCAATCACTTTGGCCCCGCGATCTATCTTGGAAACCGTCACTCCGCCTCTCAGTGTCACGCCGTTCTGCGCGTACCAATCGGCACTCTCGAGCATGAACGATTCCGCGTTCATTCCGTCGGCAATGTGTTTGCTCAGCTTGGTGCGCTTGTAGGGCAGTGAGCTCTCTCCGTTGATCAGGGTCACGCGGGAACCCGCCCCCGCCTCGACAAGCGTCCGTGTCGCCGAGACCCCCGCTATTCCGGCGCCGATTATTACTATCTGTTGCTCGTCCATCGCATCCTTCTTGCTTGCCGGGCCCATACCCCGCAGGTATACTACCAACCTACAGAAAAGAACCCTGTTCATCCACCGAACAGAAGTAGGTATACATGCCAACAAGCACTACGTATATGGGACTCTCTCTGAGGAATCCCATCGTTCTTGCCAGTTCAAACTTGACCAGCACCGCGGAAGGGGTAAGAAAAGCCGCTGACGCCGGTGCAGGCGCGGTTGTACTCAAATCTCTGTTCGAAGAGCAGATTGCCCATGAGACCGGTGAGGCCGGAGATGAGGTCGATATGGGCGCCCACCCGGAAGCGGCCGAGTACATTTCGGAGATGAGCAAGCAGCTCGGGCCGCGCGGCTATCTCGAGCTTGTGCGGAAGGCGAAGGCCACCGTTGATATTCCGGTCATCGCGAGCGTCAACTGCACCTCCCCTCGTTGGTGGGTCACCTATGCGAGACAGCTGCAGGACGCCGGAGCTGACGCTCTTGAGCTCAACATAGCGCTCATGCCGCGTGGGGCGCAGCCGGCAGTTGAGATAGAAGAGTACTACACGGAGATCGTACGCTCGGTGAAGGGAGAGACATCTCTGCCGGTTGCGGTCAAGATCGGTCCCTACTTTACAAGCATGACCGGCATGGCACAGGCCCTCGAGGATGCGGGAGCGGATGCCCTGGTCCTGTTCAATCGCTTCTATCAGCTCGATATAGATGTGGGACACATGGCCTTGGCAAGCGGCTACCAGTTCTCAGCGCCGGAAGAAATCCATATGCCGCTGCGCTGGACCACCATCCTCTCCGGCAACGTGGAGTTGGATCTGGCGGCCTCCACCGCGGTATATACGGGGCAGGATGTCGTCAAAATGCTCCTCGCCGGATCCACGGCAATCGAAGTCTGCTCGACCGTCTACAGGCACGGGCACGAACGGATAGGAGAGATGGTTCGGGAGCTGGACAGCTGGATGGGCAAGCACAGCTTTGAGAGCGTAGAGAGCTTCCGTGGCAGGCTGAACCAGAAGAACAGCCGCGAGCCGCAGAAGTACGAACGGTTGCAGTACATTAAGGCGCTCACCGGGATCTCGTAGGGCGTCACGGCGAAAGCAACTCTCCTTCGGCAACCCGTTCGTCCGTGAACAGACCCCGCAACGAGCGGACGACCCAGTCGGCAGCTCGGCGCAGTCGACCCGCCTGTTCGACGGCGGGCACCGTCATGGGAACGCTGATCAGCCCCAACTCACCGGCGAAAACGGAAACCGACCCCACAACGCCGGGGCTCACCGGAGCCACCAACGCATCGAACTGCTCGCGCTGCCCTTCAAGATCCGGCACCGCCCGCGGCACCGAGAGCGTCACCCGTGACGCGACCTCCGGTATCAGCTCGCGTACCGCTCCGCCATAGATCCGCACGGGTCGTGGCCTCGGCAGCGCTACGGTGAGAAGGTCGAACTCCCGATACCCGTACTCTAACAGCGAGGCGCCGGCGGTGGCGCGAAGCTGCCCCCCAACGGTATGGTTAGGCGCATCGATACCCAGGATGATCGCGAGCACTCGCCGCCCGTCACGCACCGCAGTCACCGCAAGATTGTAGCCACTCGCCTCTATGAAGCCGGTCTTTAATCCATCAACTGATGGATCGGAGCGTAGCAGAAGGTTGCGATTTGTTTGGGTAATCGGCGGGATCTGTGCCTCCGGCGGTACCGCTCCGGTCTGGTTTGCCGGTCGCGGATAGGTGAACTCCTTCACCGCGTAGAGTCGCTCCGTGACCCAGGGGAAACGCCGCAGATGTGCCAGCAGGAATCTGCCAAAGCTCCTCGCGGTGATGAAGTTTGAGGAACTGAGCCCACTCGGTTCCACAAAGAACAGATCAGAGAGCCCCAGCTGTGAAGCGCGCCCATTCATTCGCTCCACGAACGCAGGCACACCGCCGTCAAGCAGCCAGGCAAGAGCAACTGCCGCGTCGTTGCCGGAGGAGACCACCAGCCCCAGCAGCAGCTCCTCGACGGTGAGCTCCTGCCCGGGTCCCAGGAACATGAGTGAAGACCCGCTGGGCTGATTCGACGCCCATGCGGACTCCGGCGGGGAGAAACGCTGTGAGAGCGAAATTTCGCCTGCCTCGATCGCCGCGAGCGCTACATCTATGGCGACGAGCTTTGTCAGGCTCGCCGGGGGGATGATGAGGTCGGGTGCTCGTGCGGCAAGAATGACGGCGCTCTCTACATCAACCAGCAGGTAAGAACGGGCGCCGGGAACAGACGGCTCGGGAACGGCACCAACGGTACTCCAGTCCAACTCCCGCAGCTGCGGTGCCTGAGCACCAATACTGGCGGCAAAAAATGCAAAGAGAAGCGCGGCGGTGACTCGTGATCGCATCCAACAAGTATGCGACTACTGAGGTGCTTCCGCAACCGCGCAGATTCTGCTATCTTGGACGCTCACAAACAAGGGGTACGTATGACACTCGATTTCACTACGAAGGTTTTTAAAAAAGAAGAGATATCACTTGGCGGAACGACCGAGTTCGTTGTCCGCGGCGGCCGGGACCTGTTTCACCTCCTGCCGAAGGCGTTCGACGGCATCTCTCATATTGGAGTAATCGGCTGGGGATCACAGGGTCCGGCCCAGGCTCAGAATCTACGAGAGAGTCTGGAAGGCACGAGCATCACCGTCTCGGTTGGTCTGAGGCAGGGCTCTTCTTCCTGGAAGCTCGCGGAGGCGGCAGGTTTTACAGAGGCCGATGGCACGCTCGGCGAGATGTTCGGGATCATCAAGCGATCGGATCTGGTCCTGCTGCTGGTGGCAGACGCCGCAATTCCAGCCATTTACCAGGACGTCTTTGCTGCCATGAAGCCGGGTGCAACACTTGGGTTGAGTCACGGGTTCATGCTGGGAGTGCTCAAGAACAATGGAGACTGGTTTCCGGAAACCATCAACGTCATTGGTGTCTGCCCGAAGGGCATGGGACCAAGCGTCCGCCGACTCTACGAGCAGGGAAAGACGGTAAACGGTGCCGGCATAAACACGAGTTTTGCCGTCGAGCAGGACATAGACGGAAAGGCCACCGACTACGCACTCGGTTGGGCTGTGGCAATAGGGGCCCCCTACTCGTTCAAGACATCGCTTGAAATGGAGTACCGCTCCGATATTTTCGGCGAGAGAGGCATTCTGCTCGGCGCGGTGCACGGTCTGGTGGAAGCTCTCTACCGTCACTTCGTTGGCCAGGGACGCTCACCGGAGCGTGCATTCACCGATGCAGTGGAGGTGACCACCGGACCGATTTCCCACACCATCAGCCACAAAGGTATCCGCGCCGTCTACGAGATGCTTGACGCGAATGCCCGCCCGCTGTTCGAGGCCGCCTACAGCGCTTCGTACGAGCCGGCATACGCGGTCCTTCAGGAGATCTACGACGAGGTTCGCTCGCTGAATGAGATCCGCTCGGTTATCATGGCCGGCGACCGAATGAAGCGCTTTCCCATGAGCACCATTGACCAGACTGAGATGTGGAAGGTTGGCAAACAGGTGCGTGCTCAGAGAAGCGGCGAACCACCGGTTGATCCGGTCACCGCGGGTATCTACGTAGCCACCATGATGGCCCAGATTGATCTTCTGCGCAGCGAGGGACATGTTTATTCGGAGATAGTAAACGAGAGTGTCATTGAAGCAGTCGACTCTCTTAATCCGTACATGCACGCTCGCGGTGTCGCCTATATGGTGGACAACTGCTCAATCACCGCCCGCCTAGGCTCACGAAAGTGGGCGCCTCGGTTCGACTACGCGGTCTATGAAGAGGCCCTGCCCGCTCTGACCGGTGGCACGCCGGTTGATCAGGCGCTTATCAAGGCGTTTACAAGTGACCCGGTCCACGATGTTCTGGCAACCCTTTCGCAGTATCGCCCGAGCGTTGATATAGCAGTAGAGTAAGCAGTGTGAAAACAGACGCTGAAATACTCATTGTTGGTGCCGGCCTTGCCGGCCTCACCGCCGCACGCGAGCTTTCCCGCGAGCGCCGGGACGTTATGGTCCTGGACAAAGGGCGCGGCGCCGGCGGTCGAATGTCCACCCGGCGCCACGGCGGCGGTCGTTTCGACCACGGTGCGCAGTTCATGACCGTCCGGTCGCAGGCGTTTGCTCAGATCATGGATGAGTGGGTTGCAGCAGGAGTGGCGACGCACTGGACCGATGGGTTTGGCGACGGACACACCGGAGACGGAAGCATCCTGGGAGAGTCTGCCGCCGAACACATGCCGGCGCGCGACGGCCACCCCCGCTACCGCGGCGTGCCGGGCATGAGCGCTATCCCCAAACACCTTGCTGCAGGAACGCAGTCCATTGACGTTCGACTCGGTGTGCAGGCTCTTTCGGTGCAACTGCGAAGTGACGGCGTGCGGGTCACACCCACTGAGGGCCCGGACTTTCACGCCCGATCGGTTATTCTCACCCCGCCGGTGCCCCAGACCCTTGCGCTGCTGGCAAACGGCGCAATTGAGCTGGACCAGGAACAGCAGAGGACGTTTGCGGCCATTGAGTACGACCCCTGTCTGGTGCTCCTGACCTTCACCGAACAGGCCGTATCGCTTCCGGAAACAGGGGTACTCAGACGCCCGAGCAGCGCAATCCACTGGATTGCGGACAACCAGCAAAAGGGCGTCAGCGACCGGGGCCCGGCACTGACGGTCCATTTCTCCGCGGAGTTCAGCCGTGAGCACTATGAAGACGATTCCGATGAGCTTCTGGCGCGCCTGATAAGCGAAACCCGGAGAGTGCTGCCGTTCGAGCCGGTCGAGCCGCAGCTGAAGAAGTGGCGATTCAGCCAGCCGGTGAACGCATTGAAACACGGAGCGATCGAGCTGAGTAACGCTCCGCAGGTGATTCTTGCTGGAGACGCGTTTTCCGGGGCGCGCGTTGAGGGAGCCGTCCTCTCCGGTCTCAGCGCCGCCGGGAAGGCACTCTCCGTGCTCTCCTGAGTCGAATATGCGTTACCACGCCGTCTGATCGGTCGGCGCAACTACAGAGCAGGCAACGCTTGTCCGATCGCCGACCAGAAGATCTCCCACCGCAGATTTCCACGTGTGGTAGTGTTCGGTCTCTTTATGGGCGATCGTCGCCGCGGTATCCGTGTATGCCTCATAGAGGTAGTAGGTGCCCGGCACATCGTTGTCTTTGAGAACGTCGAACCGGAGAACGCCCTCCTCCTTCATGGACTCGCGGTGATTGCTCGTTGTTGCGCGCTCGAATGCCGGCTCCGAGCCGGGCTTCACACAAACCGTGATGATTCTGACGATCACTGTTCCTCCTGTTCTGCTACGCATCTGAAACCCAGATTGCCCGTAGAGCTGTCCGGGGTATTGGAGGTGCGGGCGGCCACGCGATACCGGTTGCAATAACTGTCGTGACAGAGGTAGCTGCCCCCTCGCATCACCCTCGCGCTGCCCTCCGGCGGTCCCGCAGGATTCTCTCGCGGCCCATCCACGTGGTAGGTGGTACTCCACCAGTCGGCGCACCACTCCCACACGTTGCCCGCCATTCCGTAGAGTCCGTAGCCGTTCGGCGGAAAGGCGTCAACCGGCGCGGTACCAGTAAAGCCGTCCTCATGGGTGTTGATTCGCGGGAACTCGCCCTGCCAGATGTTGCACATATGAGTGCCGCCGGGAGTCAGCTCATCTCCCCAGGCGTAGCGCCTCTGAGCCAGCCCTCCCCGCGCAGCGAACTCCCACTCTGCCTCGGTTGGCAGCCGTTTCCCGGCCCAGTTCGCGTAGGCCACCGCATCTGCCCAGCTCACGTGCACCACCGGGTGATCCATCCGCTCCTCGATTCCGGACCCGGGGCCTTCCGGCTGATACCAGCACGCCCCGTTGACCCCGTACCACCACTGCAGGCCGGGAACCTTGCGCGCGATACCCTTGTGCAGATGCTTCTTCTTCACAAACAGAGAGAATACAAACGACCAGCCAAACTGCTCTGCCTCCGTGACGTACCCGGTGGCCCGAACGAACTCTCCAAACAATCGGCTGGAAACCTGATGTCGATCGATAGAGAACGGGTCAATGGTGACTTCTCTTACCGGACCCTCCCCGTCCTGCGGAAAACCGACCTCATCATCCGTGCCCATGAGGAAACTCCCTCCGGCGAGTGGCACCAGCGTCTGCGCGTGGTGTCGAACGCCTGCGGCACAAACAGGAGTGGTATCGGGTCGGGCAGTTGGGCGCGGATTAGATCTCCCAGGGGTACAACAGCTGTCACTCATAGGATAATCATAACAGAAGCGCCGCCCCCCGTCAGGAACGTGGCAAGATTGACCAGCAGCTCTGCGCGAGTGTACCGTAAGGGGTGGGTGCGACTGAATCGCAGATGATAGCTGCACAGAGACGTACGGCGCGAATCAGGCGTGCCGGGTACGTAGGGATCGTTGGCAACGGGGTTCTTGCGGTGACCAAGATCGTGGCCGGGTTCCTCGCTCATAGTGCTGCTGTCATTAGCGATGGAGTTGACTCGATCCTTGATGTGCTCGCGTCCCTGATAACGGTGCTGACCGCAGGGGTCATGAGTCGGCCCCCGGACGTCAACCATCCCTACGGCCACAGTCGGGCCGAAACCATTGCTACAAAGGCACTGAGTTTTCTTATCTTCTTCGCCGGGGCTCAGCTCGCTATCTCAGCGGTCCAATCCCTCATCTCTGGAGCAGAGCTGAGGCTTCCTTCGCCCGTCGCGTTTGCCGCAACTATGGTCAGCATTGCCGGCAAAATCGCGCTGGCACTCTACAAGTTCTCCGAGGGAAAGCGAATACACAGTCCCGTCCTGATCGCCGATGCGAAGAACATGCGGGGTGACATTGTGATCTCGGTAGCGGTGCTTGCCGGTATCTTCCTCTCAGTACTATTTCAGGTCTCCTGGATAGACACTGTCACTGCGCTCGTGGTGAGTCTCTACATCCTCTGGGTCGCCTTCGGGTTGTTCATGCAGACGAACACCGAGCTCATGGAAGGACATGCGGACACGTCCACGTATCAGCAGATATTCGACGCGGTCGATCGTGTTGCCGGGGCCGAGCATCCGCATCGGACCCGTGTCCGTGAGATTGGCGGCTATATGATCATCGATCTTGATATCGAGGTCGATGGCCAGATGAATATCCGCGATGCCCACGAGATAGCACGACGGACCGAGCAGCAGATTCGTAACAGCGTCCCCAACGTGTATGACGTGCTCGTACACGTAGAGCCGATCGGCAACGTGGAGACGGACGAGAGCTACGGTCTCAGCCGCCGCAAACTTGACGAACACCTGGGCACCTGATCTGGCCTCCTTGCAGGCGTGATCTTGCACGATTCTTGCATGATGTTGGACAGATCATTTCAGCGGTGGTGTTTTCTGGCCTGGTTCTGCCTACTAAACCGGTTTGTGCCAGAAGTTGCACAAACCCGCGACGCCGGGCGAGAAAAATGTTGCACGATTCACTAAACCGGTTTACCATCGTGCCAATACGTTGCATAGCAACAGCAAAACGTGCAGATGCACATGGAGGTATCTATGAAGAAGCTGTCAGTAATTGCACTTCTCGCGATGGCCCTTCTTATGGTCCTGGTGGCGTGCGGCCCTCAGGAACCGGAGGCGGCGTTTGAGATTGAAGATGATGCGGAGCTGGTGGTCTGGGCCGACGAGCAGCGCGCTCCGGTCATGGAGGAGCTTGGAGCACAGTTTACTGAGACCTACGGCGTCCCGGTGACCGTCCAGCAACTCGGTTTTGGGGACATCCGCGACAACATCAAGGTTGCCGGTCCCGCCGGCGAAGGAGCCGACATCATTGTTGGCGCTCACGACTGGCTTGGCGAGCTGGTTGCAAGTGGCATTGTCTCTCCGATCTCGCTGGGAGACAAAGTAGACGAGTTCACCGACGCTTCAATCCAGGCGTTCACCTACGACGGTCAGCTCTACGGCATGCCTTACGCAGTTGAGAACGTTGCGTTCTTCTACAATCCTGAGCTCGTTTCCAGCGTTCCGGCAACATGGGACGAGGTCCTCGAGCTCTCTCGTGAGATCCAGAGCGCAGGCACCGCAGACTACGGGTTCGTCCGTCAGGAAGGCGATCCGTACCACTTCTTCCCCATCCAGACCGCATTCGGCGGCTACGTCTTCGGACAGAACCCGGACGGCACCTATGACCCGACCGACGTTGGCATTGACGCTGAGGGCTCGATCGAAGCGGCCGAGTGGCTCGACACCGCTGTAACCGACGGCGTTGTTCCTGCAGGCGTTGACTGGGACACGTACCATTCGCTCTTCGAGGGCGGCCAGGCGGCAATGATCATCACCGGACCCTGGGCACTCGACCGGCTGAATGCTTCCGGCGTCTCGTTCGAGATAGCAAACATCCCCGGTGGTGGTCAGCCGTTCTTGGGCGTGCAGGGTTTTATGGTGAGTGCGTTCAGTGAGAATATCCCGATGGCACAGGCCTTCCTCACTGAGTTCGTTGCGCAGACCGACCCTATGTTCCGCATCTATGAAATCGGTGGTAGACCGCCGGCATACGAGCCGGCACTTGCCATGGTGGAGAATGAACAGCTCGCGGCATTCGGTGAAGCTGGGGTTGTCGGACTTCCTATGCCGGCGATTCCAGAGATGTCCGCTGTCTGGACCTCGTGGGGTGACGCCGTCACGTTGATCATGCAAGAACAGGCGGAAGGCGAGTCGGCATTCGAGAATGCTGCTCAGCAGATTCGAAGCCTGATTGCCGGGGAGTAACGGTGAAGACCACAAAAAAACAAGAGGGCGCTGCGGCGCCCTCTTCTGTTGAAGAGCAGCAACCACCGGATCATCCGTTCTTTGCAGGAACCCTGGTGCGTATCGCCATCCGCTTTGGGCTGCTGGCCCTGCTGGATGCATTTGCGGTGCTGTTCATCTGGACGCTGCTGGCCAACGGACGCTATCCCCTCGCAGGATTCGTCTTTGTTGTCACCGTCGGCTTGAATATCGCGTTTCTCTACGAGAAGGCGTATCCATTCCGATGGTTCTCACCCGGTCTCGCCTTGATGATCATCATGCTTGTCTATCCTCTTGCCTACACGGTGTACGTTGCGTTTACCAACTATGGCGACGGACACCTGCTCACAAAGCCTCAGGTCATCCGGCAGTTGGAAAGCCGTACGTTTCTGCCTGAAGGCAGCGCGGAGTACAGCTGGACTGCCTACCGCTCTGAGTCAGGAGATTTTGCACTCTGGCTTCAGAACGAACAGGGGAGCTTTCTCGCCAGAGAGGACGCAGCGCTTGTCCCGGGAGACCAGGCACAAGGCATAGTTGGTTCACTCGACTCAGAGGGGATCCCGACTGAGATCGAAGGGTTCCGGAGGCTCAGTCGAATTGATGCTGTTCGCTATCTCAATCAGCTCAGCGACAGAGAGTTTGGACAGCCGCCACGAACTGCGCGAGTGCAGAGTCTCGATTCAGCTCAGCAGGTCGTGCAACGCTACGTCTACGACCCGGATACCGACACCCTTCGCGATATGCGGGAGGATACCCTGTATCGGCCGGTTGCCGGAACCTTCACGGCGCCTGACGGATCAACCATCTCACCCGGCTACTACGTGGTAATTGGGACGCAGAACTTTCGCAGACTCTTCACGAGCCCGGCGCTCAGTGGTCCGTTCCTGCGGGTGTTCGTCTGGACGTTTCTGTTCGCGTTCCTGAGCGTGCTCTTCGCATTTTGCATGGGCCTGTTCTTTGCGCTCATCTTTGACCATCCGAAACTCCCGGGGAAGAAGATCATCCGCAGCCTGCTGATCATCCCGTACGCGCTTCCCGCATTTATCAGCGTTAACATCTGGCGCAGTATGTTCAGTCGGCACTTTGGAATCATCAGCCAGAGCCTTGAATCACTCTTCGGATCAAGCCCGCTCTGGCTTGCTGACCCGTTCTGGGCCCGTGTAGGCATCATCATTGTGCAGGTATGGCTCGGCTTTCCCTACATGATGCTGATCTGCACCGGCGCCCTGCAGTCGCTTCCCACAGACGTCTACGAAGCAGCCAAGATCGACGGAGCGGGTCCGCTGCTTCAGTTCTGGAACATCACCCTTCCGCTCCTGCTGGTAGCGGTTGGACCGCTGCTGATCGCCTCATTCGCCTTCAACTTTAACAACTTCACGGTTATTGACATCTACGCGCAGGGCGGTCCACCAATTGCCGGCGCCGCAACACCGGCCGGCCATACGGACATCCTGATCACCTACGTGTTCCGCCTCGCCTTCGCCAGTGGACGTGGCGCCGACTTTGGATACGCCTCGGCCATAACGATCGTGATCTTCCTCATTCTGACGGCGATCACCGCACTCCAGTTCCGATTCACACGGGTCTGGGAGGAGGTTTCTGAAAATGTCTAGCCCAACATCCCGGCAGAGCACGGTGCCATGGCTTGTACGCAACAGACGCCAGCTTGAGGTTGGCGGTCGGCTTCTGCTCGCGTTGATTGCGATTGTGTTCGCCCTCACGCCGGTTCTCATGATCGTGACTTCCAGTCTCGATCCGCGGAACACACTTTCCAATCAGCGCCTGATTCCCCTCGGCGCAAGCCTGGAGAACTACCGCGAGCTCTTTTCCAGTCAGATTCATCCCTACGGTGTCTGGTTCTGGAACACCATGAAGATTGCGGTAGTGACAAGCTCACTCACTGTGCTTATCTGTTCGATCAGCGCGTTTGCCTTCTCCCGCTTCAGGTTTAAGGGAAGACGTGGCCTGTTACTCTCCGTGTTTCTGATCCAGGTGTTTCCAAACACGCTGACCATGGTCGCAACGTTCCTGCTCATCCAGGCGTTTGGGCTATTTGTCCCGTGGCTGGGACTCAACAGTCATGGTGGACTCATCCTGGTCTATCTCGGTGGCGCGATGGGAATCAACACCTGGCTCATGAAAGGCTACTTTGATACCGTCCCGCGGAGCCTTGACGAGTCTGCAAAGATGGACGGAGCAAGCAACTGGCAAGTGTACTGGCGTATCCTGCTCCCGGTAGTCACACCGGTGCTCACTGTGGTGGGGTTGCTCTCATTCATTGCGGCTTACTCAGACTTCCTGATTCCACAGATCATTCTGCAGGACACGCGACAGTTCACGCTGGCGGTGGGACTCACCCTGTTTATAAGAAACGGTGATTATAGCGAATCATGGGGCGTTTTTGCTGCCGGAGCCCTCATTGGCGCAGTTCCCATTGTCACACTCTACCTGTTCCTCCAGAACTTTCTGGTCCGCGGGCTCACCAGTGGAGCCGTAAAGGGGTAATAATGAACGCCAGTCGTTGTCTTATTCAATGTCTCACAGGTCTGATGGCCCTGGCGCTCCTCTCAAGCTGCGGCCCACGGGAGGACGTGCTCTATGTGAACCTGGTCTGGCATCAGCACCAGCCACTCTACTATCAGGATCCGGACACCGGTGTCTACTCACGACCGTGGGTGCGTGTGCACGCTACAAAGTCGTACTACGACATGGCGGCTATCCTCCGTGATTACCCTGAGGTTAAGGCAACGTTCAATCTCACACCGGTCCTGCTTCGCCAGATAGATGATTTTAACAACGGAGCGAAGGACGTGTACTGGGTGCTCGCGGAGAAGCATCCTTCCGAGCTTACTCATGAAGAGAAGCAGTTCATCCTGGAGCGCTTCTTTGATGCTAACTACGACAATCTCATTGGCAAGTTCCCACGATACGTGCAGCTTCTCCAAAGAAAGCAGGAGATAGACACCCGCACGCTCGAAGGCATAGACAGCTTCAGTGAGCAGGACTATATGGACCTTCAGGTGCTCTTCAATCTCGCCTGGTTTGATCCCATGTTTCAGGAGCAGGAGCCCCTCGCCTCCCTCGTCTCGAAGGGAAAAAACTTTGCACAGGCCGACAAGGCAATCATCTTTGAACAGGTACGGGAGGTCATGAGGCAGGTTGTCCCGATTCACCGGGAGCTTCAGGAAGCCGGACAGATCCAGGTCATTACCACGCCTTACGCACATCCCATTCTTCCGCTCATCTTTTCGACCACTCTTGCCGCTGAGAACGATCCCACCGCGGAGCTTCCCCAGGAGTTCTACTACCCGGGTGACGCAGTGGCGCACCTGGAGAAGAGCGTTGAGATCTACCGCGAGAGGTTTGGTCGTGACCCGATCGGTCTTTGGCCGGCCGAAGGTGCGGTCGCCGGGGAGATCGTCAAGATGGTCGGGGATGCCGGCTACCAGTGGATGGCAAGCGGCGAGCAGGTACTTGCAAAGAGCATTGGTATAGAGGGCTTTGCCCGTGATGACACCGACACCGTTGTCAATGCGGACGCGCTCTACAGGCCATACACTGTTCGTCCCGGGCGAGGAGAGCCGGTGACTATGGTCTTCCGTGATCTGCGACTCTCTGATCTGGTGGGCTTTGAATACTCCGGCACCCCGGGCGAGCAGGCGGCGGCAGACCTTATTAGACGTCTGGAAAACATCAAGGCTCGCCTTCAGGAGGAGACCGGTGGTGACGGCGGCCCCCATCTTGTCAGCATCATCCTCGACGGGGAGAACGCGTGGGAGCACTACCCCAACGACGGAAAAGAGTTTCTCAACGCATTGTATCGAAGGCTCAGCGAGAGCCAGACCATAAAAACGACAACAGTAACTGAGTTCGTGGAGCGTTTTCCCGAGCAACGGGAGATCGAGGACCTGTGGCCCGGCAGCTGGTTCAGCTCAGACTACAGCACCTGGATTGGAGAGCCGGAGGAGACCAGGGCGTGGAATCTGCTTGGTCGCGTCCGTGGCTTCCTCGCCCTCTACGATCAACTCGGACGCAGGGAAACCACTGCGGAGCGTCTTGAGCGCGCGCTCGACTTTATGTATCTAGCGGAAGGCTCCGACTGGTTCTGGTGGTACGGTTCCGATCAGGATTCGGGCCAGGACGAGTACTTCGATCAGGCGTATCGTGAGCTGCTCGCGAATGTGTTCCGCAGCCTCGACGAGCCGGTTCCCGACTATCTGAGAATCCCGATCATCCCTCTGCGCCCCGCACCGCCGCAGCGGCGCCCGCAGGGAACGTTCACGCCGGTGATTGACGGACAACAAAGCGCAGATGAATGGGGACTCGCCGGCTACTACCAGACCACCGGAACGGCACAGGCGCGGGCCTCTGATGTGTTCGATCGGATGTCCTATGGCTTTGACACCGAGCGCTTCCACCTCTTCCTGGAGACGGCAACTCCCCTCTCAGAGATTCTCTCGCGTGGAGAGATACAGCTCTATCTCGGCTATCCCGGCCAGGTTCACACCGCAAGCTTCATTGACGGCGGCAGCACAGAGCTTATTGGCTTCGACTCAAGTGTCTACCTGAGACTCTCGAATAGCGGTGCGCACGTCGTCCGACGCACCGCAGACGGGGCGTGGGAACGAGTGAACGCACCCCTTTCAAGCGCTTTCTCCAGTCGTGCGGCAGAGATTTCGCTGCCACACACAATCCTTGGTGATCTAGAAAGCGGAGATGCGCTCTCATTTGTTGCATTCGCGGTAGAGCCATCCGGAGTCACTGATTCACTACCCTCAGGCGGACCAGCGCAGACCAATCTGCCGGACCTTGGCGGTGGCGTAGTTGTCTTCGAGATTGAGGATCCGGAAGGCGATGACCATGGGCCCGGAGCGTACATATACCCGTCTGACACGGTCTTTGGACCTGGGGTCTACGATATGACCACATTCAGGGTGGAGGACGAGGAACAGTACCTAAAGTTCACCGTAGAGCTTGCCGGCACCATTCAGAACTCGTGGGATTCTCCGATCAACCTGAGTGTGCAGACCATCGATATCTATCTGGACATCGATCCGGGAGCAGCGACTGGTGCACGAAATCTCCTGGAGGGTCGCAACGCCGCGATGCCTACTGAGCACGGCTGGGAGTACGCACTCTGGGTAGAGGGATGGAACCAGAAGGTCCTGGTGCCCGCCGATCCGGGCAACCCTGCCTCCCCGCCCGTAGAGCTCAGTGGTGCTCCGCTTCGGGTAAGGGTTGATCTTGACGGCGGCACGGTGACCATCCGGCTGCCGAAAGAGATCCTTCCAGACGGAGTTGATCCGGCTGCACTCGGGTACACTGCAGTTGTGTTGGGCCAGGAGGGTTTCCCGTCAGCAGGTGTTCGTCGGGTGCGTGATGTGTCCCAAGAGCCCGGTCAGTGGGTATTTGGCGGCGCTCCGCAAGATGTGAACCATACACGCATCATAGACATGGCGGTACCGCTTGGCGTCTCGCCGACCCAGCAGGAGCTGCTCTCAACTTACGAGGCGGCCACTGGTCGGATCAGCGAACTGGCGCCGGATCGTTTCCCAAAGGTCTACGTGCACACCGTGCAGTAGGCGCCTGCAGAGATTTGGCAGCAATGAGCGGGAAGGTTACCATTCAGGACGTTGCATACCGTGCGGGCGTTTCGGCCTCAACGGTCTCACGAACCCTTCATAACCATCCTAAAATCACCGAAGAGACGAAGCAGCGAGTGCTTCAGGCCGCTGATGAGCTTCACTACCGTTCCGTGCTCTATCCCGGTTCCAGAAATACCGCACGGCTTCTTGCGATCGTTCTGCCGAACGGCGAACGGGAGTTCCTGCGCCACCCCTTCTTCACCTCGGTGCTCCGCGGCGTGAGCCTCACCGCTCAGGCGGCAGGCTATCTGGTGACGTACGGATTCGCGCCTACACAGAGTCAGAAGATGGCGATTCTCACTCGCTATCTTGATACACCTTCGGTCCGGGGCTACGTGCTGCTGCGAGCCTACCAGAACGACCCCTGTATAGAGACCCTTCTTGAACGGAAGGTTCCGTTTGCCGTCATTGGGCGCCCTGAGCCGTCTCAGGACATCCTCTGGGTAGATAATGACAATTTTCACGCGGCCTACGATGCAGTCAATCATCTCATGGAATCGGGATTCAGACGCATAGCGTTTGTCGGTGGGCCTCAGATCATGAATGTCACGAGAGACCGCTTGGAGGGATACCGAATGGCGCTGACAAACCGGGGGCTGCCGTTTGAGCCCGAGCTGGTGGGATACGCAGATGCCTTTGGTGAAGAGGGTGGCGAGCAGGCTATGCGACGTATTCTTCGGCAGACCGTACCGGACGCGCTCCTGGCGAGCGACGACTATCTCGCGCTCGGAGCCATGCGCACCGCTCGAGAGCACGGTGCCGGTGAGCTGGAGTGCGTCGGATTCAACAACACAGAGTGGGGACCCGGCGCCTATCCCCCGTTCTCCAGCGTTGAGATCTATCCGGAACAGCTTGGAGCCCACGCCGCAAGACTCATCATCGAGCGTTCTGAAGACCGCCGCAGTGAAGAACGCCACGTGATTGTACCAACCAGACTGGTCATCCGCGGTTTGCTCGCTGCCACAGCCACACCGGGGGGCAGATGAACGCCGGCGCCTGGCATAGCGCTCTGCTCAGCGATACCACTGAGACTTACGTCTGCCCCTTTCCTCCGCAGCTGCGACAAGAGATGGAGATTGCTCTCCTTGTAGCGAGCGGAGCACCGCTGTGTGGAGCCACGCTGCGCACGATAGAGAACGGCATTGATCACCACTACCCGATGGTGCAACAAGGCACCCAGGGGGGCTGGCTCCGCTTCACCGCCCGGCTTCGTCTGACTCAGCCCCAGCTGCACTACCATTTTACCGTGAAGGATTGTGCTGGAGGGATCAGGTACTTCACACGAAGCGGGGTTACATCGGTCTACCCTGATGAGAGCACCGACTTCCACCTCGATACCGCAGACGACGTTCCCGACTGGGTGTCCCGCTCCGTGTTCTACCAGATCTTCCCGGACCGCTTCTCCTCCGGCAATCCGTCCCTGGGTGTACGGGACCATGAGATATCACGCGATGGCTTTCACAGCCGTGCCATGAACTGGAACTCGCTGCCACTGCCCTATCCGGAGGGCGGGTCGCTCGACTTCTTCAACGGTGATCTACCCGGCATTGAACAGCGCCTTGACTACCTGCAAGCACTTGGAGTCAATGCGCTTTACCTCAACCCTATCTTTACGGCGAAAACCAATCACCGCTACGACTGTCTCGACTACTTCCACGTGGATGATCACCTTGGGGGTGATAAGGCGCTTATCGCGCTCTGCCAGGCGTGTCATGCGCGTGAAGTGCGATTGATCCTCGATGTCTCGATCAACCATATTGCCATAGAACACCCATGGGCACAGGGGATTGCGGCAAAAGACGGGCAATCGAACGTTGTGGCAAAGGGCGCCGACGGGAGTCCGGTCAACTGGATGGGCGTCCAGGAGCTATTAAAGCTGGACTACAAGGTGGAGCGGCTTCGCGACCGCATCTACAGAGATCCTGACTCGCTTGTGCAGCGCTACCTGAAGCCGCCATTCTCCATTGATGGATGGAGGTTCGACGTGGCCAGTGAGACCGGGAACCACGAAGGGGCCCAACTCGGTTTCCAGCTCTGGCGGGAGATCAGGAACGTGGTCAAGGGCATCTCGCCCCGTGCGTACATTGTGGGCGAACACTGGCATGACTCATCTCACTATCTCCGGGGGGATCAGTGGGACTCCGCCATGAACTACTTTGGAGCAGGCAGGCCTGTCCGGATGTGGCTTGGTGAGGAGGATCGGTTTGCCGTTGCGCCTCAGCGTGAAGGAGTCAAGGGGCGCCCGATCAGCGGCCACGAGCTCGCATCATTGATTCTCCAACACTGGAATACGCTTGCCGGTAAGCTTGTCCACGTGCAGTTCAATCTGTTCGACAGTCATGACGTGGCCCGTCTGCACCTCGATCCGTTTGTGGATTTCCCCTCCTACTCCGGCGCGGTGGCTCTCCTCTTTATTCTTCCCGGGACACCAAGCATCTACTACGGCGATGAGGTAGGCATTGGCGGAAACTTTGAGGGCGATCACGGGAAGCGCTATCCCATGCCGTGGGAGTCCGATCAGCAGGAGAGTCGCTATCGATCACTCTACTCCGAACTCGCTCATCTGAAGCGAACGGCACGTCCGCTGCACGTTGGTTCGCTTCGTATCCTCCATGCAGGTGAGGATGAGCTTGTTGTTGCCCGCATTCTGCCCGAAGAGTCTATTCTCCTTGTACTGAACAGAGGGCCGGTTCGGACGATCACGGTTGAGAAAGGACCGGCTGCTGGAAGGAACGCTACCCGGCTACCGCTACTCGGGTTCACGGAGGGTTCACTCAACTCTGATGATCACTCGTTTTCAGTAGCGCTTGAGAGTCACAGGAGCGTTATCATTCGAATAAGTAATTGACTCAGGGACTCTCATGGCCGAAATATTGCCGCAACGCTGCCGCGTTCGACCAGGGCGCACGGCAGCTGAGTAAACGGGGTAACTGAACGTCTGGCGATCATCTCCACCAGGAGAGTTCCCGCAGTGCGGCCCTTCTCTTCAGCCGGCTGTCGGATAGTTGTGAGCGCCGGCGTCACCAGCTCAGCCTCTACAATATCGTCAAACCCCACGACAGAGAGCTGCTCAGGGATGCTCCAGCCGGCCCGCTGACACTCCCGATAGACTCCAAGCGCCAGAATGTCGCTCATACAGACCACGGCACTGACACCGGTGTGCTCGAGAATCACCGCTCTTGCGGCCTGCTCACCACCCTCAATCGTGCACGGCTCGTGAAGGAGCACAACCTCCTGACCGTCTATCTCCAGGCCACACTCGGTGAGAGCCTCTTCGTACCCATCCATCCGCAGCCGGCCGATCCCGGAGTACGCCTCGTCGCTCTCCGACCTGCTCTCCTCCAGCATGACGATCGCAATATTCCGGTGTCCTTTCGACAGCACGTGGCGCATGGCGACGCGCGCTGCTGCTCGATCATCCACACAGACGGAGGGCAGCCCCGCGTGTGCTGGACCATCAATGGTCAAGAACGGAATGTGGCGGTGATTGATCACGCGTACCACCTCGTCCTCCGGCTCTAGACCGATAGTCAGAAACCCGTCGACTGCAGCGCTGCGCACGCTCTTGAGGACATCACCGCGGTTCGGCGGCAGCATGGTAAGAGAGAGACCATGCGCGTTGCAGACCTCACCAATTCCGCTGATCAGCCGCACCATATACGGGTTCTTCAGGGCAACGGGAATGGTGTGCGGCAGAAGAAGGCCGATCGTGCCAAGCTTCCGTCTTGAGAGTGACCGTGCTACGGGGTCAGGCACGTAGCCCAGCTTGTCCGCTGCCAGGAGGATCTTCTCACGCGCCTGGGCAGAGATCTTTCCCGGTTCATTAAACGCGAAAGAGACGGTGGTCTTTGAATAGCCGGTCTCGCGAGCGAGATCGTTGATCGTGACACGCATGGTCTGCCAGAATCTAGTGTCGCGCACTCCCGGTGTCAATGAACCGTGCATACGCTTGTTACTTATTCTCCTTTGATATATTCTCATACGGTAATATGTTGTACCACCGGCTTCGTTCTCTCCATGTGACCGCTGAGGCCTTGTTTGCCTCCGAACTTGCCGCGCTCTCGCTGACCGTTGCGCAGTGGAACGCTCTGCACGCTCTCTCCGGCCGGCACCGACCGCTTCTCATGGGTGAGCTGACCCGTCGGCTGCTCATGGACAACACCACGGTCACCCGGCTCGTTGATTCTCTTGAGCAGTTGGGCGCCGTGGAGCGAAGGGTTGACTTGGAAGACCGTCGAGCGCGTCCGGTAGCCCTGAGTGAGACCGGACGCCTCCTGCACGCTCACGGTCTTGAACGGGCCCGGAAAGTCGAGAGAGTGCTTACCGCCGGGCTCTCAGGTGGGCAGCAGCAGGCGCTCGTTCAGATCCTTGAACAGATCCAGCGCAGTCTGACAAATGACGAAGGAGATGCAGAATGGAACACGAACGCGAGATAGCCACCGCCCCCGGAGATCTTCCGGCTGAGATGGTCATGCGCCGACTTGCAAGCGCAGCCGGTCAGTTTCGGCATGAGAACACACTCTCGCCGCTGTGGCCACGCCCGGGCGATTCGGTGACCGTAACCGCATTCAGCGGAGCCCATCTTCCGCTGCGTGAGGCTTCACTGTTCTATACCGTTGACGGCTCGCTTCCGGAGGGCAACAGCAGCTCGATCCCCATGAGTGCCCGCTTGGTAGAGTTTTTGCCGCTCGGCGAGTACACGACCCGTTGGGAGTGCACCCTCCCGTCACAGCCTGACGGAGCCTGGGTTCGTTACCGTATAGAGGGCAGAACGCCAGACGGCTCTGTCGTCCGCGCGCAGGACGGCCAAGGCTTCTGGTTCCGGTACCCGAGCAGCCAGAGTGTCACACTCTTCTCCTACCGAGTCTGTTCGCGGCAGCATCCGCCTTCCTGGTTTCGTGATGCCGTGATCTATCAGATCTTCACCGATCGTTTCCACGGACAGACGCATCTGAGCGCGGGACTGCGGGAGAAGCATGGAGGGACCCTCCGCGGCATCACCGACTCACTGCCCTATATCAGTGATTTGGGCGTGAGTTGCCTCTGGCTGAGTCCGATCAACATTGCACCGTCGTACCATCGCTATGATGCAACAGATCTGTTTGCCGTTGATCCGGATCTGGGAACCGTGGAGGATCTCCGCTCATTGGTGGCAGCCTGTCACCGCCAGAGTATCAGGGTGATCCTGGACTTTGTTCCAAGCCATCTCTCAGACAGACACCCGGCGTTCCTTGATGCCGTTCGGTCACCCGACTCACCGTACGCCGACTGGTTCACCTTCTACGATTGGCCCCATCGTTATCGATCGTTTCTTGAGAACGTGCCCTCGCTGGTTTCGATAAACACTGAGAGCGTTGCAGCTCGTGAGCATCTGAAGAAGGCCGCGCGCTACTGGATTGAGGAGTGTGATGTTGACGGGTACCGCATTGATCATGTGATCGGACACGGCATGGACTTCTGGAATGACCTGCAGCAGGATCTTCAGGCCTTGAAGTCCGATGTTGTGACCCTGGCAGAGGCAACCGACACCGGCGACGCCCTGGTCCGCTACGCAGGCCGCTTGACTTCCATCCTGGACTTCCCGGTCGCCCGTGCTCTGCGCCTGGCGTTCGCGACCGAGCACTGGACTCTCTCCCAGCTGGACGCGTACCTCTCTCAGTACGAGCGCTTTATGGCCCATGGACCAGCAAGGGCCAGCTTCCTGGACAACCACGATATGGAGCGCTTTCTCTTTCTGGCCAATCAGGATACTCACGCTCTTGCGCTCGCAGCGCTCTGTCTGCTCACCCTCCCTGCCACTCCTGTCATCTACTATGGAACCGAGATCGGCATGACTCAAGAGTTCCCATTTGAGAACCTGCATGCAGGTGGCGATGCCCAGGCTCGTAAAGACATGAACTGGAATCAGGCCGACTGGAACACTGAGCTTCTTGAAATCTTTCGCCGGCTCATCAAACTCAGAGGGCAGCACGCAGCTCTCAGAGGCGACCATCGGCAGACCATAACCGTTGGGGCTCACATCTATCACTACGCCCGCAGCTGCGAGACCGGACGGGTTGACGTTGCGCTTTCGACCGGAAGTTCAGCCTCTTCAGTCTCAATCCCGTCCGGCGAGACTCCCATCTTTGTGATTGGCGACGCGCCCACCCCGCTCTCTGCCAGTGATAGCGCTAATCCCGCACAGGAGACGTACTGGACGATAGCCCCTGGTAGCGGTGTACTCTTTGCGGGTGAGCCGAACGGATAGATACAGCTGGTACCACGGTGCGATTGACAGCCACGCCCATCTCAGTCACCTGGAAGCGAAAGAGAATGACGCTTCGCTCCTTATGAGCCGGGCTGCAGAGGCAGGAATGCAGGCGGTCCTGGACATTGGAATTCTGCCCTCAGATCTTGCCGAACGCATCCGTGCATACGATCACCTGCCGCTGGTATTCTTCAGCTGCGGGCTGCATCCCACATCAGTAGCTCCAGAAACCATGAAGGAGGAGCTTGCGCTTCTTGCTCGCCAACTCTCACACACTCCCGGCCGCATCGTCGCGGTGGGAGAGGTGGGACTCGATTTTCACTGGTCCGACGAATACCGCACGTTACAGCACCAGGCGCTCGAGCAGCAGGCGGTACTCGCCCGCCGGCACGATCTTCCGCTGGTGATTCACAACCGCGACTCAGAAGATGAAATGCTCCAGTTTCTCAGAGTGAACCGGCCTATTGGCGTCATGCACTGCTTCTCCCAGGGACCGGAGTACTGCCGTCACTGCCTGGAGCTGGGAATGTACGTGTCGTTCGGCGGCAACATCACCTACAAGTCCGCAGATGAGGTTCGCGAGGCAGCACGTCTGGTACCTGACGACAGACTCCTGGTAGAGACCGACAGCCCCTATCTCAGTCCCCAGGCAGTTCGCGGCACCGTCAATCACCCCGGACACCTGGGGTTCACCATAGAAGCGCTGGCAGAACTACGCAGATGTAAGCCTGAGTCACTGGCAAGAGTGACAGCAGGGAACGCAAGACGTCTCTTTCGTCTTCCGGATGCTCGTTAGATACCGACATTGTCCCAGGTACAAAAAAAGCCCGCTCTCATCGAGCGGGCCATGTACGCGGCAGAAACCTACCAGGAGTCGACCATGTCGTCGATATCCCGGCTCTCCTCTGCAAAGAGGTCGGTAAGTACCGTCAGACCGTCAAAGTAGACATAGTACGTACCGTACGTCTCAAGGAGCGCAGGGACAATCATAAACCCGAGGATCTGAACTCCCATCCGATCGCCGTAGTTCTGATCCATCTGCCTGAGCGTGGGAGGCACGGCAACGGTCAGTTCCCGCCAACCGGAGTGGTTGAGGGTTCCCATATTCAGCGTGTTCACGTTCCCGAAGTAGTCACCCACAACCGCGTAAAGGGTGTGATTGAAGTTCCGCCCGACAACCCAGACGCTGATCGTCTTGGCTATCCCGGGCACCTGAAGCGGCCGAAGCGGCTGGATGAAGATCTCGGAGTTGCCGCGGCGGAAGAAACTGGCCTTCACGCCCAGGACATGCTCGTCAGGAGTCTGGATGCCAATGGCTTCCTCTTCCTCCAGTGGTTCCTTTCCGGCCGGACCACCTTCGAATCGTCGTGCCTGGATAACGCCCTGGTCGATCGGCATATACACTCGCCAGAATCCACTGTCCTCGAACTTGGAGATCGAGATCTCCTGAAGGTTCTGTTGTGCGGTATCAACACCAATTGCGGCACCGTCAGTTGCTGCACCGGCGTTCTGGGAGAACGCAACTCCAGCTGCCGAGAGTACAAGTACGGTAAGAAGAAGTATCTTTCTCATGCTATTCCCCTACTGTGGCTGTTCCGAGCCCCAGACTTCCTGAACGAATTCCGGATTTGCCAGGCCTTCGCCATCGAACGGATTCTGAAACACATCGGTGAGGACCTTTATCTGGTCCATATAGAAGTGGAATCCAGCCACCGATTCGTCGGGTCGGGTCCAGAGCACCACCTTCAGCAGCTCCAGCTGCCTTCGCTGCGGTATGAATCGGACCGCGCGCGGGATGTTGTTCGGGATACGAGCTCCAAGGTTCCGCCAACCGGCGTAACTGATGTCTCCGACCCGAATATTGTGGACGATACCCCTGTAGTCACGAACCTGGAACTCCAGGTAGTACTCGTAATTCGATCCCCACGCCCAGATGTCAAGGCGTTCCGGGCGGCCCGGAATGATGATCGGTCGCAATACCGGGTTCCCGTCGTCGTCATCCTCGTCTTCAACCGGAATGAACTCAAGCCAGTTGTAGCCGCGACGGGTGAAGCTTGCCTGCACACCCATCACGCCAGGGCTGTCAGGAGCGTCGGAGTTGGTATCGTCCGGTTGTCCCATAGCTTGCGGCCAGATTCCGTCCACGATCTGATACTGGAACGGAAACTCGACGTCAGGATACTCTTCTTCGGTAGCCAGAAACTTGCCACCTCGGACAATCCAGCGGCTGTTGTCGCCGTCAAAGTCCTCCAGGACAACTGACTGCATGTTGGTAGTCACCTCCTGGCCAAATGCAGCACCAGAGAGGAAGAGTACCAGCAAAATCGAGACGATGATGCCTCGTTTCATGCGCTTGCTCCTTCGTTATAGTCCGGCCAACCGCACAGTTGAACGGCACATGCCGGGTTCTTGTTCGAGTATATTTCCCGCCCCAACTAGTGTCAAACACTTTTCCCGCAACTCAACGGTACCGCTCACGTCCAGGCCCTATCGCAGCGCCTCACCCGCAACGAACGAGGACTCGACGATCAAAGGCCCGTCTCCCTGGCCCGTGTTAACTTTGGCGGCCACTGCACCTGCCGCGCGTATCAGGTCGTCGTTCACGGAGAAAAGGATCCGAACGGGATCGAACGCAGGATCCACACCACGCAACCCGAGCCTCACCGTTGATGAACGGGTCAACTCGAGCGCCGTCTGATTTGCTCGATCAAGCAAAAACACAAAGAGAGTATCAACTCCCTGCGGGTAGCGACGGAGAGCGTCGGCAAGCAGCTGTCTGTTGGGAAGATCGCGAAAACGCTCGATAACAAGCGGCGGAATCTCATTGCTCTCGCTGAACCCGCGGGAAAAAGCCTCACCCTCAAGCCGGGCCGGTTCGGACAGAAAGAGAACCACCTCTCTGTCAGACCCCTCTGCCTGCCAGCGTGCCGCGTATACTCCGGCCTGTTCCCAGGCCGGAATCGGATCAAAAGCCACAGTCAGGTCGAAGGGAGTCTCGCTCACCGGTGCCCCGGCGATCCCGGCAACTACGCTCCGTGGTGACTCCTGCAACGCTTCAAGCACCAGGCTCTGGTAGGGGGAGAGAAGGATGACTCGCGCGGACGAGTCTGCTATCGCCTCATGCGGTTGCACCTCTGAGAGCTCGTCGGTTGCGGGCCAATTGATTCGCACGCGGTATCCGTACTCCGACACCACAGAATGAAAGCGCTGCCCCCAGGCTTCACGATCTGCAAGTGACTGGGCAAGCACCGGGTCTCCGATAAACTCAAATACCGGAGTGCAACCGGCCATCAGCCAGAGCAGCGTAATGAGAACGAGAGCTCGCCATGGGTAAACGGTACGCGGAGTCAAAAGAACACTGATGATCGGCCTGTTGCACCCACGAACACTGCTCCAGCAAAGGAGGCGGCTACCAGAACCACGGCTACAAGAGAACCGAACAGCGCGTAGCCGGCCCACGTCAGCAGACCCACAAACGCAAGCAGGAGCGGCAGTATAATCAAGGCGCTCAGGTAGAGATATCGAATCCAGAACGTCTCTTCACTGTAGAGGTAGTAAAGCATCGGAAATGCTATCATAAGGGCAATCCGCAGGCTCGGAAGCTGGAAGAGCTCGTAGACTCCGTGATAATTTGCGCGTGCGAAGAGGTCGAGAACGCTGATGAGCCCCAGGCCCCCGGCGAAAAAGCTCACGAGCCCGAGTCGCCGTTCTGAGTCCGGCGTGCCACGCACGTCAGGTGTGGAAAGCAGGTAGAACCCGAACAGTATAAATGAGGGAAGCCAGAGGTCGTGCATCGCGAGGAACCAGAACAGGCCGGCCCCGGAGTCGGCATGATCGACGAACCGACGCACCAGCAGCAGGACAAAGGAGAGAATCAATCCATAGACGAGTCCACGCACGGCAGACTTTCCCACCACCCCGCCCGGTTGTCCGGATTCCCCGCGGAGCGTGAGATAGTACAGATAGCCGAATGGAACCGCAACAATCATGAACAACTGCACAGTGGTGGAAACCTACCACAAAGTGCGTAGGGTGCATAGCATTGACAGCCGGAACCGGAACAGGTAGACAGGCGTGATGACAGACGAGAGCATTATCGTCACGCCACAGGAGTTCACATTCGCCACCACCAAGGACGATCTGCTGCCCCTGGACAGCGGCACGCGGTTCGGTCCGGTCACGGTGCGATTCGAGACCTACGGCTCGTTGAACAGCCGGCGGTCGAACGCAATCCTCATAGTGCACGCTTTCAGTGGCGACGCACACGCGGCAGGCCGACACAGTGAACAGGACCCCCGAGCCGGTTGGTGGGACACCATGATCGGGCCCGGAAAACCATTCGACACCAGCCGCTACTTCGTGATCTGTTCCAACGTTCTCGGAGGCTGCCAGGGAACCACCGGCCCCGGCTCCGTGGACCCTGACACCGGAGTGCCCTACGGCGTCACCTTCCCCATCATTACTATAGGAGACATGGTACAGGTCCAGGAGCGACTGATCTCCCACCTGGGAATCAAAAGGTTGCTTGCCGTCGCAGGTGGCTCGATGGGAGGAATGCAGGCACTCGAGTGGGCGGTGCGCTTTCCCGACCGGGTCGCAGGAGCGATTGTGCTCGCCAGCACCGCTCGTCCGAGCGCCCAGGCAATTGCGTTCAACGCGGTTGGTCGAAACGCGATCATGTCGGACGCACTCTGGAACGACGGTAACTATTACGGACGCACACCACCGGCGCGGGGACTCTCTATCGCACGAATGGTAGGTCATATCACCTACCTCTCCGACGAGTCGATGCGCGAGAAGTTCGGACGCCGTCTGCAGGAACGCGATCAGTTCGGCTTTGATTTCTCAGATCAATTCGAGGTAGAGAGCTATCTGGAGTACAAGGGAGGAACCTTCGTAGATCGATTTGATGCAAACACCTACATCTACCTCTCAAAGGCAATCGATTACTTCGATCTTGCCGAAAGCTACGGAACGCTGGAGGATGCCTTTTCCCGGTCTGCCGCCCGCTTCCTGATCGTGAGCTTCACCTCAGATTGGCTCTACCCCTCTTACCAGAGCCGGGAGATCGTCGTTGCGCTCATGCGCCGGGACCGGGAGGTCAGCTACACAGAGATTGACTCGCCATTCGGGCACGATTCCTTCCTGCTTGAAACAAACCGACAGGGAGCCCTGATCTCCGGCTTTCTCGGGACGCTCCCGGGAGGTGACCAATGACCCGCGAGCCGCAGTCGGGAAGACGCCGCTTCAGCTACCAGAAGATCGCCGAGCTGGTGGAACCAGGCTCCAAGGTGCTTGATCTCGGGTGCGGAGACGGAGAACTTCTCCAGCTGTTGCGGGAGCATCGAGAGACCGTGGGCCGCGGTGTGGAGATCGACGAGGCACACATCAGAGCGTGCGTGCGGAAAGGGATCAGCGTTTTCCAGGGCGATCTGGACCAGGGGCTCATGGAGTTTGCAACGAGCAGCTACGACTACGTAATCCTCAATGAGACGCTGCAGGTTGTTCGAGATCCGGTCGGCCTGCTCCACGAAATGGTGCGGGTGGGAAGCCGGGCAATTATCAACTTTCCCAACTTTGGCTATTTCCTCAATCGCATCCAGCTTTTCTTCCGTGGAAGGATGCCGGTCAACCAGGAGATCCCGTTCCAGTGGTACAATACGCCAAATATCCACTTCTGCACGAGACGGGACTTCGTAACGCTGTGCCGGGAGTTCGGCTTCTCCATTGAAAAGGCAATCGACCTGCGTCATGGACGCCGCGTGGGAAGTCCGCTCGCAAATATGATGAGTACCGAATGCTGTTTTGTGATTACTGGAGAACAAGGCTCGAAGGTTTGACTCTCCATGGACCGGATGGTATTCTACATGGTCTAAGGATGAGATGACCAGGAAGGGGGCTGATTGGCTACTAAAGACCTACGGACAAACGACTTGATACGGGTACGGGAGGTTCGCCTCATTGACGAGGATAACGAGCAGCTCGGAATTGTTCCCACACTTGAAGCGAGGAAGATGGCCCAGGAGAAGGGGGTTGATCTCGTGGAGATTGCGCCAAACGCTATTCCGCCGGTCTGTCGACTCCTTGACTACGGTAAGTTCAAGTTTGAGCAGGAGAAGAGAAACCGCGAGAACAAGAAAAGGCAAAAGCAGCAGGAACTCAAAGAGATCCGCATGCAGCCCAAGATTGACACTCACGACCTGGCTTTCAAAGCGAAGCACGTTGGTGAGTTTCTCGACAAGGGATCCAAAGTAAAGGTAACCATCAGGTTTCGTGGTCGGGAGCTCGCGCATACCGAGCGCGGCAAGGACGTGCTGGCCAAAGTGCTTGAACTACTTGATCGCGAGGTTGTTGTAGATCGCGCTCCGGCAATGGAGGGGCGATTCATGTCGATGACGATCAGTCCCAAAGCAAAGAAAGGTTGACGGAGAAACATATGCCAAAGATGAAAACCAGACGGAGCGCAGCGAAGCGCTACAAAAAGACCGCAACCGGTAAGATAAAGTACAAGAAGCAGGGCCTTCGCCATATCCTTACCAAGAAGGCGCAGAAGCGAAAGCGAAACCTCCGAAAGGCGGGCATTCTCAGCCCGGCTGAAGAGAAGCGCGCGCAGAAGCTCCTGCCGTACAATTAGGAGAACGTATGCCACGCGCAGTAGATGGAACGCGGCACAAGAATCGTCGCAAGAAGGTGCTCAAACTTGCAAAGGGTTACTGGGGGCGCAGAAGCAAGCTCTACCGCACCGCGAAGGACGCGGTTGCCAAAAGCCTCAGTTACGCGTATCGCGACCGGAAGGCGAAGAAACGGGAGTTTCGAACGCTCTGGATTACCCGCATATCTGCCGGTTGCCGCGCAGAAGGGATGAGCTACAGTCGGTTCATAAACGGACTAAAAAGGGCGAACGTACAGATGAACCGCAAAGCCCTCTCTAACCTCGCGATTGAAGACAGGGACGCGTTCAAGGCGCTCGTCGAGAAGGCGAAGGGTGCACTGTAGGTACGTGGACCAATGGTGAGTATTGAGCAGATACGGAAGCTGGAACAGCGTGTGCATGCCGCCGTGTCCAGAATCCAGTCGCTCGACCAGGACAACCTGACCCTTCGCTCACAGCTCGCGGAGTACGAGCAGAGACTCGGCGAGCTGCAGAAGCTGGTGGACGCCTTCAAAAGTGACCAGGCTGAGATCGAGGCCGGAATTGTATCAGTTCTCAGACATCTCGATCAGCTTGAGGACCGTGTTTCTGAGCCACAGACGCCGGAAGGTGAAACCGGCAATGAGTCACCCGGCACCGCTGAAGCCGGAGAGCCCTCCCCTGCCAGTTCTGCGCCGGATACACCAGAAGAAGCGGAAGTGAGCACAGACGAAGAGGAACTCGACGGAGAAGAGGACGAAGAACCGGAGCTCGATATCTTCTGATGCGAATCGAGATCCTGGGCACGGCGTTTACCGTTCGAACTGATGAGGATCCGGCGTATCTGGCAGAAGTCGTGGAACACTACCGAAAGAAGGTAGAGGAAGTAGTGAACAGCGGCACGACTGCAGACCCGCTGAAGCTTGCGATCCTTGCCGGCATTCTAGCCTCGGATGAGTATCTGAAACTCAACGGTGCCAGCCGCCAATCTCAGGTGGAAGTGAACCAGCTCACCGAGTCACTCATTGGCGAGCTCGAGCAGGCTCTCAGCAATCACAACTCCCCCGATTTCGACTGATTATTCAGCACATCTAGCACAAGCCGTCGGACCTCCGTATCAAGCTGCTGAGAGCGATCGCGAAACTGCCGTGCGAGCGCCTGGCCGTCGAGCGTAACGTCATCTGCAAGAACTGGACTTCCCTTGAAGGTCCCTGGCCGGCTCTCCCCGGCGTCTATCCTGGTGTGAGTGACGCGGCCGTCGGCATACCAGGAGAGAGCTTTCTCCTGGGCGTCCTTGTCGTAGCAGAGCTGGAAACCGGTTGCAGGACCGTCGGTGTGTGCTCTCCAGACAATAAGGTCCATCGCTTCATCGGTATACCAGGTTCTGTGCCCCTCCTCCGGCCGCTGCCGGATTCCATCCCACTCGTAGAGCATGCACCCCCCCCCTCGCAGAATTGACTTTGCCCACCGGTTTATCTACACTTTGCGAGCCCGATGGCGGTTACAACCAGTCAACAGATAACACGATACTTCCAGGACTACTCTCAGGCGGAGGTTACCTTCACCCGTGAAGTCATCCGTGCCACCCTGCTGAATACCAAACAGATCTACATTAAGGCTCAGGGATCACAGTGGCCCTGTATCCTCTACTCCTCCTCAATGACTGCTGCAAAGATTTTAGCGAATCTGTCAGGTAGCCTCAATGAAGCCCTGCGCAACAACACAAACACCGTCCAACTGCGATTCAGCTTTCTGACGGCGGACAAGCAGGACTCCATATCGTTTTTTGTCCCGGCAAAAGTGTCAGGCATCAATCCATATGGCGAGAAAAACAAGGAGCTCTTCTTTGCGAGCCTGCAGTTCACTCAGCGACCGCCGGACGATCTGATTGAGATCATAGGCCGTCTGCTTGAGGCGAACGTGAATGCAAAACGCCGGGCGGAGGAACGGATAGAACTCACCCCGCACAGCATTCAGCAGCTGGCCATTGTGCCCGCGAGGTGCACCATCACTGTAGAAGGAGTACCTCGCAAGGTCATCTACCGTGATCTTAGCTTCTCGGGCTGCAGAGCGATTCTGATGGGAGTTCCTAAACTCCTTCAGAACAAGGAAACCACCTGCAGACTCGCCTTCTATGATCCTGATGAGGTGATAAGTGTTCCTGGAACGATAGTTCGCTTCAATCCGGTGGAGGGTCGCGAAGACGTTGCTGTGTTTGGCATCCAGTACAAGGAGGAGAGCGTGCCCGTCGCGTACAAACTGCGCATCAACCACGCACTAAAACTCTTCCGCACAAAGAACAGTAAGGAACCTCAGGCCAAGGATGAATAACAAACTCCAGAATATAGTCTATATAAGCGTTCCTGATACCCTCGACCGAGAGATAGGAGAGTTTCGCATTGATCCGGACAGACTGCTGCCGGTTGAATCTACCGGTGGCGGCGACCGATACGACATCCGTGATCTGAGTTGGGAGCAGATTGTTTCGGGAATGCTGAAGATACTTGCCTACGCTCCCGACCATGAAGACACCGACTACTACCGGGAGTTCGTCAGCGCCGTCAGCCCAGATCTGGTCGAGCAGCTCACGGCCACCGGTATTGTGAAGACACAGAACGGCGATCATGAACTTGCAGAAGAAATTTTCCTTGCACTGAAAGGACTCCAACCGCACGACGCTCGTGCTCTCGTGAACCTTGCCCTTCTCTACGAACAACGCGCCCGGGCCGCAGCGCAGCGTGGAGACAATGAACAAGAGCAGCGCTACGTGGACGAGGCGTTCGAACTCTACCATGAGACGTTCCGCCTTGACGACGTGCCTGTCGAGGCACATCTGAATGCCGGTTTCTTCTACGCGAGCCAGCAGAACTTTGCGAAGGCAGCCGATCATCTTGGAACGTACGTGGAAACCGGCGAAGATCAGGAACGACTAGAGGAAGCCGCCCGGATGCTCGAGCAGATCGATCGCCAGAGCCTTTCAGATACACAGTTCAAGGAAGCATTTGATTTTATCCGCATGGGCAGAGAAGAAGAAGGCATCGAGCGGATCCGTGAGTTCCTCACCAAACATCCCACGGTATGGAACGGCTGGTTTATGCTCGGCTGGGGGCTTCGAAGGCTTGGTCGCTTTGAGGATGCCGTCCAGGCGTTTGAGAAGGCGCTCGAGCACGGGCCTGAACAACCGGACACGCTCAATGAGCTTGCAATCTGTCACATGGAGCGTGACAACCTCACGGAGGCGAAGGCTCTGCTGAGTGAGGCGGTGCGGATTGAGCCGGAGAACACCAAAATCATCTCAAACCTGGGTATTGTGACCCTTCGTCAGGAAAACCGTGAGGAAGCCGAAGGATACTTTCAAACGGTGCTTGAGATTGACCCTGAAGATAGAATTGCACGGACCTACCTGGGCGAGCAGTAATAACAAAAAAGACTAAAGAGTTTCTCCCCAAATGCCGAATGAGAGAACGGGTGTGTTGTGTCGGTGCGTCCCTGACGCACGGCGTAGCCTCCCCTACTCTGAATATCGGCGGATAGATCTGCCGGTTTAGCAGAGAATTACAAAAACTGCGTTCTGTTCTCCAGGATGCGGGAAGGAGGATGAAGGAAAAGGACGTGCACCCGGGCACCGGACCGGTAGACAGACGGCATGGAGGCCGTCTGAACGCCAACCTGGCGCAAGCCATGGTGGCACATATTCACGGAGGATTAGATGATCATCAATCACAACATGAGCGCGATGTTTGCACAGCGCCAGAACGGCGTTGTCGCCGACCGAGTGCAGGGCAACATCGAGAAGCTCAGCTCCGGCTTGCGGATCAACCGCGCCGGCGACGACCCCGCTGGCCTTGCAGTGAGCGAGAAGATGCGCTCGCAGATTCGTGGCCTCCAGCAGGCTTCACGGAATGCAGCAGACGGAATCTCGTTCATTCAGACCACGGAAGGCTATCTCCAGGAAAGCCAGAACATCATGCAGCGCATTCGAGAGCTTTCCATCCAGGCATCCAACGGTATCTACACAGCCGAAGACCGCATGCAAATTCAGGTTGAGATTTCTCAGCTTGTCGACGAGGTGGACCGAATTGCGAGCCACGCACAGTTCAACGGTATGAACATGCTGACCGGACGCTTCGCACAGGACACCGGTGAGAACATCGTGACTGCGAGCATGTGGTTCCACATTGGGGCAAACATGGACCAGCGCGAAAAGGTCTACGTGGGAACCATGACGGCGGCCGGACTTGGTGTTCGCAACGCGGACAACAGTATTGTGTCGCTCTCTACGCCGGAGAACGCGAACCGGACAATCGGTATTGTGGATGCAGCTCTGCGCAAAGTGAACAAGCAGCGAGCAGACCTCGGCGCCTACCAGAACCGCCTCGATCACGCGATCCGCGGCCTGGATGTCGGTGCAGAGAACCTGCAGGCTTCCGAGAGTCGCATCCGGGACACGGACATGGCTGCTGAAGTTGTGCGATTCACAACCAATCAGATTCTTGTCCAGAGCTCAACGGCTATGCTTGCACAGGCCAATGTGCAGACACAGTCAGTGTTGCAATTACTCGGGTAATGGAGTAACCTTACTATTGGAGTTGCCTCTTTTGAGGCAACTCCTTTCCTTGTCGGCTGAACGGTGGCGGAATCAAAGACTTTTCGCCTTGTTATTCAGTGCAGACAGCGATCTTTGAAAAAAACCCTTCTGGTGTCCCATCGTTGGTGGTGCCGGAAACGGGGTGGCTGCTCAAAAAGGCACGTTGAGGTCCGACGAGAGTCGACATCGACAGGTCTTTCTGAATGGAAGTACGAGCGGACAGGAGGAGCGCGAATCACTCCTGATGCTTCCTGAGCAGAGAATGGGGCAAGGGATGCCCCTGTACCACATCAAGGAGGGTCATATGATCATTAATCACAATACGAGTGCTGCATTCGCATCTCGGACCTTGAACTTCCGTCAGGATTCAATTCAGGGCAACATTGAGAAACTTTCGAGTGGAATGCGCATTAATCGTGCCGGTGACGATGCATCTGGACTCGCAGTCAGTGAAAAGCTTCGGAGTCAAATCCGTGGCCTTAATCAGGCAGAGCGAAATATCCAGAACGCAGTCAGCTTCATTCAGACAAGTGAAGGATACCTGCAGAATACGCAGGACATTCTTCACCGCATTCGCGAGCTCTCTGTACAGAGTGCCAACGGCATCTATACTGCAGAGGACCGCATGCAGATCCAGGTTGAGGTTTCTCAGCTTGTGGATGAGGTGAACCGGATCGCTTCCCACGCTCAGTTTAACGGTATGAACATGCTGACAGGCTCTTTCGCACGCGATAGTGCCGTCGGGCAGGTCATGCAGTTCCAGGTGGGAGCAAACATGGACCAGAACGAGCGAGTGTTCATAGGGACCATGACCGCACGGTCACTTGGTCTTGAAGACGCTCAGGGAGAGGGTGGAATAGTTTCCATCTCTACACCTGAGCTCGCGAACCGAACAATCGGCGCTGTGGATTCCGCGCTTCGTGTGGTGAACCGCCAGCGTGCAGACCTGGGTGCGTATCAGAACCGGTTTGAGATCGCACAACAGGGTGTTGCAGTTGCAAGTGAAAACCTTGCCGCCGCGGAAAGCCGCATTAGAGACACCGATATGGCAGCCCAGACGGTCGACTTCGTAAAGAATCAGATCCTGGTGCAGGCCAACACGGCAATGCTGGCGCAGGCAAACGTACAGCCGCAGTCAGTACTGCAGCTCCTGGGTTAACCAGGACAATCGATCCGCTCACAAAGCAGTTAAGCCTCGAGGTAACTGCTCGTTCAAGAGATCTCTGGATGTTATCTCTTGGATCTATCGATTCGGAGGGAGCTCGCGCTCTCCCTCCGTCTCTCTTTAGACTGGATCTTACATGGAGGTAAGATATGTCTATTGATGTTCATGGCATTCTCGGAATGAATGCAGCACCGCGCTACCCGTCAGAAGGACGTGTCAACCAAAATGAGTGGGCACAGGCACAACGGGCCGCCGCACAGAAAGAATTCACCTCACAATCCCGATCTTTGGATATCGGTGCGATCGTAGAAGAGCTGCAGATGATGTCTGCTCTGAATCGGCGACTGAAGTTCACGGTCAATCCCGATCTCGAGCAGGTGATTGTAAAGGTCATTGATCGACGGACCGATACAGTGATCAAGGAACTTCCGCCCGAAGGCATTCAGCGCCTCTACGCGAAGATTCAGGAGGCAATTGGCCTCCTTATTGACGAGGAAATTTAGCCGGCACGGCGCGGATTCTCAATGCGGTCGTGCTACTCTCTGCGGAGAGAAGGCAGACGCGGCACGGGAGGGTTTCGTGTCAGATATTATGGTACCCGGAATAACCAACTCCGGCGTAAACACAGACGGACTGATCGAAGACCTCATGGAGGCCGAACGAGCACCGATCACCCGGATGGAAGAGCGGATCGACAGTTACGAACAGGAGCGCTCGGCCTGGCAGGAACTCGGACGCAAAGTCACGAATCTCCAGGAAGCCGCCCGCCTGCTGTACGGCTTTGAGAATCCATTCAACGAACGAATCGCGAGCTCATCAGACGAGAGCGTGCTGATCGCTACCGCTGAGCGGAACGCGGACGAGGGAGTCGCACGACTTTCGGTTGAACAGCTGGCTGAAGCTGATCGGTTTATATCCCGCGACTTGCCGTCTGACTTTGATGTGCCGGCCGGCCGCTACGGCTTCCGCGTTGGGGAGAACGAAGAGTTCTTCACCTACTCCGGTGGATCACTTCGCAACTTTGCCCAGACCATCAACCGACGAGCGGCTGATGTGGTAAATGCGCGCGTGGTTCAGAACACGGCCAACTCGCAGATTATTCTCATTGAAGCCCTTGAGCCCGGTGAAGCGAACCAGCTGAGCTTCCTTGAAGATTCCCGTGCGTTCGGTATTGAAGCCGGGATTCTCGAGGAGGTGGTGGAGCAGACCCTATCAACCCCCATTCAGGCTTCCACAGTGACGAACTTTCAGGATCCCGCGGCCGGGAGACTCCGGTCGGTTCAGGCAGGAACGCTCACCGTGGAGCCTGGCGGAGAGGCTCTGGTCCGATTCCCGGCAGCTGTTAATGACGTGAGCGCGCTGGTCATGGAGCTCGAGGTCAGCGTGACCAACCTCTGGTCCGGTTGGTCTCCGCCGGAAACGCCTCCTGGCCCCGTTCTGCCCGACCCGGGTAGCATTACGCTGGGAGATATCACTATTGAGAACGACCCCTCACAGGTTCCGCTTCCTGAATGGGATAGCCCCGAACCGCCGGAGATCCGTGACGATCTGCGAGTCCTCTCTCTTCGAGACGGCTCACAGGTCGTGTCCCTCCCCGATCTTAGCGACACCGACGGGTTCGTGACCCTGCAGGTTCCTCTGTCCGAGTACGTGGATGGTGTTGATGGGCTGGTTGTGGACAATAACAACACGCACCGGGAGATTCGGGTCCGCAACATATCCGTCTACGATACGACTACCCGAGGGGATATTACCCCGGTCAATCCACTCTCAACGGCGACGGACGCTCAACTCACCTTTGAGGGCATCCGTGTCATACGTCCGTCCAACGTCATAGACGATCTTGTTGACGGGGTGACACTCGAGCTGAGAGGAGCGAGTACACGGGACGTCCAGCTCACTGTGGAGCCGGACAGAGAGGCCGTCACGGACTCTCTGATCCAGTTCGTCTTCTACTACAATGAACTTATGCGGGAGATCAACATCCTCACCCGAACCGACCGGGCGGTGGTTGACGAGATCACAAATTACACGCCGGAGGAGCGCGAGACGGCGCTCGAGAGACTCGGCCTGCTTCAGGGAGATCTAATCCTCAACCGAATCCGTTCAACGCTTCAGACCATCATGATGAACGCATACCCCACGGATGCAGGCAGTGAGCTCACGCTGCTTGCGCAGATGGGCATCTCCACGAATGCTTCCGGACCGGGGGGTGGATTTGATGCGAGCCGCCTGCGCGGATACCTGGAGATGAATCCACGAGAGCTCGAGTCTATACTCCGAACCCATTTTGAAGCCTCACGCCAGCTCTTTGGAAGTGACAGCGACGGAGACCTCACGACCGACACCGGTGTCGCGTTTGAGCTTCAACGAAACCTGCGGCCCATGACGCAAACCGGCGGGACCATTGCCATTCGCACCGGAACCATCAACACATCGATCTCCCAGACCGAGGACAGGATTGGCAGGGAAGAGTCGCGGCTCGAGCAGGCAGAGGCAGACTATCGCGCCCAGTTTGCACAGATGGAGGCTGCAATGGCGCGGATGGAGCAGATGCAGACACGCCTTCAGGCGCTCCAGCCTCAGCAACGCGGTAACCAGTAGGCTGAGCACCCGGCGGTTCACTTCCGCTTTCCGAATGCCGATCATATAGTGAGGAAATCTATGGAAATTCTTGTGAATCGCGAGCCGTTGGATTTCACACTGGAAGATGAGCAGTCGCTGGGAGAGGTTGTTGACGGTTTGCAGGCGTGGTTGACTACTGGTCAGTTCACAATCACATCGATCGATGTCAATGACACCAGCTACCCGATCCACAACCGGAAGGCGTGGGAACAGATTGAAGTAAAAGGGGTGAGGCGACTGAGCGTGGAGGCCCTGCCGCGAACGAGTGCCGATCAAAACGCCATTCTTGCGGTCGACGACTATCTCTCCCTCCTTCAGGAAGCGCTCACCTCTGAGGATCAGGAAGCGCTCACCGATCTTCTCGGCGAGCTTCCCCATGTGCGGGAACGGATTATTGCTTTCTTCCCGTCGCTGGCAGACAGCGCCGGCGAGTCGAGCGTCCTTGTCAGTGACCAGCTTGACCTGGGAGCTGTTCAAGAGTCCGAGCGGATCCGACTCACAACGGAGATCACACAGCTTCGTAGCCTTCTGGTGGCGCGTGCGCGCGAGTTTGCATTCCCCGTTCGTGAGATGGCAATAACCCTCGGACAGCTCAGTTCCGCCTCAGAAGAGCTGGAACAAGTCCCGGTTCAACTTCAGACCGGAGAGGGTGCCCAGGCCATGAGGACCGTCATCTCCCTGACGGAGCTGCTCGGTCGGGTGTTCCGCCTCACGCCGTTGGTTGAAAGCGCGGAAAATCGGGGTGATCTTGATGTTGTCAGGATTCGCACTTTCACGCAGGAGACGAGCGAAGTCCTTGCTGAACTGGCGCAGGCCTTTGAGATCAATGACACGGTGCTGGTGGGTGATCTACTCGAGTATGAGCTTGCTCCACGCATGCGGACGGTCTCCGAGCTGGTTCCTGATCAGGATTCGCGATGATTCTTCCCATTCTGCAGCAGGACATTCAGTTTTTTGCTCAGCCTGATCCAACCCAGAATACCGTCACGCTTATCGTGTTCGGCGCCCTGGTAGTTGCCGGTGTCATTGCGGCTGTGATCAATTCGCGGCGCAAGGGGTCGGGAAGCACGCGAGCCGGCGGAGTTCTGCGACAGGCACGGAAGCTTGGACTTCCGCCGGACCAGCGAGCGGAGCTCAAGGAGCTGGTGAAGACACTCCGTCTGCAGAATCCCCAGCGGCTTATCACCAATACGGCGTATCTTAACCATGCGTTGCGCAGACGGATGGACCAGATCGACGTTCTTGAGCTTCCAGAGGCCGAACGGGAGCGCAAGAAGGGGCTTCTCTTTGCCGCAAAACGCCATATAGAGAACGCAAAAACCAGGCACAAGGTGATGTCCAGCTCACGTGAGATCCGAGTTGGCCAGGATGTCCGCGTAACGGATACAAGCGGCACGACGCAACAGCTGATGGTCGCCTCAAACGTTCATAACGGCCTGGGCATTGAGCTTCCCTACTCCGCCCGATCGGGGCGGCTCGAATACCAGAAAGGCACGCAGTTGAAGGTCTCGGTGGTAGTGGAGCCGGACAAGCTCTACAGCTTTGCCACTCGGGTGATCGGACTCAACAACACGCGTGGTGCCTCAGCGATGTTCGTGGAGCACGTGAGCAATATTCCCCAGACTCAGCAGAGACGCTCTCCGAGGCGTGAGTACGACAGCCCCTGCTACTTCTATCCGGTAACCGTTCTCACCGTTGGAAAGGGCCGCCGGGCAAAAAAACAGGCGTTCGTGAACACGAACAAACGAATCTTTGGTCGGTTTGAAGATCTGAGTGCCGGAGGTTGTGCCATCAGAACACAGTCTCCCCTGACCGGCGGGAGTATTCTCAAGGTAGATTTCCAGAACTCAGACGGTTCGCCGGTGAGCGTCTACGGCATGGTTCGAAGTGTGGAACGCCAGCGGGCTCGTGGCAAACTGATGCACATCAAATTCACCCGTGTCTCACGAAAGCACCTGAATCAGATTCAGAGCTACGTCTATGGCCTGTCCGAGGTGTGAGTACATTGACCCCGACGAGCGCAGCGCATAGGATCTGGTGATGGAACTCGTTGATCTCGAGGACATAGCGAAACACGACAACCCCCTGCTCTACCGGGTCAGGTACCACGCCGTTGCGGTGCTCAGGAACACCGGAGATCAAACCGTGCGCAAAAGGGTTGAGTTCGTTGTTGAGTCTGATCCCTTTGGCTCGAGAAGCGTCACCGTCAAGGTAATTGACGAGATCGATGCTCCCCTCATCCCAGTCACCCGTACCATCAAGGCTCACGTCGAGCGACTTCTCGCAGATGGAGCGCTGCCCTGAGCTACCGGTCAGCTTCCGCGGAACAGACCGCTGACCTTGGAGGCCGACTTGGCAAACGGCTTGCCGGCGGTGATCTGGTCTTCCTGAAGGGCCCGCTCGGCACCGGAAAGACCGTTTTTGCCCGGGGTGTCGCCGAGGCACTCGGCGTTACCGAGCCGGTCACCAGCCCCACGTTCACCATTGTCAACGAGTATCCCACGGTGCCACCTCTGCTTCATATCGATCTCTACCGGATTTCAGGGCCCGAAGAGTTTCTGATGCTGGGTGTGGACGAACAGTTTGGCGACAGCGTGACGCTGGTGGAGTGGCCCGAACGTGCAGAAGGCGCACTTGAGAACCCCGAATTTGTCGTCGAGATCACGATCTGTTCCACTGGTGAGCGAACCATTTCAATTCTGCCCGACCCGGAGCTTAATCCGTGATCGTTGTGGCGCTTGATACGGCAACCGAGATTCTGTCCGTCTCCATTGCAGAGCCCGGTGAGTGGTCTCACACGCTGGTAAGTGACCGCGGTCTGCGTCACACCGGAAAACTAATGAGCTTCGTAGATACACTCCTTGCTCAGACAGAGACGGCGTTTGAGTCAGTCGAGCTTATCGCATGCAGCCGCGGTCCCGGTTCATTCACGGGACTGAGAATCGGGATGGCGACAGCGAAAGGACTTGCAGAGGCAGTCGCGGCGCGGCGCCGGCTGGCCCAGCCACCGGTTGTGTCTCTGCCTACCCTCAGCGCCATGGCAAGTGCCCTGCCGCCCACCGGTCGGGTGCTGGCCGTGATAGACGGCAGAAAGGGGCGGTATTACGCCGCAGTGGCGGTAGCAGGGCAGATGGTGGGCGAACCGGTGGATCTGGCCGCCCCGCTCGCAGTCCCGGCACTCCTGGAAGCATCCGGGACGGACGCCGGTGACCTGGGTAGCGGATCACGCGAGACGGTGGTTGTAACCGGCCCTCACGCGGTCCGGTTCGTGGAGGAGTGGAGCCGCTGTCCGGAGAGTGAGCAGCTGCCTTGGATCCGGCTCCAGGCGGACCCGGGAGCACGTCGTGGCTGGGCGCGCTACCTTGCCGAGCTTGCCCCGGCATGGTTGGAGCGAGAGGGTCCGGATGCAAGAGATGCAGGACCGTTGTACCTAAGAGTCAGTGATGCTGAGATGGGAATTACCCGCACGTAGCTACTGAGGCCTGGTGCGTCCGGTGAGATCAGGCAGGTTCTCAACCCGCGCGCTCGCGGCTGCCGCACGATTCTCACGCTGTATGGCCTCATAGACTTCCTGACGGTAGACCTTGACGTTTCGCGGCGCCTTGATGCCGATCTTTACCTGGTCGCCCTTTATGTCCACAACCGAAATCTCAATGGAATCGCCAATAAGGATGCTCTCGTTCACTTTTCGTGCAAGGATGAGCACTACTGCCCCCCTGTACGTGCAAGTTCTTCACGCAGAAGGTGCTTTGTCCTCCAGATCCCGCTCTGCTGGATACACTGCCGTCCAAGCTGATGCACCCGGTTGATGAGAACCGGACCCGCGAGGTTTGCGCTGATCTGTGTTTGATCTTCCGGAATGGTGATGATCGCGAACACCAGAAGATCTTCCTCCTCATTGTACCGAATCAATTCCAGGTCGTCCTCTCCAATGTCAAGCACGTAGTCGCTTCTAAGCTCATACGGATTGAGCAGAATGAACGCTATCTCCGGCTCTTCAGTGCTCTGCAACCAGTAGAACCCGGGCTGAGCCGCATCCAGAAGCGCATACTCATGCAGGAACTCGAATCCAAAGATACCGACCGGAAAGCTGATGATCTGCCGCTCAGTTACCTCGATTCGGCCGAAGGGCTTGCTCTCGATCGTCATGATTACCTCAGAAAGTCGAGAAGTGTCGGTCGGATGATCCGCGCCGCCGCACCAAGAGCGGCCTGGTGTGTGTGCTCAAGCATACGAAGTTCAGTGATTGCCTCCGTCATATCCACATCAACAGCGTTCGAATAACGCTCGGTGATCTCCGGAATGGTGTTCTCAGTGCGCTGATACGCAAGCTGCAGCCGTTCGTCGTAGCTTCCAAGCTCACCAAGACGACCAAGCACGTTGCCCAGCGCCGAGTCTATGCCGGCGAGGGTCCTCCCACCTACATCAATCGTATTGCCCGCCGTCAGCTCGTCGCGCAGATTAATGAGCATATCAAAGACATTTCCTCCAAACGAACGGGCGGACGTGGCAATGTTCTGCGGCGGCGGGTTTCCCTGATTACTCAGGATGCCGAGGTCGGAGAGCGCCTGCCCTCCCTGCTCATCTATCCACAACTGTTGCGGCGAGGTGGTTTCCAGCACCAGTGAGCTCTGAACCGGGTCAAGGCGCGCCTCAACCGGTGCACCAGACTCGTTGATCTTTGCAATGACGGAGTAGACGTTGTCACCGGCGGCCAGGCTGACCTCGGTCCCGTTTATGGACAGTGTGGTTTCCTCTTGAACAACGTAGCTCGTGGCATCCACGCTCGAGAAGAGCTGCTGATTCTCTGCCCAGAAGAGCTGATTCCCTGGAAAATTAAGCGGAAGGTAGCTTCCGTCTGCAACCTCCGTCTGGCTTTCGGCAATTGTGCCGAGGTACCTGACCTGGGCGACTACCGGCTGATCGAACCCCTCAACCCGTCCCTCGATTGCCCGGAACGGCAGCGTCTTGGTCTTGTCGCCGGCAAAAAGCATGGTTCCGTCGCCGCCTCGGGCATTGGCGGTCTCCACAAGCTGATTGAGAAGTTGATTGACCTCCGACGCCATTGCCCGCTGGTCGTCCTGGGTATAGGTACCATTCGCGCCCTGGAGTGCGAGCTCCCGTGCGCGCTGCAGCAGACTCACCGCCTCGGTCATGTAGACCTCGCTCTCGCGGTGACGGGATTGCGCATATTCAATATTGTCCGCGTACCGCTCGAGGCGATAGATGTAACTTTGGTGACGGGTTGCGTGTGCAGCGGCAGCAGGGTCATCCCGCAACTGCTGGATTCGGTTCTGACTTGCAATCTGATTCTGTGTGTTGAGAAGCATTGCCTCACGACGCCGCGCGTAAAACTGCATGTCGTCGTTGGGCATGTTCGTGCTTATGCGTTGCATCTACTACACTCCCATGCGATTGATTATGGTATCGAGCATCCGATCCACTTCTGTGATAAACCGGGCCGCGGCAGAATAGCCGTGCTGGAACTTGATCATCTGGGAGATCTCCTCATCTATGTTCACGCCGCTGATACTTGCGCGGGTGTCCCTGAGATCCTTCATGATTGCGTTCTGCGTCATCAGCGAGAGCTCAGCCTCTTCACCCTTGAGGGCAACATTCGAGACGGTGTCCGCGAAGTAGTCATCAAAACTGTAGATCTGTCCCACCATCACCGGCGTGTTTCGCAGAGACGCTATCTGCAGCGCCGCGCTGCCGTCGCCCGGATTTCCTGGTCGCCCGACTGATCCAAGGCTTGCAGCCACTCGGGCCGGTTCCCGGATGATCTCCTGATTCACACCGATCCACCCGGAGGGATGCGACAGTGGTGCTACCGCGTAGCCGCCGTCGCCGCGCAGGAGCGTAACGGCGTCCGCCTGATCCCAGCTGTAGGCGTTCTCAGGGCCACTTCCCTGAAGGATCCCGGCGTAGCCGGCGAGGAACTGTCCGGTATCCTCAATGTAGCGAATCACAAAGTCGGGGTTCACCGGCTGCTCAGCCGGCGCTCCTTTGAGAGTAAGTCTGCCGTTGTTGTCCAACCGGGCAACCACTTCACTCGCGGAGAAGTTTATCCGGTTGACTACGTCTGCAACCGTGTCGGTGGGATTGTAATCAACGGTGACTATGCCCGACGGGCCTGAGAACGTCATGGTCCCTCCAAGCCCGATCTGGTCCTGCCCGCTGAGCTCATTCGCCCCCGAGACCCGGTAGATGTAGCTGGAGTCAAACGCTCCGTCACCGGTGCGGTCAAAATTGCCAAGCACGTTGTTAACAAACGGATACTCTACAAAGAAGTCGTTTCCGGTGCTGCCGTCCAGCCCGAACCCTTCGCTGTGAGTCTCATTCACCAGATCGACGAAGTTGATGGTCATGTTGTCCAGGCTCTGAATCTCCGAACGCACGTCTACATCACGAAGCTCAACAAGGGCGGCGAGTTTGCCGTCAGAAAAGCGGGCGGTCTCCCCGCCTTCGGCCCAGGTGACGCGACTGAAACCTTCATTGAGAACATCGGTCTGTGTGCCCAGTGCAATGGCAACCCTGCCCTGCACAAGCTGCCGCCCGCCGGTATGGACGTTGAACTCATCAGCGTCCGTGGTTTCAATAGTGACATTGATCAGACGGGAGAGCTGCTCTACCCGGCGATCGCGCTGATCCATCCAGTCGTTTGGATTGTCACCGGCGGCCTGAACCTTCACGATCTCTTCGTTGAGTGCGGCGATCTCTCTGGTCAAGGTGTTCACCTGATCAACCGTTATCTGGATCTCATCCTCGAGCATGCTGCGGATATCTTCCAGGTTCTGATAGCGGTTCTGGATTCCTTCCACAAGTGCCTGCCCGCGCGTGATCACCTGCTGGCGCGCTGCGGTCTGCTCCGGAAAGAGGCTGAGCTCCTGCCAACCGTCCCAGAAGCGATCCATGAGGTTGCGGACACTGATGTCAGCGGGCTCGTTGTAGATCTGTTCAAGCATCCGTACGTAGCTGTCTCGGCTCTCCCAGTAGCCTTCGCTGCTTGTCTGACTGACAATCCGGCCCTCAAGCAACATGTCACGGATACGGGTGACTCGCACAATGTCCACTCCCTGCCCTATCTGTCCCGGCGTCTCAGCGCGGTTGAGCTGCGGCCGGTAGAGGGGATCAGTGGGAGCGAACTCAACACGCTGTCGGGAGTATCCGTCAACCGAGGCATTACTGAGGTTATGCCCGACGGTCTGCAGCCCGCGATTCTGCGCAAAGAGGCTTCTTTTGCCAAGCTCAATACCGGAAAATGTCGATTGCATCTGACTACTCCCTACAGCTTGCGATCAAGCACAATTGCCCGTCCGTCGGCCGGCGATCGTCTGCCAAGGCGGGAATAAAGCGTTCCGCGATGATCAGGAAAAACCTCGTGCATCAACCGGTTGGTGGCCTTGACCGCCCCCCGTACGTAAGAGTCTATTCCGTTCGTCAGGCTCTTCACCCGAAGCACCGCCACCTGCAGACCACGAAACGCAGTGGCCAGCAACCGCCGTCTCTCTGCAGGCAGATGCACCAGAAGCTCGCCGAACGGCGCGTCAGGCGGAACCCCGTGCGAACGCTTCATTTGGCTAACAAGCTGGTGCCGTCTCTGATCAAGCAGTTCCAGTTGCTCAGCCAGTGCTTCGCTGGCAGGGATTACCCGGTCAAGTTCAGCCCATTCCTGGGCAATCACGGCGCGCTGCATCCGCTGCTCGAGCACACCAAACGCTTCAATTCCCTCGCTCTGCTTTGTGAGAAGTTCACACAACTGCTCGGCCGACATGCTTCCTCCGTCAGACATCATGGTCTCTCTCTCTGTATCGGCCTTCCGGGCTATCCCGTTGAGCGCTGAGTTGCTATAGTTCCAGTTGACCTCCGCCGGTAAAACCGAGATACTATATAAAGAAATACTAATATAGGGTACTTTTATGAATGCCGATTCCAGACAGTACGACCTTGCAGTGATTGGTGCGGGGGCCGCAGGCCTCACCGCCGCTCAGTACGGAGCCCGGGCCAACCTCTCGACACTCGTCATTGAGCAGACAGCCAACGGTGGCCAGTGTCTCCAGATCGATGGCCTTGAGAACTATCCCGGCTTTCCCGAACCCATCAACGGGTATGAGTTCACCGAGCGGTTTGAACGCCAGGCGCGCCAGTTCGGGGCACAGTTTCTGATCGCCGGCGTGAGCCGGATGGACAAACCAGGAGACGTGTTTGAGCTTGAGACAAGTGAGGGATTGATCACCGCACGCACCGTGATTCTTGCAACCGGGGCGCGACACCGACACCTCGGTGTGCCGGGGGAGAAGGAGCTTGCCGGCCGTGGCGTCTCCTATTGCGCAACCTGTGACGGTCCGTTCTTCCGCAACCAGCGGATTCTGGTGGTGGGAGGTGGAGACGCCGCATGTGATGAGGCTACATTTCTCTCCCAGCTTTCGGACACGATCACGCTTGTGCACCGCCGCGAGCGATTCCGGGCGCAGCAGGCCGTTGCAGCTCGTGTGCTTGATAATCCGTCCATAGATGTTCGATTCAATCGGAGAGTTGTTTCAATTCATGGCCAGAAGAACACCATGGGGTTTGAGAAGGTTTCTGCGGTGACACTCGAAGACACGGTAACCGGTGAACGGGAGCAGCACGAGACCGACGCGGTGTTCGTGTTCATAGGTTCCAACCCCCACACTGAGCTTGTCCCAACCCTTCCCAAGAATGAGGCAGGGTACGTGATAACCGACCAGAACATGGAAACATCAATCCCCGGACTCTACGCAGTAGGTGATGTGCGCGCGACCCCTTTTCGACAGCTGGTTGTTGCCGCCGGCGAGGGTGCGGTGGCCGCCCATCGTGCGGCGGCTCATATCCAGGAGCACGCGGATATCTTTGCGAACTCCCGTGAGACTGGTATACTCGCGAGTCGGTGAGATGTACACGTAAGACAATCCTGTTTCTCGTACTGATCCTTGGGTCAGGGCTGGTGATCCCCCACGCGGGTGCGCTCTCTTTTTGGGATGATCTGCCGGATGAAGAGCTTATCGATCGACTTGTCGCCGACATGAGCCCCGCTGAGAGAGTTGCCCAGACTCTGCTTGTTGGCTGGGAAGGCGAACCACCGAGCAGAGATATACTCCAGTGGATTGATTCCACCAGCCTGGGCGGCATCAAGGTGTTTGGCTGGAACGGGAACAACCTTGCTACCCTGGCCCGGGCCATCTCCACCATGCAGACACGGGCGGCTGCACACCGACTGGAGATTCCCCTGTTCACCGCCACCGACCAGGAGGGAGGATGGGTCCGCCACATAAAGGGCTCAGGAGAACTCACCACTTCCGTGACACCGGGGAACATGGCCATTGGAGCAAGCGGCTTGCCTTCAGACGCCTACTGGAGCGGATACTACATAGGGATGGAGCTGCGGGCGCTGGGCATCAACATGAACTTCGCCCCGACGGTGGACGTCTACATCAATCCTGAGGCGCATGTCATTGGACCTCGTGCCTTTTCCAGCGATCCGGTCGCCAGCGGCATCCTGGGGGTCGCCTTCTTTCATGGACTTGAACAGGCCCGTGTCATAGCCACGGCGAAGCACTTCCCAGGTCATGGGAATGCTGATGGAGACAGTCACGGCGTACTCCCGGAAATAGATGATACGCTCGAGGAGCTCTGGGAGCGGGATCTCGTGCCGTTCCGATTTCTGATTCGGGAGGGGATTCCTGCTATACTCTCCGGGCATCTCAGCTATCCGCAGATCACGAACAGCAGGGTTCCCGCCTCACTCTCACACTTCTTCAAGCAGGAGCTGCTTCGGGAGCAACTCGGTTTTGACGGGGTCGTTATCACCGATGATCTCTATATGCAGGGGGCCTGGGAGTACGACAGGAGCTGGGGTATTGAGCAGATCATAGAGGCGGCACTGCGAAACGGCAGCGACCTTATCCTGCTCTCACAGACGCCCGTAGTGGATGGCGCGATAGTTGATCATCTGCTATCGGTCTACGAGCGCGACCAGGGGTTTCGGGAGCAGGTAGAGGTTGCTGTACGCAACATTCTCCGGCTCAAGCTGGAGTATCTGAAGCCCGAGAGCTCAGTTCCACTCCTGCCAAAGATGGAAGCGGTAGAGGCGCTCATTCGTGACGACCAGCCGGATCTGTTCTTTCAGGAGCAGTCGGCCCGAAGTGTCACCGTGATTCGTAACCAGCAGATACCATTTGCACCGCAATCGAATGAGCGCTTGCTTGTTGTAAGCCGGAATGCCGCACTGCTCTCGATTGCCCGGGAGTTCTACCCCGAGGCGGACACCTTGCGTCTGCGCGGAACGTCGTTCTATACCTCAAGCAATGGCGATCGCTCAGCCTTTTCCCTGGCGCTGTCCCGGTATGACACCGTCATTTTTGCACTCTCAGATCCCAACACCCTTGAGATTCTTAGATCCGCTGAGGCGCTCGATACCCGGGTCATAGTGTTCTCGCTGCTCACCCCGATCTACCTCTACGAACTGCCCTGGGTTGAGAGTGCGGTGGCAGTCTTTGGATTTGCCGAGGACTCTATCCGTGCCGGGTTCTCAGTACTCAGTGGCCGCATACCGGCTCGGGGGTCCATGCCGGTGACCGTGTCACCCCCCGAGTAGCCACGATGAAATGGTCATCTCTTGATCAGCCCATGATTGACCCGCTGCTCAGATTCCTGGGTCCACGGGAGGCCGGATGCGTCGGCTTCACCTCGCAGATCTACGATGGGGGCCAGGTCGTGATTCCCGCACGACGACGGGCCCGGATCCTGGTCAGAACCGAAGGCGAGTCAGTCACTGGTGCCGTCCTTCAGCTGCACTCCGGCCTCTTTTTCCCGGTGCTCGATCGTCGGTACCCCGTTATAGAGCGCTCGGCTGTAGAGAAGCTTGCCCGTCCGTCTCTCCGCATCTACTCCGTCATGGGATCGCAGAGTGATGTCGTTGCCTTCGAGCAGGCGATACGCCGGGAGCCGGTTGCGCACCTGGATTACTATCTCATGGTTCAGTCCCAGCTTCCGGTGGATCGCACCTTCCCGCGACTTCCGGACGGACTGGAGGTCTACGAGGCATCCGTTCGGGATGTCGACAGGCTATTTGACATACAAAAGAAGTATGAGATAGAAGAGGTGTTGTTGCCCGGCAATACGTTCCAGGCCGGGGCAAGCAGGCGGCACCTGGAGGAGACGCTGCAGAAGCAGCTGGTGCTCTTTGCTGAGCTCCAAAAGGTGCCGGTTGCGAAGGTAGGGACCAATGCCCGTGGTATCTTCTATGATCAGATCGGTGGTGTTTTTACAGAAAAGCGACTTCGCTCCCGTGGCTTGTCAAGCTATCTGATGACCGAGCTCATGAAGCACATAAGCGGTGATCATAAAAGCTCTACCTTGTTTGTGAAGAAAGATAACGGCCCTGCCCTTCGGATGTACACGAATCTGGGATTTACGAATGAAGATGACTTTCGTATCTCCTACTTTGGATGACCTATGGCAAAAAAAAAGAAACAGAACCATTCGCTCCTCATGGTGACGACAGAGGCCGTCCCATTCGCCAAGTCCGGCGGGATGGCAGATGCAGTGAGCGCCCTTGCGCAGGAGCTCGACCGCAAGGGGCACGACGTCCGCATTCTTATGCCTCGCTACTACGGAATCAAGCGGGAGAGGCTCTATCGCTACCCCACCCCGTTTAGCATACGGGTTGGAACTCAGACCTATACAACCGCAGTGTACGAGGGACGCCTGGGAGAGAGCTCAGTGGTGGTCTATTTCCTTGACCACGAGGATCTCTACGCACGGGGTGGAATCTACGGGGAGGCAAATCAGAGCTACCCCGACAATCTGAGACGCTTCAGCGTCCTCAGCCATGCCGCTCTCCAGCTTGGGCCCTTCCTGGGCTGGGAGCCGCAACTCATCCAGGCTCACGACTGGCCCACGGCCCTGCTGCCACTGCTTGCGCGGCGTCTGACGCCACGCGCAACAAAGCGACCCGCGACCGTTCTCACCATTCACAACCTGGGGTACCAGGGCGGGTTTCAGGTCTCAGACTACCCCGATACGGGTCTGGGCTGGGAGCTTCTCACCGAGAGTGGGCTCTTGCACCACAACGAGATCAACGTTCTGAAGTCTGGAGTTGTCAATGCCGACATGGTGACAACCGTGAGCCCGGAGTACGCACGGGAGATCCAGACACCTCGCAGGGGTTTCCTCCTGGACCGCGAACTGGAGGCTCGCGGAGATACCCTTGTGGGCATTCTCAACGGAGTGGACTACACGGTCTGGAACCCCGAACGTGACCCGTTCCTGGACGTGAAGTACACCGCAGAAACCATCGCATTGAAAAGCCGATTGAAGACCCAGCTCCAGCATCAGCTTGACCTGCCGGAACGCACCGACATTCCGCTGATAGGGATGGTAAGCCGCCTTACCGATCAGAAGGGATGGGATGAGATGGTCGCGCCCGGATTCGGGGCGCTTACCGAGCTCATGGAGACAAACTCCATGCAGTTTGCCATTCTTGGCAGTGGTGACGAGCGCTACGAGTACTACCTCCGGGCGATAGCGCATCGCTATCCCGGCATGGGGCTTGAAATCGGTTTCAATGAAGAGCTGGCACACCTCATTGAGGGGGCGAGCGACTTCTTTCTTATGCCCTCGCGCTATGAGCCGTGCGGCCTGAACCAGCTTTACTCACTGAGATACGGTACCCTGCCAATCGTCACAACCACCGGTGGGTTCGTGGACACCGTGCAGCCTGTTGACTCGAAAGGAGGAACAGGTTTCCTTATCCCCGAAACCTCGCCCCGGGCAATTGTGCAGACCGTGGAATCAGCGGTGGCCATGTGGAACTCTGAGCATACGCGAATCGAGAGCATGCAACGGTCGGCCATGAAGGTGCGATTCTCATGGGAGGACGCGGTAGCCCACTACACCGAGGTCTTTGCGCGAGCGGTCACTCTTTCCGAGCAGGCACCCTGAGGCGGCATTTCTCACGCAGGCGGGCAATGCGCCGCTCCACCCCAGGTAAGAGAGCCGGCGCCGAGGGGAACCTTTCCGCTATCGCGAGTGCTCTCCGGGGGTCTTGCAGCTCGTGCTCGTACAGTTTTGCCATTTCCTCCATCAGCTGAAGCGAGCATGGGGTCTCAAATCGATCTGAGAGAAGGCGCGCAGCATTGAGATCTCCGCACATCCGGTAGTGGTGTATCAGCAGGGTCGCAGCACGCTCGCGATCGTCGGATCCGCCGCAGGTAACAACATGCTCGAGCATCCAAACACCAGTTGCCGGCTCGCGTGGCAGAAACCATCGGCCGACCTGTAAATGATCAAAGGCATGGACCCCTGCCGGCCCGGCAAGCAGCGTCTCCACGTGAACCAGCAGATAAGCGAGCGAGACAATGTCACGACTATGGTGGTCAACAACATCATCCAGAGTTGGTGTCTGCTGCGACGCAAGAAACTGAAAGTAGCGTTCGGGAATCTCAATACCGGGAATATCACCGGTACGCTGCCGCCCAAGAACATGCGTCTCAACTGAGGAGAGCGAACAGTCGGGCAGCAAACGACGCCAGAATCGTCTGCTCCAGTAGAGGAGATCGATGTGGACCGGAGTCGGTGGCGTGATCCCGTTCATGATACACCGTGTCTCGAGCAGTCGCGCGTCAAAGGCCTTCCCGTTGTAGCTCACCCAGGTGGTCTGCCGGCCAAGAATCTCGAGCGCCCGCTCAAGGAAATGCACTTCTCCCGGGTAATCGGTCAACAGGAGTTGCGTCAATTCAATCCCGGCTGTATCTCTACCGGTTGTGACTGCTCGCCCAACGCCAATGAGAAAGACCGTGGTTCCTGCGCCCCCGGAAAGTCCCGTTGTCTCGGTGTCAATGAACCGTAACTGAGCCGGCTCCACTCTTGTGCCGGTAATCCTGGACTCGAACACATCCTCGGGAAGCCCGGGCACCAGGTGGAAGGTTCGCCGTTCGAGCACCATCGGTGCCACCGGGGTCCAGTCACCGCTTACCGGCACATCGGCACGGACCTCCTGCGAATGATGTTCACAGGCATCCGACGCCGTTTGCTCACGTTGGGAGCGGATCCTTTTCAGACGGTTGTAGAGATCAGCCCCCACGATTCCTCCCGCCAGGCGTTAAGCAGCAACTGAACAGCGGCCTTTGGACTCCCGTCGATCTCCTCACTCGCGTCCCGTGGTCCCACACAGGAGGGACACCCCTCCTCGCAGGAGCACGAATCCACAAGCTCCAGTGCGGCGCGTAGCACCGGCGCTACCCGTGAGACAAACGCCTCACTGAGCCCCGAGCCCCCCGGATAGCTGTCGTACACGTAGAGCGCGGGCGCTCCAAAGTGCGGGTCACGCACCCGCTCAGCGACCCCAAGGTCCTGAGGGTCACAGAGCAGAAACGCGGGCGCAACATTCTTGATGAGCGTTCCGATCCGTGAGATCGCCGGGCCAAGAACAGTCGCGTCCAGTGCGGCTGCAGCCTTCCCTGCCTCGGTTCCCTCCGAGAAGACGATAACCACGCTTCGAGTATGCATCTCTTCCTCAGGGAGGGAGATCTCCCCGAAGCCCACGTTCTCATGTGTCTGAAACCGAAGCTTCTTGAACTTTGCCACCTGCGTACGAACAAGAATGTCACCGGTCACCAGCTCACATCCCGCCGCCTGCTCCCGGCTGTCTTCGTGCAGAACCTTGATGTCACGCTTGACCAGAGAGTCGGTGAAGTAGTTGACGTCCGTTCGCTCCACATAACAGCGCCGGTCTTCAATGTCCAGCTTCTGAACAACGTACTGCGTCCCGCGATGGATGTAGATTGCGTTGTCGTAGATCAGTTCTTTCGCACTTGGGCGATCCATCTCACCAATGACCTCATGTCTTCCCTGGGTGGTATCTATGATGATCACATTATCGCTGGTGGCGCTTCTCAGGGATATCCCCTCCGCCGGATACGATCGATCCGACCAGTAGTAGGCACCACCGGTCCGGCGGATTGCACCGGTCTCCTCCAGATACTCGAGCGCATCAAGACTAACCTGGGGAAACGGACCGAGCTCCTTGAACGGCAACTCAAAAACCGCACACTTCAGATGATCAGAGAGCACGTACATGTTGTCCGGGTCAACAAAGCCGCTCTCCGGCGGAATACCAAGAAAGTACTCTGGATGCTTGACCATGTACTGGTCGAGCGGACTCGCGCTTGCAAGAACAAGAGCCAGACTTACGGTGTTGCGACGCCCGGCGCGTCCTGCCTGTTGCCAGGCACTCGCAATGCTTCCGGGATAACCACCGAGAACAGCCGCATCCAGACCGCCGATATCGATTCCGAGCTCCAGCGCGTTCGTACTGACAACACCGTGAATCGTACCATCGCGAAGCCCCTTTTCAATGCTCCGACGCTCACTCGGCAGGTATCCTCCGCGGTACGCCTCCACCCGAATCCGCTCGTTCTCCGTGTAGACATTTGCCAGACTCTTGTTGATGTAGCTTGCGATCAACTCCGTGCGGACACGGGACCGGCTGAATACAATCGTCTTGACCCCGGCACGAAGAAAATAGAGCGCAAAACGCTGGCTCTCCTTTACAACGCCTCGACGGATGCCCTGGACCCTGTCCACCAATGGTGGATTATAGAGAATGAGATGCTTCTCCCCGGAAGGCGCACCGTTGTTGTCGATCAGGCGAACATCCTTCTCCACAATTCGACCCGCAAGCTCTGCGGGGTTCCCAATAGTTGCAGAGCAGCAGATGAACGTTGGATTGGATCCGTAGAACGCCGCGATGCGACGCAGCCGCCGCACAACGTTTGTCATGTGCGAACCAAAGATACCACGGTAGGTGTGGATCTCATCAATGACAATGTAGTCCAGGTTCCTGAGAAATTTTATCCACTTCGGATGGTTTGGCAGCACCCCGGAGTGCAGCATGTCAGGATTCGAGATGACGATCTGGCCCTTGTCCCGTGCGGCGGTGCGAAGAGAGACCGGCGTATCCCCATCGTAGGTCACGATTCGAACATTGAGCTCACCGGCAAGCACAGACTCGTTCAACTCCGACTGCTGATCCTGGCTCAGCGCCTTCGTTGGAAACAGGTAGAGAGCACGACTCGAGGGCTCCTCAAGAATCCGTTGAAGCACCGCAAGATTGTAGCAGAGTGTCTTTCCGGAGGCCGTTGGAGTCACCACCACGAAGTCTTCCCGTCTGCGAGCAGCCTCAAAGGAGTCGGCCTGGTGGGTGTAGAGCCGGTCGATTCCGCGCTTTTTCAGCGCATGCTGAATAGCTGGGTTCAGTTCCGTCGGTAGCGGCGCATAGCTGCCCTCACGCGCCGGGATTCGCTCCCAGCGGGTGACACACGACATGAACTCACTGTCGTCCTCAAGACGCTTTACCAGCTGATCCACTTCTGCCATACCTCATCATACTATTCCCCACCCCTGACGGAAAGCTCATCATTCTTTGCTTGAAAAGTGCCCTGACCGGGCGTAGACTCCAGACGTGCCCACATCGAAAGTGCTGACAATCGTCCTTGGTGGTGGAAAGGGAACTCGCCTCTACCCGCTGACCATGAACCGTGCCAAACCCGCGGTTCCTTTCGGCGCGAAGTATCGACTTGTCGACATTCCGCTTTCGAACAGCATCAACGCAGGTTTCAAGCAGATCTACGTTCTCACCCAGTTCAACTCCGCAAGCCTGCACCTCCACATTGCGAACACCTATATCTTTGATGCATTTACCAAGGGCTTCGTCGAGATTCTTGCCGCCCAGCAGACGTTCGACCACACCGGATGGTATGAGGGGACGGGAGACGCGGTACGCAAGAACTTTGTGCACTTCCGCACACAGCGGCCGGAGCACTATCTCATTCTCTCCGGAGATCAACTCTACCGGATGGATCTTGAACAGTTCGTCCGCGAGCATGTTGAGAGTGGGCGGGACGTCACAATCGCCACTACTCCGGTCGGCCGGGAGGCGGCGACCGGCTTTGGGATCATGACTGCTGCCGACGACGGGACCATCACCAACTTCACGGAGAAACCTGCACTTGAGGTTGATATCTCGCACCTTCGTATTCCCCACGCGCTGCAACCGGGCGTTGCTGAAGGCGAGGAACCAAAGGAGTACCTTGCTTCCATGGGCATCTACTGCTTTCGGGCGGGTGCTCTGGAAAAGGCGCTCGACAACGAGCTTACTGATTTTGGAAAAGAGATCATTCCCATGCTTATTGAGAAGGCCACGACACGGGCCTACATCTATGACGGATTCTGGGAAGACATTGGAACGATCAAGAACTTTTACGAGACGAGCCTTGACCTTGCTCAGATTCGGCCCGCATTCAACTTCTACGCAGACAACGCTCCCATCTATACCCGCCGGCGGGACCTTCCGGCTACCAAGTTTAACTCCTGTACACTTCGCGGAACCATCACTGCCGACGGCTGTATCATCACCAATGCAACGGTGGACAATTCCCTCGTCGGCATTCGAACCATCCTGCAGTCAGGGACGCAGCTTTCGGGAGTGATCTGCATGGGATCGGATTACTATGAGACCGCTGAGCAAAGAGCCGACAATCGCAACGCCGGGATTCCAGATCTCGGAATCGGAGCGGAGACCCACATCTGCAGAGCGATCATTGACAAGGACGCGCGGATTGGCTCAGGGTGCCGAATCGGCGTTGGGGACAGACCTCCTGACGGCAACTACCACAACTACTTCGTACGGGACGGTATCATAATTGTACCAAAAAACGGGGTTATTCCAGACGACACGGTGATCTGATCACTCACGCAGCAGTTCGAGCAATGAACGATCCGATGGCGCAAGATCTTCGAGCGCAAGTGCCTCTTCACGGGAAAACCAGCGCGCACAGACGTGTTCACAGAGCTCGGCTGAGTCCACATCCGCCGTTACCCGAAAGGCAATCAGTTCAAACCGCCGACCGTTATGTTCAAATGCGGATCGCCCGACCGCCTGGTGGACCTCTGCGTCAATGCCAAGCTCCTCCTCAAGTTCCCGGTGAAGCGCCTGCTCCGGGGATTCTCCGGTGTCACACTTCCCGCCCGGCAGCTCCCAGCAATCTCCGAGATCACCCCCGGGGGGGCGCTTCACAAAGTAGAGCCGACGGTCCCGACGAATCACTGCCGCAGTGCTTATCCTTGGACCCATGGCCTACAGAAACAGCGCTGCAGGCAGAAGAAAATGCAGGAGCGCGATCAGAAGACCGAGCAGTGCAAGATTTGGTGCGTTCTGCACCAGGATACGGTCGAGAGCTGGGAAACCAGCCTCTACACTACTCTTCTCCTTGTAGTAGATAAGCACAAGCGTGAAGCCGAGAACCATCCCTGCGGAAGCCGGCAGGAAATCACCGAGCACGGGAATGCTCTCTCCAGTCGCAAAGAGAAGCCGGAAGAAGCCGACAACTGCCGTGACAAGACCCAGGCCGAATCTGAAGGTTCCACGCTTGAGTACTTCACCGCTGACCAGAGCGCCAATGTGAATCCGCTCATCGAGCCGGTCGAAACCGAGCGAAACGCTCGCGAGAACGATCGTGATAATCGAGAGCAGATACATCTGGAACATAGGGCCTCCTGCACAGGAGAATAGTTGACCGCCCGGCAACGGTCAATCCACAGCGTGGTGTCACGAACCATGCGGAAAAAAAAGCTCAGAGATCGCCTGGTGACAGTTCTATTTGGGTGTCCTCGATACGGACCACAACCACAACCTCTTCCCCGGCCACCCGGGCCGTCACATGACGCACCTCGACAACGTCACCCTCTGAGGCGGGCACCACATCCGTAACCTCTGTTCCGTCAGGAAACTCCACCACGAACAGAGACTCCGCCCCACTCCGGGGCTCCAACGGATCGAGCGCCTCTACGCTGACGGTAAGGTAGAGATCGTCCTCAAACATAAACGCTTCTAGAGCCACGGCGAACGGACCTACGGTATTCACCTGGTCGCCTGAGAAGACAAAGAGCCGCAGCAGCACGAACACCACAAACACAACCAGAAGATCGATGAGGACAATGGCCAGTGACCTGTTGCGGAAGAGGAACCCGCCGCGCGGTCGGCGCTCGGGCCGGCCGGCAGTCCGCTCGTCACGGTTGTAGTGGAATCCAGGCTGTCCACTACCCGGACCAAACTGCGATCCGGCGCCTCGGCCTGGATCGCTCGTTTCACGCGCCATGGTCAACAAGCCTTGCTACGTAGGGCATAAGAGCGTCTGCTGCAAACAGACCCAGCTCTGCACGGGCAAGCTCTCCGGCCCGCTGATGAATGAGCACACCAACACGGGCGGCATCGTAGGGGTCCGCCCCGCCGCAGAGAATTCCCGCAATCAGTCCGGCCAGGACGTCACCGCTACCGGCGGTTCCCAGGGCGGGATTCATCCCGTCAACAACGGTGTAGCGCCCCTGGGAGTCTGCAACCACCACCACCTGACTCTTTCCCACCACAACACACCCCCACCGTCTCGCGCACTCGATCGCCGAGTCAATAAATTGGCAGCGCACTTCACTTGTCGATGCACCCAGAAGCCGGGCAAGCTCGCCAACGTGTGGTGTCATCACCCAGCCGTTGCCCAATCGGCCTGAACTATGATCACCGAGCAGATTCAGCGCATCAGCATCAAGGACACCCCGACGGAATTGAGCAAGGATACGGGCAAGCAGTATCTCGCGACCGGCTCCGGTGCCCCAGCCCGGCCCCACAAGAGATGCGTCACAGTGAGCTTGCTTCTGTTGCCAGTCGCTTGCGGCGTGCACCAGGACAGGGCCCGCCCCTGCGCAGGCCGCAGAGTAGAGGGGATCATCGACGACAAGATGCACCAGTCCGGCACGTGATCGCTGGGCAGCGTGAGCACAGAGGAGCGCTGCCCCGAGAGTCCCTCTGTGACCCGCAGAGACGTAGAGAGTGCCCCGAGAGTGCTTGTAGGCAGCCGCAGGGAGATAAAGTACCTGCTGACGAAGTTGGAGGCTGGAAGACCAGTCGAGGATCTCGCCTGGAAGGCTTTCATCTGAGAGCAGTGCGGGGGGAAACGGGACGTCGACCACGCGGATGATGCCACAGGCCATGCGGGAGGTTGGCTCGTAGAGCGAGCGTTGCGGGAGACCCATGGCGAGGGTGAGATGGGCCCGTACGAGCGGGAACTCGGGCTCCCAGGTGTCGCCAAGCCCGCTCGGCACGTCAATAGCTGCACGGAAGGCTGCTTGCGAGGAGATCAGCTCTGCAAGCGCGTCAAGGGGAGCTCGCAGTGCCCCTCGCACTCCAGACCCGGCAATTCCATCCACAAGGAGATCGGCGTTGGAAGAAGCGGTGCGCACCGCTTCCTGCTCTTCAGGCCAGTGAAAGACGGGGACATCCATGGTACGAAGGGTTCGCAGATGTGCGGCCGGCAGCTTTCCAAGTGATTCCTCAGAGGCAGCAATCACTCCGGTCACCTGCCAGCCGGCACGGGCGGCACAACGACCAATGACAAGCGCATCTCCCCCGTTGTTGCCCTTGCCGGCAAAGAGCACCATCGATCGGGTACCACCGTGTAACGATTCCGGTAGCAACGACTCGAGCAGCTGCCAGCCCTGCACTCCGGCACTCTCCATCAGCGCTTCAGCAGGCATCCCCCACTCCTGTTGGGCCCGTGAGTCGATCTGCCTCATCTGTGCTGCCGTAGCAAGTTTCACGGTACTCCCGTCTCGAAAAGCCGATCCGTACGCCACCAGACTATATCTACCCGGTCGCTCTTGGCGAGCAGGCCGCTGAGTATGCCGGTGTGTGAGAGGTGCAGCTGCCTGATGAGCACATCATGATAGTCGATCCCAAGCGTCCTCCGCCGTACAACCTGGCCGTTGGTTCTCAGAATGAGCAGTTGTGACTGATTCTCGCTCTCCTGGCTCAGAAGAAAAAGATGCTCACCGGAGGCGGTGCCCACCAGCTCGTAGTGAAACTCTTCCTGTTCACCCAGGGAGCCAAATATGGGGTCCGGACGTACGTTCCCGGGGACATCGACAAAGCCCTCGTACTCACCACTCGCCATGTCAATCCAGTAGATACGGCTGACAAGCTGCACCGGTTCCCCCCTCACCTGAATCTGAGGGTAGAAATTGATCTTTAGGTAGAGTCGTCTTGTATCCTGATCAGGATATACGGACTCCAATACCGGCCGTGCCTGCAGGTCAACGGCAGCGGGAAGAGCGTCTCTTGTCAGCTCAAGTCGCCGAAGCAGGACCCCGTCCCGGTTGTACCAGAACACGATCACGCGTGGAGGGGCAACGGCCACCACCACCAGGTCGTCGTTCGCGGTAACTACGAGTCTCTGTATATAGGGGAAAAAGCTTCCTCCCACTCCTTCCTGACCGATGTAGTCGATCTGTTCGCCGCGATCATTGAACCGAACGATGATTCGGTTCAGCGCCACCCCCAGCTCATCGTCAAACTGAGCCACGCGATCGGGTACCTGATCTTCAACCAGCAGCATGTTTTCACTGGTTACGCCGATCTCGCCCACGTTGTTGAAGTTGTGCGCGTGCGCTCTTCGGTTGGTGATACGGCCGGTCACGCCGGTGTCGTCGAGCATTACCGGACGAGGATTCTGATTACGGTTGTAAAAGAGGGTCAGAAGATCACCAAAACTGGTAAACTCCATCACGCGGTTTCCGTACCCGCTGCCCACGTAAAACAGGCCGTTACGCATGACGAGCGAGGTCTTCCGATCGATTGCACTGCCGTCAAGCAGCAGTTCCACCTGGTCTTCCATGGTACCGTAGGAGAGCGAAAAGAGTTCCGCTTTCTCCAGCGGCGGAGCTGTCATTCGGCTGCACGAAGAGATCAGGAGAAGAGTCAAACAGGCCAGAGAAAGGCGAAGCGAGGCATCTGCACGCATTGCTGCTCAGATACTACCGGCGCGTGCGCGCCGGTGTCAATCTTGACCGTCCATGGACCCCCCGCTACATTGAGAGCATGCTGCAGAAGCTTGTTGACGCTCTTTTCGGATCCAAAACGGAAGCCGACCTCAAGGCACTTCTCCCGGTCCTGCACGAGGTGAACGCAAGAGAGGCGTGGGCGATGAGTCTGCCGGCCGAAGCGTTTCCCGAACAGTCGGCTGCGCTGAAACAACGGCTCTCAGGCGGTGAATCGATCGATGCCCTCCTTCCGGAGGCATTTGCGCTTGTTCGAGAGGCCGCGCGTCGGACTCTTGGGGAACGTCTCTATGACGTCCAGATTCTGGGGGGAATCGTACTGCATCAGGGCCGGATCATGGAAATGAAGACCGGTGAGGGAAAGACTGTCTCAAGCGTCACGGCGGCGTACCTCAATGCGTTGCGGGGCAACGGGGTTCACGTTATCACGGTCAACGATTACCTGGCCGAGCGTGATGCGAACTGGATGCGACCGGTCTACGACTTCCTTGGAATCTCGGTAGGAACGATCCTCTCTCAGATGGACACTGAGGCCCGCAAGGCCGCGTACCGTAGTGACATCACCTACGGAACCAACAATGAGTTCGGTTTCGACTACCTGCGTGACAACATGACGTTCGATCACGAAAGAAAGGTTCAGCGCGGACACAACTACTGCATCATTGACGAGATCGACAGCATTCTGGTTGACGAAGCTCGAACCCCTTTGATTATTTCCGGTCCTGCTGAAGACGACACCCGCAAGTACACCGCAGTCAACCGTGTGGTGAGGGACCTGCAGGAGTGCGAGAAAGACCCGGAGACCGACGACTACCCTGAAGAACCCCTGGGCGATTACAAGCTTGATGAGAAGACCAAGCGTGTTTCGTTCACTGACGAGGGCCTTCAGCACCTTGAAGAGCTGCTGCAACGAACGAAGGTGATCAATGGAAGTCTCTTCGTGGATGAGAACTTTGAGCACATACACCTTGCCACGCAGGCTCTGAGGGCCCACCGGCTCTTCCATCCTGACAAGCAGTACGTCGTCAAAGAGGGAAAGGTCGAGATTGTCGATGAGTTCACCGGTCGCATCCTGCACGGCAGACGCTATAGCGACGGGTTGCATCAGGCGATTGAGGCCAAGGAGAACATTCGGGTAGCCGAACGAAACCGAACGCTCGCCACAATAACTTTTCAGAACTTCTTCCGGATGTACGACAAGGTCAGCGGTATGACCGGTACTGCCGAGACGGAGGAGAAAGAGTTTGGCAAGATCTACGGGCTCGACGTGGTAGTCATACCAACGAACCGGCCGGTGGCACGAGTTGACGCGGATGACGTCATTTATGTGGACGAGCGCCAGAAATATACCGCAATCTGCGATGAGATAGCCCGACTGCACGAGAAGGGTCAGCCGGTCCTCTGCGGAACCGCCTCCATTGAACGCTCTGAGGTCCTCTCTGCCCTGCTCACCAAGCGCGGCGTGAGACACGAAGTCCTCAATGCCAAGAATCACGCGCGTGAGGCACTCATCATTGCTGAAGCAGGAGCAAGAGGCTCGGTCACAATCGCGACCAACATGGCCGGCCGCGGCACAGACATTAAGCTCGGTGGCAATCCGGAGTTTCGCGCGCGGCGTCGAGCTGGGACGGACGCCGGGCCCGAAGAGTTTGAGCGGGCGATTGCCTTGGAGCGTGAGCGCTGGGTCCCGGACTACCAGGAGATCCGCGAGCTCGGAGGCCTCTACGTGCTTGGCACCGAGCGCCATGAGTCTCGGCGGATAGACAATCAGCTTCGGGGTCGCTCCGGGCGACAGGGTGATCCCGGCGAAAGCCGATTCTTCCTTTCAATGGACGACGATCTCATGAGGCTCTTTGGTAAAGGGGGCGCGAACCTCAAGACACTGATGACACGCGGCCTGCCCGAAGGAGAGCCTCTCAATCACTCACTCATTAACCGAAGCATTGAGCGTGCTCAGTCACGGGTGGAAGAGCGGAACTTTGAAATCAGGAAGCACCTTCTCGAGTTTGATGATGTGCTCAATGAGCAACGCAAGTATATCTATGGCCAGCGGGACGCGATCCTGAGTGATGCAACCCTGAGAACCCGGGTGATGGCGACGGCGCGTGACTTTCTCGCTGAAACCGTAGAGGACATCGGCGAGCCGGGAGACGCCACACCGGCGAGGATCTCTGAGCTTTTTGAAGTGCTGAAGGAGCGCCTTTACTACACCCCCGATCTTCCTCAGGAAGAGCTGGTCGGAAAAGGTTCTGCTGAGATCGAACGGTTGCTCATAGAGGAGATGGAGCGCGACCTCGCGGAAAAAGAGAGTATCGTCGGAGCCGAGCAGCTCAACATGGTTGTTCGCTACGACTATCTTCGCAATATTGATGCCCGGTGGCAGGATCACCTGGAAAATCTTGAATCACTTCGAGAGGCGGTCTACCTCCGCTCTTATGCTCAAAAAAACCCGCTACTTGAGTACAAGCTTGAGGGATTTCAGATCTTCGACGAGCTGCTGATGGAGATCCGCATCGCGGTCGCGCGCAAGCTTCTGGCGGTAAAGGCCGAGGGACTGCGGGCCCGCATGCGCCCGGCACCGGTACAGGGCGCCCAGGAGCACCACGGACAGGTCTCTGTTTTCTCAAATCGTGCCCCTCTGGCAGCTACTGCTGCGGCAGGCGCCGCTTCCCGTGTCTCAGCTGCGTCACGACCGTCGGGGGCTCAACCGCAGCAACAGACGGTGCGCCGTTCTGTCCCGAAGGTGGGCCGCAACGACCCCTGTCCATGTGGAAGCGGGAAGAAGTACAAGCACTGCCACGGATCGTGAGCCGCGAACGCAAGCTGCTACGGAAGGTGAATGAGCGGATCCTCCCAGAACCCGTTTCGAATGATCGAGAAGTGGAGGTGTGAACCCGTACTTCGTCCGGTGTTACCCATGCGGCCTATAACCTGTCCAGTATCAACATACTGGCCCACCCGTACGTCGAATGAGTTCAGATGGCCGTAGAGAGTCCGAAAACCAAGGCCGTGGTCCAGAATGATCATGTTACCATACGCAACTGATGATTCGACGGCTACCACACGGCCGGAGCGTGCAGCGGTAACTCGGGTACCGATTGCGTTTGCTATATCAACACCGGTATGCATGTGCCAGATCCCGGTGATAGGATGAATCCTCATCCCGTACCCGGAGGTGAACCGGCCTATCGACGGCCAGTGAAAGAGCTCGCCAATCGCAAGCAGGTACTGGGTCGGATCCATCCGGGCCCCAGGAAGAAAGAGCGCATCGCCAACCTCCAGCACTTCACTGCCAAGGTCGTTTGCATCAAGGATCGCCTCCAGAGACAATCCATAGCTTGACGCAATGGCAGAGAGTGAATCCCCGGGCCCGACCGCGTACAGTAGCCCGTCACGGTCGGGTATGGAGAGCACCGTTCCCGGAAGCAAGCGACGAACATCCAGGCCGGGGTTCAGAGACAACAGGGTGCCCACGTTCAGGTCGTGCGCGTATGCAATCTCACTGAGTGTATCCCCCTGACGAACCACATACTCCGAGCGTTGAATTGCTTCGAACTGCCGCGCATCCTGCGCGAGGGACCGTGGAGCGCGGGTCCTGGTGGGCGCTCCACCCTCGAAAATGGGCAGGGTTTCCTGCGTTGGCAGCGCGACTCCATGAATCCTGTTGTAACCCTCCAGGGTGGGCAGCAGTCCGGAGAACAGGAGATACATGCATACAAGCGCGAGCGGTGCAGCCAGAATAATTGGGATGTCCACGGCACCGATCTCCGGAAGTCTCCGTGCGGCCCGCCGAACTCGTGGCGGGACACTCTGAACGGAAGGAACGGCTCGAGTTGCAAGCGACGCTCCACCGCGCTTTCCTTTAAGGAAACTGAGGTTCCGCAAGCGCGGAAACGACACAGCCGACAGCTTCCAACTGGTAAGAGCGAAGAAGAACCTCGCAAGAGCTGATCTGCGACGCCGACCGGGGACCACCGGCTGTCGAGGCGACGTGAGGAGCTCGAACTGTGGTCGGTCAGGCTTTCGGCTTACCAGCGAGCTCTCCCGGACGTGTGCAAGGCGGCTGAGCGTAGATCGGCCACTGAAGTCTTGCCCAACCATTGAGAGAGATCTGGTGGACCCTGAGGATTCCTGTTTTCTGTGGGATACGCCAACTGATCGCTGCGCTGAAAAGTCGTTCATACTACTGTGCATATCGACATGTTTCCGAGCTCGTATTATAGTCTGGATAAAGAGTTAGCAACCACCCGTGCTCGAACAGTCACAGCCCGACAACACAGATACCAACCTGTACTCTCCACCAAAAGGCCGATTTGTAGCGATCTTCGTCTTTGTCGCATTAATTGTTCTTCTGCTTGGTATTCGCTACGCGGAGATCATGCTCGCAGGCATTCCGGGATCCCCCGCCGTTGCGTCCACTTCATTTGAGCGAGGACCCATACTCGATCGCAACGGTCGGATCCTTGCCGTTCAGACCGAGCTGGAAACCATCTGGGCGTGGCGGCCGGAGGTGGAGGATCCCCAGCTCGTTGCGCGGCAACTTGCCCCCATCACGGGACAGTCGGCCGAGTTGCTTGCCAATCGTCTCTCCGGACAGACAGGTTCGGTGACGATCAAGAGGACCATTAGCCCCGCAGAGAGCACAGCGATACGTGACGCACAGAGCCGTGGAGAACTCTCAGGGGTTCGTTTAAGACCAGATTACGGACGAAGCTACCCGGAGCGGGATACGGTTGGACAGGTTCTTGGCTACGTGGGAGCCGACGGCAACGGGCTCGCCGGAGTTGAGCTCACCATGGAAGAACACCTGCTCTCAGACTCGGGAAGCGCTGGATTCGGGAATCAAGTCTTTCTCACAATAGACATGAGCATCCAGTACGAGTCTGAGCGTCTCGCCCGCGAAGCGCTCACTCGGCACGAGGCAGACTCGGTGACCATACTCACACTCGATGCGAAGAGCGCGGACATAGTGGGCTACGTGAATGTACCCGGATTCGACCCCAACAACTTCTCCGCCTATAGCGAAACAGAGCGCCGAAACAGGCCCATAGCAGAGGTGTATGAGCCCGGTAGCGTCTTCAAGATTTTCTCGATAGGGAGCTTTCTCCAGCTCGGTGGGATCGCGATGGATGATCAGTTTTTCACCGACGGCGTATACGATCAGACCGAACCGCCAATCACCGATCTTGCAAGCTACGGCACCATCAGCACTTCGGACATTATTCGTCTTTCGAGCAACGTTGGGGCTGCGAAGGCGAGTGAAACTGTTGATGCCCGACCATTCTACAATATGCTCCGGCTGTTCGGATTCGCTGAGCCTACTGGTGTCGAGCTGAACGGAGAAGAACGGGGCCTGCTCGCCCGGCCGGAGAACTGGTCGGGCAGGACACAGCCCACCCTTGCGATAGGCCAGGAAATAGCGGTAACCGCCATACAGCTTGCTGCAGCGGCTACCGTCTACGCCAACGACGGCATACTGCTGAAGCCAAACATCGTGGATAAGATCGTGAGCCCCGACGGCGTTGTCCTGCAGGACTACGGACGGACACCGGTACGCGAGGTGCTCTCGCCCTGGGTTGCATCAGAGGTCCTTCTCGCAATGGAGGCGGCGGTCTCCCAAGGCGGTACCGCCCGACGTCTTGCCTACGAGGGCGTGCGAGTAGCAGCAAAGACCGGCACGGCTGAAAAGATTGACCCCTCAACGGGCCGTTACTCAGAGGAAGCGTTTGTTGCATCAACGCTTGCAATTCTTCCAGTTGAGAATCCACAGCTCATTATCTATATGGCGATCGACCACCCAAAGGGCGGAGAGTTTTACGGGGGCCGAATCGTGACGCCCATTCTGCGGGAGTACCTGGACTTTGTAGTGCCGTATATGAGCATTCCCGTAGAGGGCCAACAGCGAGTCACCCACACCGGGCAGATAAGCGTGCGTCCGGTCGCCCTGCCCCCCATAGGAGACCGTATCCCGGACTACACGGGCCTGCCCAAGCGAGCCCTCCTGCCGCTTCTTGAGCGTGAAGACCTATCGGTCGTGATGAACGGTTTTGGCTGGGTGATCAGCCAATCCCCAGAGCCGGGATCTCCCTTTGAGCCGGGAATGGAACTCGTTCTGGAGTTCGACTGATGGCGGAGGGACCGCAGATTGCGACTCGCCGGACTCCGTCTGGTCACGATACACTCACCGTAGATGGGAGGCTGGTGCACTCGAGTCGCCATCCTCTACGGGAGGCACAGCGGGCACTCCAGGAGCTGCTGCGCCGCGCCCCGCCGTGTGTGATCATTCTTGGGCTCGGTCTTGGTTATCAGGCCGAGGTCCTGCTCAGCGGTAGCAAGGATACCCGGGTTCTTGTCTTCGAGCCGTCCGAGCAGATTGTAAACATGGCACGCAAGAGGGGGCTCAATGTTTCAGATCCTCGTCTGATCATGGTGTCCACTCCAGATGCGCTTGATCAGCAGCTTCCCCTTGTTGCAGCCGGGGGCTACGAGACTCTGGAGCTTCAGAACAGATTCGCCACCGACTCTCCCGACAGACGGGCTGCCACCGCGGCACTGTCAGCATTCGCGTCGCGGCTGGAGATCAACCAGCATACCCTGCAGCGATTCGGTCGTCTCTGGGTCAGAAATCTCTGCCGAAACCTGCATGCGCTTGCAGGAGGTGTGGGAGTCTCGAAGCTTCGCTCCACCCTTCTGGGGGTCCCTGCCCTGCTTCTTGCAGCAGGGCCCTCTCTTGATCAGGTGCTCCCCTCGCTGCCGGCCCTCGCTCGGAGGATGGCGGTGGTGGCCGTCGACACCGCCGTTGTCCATGCACGAGCGGCGGGCGTGGAGCCGGACTTCGCGGTAGTGGTGGACCCGCAGTACTGGAACGCCCGGCATCTCGACAGCGTCACCGGTACAAGCGCGCTACTTGTTGCCGAGACAGCAGCACACCCCCTCATCTTTCGCCGCTTCGCGCCGCCATTCATCTTCTGTTCTTCCGTCTTTCCGCTCGGGATCAGATACGAGCAACGCATCGGCTCGTTCGGACAACTGGGAGCCGGAGGATCGGTCTCTACCACCGCGTGGGATCTCATTCGGCTCATGGGAGCCAGTACGGTTTTCGCAGCGGGACTCGATCTGGGATTCCCCGAGGGAAGGACACACTGTCGCGGGAGCTTTTTCGAAGAACTAGCCGTTACCCATGGAATCCGCTCCCGTACCGCGGAGGGGGTCGTGTTTCGTTATATCCACGGGGCCCATCCGCATCCGGTTCCCGATTACCACGGTGGAGAACTACTCTCTGACGCACGGATGGATGTCTACCGCTCCTGGTTCGAACGCCGCCTGCGTGAGGAGCCGCTTCCAACCTACATGCTCTCGAGCATAAGCTCCCGAATTGAAGGTACCAACGCCGTGGCCGTAGCCTCACTGCAGGGCCTCCCGAACCTCCGCCCGGAGATTTCTGAACGGCTCGCTCGGTTCCGCAGCCAATCGAGAGAGTTACCGATGGAAACCCATAAGAATCTGCACTCTCTCCAATCGGAGACCGACCTTCTGATTCGGGAACTCGATGAGCTTTACTCGCTTGCAACAGCGGCGCAAGATGAGATTGCAAAGATAACGAACCAGTTTGCCTCTGATGGGTCGGTTGACTTCAACGGATTGAGCGGGATTGATGCACGGCTCCTGGGAAGTGATAGTCGTGGGATTGCAAGCTTTCTTATGCAGGAGGCTATCTCAAACATCCAGAGGGGGTTTGGTAGCCGGGACATCTCCGAGCAGATTGAAGCCTCTCGGACGCTCTACGACTCTCTTGCAGATTCGATTCTATTTCACCGCGATCAGCTCTCCATCGCACGGGAGAGAATGCAAGACAATAAGATCGATTCCGGGACGGTATAACGATTATTATTCTCAAGTTTTCGCTCGGGTACCCCGAAACTCTTAAATGGGTGAGATCTCATCCAAACGGCATGCTGCACGGTTCGTCCGGGCAAACATCCAGGCATGCCGTTTTTTTGTGCCCTGACGTTCTCCGGAAACGATACGGAACAGCAGAAAGCTAAGCGATACCGGGAATGACGAGCTGTGCTTCAGTCCCACTGGTGCGGCTATAGACCGTACGCCGGCCCGCACCATCACGGACGACAGCCTCAATGCCCACGCGCGAATCGACTGCAACAACAACCGGGCCATCAGGACCTCTGCAGATCAGTGCCTGCGCATTCGGATCCAGCTTGTCGACCCGCGGGGAACGCCCCTGTGGCGTTATCACCGGCACGGGAGAGCCATCAACCTCGTAAAACACCGCGCCAAAGCTGTCTCGTTTCAGCCCTCCTGATGAGAGTGCCTCATTTCGCACCACCACCGCCTGAGGAACGGCAAACGTTGCATGCGCATGCGTCACCAGCTCAACGGTCATGAGACGTGACTCGTGAGAAAAGCGGACTTTGGTTGTCACTCCTTTCCCGGGCCTGTTATCCATTGTGACCGATCCTCCAAGCAGCCGGACTGCGCTGTGGCGAACTGCGTCAAGACCCACACCACGACCTGACCCAAGCGTTGGCTCCCCCGTCGTGGTGAAGCCGGGCGTAGCCAGCAGGTCAAAGAGTGCCGTGGACTCCTCACCCGCGCGTGCGCGAACCGCAGGCTCATCGACTCCCCTGCCATCGTCTGACACTCCAAGAACCACGTCTCCACCTTGTAGTCTGCTCACGGAGATCGCTACTATCCCAGTCGGTCGCTTACCGGATTTGATTCGCGCCGGCCGCGGCTCTATGCCATGGTCGATACTGTTTCGAACCAGGTGGATCGCCATCTCAGTTACCACGTCAGCGATCGCCGGCGAGACCAGGGCTCCACCACCCCCTATGCGGATCCGCACACGCTTCGTTCGTTCATCCGCGTAGCGCTCCATCTCCCCGCGAACCGGCCGCAGGCGATCGAGCAACTGCACGGGGGGCACGCCCGGACTGCGATGTTTCAGGTAACGGGAGACCCGGCTGATGCGTGTGTGGGCTCGTTGTCTCTGCTCACTCGACAGCGGTTCGCTGCCCAGAAGCACCGCCGCCTCCTGACCGAGCACTTCGCCGAGCAATGAAAGCTCCTCATGAGAGACGTTACTCGCAGATTCCATCCCATCCGCAGAACCCGACCCATCGGCCTGGGGTGTGGTCTGCTCCAACAACTCATCGTATCCGGGCTGCGAGAGACCGGTGATGACCACTTCATCCACATGGACACGCTTTCGCAGCATCTGTTCACTATCTGCGGATGTGAGCAACAGCTGCAGCTCATTCGTAGAGGTACCAAGCTCGTCAAGAGACGGGTGCATGAGCACGACTGCACAGCCCAGCTCTAGATTGTTCACCGCAAGAAAGGCGCGCGGATACGCTAGTTCGGGTACCGTGTCGATCCGCAGCGACACGCGATAGACGTGCTCGCCGCGCTGTTGGGCCTCACGCAGCATACTCTGGATAACGGGGGATCTTAGCTCGCGGCCTGCCGCCGGAGAGCCGGCTCTGCGCTCTCCATCAGATCCAGAGGCCACTCGAGCACTCGCGACGGCCGCGATTGATTTGCTCTGTTTCTGCGACTCTTCACGCTCAGGTGCCGGAGAGAGGTGGGCGTAGTACCCGTCCAGCTTTGTCTCCAGTATCGCAACCCCGCTTTTCAGACGGGCAAGATCGTCTGGATCTATGTCGCCTCCCTGGTCGCGGAAGGTGGTGAGCACATCTTCTAGTGAGTGAGCGGTAGTGGTGATGTCCTCAAGCTGCAGGAATCCGGCCTCTGATTTCAGGCTGTGGGCGGCTCGAAAGGCGCGGTCAATCTGCTCTTCTGAGAGCCTGCTGACAGCCGCAGCGCGTACAATTCTTCGCAATGTCTCCATCATGATCCGGCTGTCTGAGACGAACATTGCTTGCAATCGTTCTGTCTGAATGGCCACTTAGGTACCGCCTTCCTCGAGAGAGATTATGAGCTCTATCTCGCCAACACTTTTTCCTACGATAGTCGCGATCCTTTCGAGGGGAAGGCCTTGAAGATAGAGTTGCCGTACGCGCTGGCGCATGGGCACCTCGGGCTCCGGAAACCCGATAGCTGTGGATCCTCCCACCCCGGAGCCGGGTTTCTGAGCAGGCGGCGGATCGCTGTCTTCAACGGAAGCCTTCTGTTCCCGCTCCGTCTGCACCCGATCCGGTCGAGCCTTCAGACCCCGATTGTCATAGAGCTCGTGCCCTATAGTCGACGGGAGATCGCGCCTGAGTGCCTTCAGCCGCCCGTCAGCCTGGCGGATCAGCTGTTCCAGTTGTGCAATTCGGTCTTCCACTATTTTGACATTTCGTTCTGTGGTCTGATTGAGCTCAGTGATAATGGCACCCACCTCGCGCTTGATCTCGTCAAGAGCCGCCTGCTGACTGGTGCGAGTGCGGATCGATCGATTAAGTACAAGAAATGCGATGGCGACCAGAATCACCGTAATCGCAAGAGTGAGCCAGCTGCTCATGGCTAACCTGAAATATCGACGTTCTGCCCAAGGTCGGGATCACGGAATAAGCTGGATGACTCGGAGTCCTGTCCAGCGGCGTGTCGATGGTCGCCTGTATGCTGCTGCCCACCGTCCTGCTTGTCACCAAGAATCTCCGGTCCTTCCTCTTCGGTATCGGTCTCTGTGACGACATGCCCTTTCGCATCGCCCTTTTCAACGATCTCATTCGCCGTGACCGCCTGACTCTGCACGAGCATGTCCTTCTGCACCGCCTGATCTCTGCTGATCTGATTGAGCCGAGCAAACAGTACCTGCAGATCGATAGGCTGAACCGACACTACTCTCTCCTGCTGAACGAAAGGTCCTCAGTTGACTCCTCGTACTTCGTGACTTTCACAGTATTCTTATCGGCAACAAAGGTAACTGATCGAAACTCGTTGCGAACCTCCAGGAATGCGTCCTTAATGGTCACCCGTACACCTGGATGTACCGTTCCCGCCGCCGAGATCCGACCGTTGACTTTCAATTCACTCAGATAGTCGCGTATCTCCTGTGCCGAATCATCCAGGCGACCGATCTCTTTCGACAGCGTGAGCTTCTTCTCCTTGAGCTCCTGGTAAAAGGCTTTCTTCTCATCTGGAACCGTGCGCTTGGATCGAAAGAGGTTCTCTATCGTGCTCATATTGAGTTGAACCTCATCGAGTTGCTGTTGCATCTCTTCACGACGGCGTTCGAATTCTGAAAGCTTCTCCTTCCGTCGCGGATCAAATCCAACCTCCAGGATGGTTTCGCTTCCGGAGACCGAGCCAAGCGTCTTTGCATTGATCTCCTCCACCGCAGTTAGCCGACCGCCTACGACGCTTGCACGCCGGCCTTTGCAGATGATCTTCCGGTCACAGAGAATCTCCGAACTCATGATCCCGTCGGAGACCACGACAAGATCGCCTGCTTCACAGCGTGCGTTCTCAATAAACTTCGCCCACACGCCTTTGCTGCTGCGGATCAATCCCTCACCCTTTCCGGCGACTCCCTGGTGGACAATAATGTCACCTTCTGCATCAAGCGTACTCTTTCCCACGCTACCCATGACCTCGATGTTGCCGGATGCCTTCACCGAGAATCCATCATCTACATTGCCCTTCACCAGGACAGTGCCCAGAAACATCACGTTACCGGTGCGTAGATTCACGTCTCCGGTGACTACATAGACCGGCTCAACAGTAACTTTCTCAGCCGTCACGACCACCTGACCGTTTATCTCCGCATATGCGGTATTCCCATCGTCACTGACCCGAACGTTCTTGCCAACCGGCAGCCCGGTGTCTTTGCCGTCCGTAGCTGGGAGCAGTTTACCAGTCACAGTCCTACCAGCTTCGCCTCGCTCAGCCTCGACCTTCTGGGCAAGAACCTGGCCTTCCACAACATTCTGCACCAGGTTCAGTTCGTGAAAGTCCACTCGCCCGTTCTTTTCTTTTAGCTGAATCTCCCCCGGCTCAAGATCGAACGCGTACTTCACCGTCGCGTCCTTCCCGTTACGAGGCTGAGTTCCCTCCGCTACGAGAACTGTCTCCCGATAGAGAGGGTCATCTACAAATGCCTGAACAACGTCCTCTTTAATACCTTCAACCACACCGTTCATCTGCAGGAATGAGACAATCTGCTCGTAGGACGGGTCTGCCCCGCCCTCGGCCGGGGGGTACGCCATCAGATACGCCTTCATCTCTGAACCGGCAAGCTCCACACTGAGGGAGGCGTCATTGGAAGGATCGTAACTGAACGCACCAATCTTGACAAAATCACCCGCGGCCTGTTTCACGACCTTGGATACCCGCGCCTTGTCGAAACCGTCATCTACACGTTCAAGTATTCGTTCGAGTGCTTCACGCTCGGTCGCCTTGACACCACTCCCGACCGGCCGGGTCACCTTGAGCATGATCCCATCCGGTGTCAGTCTTACGAAGACACGACCATCACGATCTGCCGGCTCCTCGTCAGAGGAAAGAAGCGAAAGATCAATCTGAACATCGCCATCTACTGAAGAGGCACTTTCCTGTTTTGGCAATGGATACGCGAGGATGAGATACGGCTTCTTTCCCATACCCATGACGCCCCTGTTCCCTCGTTCAAGGACCTCATACTGGATCTGCTTTACCCGTAGTCCTAACTCAATTGAGGCCTGTTGAAGCGCGTCTTCAAGCGTATCACCGCTGACGTTGACGAAACTTCTGCCACTGTCGTCGCCCATCTGATCACGCATGTACGCCTGGATCTGATCGAGCGAGACCATACTACCGAATCCCCTTCTTTATGTTGGTGAGTTTCGCCCGCAGGCGCATGATTGCCTTTGTATGAAGCTGAGAGACTCGGGACTCGGTGACCTCAAGGACCAGTCCGATCTCTTTCAGGGTTAGATCCTCATAGTAATAGAGAACGAGAACCTTCTTCTCCTTCTCAGGCAGTTCCTGAATAGCCTCCATGATGACCCGCTTGATCTCATCCTTCTCTACAATGATATCGGGATTGAGACTGTCCGGACTCTCTATGCTGTCTGCAATGGAGACTTTGTCGCTGTCTTCGCCGGTGTACCAGACGTCATTCAGGCTCAGGATTGATGTCCCGGAGATCTTGAGCATCGTTTTCTCGAAGTCTTTCGCCGACATGCCCATGTCTTTAGCGATTTCCGTGTCAGACGCTGCCCGGCCCAGAGAGCTCTCAAGCCTTCGAACGGACTCTTCAATCTCACGACTCTTCTGCCGCACCGACCGAGGAACCCAATCTATGGAACGCAGTTCATCAAAGATTGCGCCCCGAATCCGGGTTACTGCGTAGGTTTTGAACTTCACATGCTTGTCGGGATCAAACTTTTCTATTGCATCGAACAGGCCAAACACTCCATACCCGACCAGGTCGTCAAACTCAACATTGTGCGGCATTCCAACGGCCACCTTGCCCGCCACGTACTTGACCAGAGGAGCATACTGTTTGACCAGATGATCACGGATCCGGGGATCGTGACTATTTTGGTACATTCGCCAGAGCTCTTCTTCCGTTTTTTCCGCCAGGAGGTTGTCTCCCATCGCTTCCCTTCCCTAAGCTTCTTCCCGTTTCAAAACGGTTTGAATGGCCCGTGCCATAATTGATGGATCCCCCCCGGTTGAGCCCGACTCTTCCGGGCCGGCGGATTCCCCAGCTTCCGGAGGAGCCACAAATGACCCTGACATCCGGTCCATGTCCGGCAGGGCCTCAGCATCTGTGTCTTCCGCCAGCTCTTCCACCTCTTCCTCTTCAGAGCCGCTCGGCCCCACTTCGGTGGCCTGTATGCCCGGACTGAACGTACCGGTTGCAGGCGATTCTTCTGCAAGCTGCTCGCCTTCGTCCGTTGATTCGTCATCGCCGGCCTGTGCAAGCTCCGCGGTATCATCCATGTCTTCGGAGTTGTCCGCGGTCTCCTCCGGCAGTTGCGCAGACAACGAATCATCGGTCAGAAGATCGTCATCAACGACTATATCAACCGTACCGCCTGATTCCTTTTCACCCGCCGCGGCGGTACTCTGGTGAAGCTCCGGGAGAAAATGATCAACGGCAAAACCGACTCCCAAGCTTCCTCCAGCAAAAACGGCCGCGATCACAAGCGCCCGCAACAGCAGCACGCCGAACGTTACACCCCCGATCACTCCCACGAGAGCCGAGAGGACAAAAGCCGCTCCTGCGACAGCTGCGATCATGCGCCACTCAATCCGCATAGTATTGCCCTACAGGGTAGATAATAGTCCAGAACCCGTCAAGCTGAGCCCCCGAACAGCCGTTTGATGAAGTTGCCAAAACCTCCGCCCTCTTTGATATCAATTTTCTCCAGCCTTCCAGCGAGATGCTGTACGCACATAGAGGCCTTTCCCTTCGGGTCGGCATCCATAAAGGGCCGCTGCTTTAATACCGACTGGCCCACACTGGGATCCTCATAGACATAGCCGAGATAGTCGACCTTGAGGTTGAGGAACTGCCCCGCAATATTGATCACCCGTTCCGCCACACGCTTTCCCTCGGTAACGCTCTTCACACGATTGACCACGAGTTTCAGCGAGAGCCCCAGGTTGTCAATTTCTGTGGCAATGATCTTTATGATGCCGTATGCATCTGTGATCGCCGTAGGCTCCGGTGTCGTGACGATGATCGCCTCATCCGCGGCTGCAACAAAACTCAGGACGTTATTGCTGACGCCGGCGCTTGTATCAATGATGATGACATCCGCCGAGGAGAGCTCGGCAAGCTCTTTCACAAAGTGTGACCGCTCCTCCTCGTCCAGGTTCGCAATCTTTGCGAATCCGCTTGCACCAGCTACGATCTGAATCCCGTAGCGGGTGTCAAGGATGATCTCCTTCATGGTCTTCTGTTTACGAATGAGGTGATAGAGATTGTATTTGGGAATGATCCCGAGCACCACGTTCACGTTTGCCAGACCAAGGTCCGCATCCATGAGCACGACCTTCTTGCCAAGCTTCGCATACGCGAGGGCTAGGTTCGTCGAAATGTTCGTCTTTCCCACACCGCCCTTACCACTGGCGATGGTTATGATGCGAGTCCTGTTTCCCGTGCCGCCGGCCTGGCTCTTCATCATTTCCCGCAGGGTCTCTGCCTGATCTGCCATGATAGTCTCCATTTTAGGCTACCGAAAACCGCTTCTCGAGGGCGGCCCGCGGAACGCTGAAGCCGTCCAGACTGGTCAGAAAGCGCATGGGTGTTGCCCGTTCTATATCCTGCGGCACCCGCTGTCCATCCGTTACAAATGAGATCGGCTTCTCCCGTTCTACCAGGGCGCTGATCACATTCCCCACACACGATGTCTCGTCAAGCTTTGTCACCACTACCGCCTCATACTTGAATGGTTCGAACTGAGTCAGAATCTCGCGGATGTCACCGGCCTTCGTCGTAGCGCTTATCGCAAGATGGACCCGAGCTCTCCCGCCACATGCGGCAAGCAGCTCATTCATCTCACCAAGTTTTCGAAAGTCGCGGGGACTCTTTCCGATAGTATCCACGAAAACAATGTCCGCGTCCTGATAGAGAGCCAGGTACTTCTTCATGTCCTCCGTCGACTCAACGAATGAAACCGGGATATCCATGATCTGCCCGTACGTCTCTATCTGTTGGCGCGCTCCAATCCGATAGTTGTCAATGGTCAGTACCCGGATATCGCGGGTTTTTGTGTTCCGGTCGAGCCCATACATGGCGGCAAGCTTTGCAATGGTCGTTGTCTTTCCGACACCGGTCGGGCCAACAAGAATAAAGACCTCCGGTGTTCCGCTCTTTCGCGGCTGATGAAAGATGATAGAATCGCCGATCCACTCGAGAACCCGCTGATGAACAAGTTCGCGGTCGTTTAGTTCCTCAAAGGAGAGCTCACGTTGCATCCGTTCGACTATCCGATCGGTGTAGATGGGCGAGAAGTCGTTGGTTGCAAGAACCTGCCGAATATGCGTGATGACCGGATGCTGATCACCGGATGGATCCGTGCCCAGGGACTCCTTCAAGCTACGGATCTCACTGAGAATGGCATCGTAGCTTCGGTCCCCACCCTTTGCCGCCTCAAGAAGCTTCTTCTTCTCTTCTTCCAGTGAGCGCTGCACAGGTTGAGGCGAGGGCCCGTTCTTTGGCTTCGGACGAGCATCCGCAGCAAAATAGCCGGTCACCTCCACCGCCTCGCGGCTGAATAGCCCCAGAAAGCCACCAACGCGGACAGTGCGGTGGTGCATGATCCGAGCATTCTCTCCGTATCGCGCACGGACCTTACGTTCCGCTTCCCGATGGGTTGCCCCCTGCTCAACAAAGTATTCCATCTCCTACTCCTCTATCCGTATTTCCGCTAGTGACTCTATCCTGACATCAGACACTATCTCCGGCACCGACAGCACCGCAAGATCAGGAATCTCCCGCCGTGCACTTGCTTTAATCAACGGTCTCGCGGCCTCTGAGCAGAGAACGACAGGCTGATATCCTAACTGCTGCACGTTGTGAACGGAGTTCGTCAGTGCATTTATCCAGCGTCGCTGCACATCCGGGGGTAGACCCGGAACAATGCCGGACGCGGTCTCAACCCTGCTCTCCACAATACGTCGCTCAAGTGAGGGCGCAACCGTCATGACGTGGATTCTCTTATCATCGTCAGCGTACGACAGACAGATCTGCCGAGCGAGCGACTGCCGCACTTTCTCCACGAGAAACGTTGGCTCTTTCGTCACGGAGGCGAAGTCTGCGAGCGTCTCAAGGATCGTGACCATGTTACGAATTGACACCTGCTCACTGAGGAGACTCTGAAGCACTTTCTGGATCTCTCCGAGTGAGAGGCCACCCTGAACATCATCAATGACGGCTGCATAGTCCCGCTTGAGAGTGTCGAGCATTGAACGGACTTCCTGCCGGCCAAGGATATCGGCCGCGTGGTGCTTGATGATCTCAGTGAGATGCGTAGCAATGATGGAGGGTGAGTCCACCACGGTGTATCCGGCGCGTTCGGCCCGGTCGCGCACGTCTTCCGTGATCCACATGGCGGGAAGCCCAAACGCAGGATCAGTCGTTCGTTCGCCGGGCACATCCTCACTCACGCTTCCTGGATCAATGGCAAGATAGTGGCCCATACGAATTGTCCCACGGCCCACCTCTGTGCCTCGTATCTTAAAACTGTACTCGCTCGGCTCAAGGCGCATATTGTCTATGATTCTGATGCGGGGTACCACGAGGCCCAGGTCAAGCGCCATCTCACGCCGAATACGGGTCACTCGATCGAGCAACTCTGCGCCCTTGTCCCGATCAACCAGAGGAACCAGACCGTATCCGAGCTCCAGGCTCAACGGATCAAGCGGAGCGACCGGAGCAACCTCTGCAGGCGCCTCCGGCGCCTTTGCGCTCTCTGCCTTTGCTGCGTCTGCCTCTTCATTCACCCGCTTACGTCCGAGCCTGTAGGCAAGAAATGCACTCATGCCGGAGAGCGGGAGAAGCACGTACCACGGGAACCCTGGGAGGAAACTGATGGCAAGCAAGAACACGGCAACGATCCAGTAGATCCGGCTTTGAGCAGAGAACTGCTTCGTGATGTCCTGCCCAAACGATCCATCCCCAATAGCGCGAGTGACAATAATGCCGGTCGCGGTCGAGATAAGAAGCGCCGGGAACTGAGTAACCAGACCGTCACCAACGGCAAACCGGACGTAGGTCTCTGCGGCCGTTGCAAATGTCTCACCGTGCAGGGTTACCCCAACGATTATCCCCCCTACGATGTTCACGACCGTAATGAGAATGCCAACCTTCACGTTTCCACTGACAAACTTACTCGCACCGTCCATGGCGCCATAGAAGTCTACCTCGCGTTCCAGGTCGTTCTTCCGCTTCGCGGCGACCTCCTCAGTGATCGCCCCGGAGTTGTACTCGGCTTCAATCGCCATCTGCTTGCCCGGAAGTGCGTCAAGGGTGAAACGCGCGGCAACCTCAGCGACTCGTGTTGCACCCTTTGTGATCACGATGAACTGAACGGCGATCAGGATCACAAAGATGATAATGCCGATGACGAGACCTTCGGTCCCGCTCGTGCCTACGACAAAGTTAGCGAATGCGGTGACAATTCGACCGTTGAAGTCTTCGCCCTGTGCCAGAATCAATCGCGTGGAGGAAACGTTCAGCGCAAGCCCGAACACTGTGGAGACAAGAAGCAGACTGGGAAAGACACTGAACTCAAGAGCACTGGTAGTGTAGAGCACGATCAGGATGATCAGGAGGCTCAACACAATGTTGAGCGACATAAACGTATCAAGAATGAAGGTGGGAAGGGGGATGATGAGCATCATCACCACCACAATCACGCCCACCGCTACGAGCACGTCACTGCGGCCACGGGTGAAAGCCCCACCGATTACCGTCTGCAGATCAGCCACTGAGACCTCCCACGGTCTGCCCGCGCAGCTGGTAGACCTGTTTCAGAATAATCACCACCGCTTCGTAGAATCTCTCCGGTATCGCGTCCCCGACCTCAACCTCTGCGTACAGGGCCCGCGCAAGCGGCTTGTTCTCAATGACCGGAACGCTGTGTTCCCCCGCAATCTCCCGAATCTTGAACGCCATGTTGTCCTGACCCTTCGCGATAACGGTAGGCGCATCCATGACCAGACGGTCATACTCCATGGCAACCGCAAAGTGAGTCGGATTGGTCACCACAACGTCTGCCTGCGGGACATTCTGAAGCATGTTTTTGTTCAGAAGCTCCTGCATTCGTTGTTTCATCCTGCTCTTGATGAGTGGATCACCCTCGTACGTCTTGCGTTCTTCTTTCACTTCCTGCCGGGTCATCTTCAACGATTCAATGTGCTGACGGCGCTGAAAGATATAGTCGAATATGGAAAGGACGAGCAGCAGGATTGCCGATTGCAACAGCATGTTGAACGCAATCTCTGAGACGAGCCCAAGCGACTGAAGAAGTGGGTAGTTGAGCATTCCGGTAACTTCCTCAATCCGAAACGCCACATTCACAATACCCAGCAGCACGATCAGAATCACCTTCCCCAGGGACTTAGCAAGGTTGAACAAGGCTTCGGTGCTCAACAGCGCGCGCTGGAAAAACTTTCCAAACTTTGGAGCTATTCGATTGAAATCTGGTGTGATGGGCTTCGTTGAGAAGAGAAAGCCGACCTGCACCACGTTTCCAAGCAACGCGGCGGCAAAGGCCACCAGGCCTACCGGGATCGTGAGGCGAATGAAATAAGCAAAAAACGCCCGGCCAAGAACGCCACTCTCCATGACATCGGCCTCAGTTGATTGTCGAAGGAAGTACTGCACCATTTCAAGTGTGTTGTTCAGCATGTAACGACCAACGATGAGGAGTGTGATGACGCTGAACAGAAGAATGATGGAGGAGGTGACGTCCTGGCTCTTTGCAACCTTGCCTTCTTCACGGGCCTTCTCAACCTTGTGCTCGGTTGGCTCCTCGGTTCGCCCCTCATCTTCGGCCGCGAACCACTGAAGATGCATGGTCTGCAGATCATCCAGGAGCCTTTGAGCGCGCTGCGACTCCGCTGAGGCTCTCTGCTCGCCAACGCCGGCGCCCTGCAATTTGGCACCCGACGGGGCGCGCTCATCACCATCAAGAAAGACGGTTGCCGTGCGCAGAAAGAGGCCACGAAGCTCATCGACATGTTCCAGACAGGTTTCAGCGTTCAACTTCCTGCCTCCGCTGCGCCTCTGAAGAACAGGCGCAGCTCGTCAAAGCCAACACCGATCAGGCGATCGAATGCCTGCATCAGGAACGGGATTGTGATGAGCATGATAATAAAGGCCACTCCGATCGAAAGCGGAAAACCAAGCATGAGCAGGTTCATCTGGGGAGCAGCCTTGGCCAGAAGACCCATGACAACCTGGACAAGAAAGAGTGTCCCAAGAATAGGAAAGGAGATGATCAGCGCATTTGCAAAGAGATCTCCTAGCCCCTGAATCATGGAAGTCACAATGTCCTCACGGAGAAGCACCAGATCGATCGCTCGAACTGAGAGAAAGGACTGATAGACTCCCGTCAGGAAAATTCGCTGAAATCCTGCAGTAAAGACAAAAGTGAACATCGCCACAATGTTGAGAAACTGACCAAGCAGCGGGATCTCTATCTGCGCGAGCGGGTCGAACACCTGACTGGCCCCAAATCCCATCTGAAGGCTGAACATCTGCCCCGCGGTCTGAAAGGCGGCATACACGATCGCCAGCATAAAACCGGTGATGATTCCGATCATCGCTTCCCCGAGGGCCAGAAACGCAAAGGCCAGTCCGGAGGCAGGTATCGGATATCCCGCAGCCTGCACAGTCGGAAAGACAAGAGAAGCAGAGAGAAGCGCCAGGGCGATCTTGGCGAGGCTTGGGATGGACCCAGAGCTCAATAGAGGGACAAACTGCAGCAGAGCATAGACCCGGACAAAGAGGAGAAAAAAGATCTGTGACGTCAGGATAAGCCCGTCAAACTCCATGCTACATCACCATGTCGGGAATCCGACTCATAAGATTCTCTGCGAACTGAACGATGACCCTGATCATCCAGGGTCCCATCACGAAGATTGCAATCATGATCGCGGCAATCTTGGGAACAAAGGTAAGTGTCTGCTCCTGAATACTCGTAGTTGCCTGCACAATTGAGACAACGAGTCCCACGACCAGACCGGTGATAAGTGCGGGTGCAGAAACAATGAGAATGTGGAAAATGCCGCTCCTCATTATTTCAACGGCCGTGCCCAGGTCCATCAGAATCCTCCAAAACTTGCAACAAGCTGTTGCGTAAGGAACGTCCAGCCGTCGACAAGCACAAACACGATGAGCTTGAACGGAAGCGAGATCATGATCGGGGGAAGCATGATCATACCCATGGACATCAGGGTCGAGGCGACGACCATGTCTATGATTATGAACGGGATGAACAGCAGTATCCCTATCTTGAATGCGACCGTCAGCTCATGAAGAATAAATGCAGGTATGAGGGCCTGTGTGGGCACATCCGCGAACGTGGCCGGGGCAGGCATGTTGCCCATACGCATGAACAGACGGATAGTATCCGGATTCGCCTCCATCTGGCGGTACATAAAGAGACGGATAGGGCCTTCAAACGCCTCGTAGGCCTGCTCAATAGAGATCTCACCCTCCGCCATAGGAACAAACGCATTATCGTAGATGGTGGTGAGAGTCGGCCACATGATAAAGAGCGTGAGAAAGAGGCTTATCCCCATCAGCACCTGGGTGGGCGGGACCTGCTGCAGACTCAGCGCTCGTTTCACAAAATCCATCACAATAGATATCCGCAGAAAACTGGTCATGAGAATCACAATGGATGGCGCGAGGGTAAGCACCGAAAGCAGGAGCAGGAGCTGCAGGGAGAGAGCAACCTCCTGACTGTCCTGCGGCTGTCGGATCTCCAGGTTCACGAACGGAATATCAAGGGCGCCCTCGCCGGGCACATCAATCTGATCGACCGTCGTCTGCGCCTGAGCCGTACCCGCACCGACAAGGAGCAGGAGAAGAATCAAAACGCCTCGAGGCCGCCGGAGAAAGCGTGATGCGGGCATCTCTTACCGCATCCTCTGCAGCCGTTCTCGCTGCCGTCGCATCAGTTCGAGTGATCCTCCCTGGCTGTTCTGTACAAGCCCGGCAATCATCTGTGAGAAACTCTTGCGCTCACTCTCCCCGGCGTCTGCCCCTTCGAGAATAAGCGTATCTACCGTCTCTTTGTCCGTGATTTCACTCAACATGGTGACCGCGTCTCCGCCACCACCAAGCATAAACACCTGGGCACCCACCTGAACCAGATACACCGACCGGTTTCCCGGCAGCACACGGCTACCAAGCAGACGAATCTGTTCGGTATTTGCGTATTTTCCGTTACCGGCCTTCTTGAGAAAGTAGAATATGCCGTAGATTACCGCGACCACCGCACCAAGAACCACGACCATCCGAGCGAGGTCCCAGAAAGAAAACGGAGACACCGACACAGAAGAGTCCGCAGGGTCCTCGGGCGCACCAAGAACGAGTGTCGATTCGTCTATCGTAGTTGATTCACCGGCGAACTGTTCGTCCGCAGAGGTGTCTGTTGGATCGGCTGCCCCGGAACTCTCCTGGGCAGTCCCGTACACTGCTGCACACGCAACAATCCACAGGACCAATACAAGGCGTTTCATCTGTCCCCTCCCGTCAGCAGTGGTGAAGGCTCCCAACCTGCACCACAGATCTCCGGACTCAGTTCGCAGAACGGTTAACCGCGCACCTGTCCGATCGATCTACACCTGTTGACTATGGCATTCCGCTCATTCGCTCCATCGGAGAAACAATCTCCGTCACGCGGACACCAAAGTTTTCATCAATAACAACAACCTCACCTTTTGCAATGAGTTTATGGTTCACAAGGATATCCACGGGCTCACCGGCAAGCTTATCCAGCTCGATGATAGTGCCCTCACCCATTCCAAGTATCTCTTTTATGAGCTTCCGAGTCCTTCCAAGCTCAACGGTCATCTCCATGTAGACGTCCATGAGAAGGCCGATATTGCCCTGTTCAGAGCCTGCGGACCCAGCCCCGAGATTCGGGAACTGGACGCTCTGCACGTTCGGTGCGTTCCCCCCGCCCATCGGCATGCCGCCCATCCCACTCATGTCGCCTCCACCCATGGAGCCAAACCCTCCTGCGGCCGCCGCCTGGGGAGCAGCCTGCTGAGCTGCCGGCTGCTGACCAGCAGTTACCGCCTGGACGATAGCAACATCAAAGAGCTCATGCATCTCGAAGGCCGGGCTATCGCCAATCTGCACGGAATAGGTTACGTTGACAAACTCGCCGTCTGGAATAGACAACGCGTCGGGCCCACCATGCACTCCCGTAGGCGGGGCGTTCATCACCGTGATTCCGGCTTTGTCACCAAGCGCAGTGATGACCGGGCCTGAGACCTGACTGAACGCCTCTTGAAGGGCGTTCACCGCCGCGTCATCAAGATCAATGTCCTCCTGACCCATCATGGGCCCGGCGACACCAACCGCGGCGTCAGCGCCGAGCACGTAGCTGTGAGCACCGGGAGCGCCTTCCGTGAGATCGATACTGATCTGTACCGCTTCCTCGGGAAGCGAGCTGGAGAGTTCTTCGCCGCTGCCGGCCTCTACACTGGTGACACGAATCTGCACCTCGTTGCTCACGAGCATGGAAAGGTTCGACTGCTGGCTTCCAGCGGTAGCGGAAATGAGCTGCTGGAACTGCTGACGCTGCGCGTCACTTAGTGAGGATGTCGTAGGACCAGCGTCAAAATCCATGCCACCGGAGCCCTGTAACAGAGCATCTATCTCATCCTGGGAGAGCGATCCATCACTCATAGTAGATCTCCTTCTTCAGCAACCAGCTCCTCGAAATCCTCATGTTCAACATCCTCGAGCTGCTTGACAATCTGCACCGCCAGTTTGTTGCCCACCTGACCTGGACGGCAGAGAAACTTTCGTCTGTTGCCGATATTGAGTGACATGGGGTCGTTTACCCGCACGTCAGGCAGCCGGATTACATCGCCGGCACGGAGATTCAAGACGTCACCGACGGTCAGTTGCATCTCTCCAATCTCAGCCACAACGGTTACGGCTACGGTGGCAAGCTTGTCGCGCAGGATATTGAGGTTTTCGGTTGTTGTGCCCCGGCGAACGGTTGAGTACCAGTACTGAGCACTCAGCTTGCTGATAATCGGTTCAATGGTGAGGTAGGGAATACAGAAGTTAATCATCCCCTCTACTTCACCCACCTTGGTCTCGAGCGTCACGAGGACTACCATTTCGGTAGGCGGCACGATCTGTGCGAACTGCGGGTTGGTGTCTATCTGGCCAAGCCGTGGTCGAAGGTCAATGACCTGGTTCCACGCCTCCCGCATGCTCCCGAGCACACGCACTATGATGCCCTCCATGACGGAGGTTTCAATGTCTGTGAGTTCACGGGTTACCTTGCTGCCCTCCCCCTGACCACCAAAGAGTCGATCGATGATGCTGAAGGTGATTGCGGGATCGATCTCGAGTATCGCCGACCCCTTGAGGGGATCCATGTTGATAACAGCGAGTGTGGTCGGGTTGGGAATAGAACGGATGAACTCTTCGTAGGTAAGCTGGTCAACGCTCGCAACGTGCAACTGGACAAGACTTCGAAGCTGCGCGCTGAGACTTGTCGTCGTCAGACGCGCGAAGGTCTCATGCATCATGTTGATGGTGCGAAGCTGCTCTTTGGAGAACTTATCCGGGCGCTTAAAATCATAGATTTTGATTTTGCGCTGATCGGTTGGTTGAGGAATATCCTCTGTTTCTACGTCTCCAGACGAAATGGCCGTTAGTAACTGGTCAATTTCATCCTGAGATAGAACTTCGGTCATTCTATCAGTTCCCCTCCGCTAGTAGAATCTCACATTCAATACAATAATGCAATCCCCCGGCGCTCTTTACTCCGACAAAAAAGCCCTAGAACGGGACAAACTGGTACGACTCGAACACGATGTCGCGAACCTGACCGCTTCGGAGGATCCGGTTGATCTGATCAAGCAGCTCGCGCTCGACACGCTCCTGATTGTTTGGGCCTTCCAGCTCATCGGTAGTCCTTGTTCCAAAGTATCGGTTGAAAATACCCACGAACTGAATCCGCCGGTCAATGAGCTCGGTCGTCAGACGGGTATTCTCACCGTCATATCCCAGGTGCGGTATGATGATAAAACTCGTACGCACGTCGTCATTGGTGCTTCCGCGCAGCTCTCCTATCTCGCTATACCAGCTGTAGACAGGAATTTCAGCGGCATACTCTTCAGTGACGGGGATACGCTGCTGTCCGGTGTTTCCCCGATTCAGAATCTGCATTGTCACGACCACCACGGTGACGATAAAGATGATCGCCCCGAGTATGATTCCAACCCACTTGAGGACCTGAATGAGCATTCCGCCCAGAAATCCAACGCGCTTCTGGCCGGATGGCGCCGGCTCGTCTACCCCGACTTCTCCATCATCGAACATGTCTTCGTCTGACATACGTTCTCCTTTCCCGCGCCTTACAGCGCGCCTTCAGTCAGAATGATCACGTCGACACGCCGATTATACGCTCTGCCCTCGGGAGTGTCATTGGAAACGATTGGCGCGTGCTCGCCTCGACTCATGAGCTGGAACTGTTCGTCCTCCGCCCCGTAGTCGAGAAGATAGAAGAGGACCGCTCGCGCCCGGTCACCGGCAAGATCCCAGTTTGAGTCGAACTGACCGTCGGAAGCAACGGGAAAACTGTCTGTATGTCCCTCGAGACGGAACGTGCGCTCACGCAGTGCGTCGGAGGAGAGCAGCTCCGCGAGCTTCTGCAACGTCTCCCGGGTCTGCTCAATATTGACCGTCGCAGAGCCGCTGGCGAAGAACGCGTCTGCGGCAAGGCTTATCACAAGCCCCCGCTCATCCTCGGTCACCCGCACAAGGTTGCTTCTAATCTCCGGCTCAAGGATGCTCACCGCCTCCCGACGAGCCTCGCTGAGAGCGCGACCACGATCCATACTGGGAAGTGACTCTATGGTGTTCCCCAGCTCCGCAAGAGGCCCCGCTTCAAGCGTATTTCCACCCTGCAGGTTTCCAAGACCGGGGAACGCCGCCAGAATGAGGCGCAACTGATAGCCATCTATGGTGGCCGCACTCAGGAGAAGCACAAAAAAGGTGAGCAGAAGCGTCACCATGTCTCCATACGTCGTGAGCCAGTCGGCCGCGCCCTCAGGCGGGCACTTCTTTCTTCGTTTTTCGGGTCCTGCCATACGCTAATCCCGCGCACTCTCTGTGCGCAACACTTCCCGCTGATTCGGCGGGAGGAAACTGACAAGCTTCTCAAGGAGAATCCTCGGGTTGTCACCACTCTGAATGGAGAGGATGCCCTCTATGACGATCTCCTTGACGCGGGTCTCCTCTTTGTCTCGATCCTCCAGCTTGGAGCGGATGGGGATAAGCACAAGGTTTGCAAGAACGGCGCCGTAGAGTGTTGTAATCAGCGCTACGGCCATTCCCTGCCCAATGATGCTCTGGTCACCACCAAGGTTCACGAGCATCTGAATGAGACCAAGCAGCGTGCCTATCATGCCAAACGCAGGGGCAATCTTGCCCCAATCGTCAAAGATCTTCTGTCCGGTCTCATGACGACTCTGAAGCTCATTGAGATCATGGTAGAGGATACTCTTGATGATATCGGGATCCGTACCGTCAACGACAAGCTGGATGCCCTTTCGCATAAACTCGTCTTCCACCTCATCCAGGTTGTCCTCGAGCGCGAGAAGGCCTTCGCGCCTTGCCCGTTCGCTGAAGGCAACCAGATCGCTGATCATCTTCTCTTCCTGCCAATCGGGGGTACGCATGGCGATGCCCACGTATTTGGCGATTCCAAGCATGCGCGCGAGCGGGTTTGCAACGAGCATTGCGGCAAATGACCCACCTACCACAACGAGAAACGACCCGAGACTGAGATAGGTACCAAGACCGGCGCCGCCTGTGACAATGGTAGCCAGTATCAGCACCATCCCACTCACGACGCCCAAGACCGTTCCGAGATCCACGGGCTACTCCTCGTTCTTCAAGCCACCGAGCAATCGACGGTAGCTCACTATTGCATCGAAAAGCGCCTGGTAGTCCTCCTGGACCACCAGCCGCCTCCCACTGAGCATAATAAGGGTTGTATCGGGATTCGTCTCTATAGACTCAATCTGATGCGGATTTACAAAGTACCGATACCCGTCAAGCCGGGTTACTTCGATCATTTAGTCGAAACCCTTCTCCCTTATCGCTTCAGCGTCAAGACTTCTTGCAGCATCTGATCCGAAGTCTGGATCGTTCGTGAGTTGGCCTGGAAGCCTCGCTGCGTCACGATCATGTCGGTGAACTGTTCGGCCAGGTCCACGTTACTCATCTCAAGTGTACCAGCAATGATGCTTCCCTTTCCGGCCTGCCCCGCAGGATCTATCAGCGGATCGCCAGAGTTAATGGAGACAACGTAGTTATTCTCACCGGCTTTTTCAAGGCCACCCGGATTTACAAAACTTGCAAGTGCCAGCTGCCCTATCGCTCGATTGGTGCCGTTCGAGTAGATGCCGGTAATGACACCGCTCTGATCAATCCGGAAATCCTCCAGATATCCCAGCGGGTACCCATCCTGACGGATCATCTTGTTCGTGCTCTGGCTGGAGAACTGCGTTGTCGACTCATCCATTCCTCCGAACTCACCAATGTTCAGGCTGAATGTCTGGGTCACTGGTCCTTCGGCAAGGCCGGTAATGGGGTCGACCGGGATGGAGGTCTGTGGCACCTGGAACGTGACGTCTATGTTCGCATTACCCTCGGTATCCAGGCCACCGGCATTGTTACTCACCTGCACCAGGCGTCCGAAGTTGTCAAACTCCACCAGATAGGTGTTATCACCACTCTGAATGTTGCCAACCTCGACGGTGGGACTGATCGGTGACTCGGTGTTCTCGTTGATGTTCACGGTCGCCAGCCACTGGTTTGGCGAACCATCGATACGCGTGTAGTCGATACGAAGCTGATGGGTACCGCCGAAGGAGTCATAGATCTCCTTCGTCACGGTGTGTGTACCGGCTGCGGTCTCCTGTGCGTCAGCCCCGGGGGGAATCACCGGCGTGCGCTGATCCAGGTTACTCGCTGCAAACACGACGCTTGTAGCCTGGGCTTCGTCTTTCTGTCCAATAGGAATAACCAGGTCTCCGGGAGTGGCACTTGTATTGATAAAGGTCTGACCGTTCTCCGTCTGAGCATCCCAGCCCTGCACCCGCATGCCGCTCGCGGGATTCACCAGGGTGCCCACCTCGTCGAGCCCGAATGCTCCTGCGCGCGTATACATGTCAACGTCCCCCTCACGAAGGATAAAGAACCCCTCACCCTGGATAGAAACGTCTGTCTTGACACCGGTGGTCTGCAACGACCCCTGCGTGAAGATTGTATCAATGCTTGCCACCTGCATGCCAAGACCGATCTGCTGCGGGTTCACGCCACCGACCCGCTCATTGGGCCGTGCTGCCCCCTGGAGGCTCTGGCTGATCAGGTCCTGGAAGTTGACCCGACCCTTCTTGAAGCCGGTCGTGTTGACGTTGGAGATGTTGTTACCAATGACGTCCATGCGAATCTGGTGATTCTGCAGGCCGCTTACTCCTGAGTACAGGCTTCTCATCATAGCAGTATGCCTCCTATTCCTCGTCCGTGGTTATGCGCTGGACGCTTGCGTAGTCGTAGTATGCCCCGTTGACAAAGACCTGCGGATACTCGCCGCCGGTGACCTGGGTCACCTTGCCGCTGACGAGCTGCTCACCCACCGCGAGGTCAACGTTCTTGCCCAGCAGTCCAACGGCCTGACCCGACTGCAGGATTCCCCCAAGACGCTGGAACTCCGCGTTCATATTGGTCATCTGCTCAAGTGAGCTGAACTGCGCCATCTGCGCAATGAACTCACGATCCTGCATGGGCTCGGTGGGATCCTGATTGGTCAGCTGGGTGATCAGGATCTTGAGGAACTCGTCCTTCCCAAGCTCATTGGAGGCGACACGACTGTTGTTCAGCGCCAGATTGAACGATTCATTCTGGGCTCGAAGCCGCTCGGTGTCTGCCTGTGTCATCTCAAAGGTGATTCCGTCCATACGCTCCTCTATACCGTTACATCCACGAGTTCGTGGTCTTCGCTTATCCAGTCAATCGGCGGCACCGATCCCGCAAGGGCTTGCACTTCTCGGTCCCGCTTCATTCGGCCTCCCTGCTTACTGGCCTGCTCACTCTGAGTCTGCGAGTCGGAGAGTGTAACATCTACCTGCCCCATCTCCAGACCCGCCTCCTGAAAGGCACGCTCGAGTGCATGCATGTTCTGCTCGAAGGCCTCCCGTACAGTCTGATTGTCGACAATAATCCGCCCGGCTATATGGCCATCCTGCATCTGAAGCGATATTCGGACACTCCCAAGCTGTTCAGGGCGTAAGTTGAGACGGATTGAACCCGAGTCATTATTACGAACCACCAGTCGGGCGCTTCGAACAATCTCTGAGTTAAGCCCGTCCTGAAGCGCTCGACTGAGTCCCGATTGCAGGGAGTGAGTCGTCTGCTGAGCACCGTTCATCCGACCTGCGAAGCCTTCAGCTCGCTGGGTAAGGGAGATCTGGGCGGTGGAGCCCTCAGTGGATCCACCAGTGGAACCTCCAGCAGAACCGCCAGGCTGGGAGCCGGACTGTAAACGCCAGCCCTCTGCGCCGGTGTTGTCCCTGTTCCCTGAGCTGGAATGCTGCGAGCCACGCTGAGCACTCGCTTCCGGCGCGGCTCTCTTTGCCTCTCGGAGATCGTTGAGCTCGATACGCGCCTCACGGGCGCTCTTTGTCCGTGATTCCCGAGGCAACTCATCCGCCTGGATGCGGCCTGCCTCCCCCTGCGTGAGCATGGAGAGTCTGCTGCCGCCTTCCTTCGTCACAACGCGCGTTCTGCTCTCCGCCTCATGACTCTTCTTCCGTCCGCTCTCCTGATCGACCTCAGTTTCAACACTCTCACCCTGAGGGGCACTCTGCCCGGCGGCCGGCTGAGGAATCTTGACGTCAAGTGTGACGCTGTTCGCGCTCTCTTTGGTCACGGAAACGGTGGCGATCGCGCCGGCGGGGACGCCCTTGCGCTTGTCTGTCGCCGGGGCCTCGTTCTGCCTGCTCTCGCTTGACTTCAGCACCACTTCAGAACCAGATGGCTTGTCGGGTATCGGCGTCAACAGGACAGCCTCAGCACCCGGACTCTTGCCCTGCGGCTCCGCCTTCCCTTCGGCTTCCTTGACGCTCGCGCTGCTCTTCGCGGCCTTCACGCTCTTGCCGGCCGACGTACTCCGCTCGGCCGCATCCTCACCATCGCGGTTCTGTGCGCTGCCGGTATCGTCGGACGGGCGCTTGGCGTCGGCACTCTTCTCTGGAGCCTTCTCTGATGCGTTCTCTGGAGCCTTCTCCGGCGGGGCTTCGGTGTCGGGGCCCTTCTCTTTTGACGCGTAGTCCGGAGAGGAATGCGTTTCGACCGGGGAGTGCGGGGCATGGGAGGGGTCGTATGAGATGATCTGATTGCTGCGGGTCTGGTCCGGCTCGTCGGCCGGTCGGGAGGACCCTGCGCCCGTCTCCATTGAACGGGCAAGGTACTCGGCAAATCCACCCTCACCCGATCGAGGTATGAGAGCAGTCGCATTGTTTGCTGCAAACTCTACGGCGTGGACATCAGCTGGAATCCTGCTAATCAGCACCCTCTATCTCCGGCAGCATCTCGAGCTTTTCACCAATGACGGCTGCGCGCTGCGGAGGCATCTGAGACAACCAGAAGCTCGTGAGAGACTGCTGGCCGGCGGCTTCCGCTAGCTCATCGGTGGTCAGCAGCACGTCAATGAGGAGCGGGTCGTTGTAGTTGACCATGATCTCCACCGCGTCTGCTGGCGGCATGCCGGTGAGGTATCCTGAGAGTCTCACCAACGCTGCTCTCTCATTGTCGACGCGGCGGAGGGCCTGATTGACTGAATTTTCCCGGTCGGCAAGCGCGGCCTCCCGTTCGGAAAGCTGTTCCTGAAGCGTAACAAGCTCAGTCTCAAGCTCCGAGAGTTCGAGCTCACGCTGATCGAGCTCGTCGGAGCGAATCGAGAGCGCTTCCTCCCGCTTCGCCAGTCGCTCGGAATCAAGCAGGAGCGGATCATCGGTCAGCTCGACCGGCTGCTCACGGGGCTCCAGGCCGACGAGCCTGAGAACCGGCGCAAACAGGCTGGTGACATCTATGACACCCAGGAAGTCGAACCAGAGCGCTCCGCCGCCGGCAAGCAGCAGAACCAACAGCAGCAGCCCCAGGACCCGCGGGACGGCACTCACACGGCCTGCACCTTGGTCATACATCTCGTTCCTCCTGTAGTCGCTGAACTGCCAGCGAAGCGCCTATCTCGTCAAGCTCCCGGACCTCTTCCTTCCGTGCGAGTTTGTAATACTCCCGTTCCCGTCGAATCCGCAGCTCGGATATCGCCTTTCGTGACTGACTGGCGCGCAGGTACTCCTGACGTACCTGTTCGCGTTCCTTCTCCAGTCTCGCGATGCGACCACGCAGCTCGACAGATCGACGCTCGAGAAGCGCAAGGTACTCTTCACGCCCCGAGAGCGCGGTCATGTCTATCCTTCCGGGCTGCACCCCCATCTCCGTGACTTCATCCCTGGCGCCCCGCACCCTGCTCACTTCGTGCTCTGCTCCGACAATCCTTCCGGTAACCTCTGCAAGCTTCAGCTCCCACTCCCGTTCCGCGTAGCGGCGAAGCTCGAGCACCTTCTCCAGGCTGAACTCAAACCTGCGCATCTTCTCTCCCAATGAGGTTGTTCAGCGAGCGGTACTCCTCCGTCCGTGAGGCTGACTCTCCGGACTCGTCCGTTGCGCCGTCGTTCTGTCCAGGTTCGCCGGTCCGCGCCTCTTCCTGCTCAACAGGAAAGCCCAGGCCGTCGGCGATGGAGGTAAGGCCGTTTCGTGTCTGCTCGATCGGCGCCTGCTCGTCCACGTGCTGTCTCAGATATCGGTTTATGTCCGGGACCTTGTCGATCGCCTCGTCTATCTCCCGGTTGCTGCCCTTCGCATACGCGCCCACGTTGATTAGATCCTCGCTCTCGCGATACGTGGCAAGCAACCGCCGCACCGTACCGGCGGCCTCCTGCATCTCCTGACTGGTAACCTTGGTTGCCAGCCGGGAGACCGAGTTCAGCACATCTATAGCCGGATAGTGATACCGCTGTGCGAGCTGCCGGCTGAGTACAATATGTCCGTCAAGAATACCCCGAACAGTGTCTGATACAGGTTCATCCATATCATCGCCCTCCACGAGAACGCTGTAGAACCCCGTTATGGAGCCTGATGGCCCGGTACCGCTTCGCTCGAGGAGCTTCGGCAAAAGACTAAACACGCTCGGTGGGAATCCTCGTGTTGCGGGAGCCTCGCCGGTCGAAAGCCCTATCTCACGCTGCGCGCGGGCGAACCGTGTGACCGAGTCAAAGAGCAGCATCACGTCCTTTCCCTGGTCACGGAAGTACTCCGCAATTGTGGTCGCCACAAAGGCTCCCCGCAGTCGGGCAAGCGGTGGGGTATTGGAGGTGGAGACGACCACCACGCTTCGCGCGAGACCCTCCGGCCCAAGATCGTTCTCCAGAAACTCGCGAACCTCCCTGCCTCGTTCCCCAATAAGAGCGATCACGTTGACGTCTGCTCGCGTATTCCGCGCGAGCATACCAATCAGCGTGCTCTTGCCGACGCCGCTGCCGCTGAACACACCAATCCGCTGCCCCTTGCCGGCGGAAATGAGTCCGTCAATGGAACGTACGCCGGTTACCAGCTGCTCGCGAATCGTCTGTCTCGTCAATGGATCGGGAGGCGTTGTAAGGACCGGATAGACTGTGTCGGAACCGGGTTGACCGCGTCCATCAACCGGCTTGCCCAACGGACCAAGCACGCGACCAAGCAGCGCCTCACTCACCGGTACGGTGAGAGTGGAACCTGAGGCGATAACCCTTGAACCAATCTGGATACCATCGATCTCAGTGAAGGGCATGATCTGAACAGTGCCGCCCCGAAGACCGACAACTTCGCCCCAGACCATGACCCCGCCCGGGCTGAGCTCGATCTGGCAGACCTCTCCTACGACGGCCTGGGGCCCATCGCTCTCAATAAGCATCCCCTGGACGCGGGTGACGCGACCGATGTATCGAATTGTCTCTGTTCTCTCTATAACAGTGCTGTACTTTTCAAATACGCCCACCAGGCCCTCCCTCCTGTGAACATGCCTCCGGCTGACGACCGCTCTATGCCGAGGACTTCTTTCGCTTCGGCTTCACTGGTACGAGCTCGAGAATCTGATCTTCGATCTCCTGCAGCTGGCTGGCGATGCGCGCATCGATCTCGCCGAAATCGGTCTCAATGATGGCTCCCCCCGGATCAACAGTGCTGTCCTCCGCAATAGTGATGTGGTGATCCCGCTCAACGCGCTCGATTATCTCCTGGACATGGTTCGTTACCATCTGCAGATCCTGCATGTTGACGCGGATGATGACATCGCTCTTCTCCTTGAGCTTGCGAAGGGCCTGCACAACGTTGTTGATGACAACGTTCCTCTGATTCTCACTGATTACCTTGACAACCTTCTTGGCGATCTGAAGAACCAGGCTCACAATTTGAGTCTCCGACTCCTCTATGATCTCGTTCCGTCGCTCAATGGCACGGTTGATAACCACATGCAGTCGGTCCACCAAGCGCTCGGCCTCCGCTCTCCCCTCGCCGAATCCACTCTCGCGACCCTCTTCACGGCCTTCACGGCGAGCCTCTTCCTCTCTGTCGTGCGCGGTTCGCTCCGCTTCACGATTGATCGATTCGGCCTGCTCCTGAGCCTCCTGAAGGATGCGCTCCCGCTCTTTCTCCGCATCTTCTTTGATGACCTGAGCCTCTTCCTGCTTGCTCTTCACCTCTTCAAACGCCACTCGTTCAGCGTCTTTGACGATCCGATCCGCCTCTTCACGGGCCCGTCCGATCAAGCCCTCTTTCTCCTGTTCCCATTGGTCGCGGAACGCTTCAGCCTCCCGGCGCAGATCGTCCGCCGTAGGTCCGGCGTACTCCTCCACCTCTTCGATCTCTTGGGGCGCAAGCTGCGGAGCAAACTCCTCCGGCGGCTGAACGTAGATCCTGCGAAAGGTATTCTTGACTTCACCGGCTCTGAAAAGGTTTCTTGCCATTTACACCACCAACTCATCCTCTCCAGCACGGGCGACCACGATCTCACCCTGCTCTTCGAGCTTGCGGATGATTGAAACAATCTTCTGCTGAGACTCTTCCACATCTTTCATACGAATCGGTCCCATATACTCCATGTCTTCCTTCAGCAGTTGCGAAGCCCGCTTACTCATGTTTCGGAATATCTTGTCCTGAACTTCGGTGTCCACGCTCTTTAACGCCTTGGCCATCTCACTGACATCAACTTCACGCAGCACCTTCTGAATGGCACGATCGTCGAGCATGACAATGTCCTCGAAGACGAACATACGCTTCTTGATGTCCTCTGCGAGCTCCGGATCCTCTTCCTCCAGGCTCTCGATAATCACCTTCTCAGTAGAGCGGTCCACGAGGTTGAGAATCTCAACGATGCTCTCGACACCGCCGGCGGCGGTGTAGTCTTCGCTTGAAAGCGTGGAGAGCTTCTTCTCAAGTACACGCTCAACCTCACGAAGAGTCTCAGGAGAGGTCCTGTCCATGGTCGCAATCCGCTTGGCAACATCGCTCTGGATCTCATGAGGTAACGAACCAAGGATGATACTGGCCTTCTGCGGCTCGAGGTAGGCGAGAATAAGGGCGATTGTCTGGGGGTGCTCCTGCTGAATGAAGTTCAGCAGATGCATAGGGTCTGTGCGCCGCACAAAGTCGAACGGCCGGACCTGGAGACTGGAGGTGAGCCGATTGATAATATCGACTGCCTTCTGACTGCCCAGGCTCTTCTCCAGCAGCTCACGGGCGTATTCAATGCCGCCTGTGGTGATGAAGTCCTGAGCCATCATGAGCTCCTGGAACTCCATCAGCACTTCGTCACGCTGCTCGGAGTCAACGGTCTCAAGACGGGCAATCTCAAAGGTGAGGGTTTCTATTTCATCCTCCCGCAGGTGCTTGAAGATCTCCGAGGAGATCTCACTGCCCACGGTGACGAGGAAGACGGCTGCCTTCTGTCGGCCGGTCAGCTCTTTTCTCATGCCGCCCTTCTTTCCGGTGAGACCTGATGCTGAACTCTGTTTCGCCATACTACTCCTCCATCAACCAGGTGCGAATGAGCTGCGCAACGTCTTCCGGATGCTCGCGTGCCATGTTGATGGCGTTCTCCTGCATCTCCAGACGTGCCCGCTCCTCCACCGACATCTCCACGTCGGTGCCTTCGTCCTCCGCGCTGCGCAATGCTGCCTCGCGCATTGCCTGGTGCTGGCGCGCCAGCTCCTCCTCACGGAGTCTGCGGCGTCGCTCGATCTCACGGCTGATCAGCCTGAAGGCAATAAAGATCACCAGGAGGGCCGCAACACCGATCAGACTGTAGAGCAGAATCTGCTGCGCCTGTCTGCGTCGTCGCGCCGCCGCATCCTCAGCTTCATGCTCTTGAGTCCGATCGAACGGCACGTGCTGAACGATCACCTCATCGCCGCGGGCCGCCGAGTAGCCCACCGCAGCCTCAACTATCGCTGAAACACTGGAGAGCAGCTCCGGGGAAGGCGCCACGTAGGCCCGGCTGATCGAACCGTCAGTGTTAATCACCAGCTGGCCGTTCTCATCATACTCTTTCCTCCATACACCGTCGATTGCAACACCAATGGTTCGTCTGCCCAACTGCGGGCTTCGTATGGACTGCGTCTCCCGCGTTGAAAGCTCGTTGTTCTGCTGTCGAACGGTATTACTGTAGCTGCCCACCTGATCCTGCAGATCCTGATACGCCGGTGGCGTCTGTCCCTCCTGTCCGGGGGGGCCCTCCGGGTTGAAGCCGGTTCCGCGGAAGGTCTCTTCTGTTGTAGTGGTACTCAGTGGGACGTACTGTTCCACCTGACTGTCATCAAATGGAGTGAGCGGATTATCTTCACGAATGATGATAGGAAGGACCTCGCTGGTGACGCTCTCCTGCTGGCTCATGTCGACCTCGACCTCAAGCCGGGGGATTCGCACGCGATCCGGTGTAAGGATTCCGGCGATACCCTCAAGCACCTCCGAACGGATACGCCGCTCTTCACTCGCCTTGAGCTCGAACTCCTCTCTCGTCTGAGCAATACGGTCAAATGCGTCAAGATTGTCGAAGTCGTTGAGCACAACACCGGTAGTGTCGGTGATGGTGATATTGTCCGGCGTAAGACCTTCTATGGCGAACTGAATCAACCGCTCAATGCCCTCTACCTTGGCACGATTCTCGCGGATATCACTGCCTGGACGCGGGGTGATAATGACACTCGCGGTGACCGGGTTCTGCTCCTCAAGAAACAACCGATCCTCGGGAAACGCGATCGTGACACTCGCGTTGTCTATGTCTCGCAGGGCTTCTATGTGGAGCGTAAGCTGCCGAGTGAGGGCACGCTGCAGATTTACGTTTCGTTCGAAGTCTGTGATGGTCCAGCGCTCTACGTCAAAGATCTCCCACGGATCCGTGTTCGGCGGAATAAGGTCCTCCCGCACCAGGATGCTGCGGGCACGCCGGGCAGCAGCATCGTCGTCAAGAAGAACCAGGCCGTCCGTTGTAACCGTGTACAGGATCCCCTCCTGATCGAGCCGCTGCACAATGCGGTCGAGCTGGGCGGGATCGGTGATTGGACGCGAGAAGAGCTGGGTACGTGACGGCGATGCGCTCACCGTGACCAGCAGGATAATTCCTACAACCGCGACCGCGACTATTGAAATGAAGATGATCTTTTGAACAGGCTTCCACTTTGACCAAAGTGAGCGCACTTGCTCAACGAGTTTGCGAAACCATTCCATGTCCCCTCCCAGTCTGTCGCCTGCCGCGCGCTAACGGACGCGTGACAGGTGAGCTGCTTCTATTATGCCCCAGGTGGCCGCTGTTGTGCTACGCTACCGGACATTTTGTATCTCTCTATATGCTTGAATCACCCTGTCCACAACACTCTTTGTGATGCTGAGGCTCAAGTTCGCCTGCGCCGCGGCAATCGTGACGTCGTGTACATCTACGCTGTCCGGATCAGTCACTGCCTGGATCGAAAGAGTCTCGGCGGTCTGCTGCTGCTCATTTACCCCGTCAAGAGAGTCGAGCAGCAACTGCGAGAAACTCTGCTGGCTCTCCTGCGCGGGCGGGGAATCAAGAATCCCCTGAAAGTGCCCGGGCCGTGTGCGGGCCATCATAAACTGATTTCCGGTCACCTGATCTGGTCTCAAATAATCTGACATCTACCCCTCCCTATCGAGCGATGTTGATCGCCTGCTGAAACATCGACTTGGCCCCATTGACCACGGCAATGTTCGCCTCATAACTGCGCGAGGCCGATATCATGTCAACCATCTCGTTGACTATGTTCACGTTTGGCATCTCTACGTAGCCGGCGCGCGGGCCGCTCCGTATTGCGTCCGGGTGTTCCGGGTCCCAGACAAGACGCAACTCGCTGTCGGTGTCCTCCTGGATCTCTACAACACGAACGCCCTCACCAACACCGTTATCAAGCCGCTGCGGCGTAAACGGGCTGCGCCAGTACGGCTGATCAACCCGCGGCCGGAGAATAACCCGGCTGCGACGAAACGGTCCCCCGTCGGCAGTGCGGGTGGTTGTGGCATTGGCAATGTTGTTGGAGATAACGTCCTGCCGCATCCGCTGGGCAGTGAGACCACTTGCCGCGGTATTAATGCTTGAAAACATTCCCATCTATCCTACCCCCTCACCACCAGATTGACCCGCTGAAACTGCTGCGTCACTGCCTGAGTCATCAGCGAGTAGCGAAGCTGATTGTTCAGGAAGTTCATGCTCTCGACCTCAATATCCACGTTGTTACCGTTGTTGTCGGTAGTGGTGAGATAGTCGAGCCGCCGTTGCGGCTGCACACTGCGGTAGTCGACCGGCCGCTGATTCGTGACATGTCGCTCACGGGTGGCAGCCATCTGAAACGCAGGTGGATTATTCTCACTCTCAAGTGCCGCCCGCAGCTGACTCTCAAAGTTCACCGTGCTTCGTTTGAAATTGGGAGTATCTGCGTTTGCAATGTTATTGGCGATCACATCCTGACGCAGCAGAGAGACATCCATGCTGCGCTGGAGAATATCAACTGTTCGACCAAAGCTTGTGTTCAGAAACATTACGTTCCCCTCCCTCTTAGCATCGGCATCAACAAAAAACGCTTAACGGTTATTGCGTTCGTGTCGACCGCCGGTTCTTAACTGAGCTCACAGTATGTAGCGGCTCAGATCCTGATCCTGAACCACATCCGTCAATCTCTCCTGGACGTAGTCGCGCGTGATGGGGATCGTCTGGCCGCTGAGCTCAGGTGCCGTGAAGCTCACCTCTTCAAGCAGCAGTTCGAGAATGGTGTGCAGGCGTCGCGCCCCGATGTTCTCGGTCTTGCCGTTCACCTCCGCGGCAATCTCACTCAGCGCGCGGATTGCGTCATCGGTGAAGTCGAGGGTCACCCCCTCGGTTGCAAGCAGCGCAACGTACTGCTTGATGAGCGCGTTCTGCGGCTGCGTCAGGATGCGCTGGAACTCCTCGGCACCGAGCGAGTCGAGCTCGACCCGAAGGGGAAACCGGCCCTGCAGCTCAGGGATAAGGTCGCTCGGCTTGCTCATGTGAAACGCACCCGCCGCAATAAACAGGACGTGAGAGGTGTCTACCATTCCAAACTTGGTGTTTACCGTTGAGCCTTCCACAATAGGAAGGATGTCCCGTTGAACGCCCTCCCGACTCACATCCGCTCCGCCTCTGCTCTCCTTGGCTGCGATCTTGTCAATCTCATCAATGAAGATGATCCCCGACTGCTCGGCCCGCTCGCGCGCGAGCTCATTGACCCGGTCCTGGTCAACAAGCTTTTCCATCTCCTCCTGCATGAGGACTTCACGCGCACGCCGGATCGTCGTTCGCTTCTTTTTCTTTTTGTTTCCAAGCAAACCACCCAGGTTGCCAAGGTTCAGGTCCATCTCCTCAAAGTTGGTCCCGGAAAATATCTCAATTGCAGGAAACTGAGATTTGCTCACCTGAATCTCGACTTCCTTCTCCTCAAGCTTGCCCTCCCGCAGCCGCTCCCGGAACTTCTCCCGCGTGGTGTTCTGCTCCTCACTGCTCTCGTTTCCCGTAGAGAAGCCGGCCTGCTTCTGTGGCTGGTTGATTCCGGGGAGCAGAAGGTCAAGGAGCTGCTCCTCCGTGCGCTTCTCGGCCTCTTCACGGACCCCCTCCTGCAGCTCCTCCTTCACCATGCTGACTGCCACCGAGACCAGATCGCGGACCATGCTCTCAACATCGCGACCAATATAGCCCACCTCTGTATACTTCGTAGCCTCTACCTTCACAAACGGGGCGCCGGTCAACTTGCTCAGTCGTCGCGCAATCTCCGTCTTTCCCACACCGGTGGGACCGATCATAATAATGTTCTTTGGTGCGACTTCATCCCGAAGGTCATCCGGAAGCTTCTGCCGGCGCATCCGGTTTCTCAGGGCAATAGCGACAGCCTTCTTTGCCTGCTGCTGACCAATGATATAGCGATCGAGCTCGGCAACGATCTCCTTCGGGGTCATGGTGCTGATGTCAATACTCATGAGAGCTCCTCAACGGTCATCTGCGAGTTCGTGTATATACAGATCTTTGC
>CAZREG010000001.1:25584-210578 GCA_964599075.1 uncultured Spirochaetaceae bacterium | reverse complement strand
AGACCGCGTTGAACAGCGCTGCAATCTGAGGGAAGCCCTCTTCTTTTGCTACTTCTCCAAAGCCCTTGTACATCTCAGTCCACTCGAAGTGCTCGCCCGCCGCAGCGTGCTCAAGGTTCTCTGCGGTATCAGCGGTTGCGTCCTCGCCACCAAAGCCTGCGGGGTACGCCACGTTTATTTCGACTTCCCCACCCTCGAGGAAGCTGAAAAAGCGTTTTGCGTGCTCTTTCTCCTGGTTGGCGGTTTCAGTGAAGATCTCTGCAATCTGCTCGTATCCTTCTTTCCTTGCCTTGCTGGCACTATAGGTGTAGCGGTTGCGTGCCTGGCTCTCTCCGGCGAATGCAGCGAGAAGATTCTTCTCAGTTTTTGTACTCTTAATGCTTTTCATAAGTGCTCCTTGCTTTTATGTGAAAAAAATCACGTAAAATTCAATGAAATATGGTATTAAGAGAGAAAAGTAGATTAAAGTGAGATCGATCGTTGAATGGAGCTATCGGGTGCGATCAACGCCCCGCTGCTGACAATGGGAGGCAATCGAGCACTGTGAACATCTTGGGGAAAGCGGAGTGCAGATACCCTGGCCGTGGGAGACGAGCAGCGTGTTGATCTCTATCCAGTACTGCCTGGGCAGTATCTTGCTCAGTGCGTCTTCAGTCTGCTCGGGATTCTGTGTCTCTATCCACCCGGCCCGGTTGGGAATGCGGTGAACGTGTGTGTCCACGCAGATCGAGGGAATGCCAAAACCCAGACCCAGGACCAGGTTTGCGGTTTTGCGGCCCACACCCGGTAGCGCGACCAACTCCTCAACGGTATGCGGGACATCACCCCCATGATCGCTCAGAAGGAGTTCGGAGACCCCGCGAATCTGTTTTGCCTTGTTTCGGTAGAACCCGGCCGGATAGATGAGCTGCGAAATTCGCTCTGCTTCAAGATCTATCATCTCCTGCGGCGTTCGGGCGTGTTCAAAGAGGGCTCGACTTGAGCGTAGCGTCACCTCGTCCCGCGTACGTAGCGAAATCATGGTGGATATCAGTACTTCAAAGGGAGTGCCGCCCAGTTCAGCAATTTCGGTGACAGAGGCCTGCGGTCGATCGGCCAGCTCTTCTCTCAGCAGCGGTATGATGGTTTCCCAGTCAGGAGTTTGGTGAGCGGCAGGCGCCATTCGGCGCTACTCGCCCTTCTCTCTCTTTAATGATTTCTTGTGTTCGGTCTCCAGCCGAGTGAAAACCAGTTCTTCCACGTCCACCTTGGCCTTATCCAGGCTGAATGAGACCTCATCCACAAGCAGTTTGAGTGCGCTGTCAAAGAGCTTTCGCTCCAGGATGGGCAGCTCCTTGACCTTACTGCGGTGGTAGAGAGCCCGTACCACGGTGGCAATGTCCTGGATGCTGCCCTGCTTAAGAAGATCCAGATTCATCTGGTAGCGCATCTTCCAGTCGGCCGGAACCGGCTCGAACTCTTCAGCAATGAGCGAGAGCGCCGAGTTGGCCTGTTTCTTGGGAACAATTGCGCGGATGCCAAGCTCCTCGGCCTTGTCGACCGGCACAAACACAGTCATGTCGCTCACTTCCAGGTAGATCTCATAGTATGGAGTGTCTTCACCCTTGAACTCTTTTGTGAAAACTCTCTGGATCTGCCCTACGCCCTGGAGGGGATAGACTACCTGTTCCTTCTCCTGAAATGGCATCTCTTTCTTGGCCTTGGAGGTCTTCTTCATCCGCCAGAATATACAAAATGAAGCGGATCTTTCAAAGTGCGTCTACTTTCGCGCAACGTACGGGATCGGACCGCCACTTGAAAACTGAAGATACTTCAGTGGATGGATGTCAAGCGGATTGGCGTACCAGCCCTCAATCAGATCAAGATTTATGAGATTGATGGATGGACTGTGATTGATAGGAAGAACCACGCCGTCGTTCAGCAGAATAGTCTCAGCCTCACTGAGCATCTGGTAGCGGTCGTTCCCGGTCAGCCCGGATGCTTCGGCGATAAGCTCGTCATACTCCGGATTGTTAAAGCGGCTGTTGTTGAGGTTGCTGCCGGTTGTCCACATGTCCAGGAATGTCAACGGATCAGCAAAGTCACCGATCCAGCTGATCGTACTGACCATAAAGCGCTCCTCTTCCACGTAGTCGAAGTACCGAGGATACGGGACGGTCTCGTGGGTGACCGTGGCACCGAGCTCCTCCGTCCATGCCTCAACCATAGCCTGCGCGACAAAGTCATCCTCAATCGCCAGCGGGATCGAAAGCACGATCTCCGGCAGACCGTCACCTTCTGGATAGCCGGCCTGGGTGAGTAACTGCCGCGCACGCTCGGCATCTCGCTCACCTATTCCTTCGGCAGCCGGATAGGAGGGGAGCGAGGGAACGAGCGTCCTGGCAGGAATAAACCAGACTTCAGGGTCGCGCAACTCTTCCCAGGGAAGCGCAAGCGCGAATGCCTCACGCACGAGCGGGTCATCAAATGGTTTAACGTGAGCAGAGAGCTGATAGTAGCTGGTCGCGAAGAGGGGGTTCACTATCAGGGCCTCCGGACGCGCGGATGCACCAAAGTCAATGCCACCGCGCACCCAGTGAATTTCACCTTCGTTGAACGCCTCCGTGACCGCGGTGGCATCATCATTGAAGCGAATCTCCACCGCATCAAGCTCAATGCGGCGGCTGTCCCAGTACTGCGTGTTGGGCTCTAGCACGAGCCGGCCACCGGCCGTATCGGGATCTTCAAGTTCTGCGACTACGTAGGGTCCGTTGTACGGGATTGACGTTGGGTCTGAGAAGTCACCGCTGTCCAGCATCTGCGGATGAATCACAACAAAGCTGTGGTGACAGAGGATACGGAGCAGATGGGTAGCCCGGCGTTCAAGTTGGATCTCGATTATCCTTGGACTGATGACGGTGAATCCTACGCTGTCGGGGTCACTGTTCTCGCCTCTGCGGAATGCCGCCGCTCCGGAGACGACATCAAGGAGCGAGGCGTAGGCCGCGTTGGTCTGCGGGGAGAGGAGTTGCAGCCAGGTATCGCGGAAGTGTGACGCCGTCACGCGATCGCCGTTGGAGTAGCGGGCATCTTCACGCAGATAGAACCGATAACGCAACCCGTCGTCCAGGACCTCCCACCGCTCTGCTACCGCAGGAATGGGATCAAGGCTGAACGGATCGTAACTCACCAGACCCTCAAAGAGCCCGGTGTAGATCTGGGCCTCGCTGGTGGTGTAGGTGACAATTGGATTAAAGTTCAGTTGCGTTGGTAAAAAATTGACAACGAGCGTTTCACTCTGTTGGGCGCTCACACCGGCGGCGAGGAAGAGAAACAGTGCAGATGTAATTCGCAGACTCTTCATTCCGCTGAAGATACTCCTGCACGCTCCGCATATCCAAACTGGTTCTGCAGGGATGCTCACACCGGCCTGTACTCCGTATACGGAAGCTTACAACTGCGGGCGACTGCCTGATGCACAATGGTGCCGCGCCAGGTGTTCAGGCCACGGCGCAGGGGCTCGCTGGTGGCCAGCGCGCTCTCGAGTCCGTTGTCGGCGATTGCAAGACCGTAGGGCAGGGTAACGCTGGTGAGTGCAATGGTGGAACTGCGTGCAACGGCTCCGGGCATATTCGCCACGCAGTAGTGCACAACGCCTTCGGTGATGAAGATGGGCTCGTCATGCGTGGTCGGCCGGCTGGTCTCCGCTATGCCTCCCTGATCGACGGCCACATCCACTAGAACTGCACCCGGCTTCATAAGTTTCAGATGCTCACGAGTGATCAGCTTGGGGGTGGATTCTCCGGCCAGGAGCACCGCACCAATCACAATATCGGCCTCTCTGAGGACATACTCCAGATTGGCCGCGGTGGCGTAGAGCGTTGTGATGGAACTGCCAAAGATATCATCCAGATAGGCGAGGCGGCGTGGATTGACGTCGAGTATCGTGACGTTTGCCCCTATTCCAGTGGCAATTTTGCACGCGTTGGTTCCAACAACGCCGCCGCCGATGATGCCTACCACTCCCCGGGGAACCCCAGGTACGCCACCGAGCAGGATGCCGCGGCCGCCGTACTCCTTCTCAAGATACTTTGCTCCCTCCTGGACGCTCAGTCGTCCGGCGATCTCGCTCATAGGTGTGAGGCAGGGAAGCGTCCGGTCGGCGAGCTCAATAGTCTCGTACGCCACCCCCGACACACCGCGATCCATCAGCGCCTGGGCCAGCGGGACGTTTGCGGCCAGATGGAGATAGGTGAACAGGATCTGCCCCTTCTGAAAGAGCTCATACTCTTGCGGCAGCGGTTCCTTCACCTTCACGATCATCTCCGCCTGGGCGAAGACCGCAGACGGATCAGCAACCACCTGGGCGCCGGCTGCCCGATACTCCGCATCCGGATAGCCCGAGCCCTCTCCGGAGTCTCTCTGGATCAGTACCGAATGTCCGTGACTGACATAGGTCTTTGCGTCGTCGGGGGTCATCCCAACACGGTACTCGTGCCGTTTGATCTCTGCAGGAACTCCAATGATCATAGCTTAAGTCTAACACGATCTCCTGCTCAGACGTGAGTGGAAAGTAGCCGACACAGAAGAAGAGGACGTCGAGTACCGTCGGAGGACCTGTAATGCGAAAAGTTGCCCATATTCTGCTGCTTCTGTCTGGAGTGTACTCCTTGAGTGTTGTGGCTCAGGATCTTGATCTGCAGAGCGCAGCGCTCTCCGATCTCGATTTTTCAACAGCCACTATCTCTCAGGCCGGTCCGGATGCACTCTATATCCGCAGCGTTCAGACCGATCAGGGCGTTTTCTCCTTTCTGCTGCAGCCGGTAGAACCGGGCGGGCTCACGGTGACCCGAATTGTCCCGGAGGACGAGAATCTCCTGCCGCCGAGCACCATCCTGGACTTTGCAACCATCACCCCTTTTGCAGACGGCACAATTCGTATAGACGGCGTGATTATTGATGGATCCTTCTACAGTGGTGCTCTTGCGGTTGATTCCAGTGGACAAGTGACGCTGAGTCAGATGCTTACGCTCACCGATGACCCGCAGATACGCGAGGCACGGCTGGAGGCAGTGGCCTCTCTCATAGATGCGCCCACTGAGGAAGAGTTTCGTTCGCTGCTCGAGCAGGAGCAGGCGCGCCTTGAAGCCCTGGTTCAACAGATCCGGGCGGAGCGGGACGAGCTTGCAACTGAGAATCAGGTGCTCCGCGACGAACGAGACGAACTGGAACAGCGTCTGGAAGAGGAACTTGCCGCCCAGCCTGGTACCGTTCCGGCCGCAGAAGAGGGACCTTCCCAGGATGAGTTTGATGAGCTCAGCGAGCAGCGCGACTCGCTCGCGCAGAATGTGCAGACGCTGACTACGCAGAACAGCGAGTTGCAGTCGCAGATAGCAGAGCTCCGTGACCAGATTGCGTCGCTCCAGTCTGAGAACGCCACGCTCCAGGAAGATCTGGCCGTGATGACAGACGAGGTGGATCGGCTGCAGGAGCTGGTGGCGGCCTACGAGTCCGCTGCAGCCGCAGCGCCCGAGCCGCAGGAGTGGGAGTTCCCCGGTGACTACGTCCGTACTGCAGATCTGCGCGCTGCGGCAGCCGCGGTCGCCAACGAGCTTGCTGCCCTCAGTGAGCAGATCAGGTCGCTTGAGGACGAAGTTGCAGAGGTAGCAGCGCGGCCGGTTGTGGCTTCCCGGCGTCCTGGGCCGGCTGATGAGCCTGACTCGCAGCCCGCCGCCACCCGGGATGAGGCAGAAGACGCGGTAGAGGACGCCGAGCGGGCGGAGCGGCTTGCCCGGTTGCAGGGTGAGGTCGCAGCTCTGGAAGAGGAGAACGCCGCACTTCGTCGGGACCGTGACCAGCTTGAACGGCGCATCCTGGATGAAATCCTCAACAACAGTCTGGTCGCACTCATGCGTGAGCGGATGGCCACAACCCTTGTCAGCGGATTTGGCTCCCTGGTGGCCGACACCGGACGGTGGGAGGTAGCGGCAGGCCGGGTGCTTCAGCAAGATCCTGATGCCTTTTTCGCGAAGGCCTCAATCTCTGCGGTGCAGGAGAACGTCCCAACGCTCTACTCCGTCCAGGTCCGCAGCCTGGATGAGGGCTGGGTAGGCGTCGGGCTTCACCTCTTCGTGGACAACGTTCGCGCCCGTCGTGGCTACGGGATGGGCTCGAGCCTGCTTGTCTGGCTGACCCGGGATCCTGCCACCCGGGGGTCTGCGCAAACCTACCTCCAGGTCTACCGTTCAGATGACGATGTGAACATGGAGCGCGTCCTTGATGCAGCAATCCCTGAGTCGGTGGCCGATTCGCTGAACCTGGAGATTCTCTATGAGCCGCAGACGCAGTACATCACCGTGGCGGTGAACGGTCAGGACAAAGTGCGATACCGGACCTGGTTCGGCATAGATACGGGAGTTGAACTTGCCCTCCGCTCGCTCGGCAGGGCGGAGTTCACTAACTTCCAGGTGATGCGCGCGGATTCTGATTCGGAGACTACGGCGCCGTAACGGTGAGCGATCCCCACTCTCCGGTGGCAAGCCGCCACTGTTGAGATGCGTTCCCGGACACCACGCTGGTGATCTCCAGCAGCGCTGTATTCGGATTCACCGATCCTTCGTTCACGGCATAAACCTCGAGCAGATTGGTGCCTGGCTGCAGAATCAGGTCAAAGACGGTTCCCGGGAAGGCGGCAAGCACGTGGTTGTCTGCAACGCTCACGCCGTTGAGATAGAGGTCTATCGTGTCTCCGTCGATCGCGGAGCCGTCGTCGGTCAGGGTGATGGAGATTGTCCGGCTGCCAACCTCCACGTCACTGAGCCCCGTCTCGTCGGGAGATTCAATAGTGAAACTTCGGGAGTAGGCGAGCAGAAAGAGCTCCACCGGGTAGTTCGGGTGATACCCGCTGATCACAATCTGGTACTCGTCCGCTACCTCGGTCACCCCATCAAACTCCGCTGGAATGGTCCAGACAAAGCTGCCGGCCGAGCTTCTCAGTCGCCCGATACGCTTGATCCTGTTTCCAGAACGGTAGAGGTCGATATCGATCTCGTGAGGCTGGGCCTCTCCCTCCCAGGAGACTACAACCGTGTCGCCGGCTCGAAACAGCTCTCCTCCGGATGGCCCTGTCACCCGGAGCAGTGAGGGATCGCCGGTCTGCCCCTGGTCGCTCTCCCACTCAGCATCCCAGTTCTTGAGGACCATGATGTCACAGCCCGCCAGAACAAGACCGGCAAACAATGCGCTGAGTGCGCACTTCAAAAGCGTTCCTGATATCCGCATAGAGCCTCCATCCCGTATAACACGGGGAAGGCTCCACGCTGTCACTGCAGTTTGCTACGGGTTGGATCATCCTCTGAGAAAGCGCGAGATAAGAAAGGCCATCTCCATGCTCTGCACGTAGTTCAGCCGGGGATCGCAGTAGCTCTCATAGTTGAGTTCCAGATCTTTGGCCTGGAGCTCCTGAGCGCCGCCGGTGCACTCCGTTACCTGCTCGCCGGTGAGCTCAAAATGCACTCCGGCCAGCCGTGAGCCCAGGGCCTGATGGACGGCAAAGCTCTCCCGTAGCTCTTCCAGAATAGCGTCAAATGCGCGGGTCTTGCGGCCGGTCTCTGTCGCGAACGTGTTGCCGTGCATAGGGTCACAGAGCCAGGCCGCCGTTCGTCCCGCATCCTGCATGGCACTCACGAGAGGCGGCAATGCGTCACTCACCGCCTCCCGACCCATCCGGGTGATCAACAGAAGACGTCCGGGGTCGTTCAGTGGGTTCAGTGCCCGCGACAGCTCCACCACTTCTGCCGGGTCTGCTGATGCGGAGAGCTTGATGCCGATCGGGTTTCGAATTCCACGGAAGTACTCTACGTGGGCACCGTGGAGCTGCCGGGTACGTTCGCCAATCCAGAGCAGATGGGCCCCCAGGTTCTGCCATCCGTTGTTCTCCTCCCGCGTGAGTGCGCTCTCGTAGCCCAGATGCAGACCCTCGTGGGAGGTATAAAAATCGATCCGGCCCAGACGCTCGCTGCGAATCCCTCCAAAGCTCTCCATGAAGTGGATGGCGTCAAGGATATTCTCCACAATGGCGCGGTACTCCTCCCATTTGGGGGTCTGCTCAATGGCGTGAAGGTTCCAGGAGTAGGGGTGATGCAGGTCTGCAAACCCACCGTCAATCATGGAGCGGATATAGTTCAGCGTAGCGGTTGCGTGAAAGTAGCCCTGCAGCAGACGGTTGGGGTCCGGCTGACGCTCGGCGGGGTCAATAGAGTTGATCGTGTCTCCCTTGTAGGTAGGTACAATTGAGCCGCCGATCTGCTCAGTTTCATTGCTACGGGGTTTGAAAAACTGGCCGGCCATTCTCCCAATCCGGAGAACCGGCACCCGGGCAGCATGTGAGAGGACCACGCTCATCTGAAGCAGAATCTTCAGCTTGTTTGCTATTCGGGAGGCGCGGCAGTCGAGAAATCGCTCTACACAGTCGCCACCATGCAGGATAAAGGTACGCCCTTCGGCCGCATCTGCAATCTCTGTGCGTAGTTGTTCGACCTCCCCGGGGAAGACGAGCGGCGGGAGCGTGCGAAGCTGGTCCAGGACGCGTCGGTAGGAGTCCGCGTCTGCATACTCCGGCTGATGCGCGGCGGGAAGAGACTCCCAGCTCTGTGGTGACCAGCTGCCGGCGGCTGTGTTGCTCATGAAACTCCTTGCGACTACTATAGCGTCATGCCCGACCAGAGCCAAATCAACACCAGCCGCTCCTCCGGTCGCACCTATCCTCCCGGCTACGGACCGGTCGAGCCGGTTGCAAACTACCGCCCCTGGGACAGCGACGCTGCGTTCCAACAGCTCTACACCCGCATTCGGGAACACACCATGGTGGACCAGTATCGGCTGTGGACACTCTGGTTTCTCGGTGGGCAGCTCCCCGGCGGCGACATCCTGGAGGTGGGAAGCTGGCGGGGCGGTTCGGGTGCGGTCCTCGCGCAAGCCTCCCGCCGGGGGCGAGCCGTGATTCCCGGTGTGGAGTCTTCAGCACCGCAGGCACGGGAAATTTTCCTGGCAGACACGTTTGCCGGTGTCGTGAAGGCGGGTGAGCGTGACACCTACTACAAGGGCGGCGAGCACGCCAACACCTCCAGTCGCACCGTCGCGGAGCTGTTCGCTCAGCTTGAACTTGGGGATGTGACCCTCCTTGAGGGTATCTTCCCGGATGAGACCGGCGACCGCATTGAGCAGCGGCGTTTTGCGCTTTGCCACATTGACGTGGATGTCTACCAGAGCGCGAAGGACGTATTTACCTGGGTGTGGCCTCGAATGGTACCCGGCGGCGTGGTTGTCTTTGATGACTACGGATTCTATGGGTGTGAGGGTGTGACCGCCTTTGTCCATGAGATTGCCGGTACCCAGCTTGTTGTCCCCAGTCTCTCCGGACAGGCGGTGATCACCTGTCCGGCTGTTGCTCCTGATCACTCTCTGCAGTAGCTTTTTGGCTCCATGAAGCCGACCACGCGTCTGGCGATCGTGATAGCCGGCATTGTGCTGCTTGGCTGCGCGACCGGTGACGCCTACGACCCAACACGTGACCCTGAGCTCATTCGCGCCAACAGGCTGGTGGACGCACCAGAAGAACTGGTGGCCCTCCCCTCCGCGGAGGAGGGGAAGCAGGTCTATCCCAACATTGAGAACTTTCTCGACGGAGCGGATCCGGCGCTTGCCCTCTACCGCGAGGCCCTGACCAGGGACACAGTTGTCGACTTCTTCATCAGGAAGGCCGGTAGCGAGACCATTGCGCTTCCCATGCTCTACTACGCCGAGCGGATGGACATCTCTCTCACGCTGGTCTTCAGCCTTGTCTGGACTGAGAGCCGGTTCAAGATCACCGCCGTCAACCGCAACGCTGCCTCCATTGACCGGGGCCTCTTTCAACTCAACTCGCTTACCTTCCGCCACCTGCAGGAGGAAGACTTCTTCAATCCGGATGTGAACACCCTCTACGGTCTTCAGTACCTGCAATTCTGCCTCCGCCACGGTGATGATGACGCCCAGGCTCTCGCCATCTACAATGCGGGACTGACGCGGGTCAAAGCCGGTCGGACACCCGCGTCCACGCTTGTCTATGTGGATCGCGTGCTCGCCTACCGGGCGCAGTTGGAGAGAGAGTTTCGTGCGTTTATCCTCTCGCAATTCCCCCCCACTATCGCGTAGGATGTACCATGGTCATCGTCCTTGAACGAACTATCAGTGATACCGATAAAGACGATCTTCGGAAGTTCCTCACCGGCCGTGGGTTTCAGGTGCGGGAGATCGTTGGCGAAGAAGAGACGATCTTTGGAGCCGTCGGTTCAGTCTCCATAGATCTGCGTGAAGTCCAGATCAGACCCGGTGTGCAGAGTGTCATTCCCATCTCCAAACCGTTCAAGCTTGCCAGTCGCGAGCTGAAGAGGATGGACAGCGTGGTCAGCGTTGGCCCGATCAAGGTGGGTGGTCCCCGCATTGCCGTGATTGCCGGCCCCTGTGCCGTTGAAAATGAGGAACAGATCACTGAGACTGCGCGGATCGCCCGCGAGAGCGGGGCGGTGATGCTGCGCGGTGGCGCGTTCAAGCCACGAACGAGTCCCTACAGCTTCCAGGGGCTCGGTGAACAGGGGCTCAAGCTGCTCAAGCAGGCCGGTGAACGCTACAACCTTCCCGTTGTGAGTGAGATCATCTCCCCGGGCTACGTTGACGTATTTCTTGACTACGTTGATCTCTTCCAGATTGGTGCACGCAACATGCAGAACTTTGAACTGTTGAAGGCGGTTGGTGCCACAAACCGGCCCGTGCTCCTCAAGCGTGGTCTCTCGGCGACCATTGAAGAGTGGCTCATGGCTGCGGAGTACCTGCTTGCCCACGGTTCAGAGAACGTCATTCTCTGTGAGCGTGGCATCAGGACGTTTGAGACCTACACGCGGAACAGCCTGGACATCAGTTCCATTCCTGTGGTGAAGAAGCTCAGCCATCTGCCGGTGATTGTTGACCCAAGCCACGCGACCGGCATGCGCGACCAGGTCCCGCCGGTGGCACTGGCTGCGGTGGCTGCCGGCGCCGACGGGCTGATCGTAGAGGTCCACCCGGATCCCGACCGGGCGCTCAGTGACGGCCCGCAGTCGCTCTTTCCTGAGCAGCTTGAGAAGCTCCTTCGTGACGTTGAGGCGCTCTCGCCGGTCGTGGGCAAGGAACTCACCCGTATTCCCGTGCCGCGGGAAGAGCAGGCCGCCCTTTCCAGCTCATCCGCCTCAGGCGCCGCGGCGGGCACTCCGGTGCCTATCGCCTTTCAGGGGGAACGGGGCGCCTACAGTGAGATGGCCCTCCTTCGCTTCTTCCACGACCTTGATTACCAGGCGCTCCCCCGACGCCACTTCCGGGACGTCTTTGACGCAGTGCTCGAGGGTGAGGCGGAGTACGGAATCCTGCCAATCGAGAACAGCCTTGCCGGTAGCGTCCATGAGAACTACGACCTCATTCTGCAGTACCCGGATCTCACCATTGTAGGCGAAATAAAGCTGCGGATAGAGCACAGCCTTATTGGAACGCCCGAGGCGACCCTTGAGTCAATCAAGACCGTCTATTCCCACCCGCAGGCGCTCGCCCAGTGTGAGCGATTCCTCTCAGCCCATGACCAGTGGGAACAGGTGCCGTTCTACGACACCGCCGGATCGGTTGCTTACGTGGCCGAGCGCGGCACCCCGGAGAACGCCTCAATAGCCAATGCGGGTGCCGCATCAGTCTACGGCATGCAGGTGATCAAAGAAGGTATTGAGACCAACCCCAGCAATTACACCCGGTTCGTTGTGCTTTCGCGTGAGGGACATCAGATTGATGGAGAACCCACCATGGCTAGTATTGTCTTCTCCACGCCCGACAGGCCGGGGGCTCTCTTCTCCGCAATGGCTGCCATGGCGGATGCACGTCTTAATCTCAAGAAGCTTGAGTCCCGTCCAATTGCCGGCAAGCCATGGCAGTACCGCTTCTACGTTGATCTGGAGCTTCCCGATGAGCGAGCGGCATTCGAGGCGGCGCTCGCAGAGCTTGAGTCTCATGTTGCTGATCTGCGGGTTCTTGGCGTGTATCGCGCGAGCTAAGTGTCGACACCCAGCTTCTTCAGCTGCTCGTGTTCGTCCTTTTTAGCCACGTACTCATGGACGAGCTGGCTCGCGCTGGCGGTCGCGTTCTTGATACCGGTCAGCTCTATCTTGATACCTTTCATTTTCTGCCGGATAGGCTGCGGTGCCTCAGACTTGATGTGTACGTCAAGCGCCTGCGCCTGACGGTGGATGACGTGGCACTCTCCGAGTTCCTTGGTCACATAGTTGTAGAGCTGGTCATCCTCCGCGCTTTGCACTTTAGTCCAGGTTGACCCGCTCTTTGCAAGAAACGAGGCGTACAGCCGGGACTTCTTCGCCATCTGCTCCACGAACGACTCGAACCGGACTGACTCGGAATGTCTGGTTCCTGAGGTCTCATCCACGAACTCCACGTTGTAGATGACCTCCGTTGTACCTCTATTGGCAAGCTTGTCGATCCACTCCCGGAATCGTTGTCCGAACCCACGCTTCTGACTCTGAATAAGCTCCTGATTCGCCCGCAGCCGATCGATGATCGTATCAAGTGGGCGACTCGCTGCCGCGAGTGAGCGCAGGGCGTTTACCAGAATGTCGCGCAGCGACTCCTTGGGCTTCTGTCGTTTTTGCCGTGCAGCAGTTGCATGCAGCCGTTGCAACGCCTCCTCACGAAGGCTTTCACCCTGGGGGCCGTAGTCCTCCGCCAGCACCTCGCCGGCAAGTTCTGGAACGAACGGACCCTCGCAGCCTGCGGCCTTGAACTGCTCACGGATCTTCTTCAGGGATGCCTCGTCCTCCGGCTGTAACTGTTCAGGTTGATCCATGCCACTGAAGACCTGTTCGCGCAGCATGAGCTTGTGCTCCTCCCGTTTGAACGTTCCGATGGTCTTGATCAGCGTGATGATCTCTTTTGTCTTTTTGGCCAGCTGGTCCAGAGAGTCACTGACAATGCTGTTCGCAAAGCTGTCGTTTCCATCGCGAGATTTGCCCACCAGTTCCGCGACGCCCCGTGTTGTGGGCAACGGCGAGCTGGTTGTAAGGCGGTCGAAATGGATATACTTCACCACATCAGAGAGCTTCTTGAGCTCACGGAAGTTTAGAACGTCTGCCCGCATCTCGTAGTAGCTGCCCAGAAACTCAAGCAGGTTGTCATAGGCATCAAGGCGGACCCCTATCACTGTGTCCCGCTCAGAGTCCATGTAGGGTTCGTCCGGCGGTGTTTTCAGTTCAACAACCTTCTGTTCTTCCTTGTACGGATCCTGCTGAACCAGACTCTTGCGCAGAAAAGTGGAGTGGAGTCCCTGCAGAGAGGAGTGGAACACACGAAAGAGCTCTTTCAGTCGCGGGATTTCTTCCTTGTCAATTGTGGCTCGCCGTTGTTCGATCGCCTGTGAGAGCTGCTCGGTAAACGGCCGCTGTGCGTCCATCAGTTGCATTATCGTCAATAGAACAGATATCCGCAACAATCCGTTTCGTTATTGCTGAAGCAGGAGTGCCAGGTTTTTGGTAGAGAAGGGTATGGATAGACGGCTGTTTTTGCTTTCTCTCTTTCTCTTGCTCGCCGCACTGCCTGGTTGCCGAGATCTCTCTGTCACAACCACTGTCGTCCGAGTACGCGCCCCCCGCATGCCCGTTCACTGGGACGCTGCATTTGGCTCTGGTGAGTTCGTCGTCTCATGGGCTGCCTCAGGCGCGGTATCATCCGGGGAGATCCACCTTCAGCCCCTGGAGTCAACGATCATCAGCGTCCCGCGGGATCCGCCGGTGGTAGTTCAGGCCCAACCGGTTTTCCCCCGGGCACGGTTGGCCGCTGCCGGGGCGGTCTGGCCTCTGCATCTGCAGGAGGACGGCGTGCTGGATCTCTCGTTTGAGCACGGAGCTGCCGCTCTGGTTCTGTTCCAGGCGGCCCGTGGCGGAGCAGATCTGCGCAGTTTCGCCGTTCGCCGCTTCACTGAGACGGTGAGTGAACGGTTCGCAGATGATCCCTGGCAGATCGATGTTGACGCGTTGGTCTGGGCTATCATCAACCGTTCCATGCGGGAGAGTTACATTCGTGCGGTCGACCAATTTCCGGTTGTCGCCCCGGTTCCTGCCGGTCGCTGGTATCCGGTTTCACCGTTCGCGCAACCGGTGACGGCTGAGACCGGGTGGCCGGCACTTCCAAAGGGATTGAGCCGTTTCACCGGAACCGGCGGCGAGCGTCTGTTCGTGGAGATTGATGAGCAGGGGCGCAGCTGGGTGAGCGTCCCGTGAGAAACGCGGTCCGCAGGGACTACCGGACCACCAGGTTCACCAGCTTGTCAGGGACTACGATCGTCTTCACCACGCTCTTGCCTTCCAGCCAGCCGGCAATTCGGTCATCCGCTCGCGCGAGCGTTTCCAGTTCGGCGCGTTCCGTGCCTGTGGCAACGGTCATTTTGCTTCGGACCTTCCCGTTGATCTGAAGCACAACCGTCACCTCATCGTCTACGGTCAGCGCGGCATCATATTCCGGCCAGGGCACCCGGGAGATCGATGGCTGCTCTCCCAGCTCCTGCCAGAGCTCCTCTGCAAGGTGAGGTGCGTAGGGTGACAAGAGAAGGACAAACGGCTCCCAGAGCTGCCGATGGAGCGTTTGCGCTTTGAACAGTTCGTTCACGTAGATCATCATCTGCGCAATTGCGGTATTGAATGCCAGAGAGTCAGTGTCTTCGGTGACCTTTTTGATGGTCTTGTGAAGGAGCTTCAGGAGCTCGGTGTCAGCCGGCCCGTCGGCCTTTATCTCTCGTCGGCTCAATCGGTAGACACGGTCGAGAAAGCGGTGTACGCCGGCCAGTCCGTTTGTCGACCATGGCTTGGCAACCTCCAGCGGGCCCATAAACATCTCGTACATGCGCATGGAGTCCGCCCCGAACTCTCCCACTATATCGTCGGGGTTGATGACGTTGCCCAGGCTCTTGGACATCTTTACTCCGCCCTCGCCCAGGATCATGCCCTGATTCACAAGCCGGGCAAATGGCTCGTCTGTACTCACAACTCCTATGTCGTAGAGCACCTTGTGCCAGAATCGCGCGTACAGCAGGTGCAGCACCGCGTGCTCCGCACCCCCAACGTAGAGGTCGACCGGCATCCAGTAATCGATCTTCTCACGTGATGCAAACTCATTCTCGTTGTGTGGATCCAGATAGCGCAGGTAGTACCAGCAACTTCCCGCCCACTGCGGCATGGTGTTCGTCTCTCGTCTGCCCGCCCGTCCCGAGCCGTCAGGACAGTGGGTCTGCACCCAGTCGTTCACCTGTGCCAGAGGGCTCTCACCGGTGCCGGTTGGCTTGTAGCTCTCCACCTCGGGCAGAAGGACGGGAAGCTCACGTTCGGGAACCGGCACGTACTCGCCGTCGCATTCGACCATGGGTACCGGCTCCCCCCAGTACCGCTGACGACTGAAGATCCAGTCACGCAGCTTGTAGTTCACCGCCCGTTCGCCCACTCCCTGTTCTTCGAGCCAGCGGATGATCTTCTGCTTGCACTCTTGCGTCGGCATGCCGTCAAACTGTCCCGAGTTGACTGCAACGCCTGGTTCCGGCATTGCCTCGGTGAGCTCTGTGCTCGTCTGCGGGCCATCGGTCGGGGCAACGACACGAACGATCGGCAGGTCGAACGCCTGCGCGAACGCGAAGTCTCGCTCATCGTGTCCCGGAACGGCCATGATGGCGCCGGTTCCGTAAGAGACCAGAACGTAGTCGGAGATCCAGACCGGGATCTGCTCTTGATTGACCGGATTGATTGCGTAGCCGCCGGTGAACACACCGGTCTTCTCCTTGGAAAGCTCGGTTCGCTCAAGATCGCTCTTCAACCGCGCCTGATTGCGGTACGCATCCACTGCGGCCCTACGCTCGTCGGTCGTGAGCGTGTCAACCAGCTGGTGCTCCGGAGCAAGAACCATGTAGGTGGCGCCAAAGAGCGTATCGGGGCGGGTTGTGAATACCTCTATCTCTGCCTCGCCCCCGGCTACGGGAAAGCGGACCTGCGCGCCTTCGCTGCGGCCGATCCAGTTTCTCTGCATCGCCTTTATGGATTCCGGCCAGTCGAGCTTCTCCAGTCCGTTGAGAAGTCGGTCGGCATACTCGGTGATTCTGAGCATCCACTGGCGCATGGGTCTGCGAACAACAGGATGATTGCCGCGTTCGCTGCGCGCTCCTTCCGGTGTTGTAATGACCTCTTCGTTGGCAAGGACCGTCCCGAGTGCCTCACAGTACCAGACCGGCACCTCGTCAACGTAGGCTAACCCCTTCTCCCAGAGCTTGAGGAAGATCCACTGAGTCCATCGGTAGTAATCAACTTTGTGGGTTGAGATCTCCCGGTCCCAGTCATAGCTGAATCCAAGACTCTTTATCTGCTCCCGAAATCGATTAATGTTCTCTTCAGTTTTCGTTCGCGGGTGGGTTCCTGTCTGAATGGCGTACGTCTCCGCCGCCAGCCCGAAACTGTCGAAACCCATTGGATGAAGAACAGAGTACCCCCGCATGCGCAGGAACCGGCAGTAGATGTCGGTGGCCGTGTATCCCTCCGGATGACCCACATGTAGTCCGGCGGCAGAAGGATAGGGGAACATGTCCAGGACATACTTTCGCTTCTCCGGTGGGATGGATGGATCCTCAACGGCTGCAAAGGTCTTGTTCTGTTCCCAATAGGCCTGCCACTTTCTTTCAATGTCGCCGAAAGGGTACTTCATGGCCTGTCATAATACGGAAGGGCCCAGAGGCGGTCAATTCAGGTGTGAGGGCAAAAAAAACCCCTCAGGAAAGGAGGTAATAAAACCTGAGGGGCTACGTGAAAAAAAACGGTAACCGACCGGAGCCGGTCTATCTTATCCAATTCCCGCGGGACAACGCGAACTGAATGAAGACTTTCCATCCTGCATCCCAAAGTCCGTCTCTGCTCTGCTCTGCGGCTTCCCCTGCAACGCAGCTTCCACCGTTTCGCGCGACTTCAACATCCCTGGTCAGCTCTCAGGGCAGCCCCCAAGTGGAGGATGCAACCTCCCTACGAGCGCTATCGACGATATCACTCGCAGTCCCAACACGACTATAACCACGCAACCTGCGAATGGTTACAGGCTCTCAAAACCGAGCCAGAAGCTATCGCGTCAAGACCGATAGATCAACCGGTTTCTACGCAGTTTTTGTGTGTTTTTCGTGAGCAGGGCTACGCTGCGTCTACGCCTACTTTCAGGACGTCCTTGATCACCTTCTCCAGCTGATCCTTTGGCAGCGCCCCTGCGGCCATCTGTGGCTTCTCGCCCATGGGAATGAACAGGATTGACGGGATGCTCTGAATGCCAAATGCCGCTGCCAGCTCCTGTTCGGCGTCGGTATCCACCTTGTAGACATGGAGCTTGCCCTCGTACTGCTGGCTGATCTCCTCCAGAATGGGAGCAACCATTTTGCATGGCCCACACCAGTCTGCATAGAAGTCTACAATTGCCGGCAGGGCACCCTCGTACTTCCAGTCGCTATTATCATCCCAGTTGAATACCTTTTCCTTGAATTCCTGGGTAGTCAATTTTTCGCTCATAAACTCTTCCTTGTATATTGATTCTCATATATAAAATAATAAGTGACAGGGCTTCTGTAAAGCTCCGGGCTATTAAAACTCCACCTCGTGAATCCCGGCTTGGAGAAGCATGGTTCGCAGAAACTGCTCGGTTCGCTCCCGCGCCTCAGACAAAAGCGCCTCTGTTCGCCCACCAGGGACTGACTCCCTCACCACGAACTCTGCAACCCGTCTCCAGCCCTCTGCACTCAGAGATGCATCCGGGTACGGGTAGTTCTCCGTGACCACATCCTCAACCGCTGTCGAGAGAATCGCCGGCTCTCCTAAATGCACCAGGGCACGCCGGCGAAGAACTCCGTCCGTTCCGCTGAACTCTTCCACCTCGATCGTAATGTCTCCTTCCTCCAGCCGGTAGCCGGCGGTCAGGATCAGCGAGACAACCACAAAGTCAAACGTCTCGCCCGTCATCCCCAGATCAATTTCCCGCGCGAGCGAGAACGTCCGGAAGTACTGCTGTTCCTCTGGGGTCAGCGTGTCGGCTATGGACGCGTTGCTCTCGCGGAGCTTGCGAAGGATGCCGGTGATCGAGACGTCGCGCGGTAGATAGTCGTACGGGAACACGGCGCGGTGAATCAGCTGCACACTGGTGAGTGAAGCCACCGAGCGAACCTCAGAGAGGGTGATTGTAGAGCTCTGAAATCGTTCGACACGCTGCAGGGAGAGCTTTGGCAATCCGGGGATAAGCTGCCCGCCAAAGAGGTCGGTGAACAGTGCGGCGGCAAGAAGCACTAGCGCGAGCGTCACCAGCGGTGAAATGAGTAACCGTGGCCGCTTCATCCCCTGAGCTCCGGGTCGTCGTCGGACGGATCAGCGAACTCAATCTCAGTGAAGCCTGCCATCTCTAAAAAGTTGGAGATGATCGCGCGCGCGTTCTCCGCGGCATCCTCGAGTATGCCCCGGGTTATCGCCTCCTGCGCCGTCCGCTCCTTCACCTCCTCCAGCTGATCGCTGAGCTCCAGCAGTCCAATGCGCCCCCCGCGCTCACGGATGAAGTATTCGGTGATCGACTGCTCGTCCGCATCCACCGAGAGGATTGCCGGAGGCGGCAACTGTACGTAGAGCCGGTTCGGCACCAGGCGGTCGCGGGTTATGCGGAAATTCTCAGTAAGATCGATGCCGGCAATCACCCGTATGTCTATGGAGAAGAGCACCGCGCGGTCCACGGTTCGCAGGAAGAGAAAGCTCCGTTCTTCACCAAAGTAGACAAGGTCGCGGTAGATGTGCTCGTACGTGTTGAGCTCGAGCAACGTGCGTATCTGTTCCTCAACGCGAACGGTTGCCGCGTCTTGCACAGGCGTACATGATGTACTACAACCGAGTATCAGCGCCGTCAGAACCAGGAGCGCGGTACGCATTGCTACACTATACGGTGCGGGGCGCAGGAGGTCGAGTAACAGGTATGGGTAGGTTTGTAACTGGAGTGCTTGCATTGGGGCTTGCCGGAACCGTTGGTGTCGGCGCACAGAGCCTGTCCACAGGCGTATCGCGGGGAGTGGCTGGACCGGCAGTGTTCGGTACACCGCCTGCTCAAGAGATCCCGGATGTGAGTTTCTCAGCAGAGGCAGACGAGAGCGTTCCACCGGAGCTCGCCCCCAAAGAAGAGAAGGATGAAGATATCACCCTGCCGCTCCGGGAGCCGGACGTCCCACCGGCACCAGAGGTCTCAGTCGCCGACGTGCTTGCAGTCGACGCGCGCTGGCCCTCCTTCGTTCGCCAGACCGACAGTGTGATCGCGGCCCGGCAGGTCATCGCTTACTATGGCCATCCGAACAGCCGTTTTATGGGCATCCTTGGCGAAAATGATCTGGATACCATGACCGCTCAGCTTCGCGCGCGTGCGGCAGAGTATGATCGCATCAACGGTGAGATAGGGGTTGCACCGGCGTTCCACATTATCTACGGGACGGTTTACGAGAATGCCAGCGTTGGCATCCTCAGCCGCGCCCGCGTACTCGAGTACATTGAGTATGCTCTCGCACACGATCTGATCGTCTTCCTGGACCACCAGATCGGAAACGGAACCGTGGAGGGTGCGATCGAGATGATGCTCCCGTTCCTCCACTTTGAGAACGTTCATCTTGCCATTGATCCGGAGTGGGCCACCGACCAGCCGGGGCAGGTAATTGGTCAGGTGCATGCTGCGGACATTAACAGGGCGCAACAGATGATGCAGGATTATCTGATTGCAAACGACATCCCCGGCACCCGAATGCTTGTCGTGCACCAGTTCAACTGGCGGATGATTCAAGATCGGCCCTCAGTACGATCAGATTTTGAACGCGTCCATCTCATCCATCACGCTGACGGGTTTGGCAACCCGGAGGATAAGCGGGCAAGCTGGCAGTACAACGTGATTGCGCAGAACATGCCGTTGAAGGGTTTCAAGCTCTTCTACCCCAAGAGCTGGCGATCGGGTGGATTTGACGTCCCGCTCATGAGCCCCCAGGAAGTGATGAGTCTTGAGCCGGTCCCCGTTTATGTGCAGTATCAGTAGATGGACCAGCCAGCAGACCAATCAGTAGACCAGGTAGAACTGATTCGCGAGGTCTTTCGGTACGCCCAGGCGTTTCAGGGGAAGACGTTTGTCCTTCAGATTGATGATGCGGTGGTGCTGCGTCCCACGCTCGCCGGCCTTATCCGTGACCTGGTCATGATGCATGAGACCGGCATTCAGATCGCGCTCGTTGCCGGTGCCCGCACCCTCATAGATGAAGTGCTCGACCGCTACGGGATTGGCTGTGAGAAACACAACGGGGTACGGATCTCTTCGCCGGAGGCGATCCCGTTTATCCGCATGGCAGCGTTCGACTCCGCGAACAGGCTGATGACCTCGCTGAGCGGCCACGGCGTGAACGCTGTGATCGGTAACTGGGTGCGCGGTCGCAGCCTGGGAGTAGTCGATGGCGTGGACTTTCAGGATGCTGGAGCTGTCGACAAGATTCAGGTAGGGCTCTTGACCGGGATTCTTGAACGCGGGTCCGTCCCCATACTCCCCTGCATCGGATGGAGCCGCTCGGGGCGTCCCTATAACATCAGCTCCCGAGAGCTCGCGACCGAGCTTGCCGTTGCACTCGGGGCAAGCAAGCTCTTCTTTGTCGTGGATGCTGAACCGATCACCGTCGCGAACTACCGGATCGCAGCAGGGGTGGACACTGCTCCTGACGGCAGGATCAGTAGGCTTCGGGTTGACCAGGCGCAACAGTTTCTGGAAGCGAACGGGAGCAACGAGGGGGTCGGCCTGGAGCTGATTCGGCGTGCTGTGGATGCCGCGAGTTCCGGCGTTGACCGGGTGCACATAGTGGACGGCCGGGTCGAGGGTGTCATTCTGCGGGAGATCTTCTCAAACCTTGGTGTCGGGACCATGGTTCATGCGAATCAGTATCAGTCGATCCGTCCCATGCGTCGCGCAGATGTTGCAGACGTCTATCGGCTTATGGAACCGCTGGTAGAACGCGGGCTTCTGGTGCGACGCGCGGAGAGTGATCTGCAGGAGCGGTTGCGCGACTTTGTAGTCTTTGAGACCGATGGGATGGTGCACGGCTGCTGTGCGCTTCACACCTACGAGAGTGGTCATGCAGAAATTGCAGGGCTGGCAATCGACAGCCACTACGAACAGTTCGGAATTGGTGAGCGGCTGGTTCGGTACCTTACTGAACGCGCCCGGGCTGACGGTATTCGCCGCCTCTTCGTGCTTACCACCCAGGCCTCCGACTGGTTCGAGAAGCTTGGCTTCCGACTGGGGAGCATTGACCAGATGCCCTCCGTCAAGCGCGACCGCTACGACCACTCCCGAAACTCGCGTGTTCTCTTCTGTGACGTGAGTCCGTTGGAGAAGCAGCCGTAGGGCCGCTCAGCTGGTGCCGGTACAGAGGATGCGACGGGCACTCTCCAGGCTTATGGCAGACTCACGATCGGCAACCCGAATCGTAACCGTACCCGCCGCCTGTGAACGGTCCACCACATAGAGCTGCGCGCCCGGCGTCAGACCCGTTTCCTTCACGTAATCGAGAAAGCCGGCATCCTCATGTTCAACGCGAACCACCTGCAGGGTTGCCGGCGGTTTTATTGAATCGAGGGGTACCCCGGTCGGCTCGGGAAGCTCCCCACGGCGGTCCGGGATAGGGTCACCGTGGGGATCCACTGTTGGGTGACCAAGGACCTCATCTATCCGGTCGAGCAGACGATCACTGACAGAGTGTTCAAGCACCTCCGCTTCCTCATGCACCTCCGCCCAGTCCAGATTGAGAACCTCCACCAGGAACAGCTCGATAAGCCGGTGGCGCCTGAGTACCTGTAACGCCTGGTTCCTGCCGGGAGCAGTGAGAGCGACACCCTGGCGCGGTCTGTAGGAGACCAGACCGGCTTCCGCGAGACCCTTCATCATGGTGGTAACAGTTCCGGGAGTGACCCCGAGGGAGGCGGCCAGCGTACCAAGAGAGACCAGCTTGGAGTCAGTATTTTCGGATTCGGTGAGAATCCGCTTCAAGTAGTTCTCCGTGGTGCTGCTCACACCAAGAGAATATGCGGCTGCGGACGCTGCGTCAATGTTATTTTGACTTGACACTTCATAATCTTTTATTTACCCTTACCAACAGTTTGAATAATCAAAACGGACGGAGATATGAACCGATTTCTAATAGCCCTGTCCCTTCTGCTTGTCGTTGCGGCCGGACTCTCTGCCGGCGGTCGCGGGGAGTCCGGGGTGCGGGCCGACAACGCAGGCGAGGATGACGCAGTATTCCGCATTGTGGCCACGACCACGCAGGCCTACGATCTTGCCGGCATCCTTGCCCAGGGTGTCGACGGCGTTGCCGTCACCGGCCTTATGGGCGCAGGCGTGGACCCTCACCTCTATCAGCCAACCGAGGGCGACATTCGGGCAATGAGTCGGGCTCAGATGGTCATCTACAGTGGACTCAACCTGGAAGGCCAGTTTGACTCCGTTCTCACGGCACTCGGAGAGCAGGGCGTACTGGTCTATGCGCTCTCTGAGCCGGTTGCCCGTGGCGGGTTTGTCATTGGTACGTTTGAAGAAACTGCCGGAGGCAGCGACGACCCGCACTTCTGGTTTGATCCACGCAACTGGTCGCTTACTGCCCTCGACCTGGGCTCCGAGCTTGCGCAGGCCCACCCGTCGGGCGCCGCCCGCTACCGTACAAATGCCGAGTCGTACGCTCGACAGCTGGATCTGCTCTACGAGTGGGCTGCGGAGGGTATGCGCTCGGTGCCGGAACGCCAACGCTACCTGGTTACTTCTCACGACGCGTTCCAATACTTCGGAGCGGCGTTCGGCTGGCGGATGGCTTCCATCCAGGGTGTCAGCACAGAGGATGAGGCAGGCGTGGGAGATATCCAGCAGACCGTGGACTTTGTGATAGAAAACGATATCCCGGTACTCTTTGTAGAGTCGAGCATACCTCCTCGTACGATCGAGGCCGTGATTGAGGCGATTGAAGCTGGAGGCGGGACTGCTCGCGTTGGCGTACGGGAGCTTTACTCGGACGCCATGGGAGCCCGCGGCAGCTTTTCCGGAACGTACGTCGGGATGATTGCGGAGAACGTGTACACCATTCTCCAGTCGTACGCGGCGGCCGGGGTGGAGCTCACCATCCCGGCCTGGCCGGCCGGACTGAAACCGGCCCCCCCTGACGCTCTGCTCTCCCCGAGGAACTGATGGCAGCCGAAGCAGACTCTGTCTGGAACGCACACCCGGACGTCGACTCGCGGCTCCCATTTGTGGTGCAGGACCTCACCGTGGCCTATGAGAGCAAACCCGCCATCTGGGACGTTGACCTGGAGATACCGGCGGGTGTGCTGGCGGGGATCGTGGGACCAAACGGAGCGGGCAAGAGCACGCTTATCAAGAGCGCGCTGAATCTTCTGCCGCGCGCAGCCGGATCAGTGTCATTCTTTGGCCGACCGTACGAGAAGGTGCGCGAGCGCGTCGGGTATGTGCCGCAGCGGGGAAGTGTTGACTGGGATTTCCCGACATCGGTACTGGACGTGGTGACAATGGGCCTGTACCGGAAGGTCGGGTGGATACGCCGGCCCGGTAGACGGGAGCGAGAGCTCGCCATGGAAGCGTTGCGGCAGGTGAGCCTTGAGGCGTTTGCGCATCGTCAGATCAGTCAGCTCTCTGGTGGTCAACAGCAACGGACGTTTCTCGCCCGCGCACTTGTTCAGGAGGCGGACCTCTACTTCATGGATGAGCCATTCGCAGCCGTGGACGCCGTCACGGAGCAGGCAATCATAGAGATTCTCCATCAGCTGCGCACCCGCGGCAAAACCGTCATCGTTGTCCATCACGACCTGCAGACAGTCTCCGACTACTTCGACTGGGTAGTGCTTCTCAACGTCAGCGTTGTGGCAAGCGGACCTACCCGTGAGATGTTTCAGCGCGAGCTCATCGAGCGCGCCTACGGTGGGACGGTCGCGGCACTTGAGGAGTACTCATTTCGGGGGCCCTCATGATTCCCGGTGGCGTTATCCACCGCCGGCCCCGGGCCGTGCTTGCGCTCGCTGCCGCCACACTTGCGCTGGTTCCGCTTCTTGCCCTGGCAGCCGGGGTGCGTTTCACCTACACGCTGCGGACCGTCACCACCGGTGGCGCGCTGCTTGGCGCGCTCAGTGGAGCCGTGGGCAGTTTCGCGGTGCTGCGGCGGCAGAGCCTCCTTGGTGACGCTCTCAGTCATGCGGCCCTGCCGGGAGTCGGGATCGCGTTCCTGATAGCCGGGCGGGAGCTCTGGGCGCTGCTTCTGGGCGCGACGCTCGCGAGTCTCAGCGGGGTATGGTTCATCTCTGTAGTCACCAGGAGGACCCGTCTCAAGCAGGATGCCGCAATGGGCATTGTACTTGCCGGATGGTTTGCCGTGGGGATAGGTATCCTGGCGTTTATCCAGCAGCGACCCGACGCGAGTCAGGCGGGTCTTGACACGTTTATCTTTGGCCAGGCCGCGGCAATCGTCGCCCAGGACATTCGAATACTCACCGGCGTGGCCCTGGGAAGTGCGATCGTCATGCTGGCGAACTGGAAAGAGTTCAAACTGGTGTCCTTTGATCCGGAGTTTGCCGGAGCAAACGGCTACCGCGTCTCCGCGATCACCGCACTCCTGCTTCTCTTGATCGTGATTGCCGTCGTTGTTGGACTGCAGCTCGCCGGCGTTGTGCTCATGGTCGGCCTGCTCATTGCCCCCGGTATAGCCGCCCGACAGTGGGTACGCGGATTGGGGCCCATGGTTGCGCTTGCGGCACTCTTTGGTGCGATCGCCGGCGCTACCGGGGCCATCGCCAGCTCGCTCGATACCGATCTGCCAACGGGGCCCATGATCATTCTCATTGCGAGCATGATCGTGCTCCTCTCGCTTCTCTTTGCTCCCGGTCGTGGTGTCATTCCGGTCGCTGTTCGTCACCGCCGTGACAGACAGCGATTTGCTGCACGTACGGTGCTTCAGACCTGCCACCGGTACGCAGAGAGTCACGGAAGACGGCGGGTGGTGGTGCCGGGAAAGTTTCTGACCGGGGTTGTCGGGCCGGCCGCAGAGCGCGGTATTCGCGAGCTGATCGGCCGTGGGGAGCTTGAGCGTTCAGCCAACGGCTACGTGCTCACCAGCGCCGGGCTCTCACGGGTGCACGACGATTCTTCGCGCCCCAGTGGAGACGCAGATGCTTCTGGCTGAGCGCCTTCTGATCTGGATCATCACCCGCTTTGTGGAGGGGGAGGCGCTCTCGCAGTTCCTCCGCTCCCCGCAGACCACGGCGGTTCTTGTTGGCTCACTCATTGCGCTGGCCGGAGGATTACTTGGCACCTTTTTGCTTCTTCGTGGCCTCTCGCTTACCAGTGACGCAATCAGCCATACCGTTTTGCTGGGGATAGTTGTCGCGTTTATGGTCATGCTGGCGGTTGGTGCCGAGCCCCGGCTCAACTCACCCTGGTTGCTTATGGGTGCTGCAGCGGCGGGGGTCGGGACGGTCTTGCTCACGGAGATTATTCACCGCTCCGGCCTGGTGAAGGAGGATGCGGCGCTTGGACTGGCGTTTCCCCTTCTCTTTGCAGTAGCGGTGATCTTTGTCAGTCGCTCTGTCGACGACGTGCACCTGGATGAACACGCAGTGATGGTGGGAGAGATCGGTGTGGCGTGGGCAAACACCACCAGTCACTGCTACGGCGACTGTGAGACCGTTGAGATAACGGAGACAGATGCGCGGGCTGAGTTTGCTCGCCGCTGCACCAACTGCCGCAGCGACGGGATTAGCCCGCGGGATGCCGGGGCACAGTTTGTGGAGGTGTGCACGAACTGCGGAGAGTACACGGCTGCACAGGCGTATCAGGCGGGTCTCACAGAGGAGGAGCCGACGCTTGTGTTCTGGCCCCAGGCGATTACGGTCACCTTCGTGATGGCGCTGCTCTCGCTGCTCTTTGTGACCCTGTTCTACAAAGAGCTCAAGCTTGCAACCTTTGACCCTGCGCTGGCCCGCTCGCTCGGCTTCCGGCCTACACTGCTGCTCTACCTGTTGATGACGCTTGTCAGCCTGGTTGCCGTTGGTGCGTTTGATGCAGTGGGATCAATTCTGGTGATTGCGTTCTTTATTATTCCGGTCGCGACCAGCTATCTGCTCACCGATCGCCTCCCGGTGATGCTTGTTCAGAGCACCCTGTTGGGAAGCGCGAGCGCCTGGATCGGTTACGACCTGGCGCGTGGCTCTGTGTTTGGTCTGGACCTGGATCGGCTGGTACCCGGTGGCTGGGATACTTCCATTTCCGCCTCCATAGTCACCACCATGCTCTTCTTCTTTGGAGTGGCGCTTCTTCTCTCCCCTCGCTACGGCCTTCTCTCCGCCTCTGTCCGGCGTGTCCGGGATCGACTGCGGTTCGAGGAACAGGTTGTTCTTGGTCACATCTACCGGCACCGCGCCGGAGCACGAGCGGACACCGAACTGGCTGCCGAGTCACTTCCCGATCACGTGCGCTGGCCCGATCGGCGGGTGGAACAGGTGCTCTCACGGGTTCGCAGCCGCGGATTCGTTCGCCTGGAGTCCGGCGTGCTCTCCCTTACCGCACGGGGTGAGCAGCGGGTTCGGGCGTTCTGGCGCGGGGCCCTCGCGCGTGGTGAAGCCTCACCTGCTGAAGACGATCTTCGTTGAGCAGGCCGGCTAAAATGTCTATGTTTGCCCCATGAGTGATTCTTTCCGAGTCCTGGTGGTCAGCGGCAAGCTGGGTGACGTGGATGGCGTTTCACTGGAAGTGGACAAATGGATCGATGTTCTCCTGGCGCAGGGACACGAGGTCTTTACCATGTCGGGCAAGTACGGTCAGCCCCTCGCCGCGATTCCGGATGACCGTCAGTGGGAGTTGCCCGGCCTGCGATTTGATACGGGCGAGCAGCGCGAGTTTGAGCAGCTGGTTTTTCCGCACATCAACAAGAGGCCCCGCCCGGTCAGCGCCGGTCAACTCAAAGAGGCAACCGAGCAGATGGAGGCAATGGGCGTAGAGCTCGCTCATCAGCTTTTTGACTATGTGCGTGAGTACTCGATCGATGTAATCATTGCTGAGAACACCAATGCCATGCCAATGACCATTGCCGGCGGCCTGGCTGTTCATCAGCTTGCAACGCAGATGCGGGTGGCTACCATCTTCCATCACCACGATTTCTGGTGGGAACGCAGCCGCTTCAGCAATACCCGTATCCGCAATCTGCTCAACAAGATCATGCCACCGGTTGACCCGGGGCTCGAGCATGTGGTGATCAGCTCGTACGCCGCCCACATCCTGAGCTCGCTCAAGCGCGTCTCTCCCTTCGTCATCCCGAACTGTGAGGACTTCGACAACTCGGTGAGTTTAGACGACTACAACCGCCGGTTCCGTGCGGAGCTCGGGTATGCAGACAACGACATCCTTGTTGTCCAGCCCACCCGCATTGTCCCGAGAAAGCGAATCGAGGACTCTATCCGTTTTCTCGGCCGCTTCATCACAAAGTTTCCTGAGTACGCAACCCGCGTCCGATTTATCATCTCGCTGTATCAGGGTGACGAGCCGGACGAAACCTATATCGATTCAATCCAGTCACTTGCGGAGAGCCACCACGTTCCGTTCGCGCTCATAAGCGATCGAGTAGCTGCGCGAAGGGGCACCGACCCATCCGGCAGACTCCTGTTCACCAACCGCGATGTGCTGGCAAACGCAGACCTTGTCACCTATCTGCCCATCTGGGAGGGGTTTGGCAACGCGCTGCTTGAGGCAATTGCAGCCCGGGTGCCGGTGGTCACGACGACCTACCTTGTCTACAAGACCGATATCAAGACAACAGGTCTGGAGAACATCGAGATCCGGGACAGCTACAGCGAGGATGGAACGCTTGTCATCCCTGACGACGCGCTGGAGCGAACGAAGGAAGTGCTGGAAAACCGGGAGCAAACCCGGGAACAGAGCGAGCGAAACTTCGCCCGGGCGAAGCAGGAGTTTGGCCTCCCGGTGCTCGATGCCCGGATCAGACGCCTGCTCACCGTCTATGGAGATGAGATCCGCGCCTCTCGTCAGCGGGTGGCGAAGAGCAAGTACACTTACTCCGTCTGAGCTTCCTCATACGTTGCAACCGTCGGTTCCGGTGAGTGAGCTATCCGTGCAGCGATACAGATGGCAACCCCGACGAGCGCGGTCACACCAGCGGCCAGCTGATGGGGGGTGACCATGAGGAGTGTATCCACAAACCGCGGGTCGCCGGGCAGGCCGGCCCACCGGAACAGGTCGTCCGCCTCGCGGTAGTAGCCCAGCACAAAGCTCACAACACCGTGGCCTGTCAGGATCAGTCCCGTGGTCGCGCCACGGAAAAGTGGTCGGGTGCGAATGAGAAACCAGCCTGTTGCCCAGAGCAGAACTCCGGCAACAAGTGCCTCATAGAGCTGGACCGGATGGCGCGGCAGGTTGACAAGCAGCTGTCCCGGCTCCACCGGCACGCCTGTCTCCATCAGAACCGCGGAGATTCGCTGCTCGGCCACCGGGTAGCGTTCTGCGTTTGGAAACACAACTCCCCAGCGTAGCGTTGTCACCCGGCCCAGGAACTCACGGTTCGCAAAGCTTCCCAGGCGGGCGAACAGCGTGAACAGCGGGCCGGTGAGCGCCAGCGCATCTGCCCAGCGGACCAGCTCCTGTCGAGCAACGGCTGAGAACAGGATAACCCCCGCGCTCGCACCCACAATTGCCCCGAACTCGTTGAAGCCCTCAACCCCGGTGTAGGTTCCATCCTCAAACGGCCAGACGATCCGCCAGGGCCGACTCAGGTAGCTCTGCCACCCGTCCTGGGTGAGCAGATAGACCAGACGTGATCCCAGAAGAGCCCCAAGAAGAACGTAGGTGAAGAATCGGGCCTGGAGATCCCTGCCTGCACGGGTGGGGGGAAGAAGCGAACAGGTGGTCGTGTGAGAGCGGAACAGGAACCAGCAAACGATCACTGCTCCCGCAAGCAGAACGCCGTACCAGCGAAGCGGGAGGCCCGAAGAGAGCGCGGGGGCAAGCCAGTTCGGATACGCCAGATACCCCGGAGTCACTTCTTCTGACCGCCGCCCGACTTCTTTTCGGCGGCACCCGTCTCTTCAATTCGCCCGGACTTCGGATCGAACCAGATGATGACGTTCTTCTTTGGGGATGTGATCTCCAGTGAGCGCCCGTGTGTCTCTATGGTAACTCCGGGCCAGAGTGTGCCGGTCACCTTTAAGCTTGAATCGTGGTGCTCCTCAAACCGCTCCCGGAGAGTGAACACCCGAAGACCCCGCTTTTCCAGCAGCTTCAGATAGCCCAGTTTCTGAGCATGGAGCGTGTCCAGCTCAGCACTCTTGCCCGATCGTTCGGCTCCCTTCATCGCGAGATCAATGCGAGTGATCTCCTTCTTCAACTTCTCCATCTCCTGCTCTTCTTTCTCAATGCGGTCGGCGATCAGATAGTCCTGGCCAAACTCGACAACGGTTCGTACTCCGCGCTCGGATCCCAGATCGAACGTCTCGATTCCTTCCCGGCATCTGATCCGGCCGCCAATGATGCGACACTTGTCACCAATCATGCTGAGCTTGCCGTTTGTCTTCACCTCACAGTGCACGAGCGAGCCGCGACACTGGATTGCGTCGACTGCAAGCAGGGTTGCCTGCTCAGCAAACGTAAGCCCAATCTCGGTTTTTGTCCGCAGCACGCCCTTCCCGGCCCCCTTCACGCCCTGGTTTACAATGATCTCGGCCTCCGCACTCAGGAGGGCAGCCTCAACAAGCTCGCCCACGTGGATAGCGCCTCCGGCCATGACATAGAATCCGCTTCTAACCGACCCTTTCACAGTCACCGACCCCGGAAATCGAATGTTCCCACTGTGAAGATCAACATCACCGTCGACTGAGTGGCTTGCCCGTATCTGGTACCGGCTGCCTTCCACCAGCAGCTCTCCGGCAATGTCGGCAACGAGGATCCGTGACCCATCCTCCTGGTCTTCAAGGTGCAGATTCTCGCCAATATCGATGTTGACCGTGGAGCTCTGTGCGGCCTCAAGCCTTGTGCCGCAGACATCCCAGCCGTCCTGGCCACTGTCGCCGCCCGGGCGGATGCGCGCAATCTGTGCTCCCACTTCAACGGTCGTGATCCGGTCCTGATTGTGGTAGTCTGCCGAGCCGTCGCTCTTGATGGTCATCCCCTTGCCGGTCGCAACGTTTATGAGCATCTCCATACCCGCGCCCTCCGCTGCGGCCGGGTACTTGCCACGAGCGAAGATCAGGGTATCGATTCGTTCGCCCTTCTCAACCCGCTCGAAAGCGGCTCGGAGGAGAGTCTCGCGGGACCCACTGGTGATCTCTTTCTCCGCGATTGCCTGTTGAACCGTCTCCCAGGTGAGCCTGCTGCCGGTACCCGTTGCGGGCTTCATGCTGATTGCCGCGGCCATACGGCTGTTGTAGAGCGTCACCCGAACCTGGGCGTCCTCATGCGGGACTACCCGCAGAAGAATCGCGTGGTCTTTCCAGCCCCGCTGCAGCATCCCGCTTCGCCTTGCAACCACCATGGTGTCCACGCGCTCCACAAACTCAAAGGTGCGAATGTCCGGCTCGTGGGGCGGGGGTGGCTCGATCTGCTTTCCGTAGACATCCTCACCCGGCTTGCCGGGTACCGGGGGGGCAACGCTGAGAATGCGTTGGTCGTACTCTACAACTGCAACATCCTCAATGCAGTCGGGAGGAAACTCCGTTGCACTGTCGGTCACTTCCGGCGGTAGCCCCTCCTGTTCGGCCTTCAGCTTGATCTCTGCCGCCCTGTCGGCATCCAGGAACCGAACGCTGAACTCCACGCTCCTCTCCGGGCCAGGTTCTGCAGCCGTTCCCTCTCTGAGGGTGTAGCCAATCAGCTCGGTCTCCGTGCTCTGGACAAATGCGGAGATGTCCTGCTTGATCTGGTCGAACTGCAGCTTCACGATACCGCTGCGTTTGATTGCCGCGCCAAGCTCGCGCAGGTTGAGTGCGGTGCCCTTTCCGGTCGCCTTGTGAACGTTGAGTACCGCCTGCAGTTTATCCTCAGACACAAAGATGTCGAACGCCGCATCTCTGCTGCCGGTGAGCGGCTCGTTCTCCAGCACCTCCTCCCGGGCAACCGCCTGCTGCACAATCTCTTCAATCTGATCGGCTGAAAAGAGCCGCTCCTCAGGATAGCCGAGCGCAAGCGCCTGCGCGCGAATCTCCTCTCCGGTCGGGGCTGCCGCGTGGGCGTGTCCCGGGTCAAAGCTGAAGTAGCAGGTCGCGTTGTCCTCGCTGAGCGACACCTCCCACTCATGGGTATCGAATGGGACCACGTCCACCCAGTTGGCACCAATGCGGACGAACCCGTCCTCTGCAGCCATCAGGTCGTCTTTCTGCCGAGTTACTCCGTGACCGGTGTAGAACAGCGGATCTGCGAGCAGCCGCGGCGGAATGATCTCTCCGGTCACGGTTCGCCCGGCCTCACCGGGATCCCTTGGGAACACCGTACCCAGTTTCTGTCCTTCGGCGGCGTAGCCGGTACGCTCCACGGTTGGATCAATGTAGACCCGTTTTTTGTGGACTATCTCCTCTGTGTAGGGGACTGTTTCCGTTTTTTCCGGCATGAACGGCAGCTTGGGCTTGTGTACTACCGTCTTTTCTTTCTTTACCCGTTCGCGGGTCTCTACAATGATCTCCGGCGCTCGTGCCTCGGAGATCACCTTTTGTGCCTGCTCCCCGAGCGCTTCGGGAACGGAGATCTCGAGCCAGTGGACGCTCTCTGGTTTCGGCTCGCCTGCCGGCGTTCCATGGGCAACCGCGAACGGGCCCACAGTTCCGCGCTCAACGGCAAGACCGAACTCCGCCCTGACATCGTCTGGACGATAGCCCTCGGTTATACCTGCCTCTCTCATGGCCTCGAGCAGACGATCGCCGGTCCAGACCTCGCCCTCGCCCGGCTCGAACGTAGCGGTAGCCCGCAGACCACCCTCGTCTATGGAGATCTGTACTGTACCAGTTGCCTCTACGCTCTTTTTTGCCATGCCCCTGCTATAGCTTGTAGCCCTGTTGAGCCGCTTTCACAACTCTTGCGCTTAGTAGATCATTCTGGCGGCGCAGATGGTTGATCTCAATCTGCTGAGACTTCACCGTCTCCAGCAGGTCTCCGTGAGTGAGCACCCCTGCGTCGAGCAACTCACTGACATAGCCTGACTTTGCCTCAAAGTCACTCTCAGCCTCAGCTACCGCTGCTTCAAAACTCTCGTCTGCATCAAGCCAGGAGAGCCCCTCACCCTCGGACTCACTCTGCTCGATCAGCCTGTCCGCGATTCGCTTGATGGCCACCGAGAGTACGCTGTTCGGTTTGTAGTGTACGATCGGCAGGCGGGCGTTGAGCGAGGTGTCCTGGAGCTCATCACGGTAGAGCACGCCGAACTGTTCGACCTCTATGCCCAGATACTGGGCACAGCTCGCACGTAGTCTGACAAGTTTGTTTACCTCGTTCGGATCATCAAGCATGTTGATTACTACCCGAGGCCTGAATCTCTCTGCAGCGGCGCGATACTGCGCAATGGCGTCCGGATCAACAGGCTCGAGTCGTGAGACAATGTCCGGAAGGTAGAGACGCTGCATGCGAGCGGCGTTCTGCGACAGATCCTTGAGCAGAGCGTCCGCATCCGAACCGCGCTTGATCTGGCTGGTGAGCAACCGGAACAGAGCGTTCTTGATGCACAGATACGCATTGACCAGGGCGGTAGGTGTGGGCGTAGTCACGACAAGCCCGTTGCTTGACAGCAGGAAGAAGTCCATCACATTGAAGCTGGTCCCGGCGCCCAGGTCCAGGATGAGAAACTCCGTCTCCAGGTTTCGAAGCCGTGATATGAGTTTCCGCTTCTGACCCGCACTCAGATTGGCTATGCCGGGCAACTCATTATCGCCGGGGACAAAACGCAGGTTTCCGTACTCTGTGTTACGGACGATCTCCCCAAACTCGAGCTCCCCACTGGTGAGGAAGGTCCCGATGCCGGGGTCCTGCGCCCGCGTGCCAAGGATCAGATGGAGGTTTGACCCACCAAAATCCAGATCTGCCAGCACCACCTGCTTGCCTGCCCTGGCGAGGAGAATGCCCACATTCGCGGCGAGCAGCGACTTTCCTACGCCACCTTTTCCGCTTGCTATGGGCACAATCGTCATGCATTCTCCTCCGATCCTCCGGGACCTGCTGTCTGATTCTCCCCCGTTTCTCCATTGTTGTCTATCACTCTATACGCAAGCAACGCGGCCAGGACGAGCAGATCAACGATCAACACACCAAAGGTGAGGAAGAACACGACCTGCGTTGTCGCCGGATCGCCGTCTCCCTGACGTTCTGTCACTGAGAGTGTGGCACTGCGCAGAACTGTGGCAGCATCCGTGAGCGCGAACAGAACAAAGGAGATACGAAGCAGCGGAACGTAGAATCGACGAGACTCGGCTATGACTGCTGCGCCGGCAAAGAGTGCGGCCACTAACAGAGATCCGGCGCCAATCCAGAGTGCGATTATGTTGAAACGGGGATCGCCTGGTACTAATCTGAGGCTCAGGAAGTGGAGTATGGAGAATCGAGCGACGATCCAGGCTGTGCCAACGCTGAACGCGATTCGTCTGTGGGCCATTGCGCGGAGTGTACGGAGCAGATCTGTGGCGGTCAATAGAAGGTAGGCCGCGATCGCAGTATACTCTTGGGGAGAATTGGAGTTTTTCATGAACGATAACAGACCGAATCGCAGGCGCGAACGGGTTCTCTGGAGCAGCATCACCGCAGTACTTGTCATTGTTGTACTGGTTCTCGCAAGCACTCCCTCGGCGTTTGCTCAGGCGAGAAGTGACACCGATCAGGCGATGGAAATCCTTGAGAGCGTCTTCCGCTTTATCCAGGAAAGCTACGTGGAAGATGTGGACACCGACACGCTGCTCGAGGGCGCGCTTCGTGGTCTCTTTGAGAGCCTTGACGACCCCTACTCCGCCTACCTTGATGAGGCCGATATGCGGAATCTTACCGACACCACTGAAGGTGAGTTTGGCGGGGTAGGTATGTTCATTGCCAAGGAACGGCCTGAAGAAAACGCAGAAGACTCGGGCTTTGTCGAAATCATTGCCCCGATAGACGATACTCCCGCGTTCCGGGCCGGCCTTCGCGCCGGCGACCTCATTGTGGGGTTGCGCGATGTGGACGGCGAAGAGTTTCTCCCCACCGATGAGATGAGCATAGACGAGGCTGTGGATAGACTCCGCGGTACTCCCGGTACCCGTGTCGTGATTCAGGTCAGACGCGGAGAACGAGCGGAGTTTACCGTCACGCTCGAACGAGCGGTCATACAGGTTCCAACTGCCCGCCACGCCATGATAGACGAAGAGATTGCGTTTCTGCGCATCATTCGGTTCACGCCGCAGACCGTTCAGGCGGTCCAGGAGGCAATCGATTTTTTCGAGCAGAATGACTATCAGGAACTTATAATCGACCTCCGGACGAATCCCGGCGGACTCCTCTCTGCCGTGATAGATGTCACTGATCTCTTCTTTGACGACGGAACCATTGTTGGCACGTCGAGCCGGGTACCTCAGGAGAATGATCGGTTCACCGCGACCGACGGTGTCTCCGTTGATCCGGAGATCCCCGTTGTCGTACTCATCAACCAGGGCAGCGCTTCAGCAGCAGAGATCATGGCGGGCGCTCTGCAGGACCGCGATAGAGCCTACCTGATAGGCGAGACAACATTCGGGAAAGGCTCTGTGCAGCAGATCAGGCGCATCGCCGACGGAGGTTTTCGTCTGACCATGTCTCGCTATTATCTTCCCAGTGGCCGGTTCATTGACGAAGTCGGCGTTGATCCGGATCTATCCGTGGAAACACCCGAGCTTACCGACGACGAGACCGAGGCGTATGCGGAGCTGCGGAACAGCGGCAGAATAGAGTCGTGGGTTTCCGACAACCTGGATCCCTCCGGCCCCCGGATAGATCGGTTTGTAGACGGGCTTCAGAATGAGGGCTTCAATGTCCCTGACCGCTTTATCAAGGTGACCATCAGAGATGAGCTGAACCGTCAGAACAACCAGACCCAGGTCTATGATCTTGAATACGATGTAGTCCTTCAGGAAGCAGTTGAGCTGCTGCGGGAAGGGCAGGTGCCGGCCGGACGATGAGACATCTCCTGCTGCCCGGAACCCTGAGTCCCGGGCAGCGTCTCACCATATCAGGCGATCAGTTTCACTACCTCGTTCACGTCCGGCGTCACGCTGCCGGGGACACTGTGCAGGCGACCGACAGTGGCGGCCATCGATTTCTCGTTGAACTAGCCGATGTTTCTGCAACTCGGGCCGTTCTTCGGGTTGCTGCCGCCGATCCATCTCCCGCGCTTGAGCCTGAGCTCAGCGTCACCGTGTGTCAGGCGGTACCAAAAGCTCGCAAGCTTGACGATGCGATCCGCCGGCTCGTTCAGGCCGGGGCGACCACGATTGTTCCCGTCTTCACGGACCGCACCGTTGTCCGTCCGACGGAGCCTGGCTCAGCCAAGCAGGAACGCTGGCACCGCGTGGCAAAGGAAGCTGTTCAGCAGAGCGGCGCCACATCGGTCTCTATACGAACTCCCTGCTCACTCGCGGATGCACTGCATCTCCACCAGCCCGACGATCCGACGAGCATTGCGCTCTACCTCCACACTGAGCCTCTTGCGCAGGGATCGCTCCACGGCTATCTTGGCGAGAGTGTGAGTCATCTTGTACTCTTTGTTGGCCCTGAAGGGGGTTTCAGCCCAGACGAGTGCGAGCGGTTTCAGAACAACGGTGTTCAGCCGCTCTGGTTGGGTCCGCGCGTATACAGGACAGAGACCGCCGGCCTGGTTGCAGTTGCCGCGGCTCGTCTTATCCTGCTTGAGAGGTCAAGGTGGCAGCTGACGAAGTAAGTGAATACGTAGAGCGGCTCAATGTGATGCGCATCGCCATCGATTCAGTCGAGGATGACCGCGTGACAACCGTCGCCCAGACCCGTGTGGCATCAGATGCGAGCGAGCAGGTCGTTCTCCTGCGCTGGTGGGACTTCATGCGTGCTCGTCGTAACCGTGAGTTTCGAGCCTGTGTAGGCCACGCTCTCTCCATACCAGTCTCCCGCAGCATCGCCATGGCCGGCCGGTTTCTTGCCGGGAAGAGACCTACCCGTTACATGCCGTTTGATTTTGTGATCCGCGTCCTCACCTCTCTTGAAGAGCGCGGACAGTCGCTCTACATCTTTGGTGGTACCGGCCCGGCTATCCGGGTTGTTGAACGCAACCTGCGGGAGACGTTCCCGGGCCTCCGAATTGTTGGCCGCTACGCAGGATACTACCAGCGCCAGATGGAGCCGAGCATTATTACCGCTATTCGCAAGGCGAGCCCTGATCTTCTTCTGGTGGGGCCGGGTGTCCCCGGGCGTGATCTCTGGAGCTACCGAAACCGCAAGAATCTCGCTACTGGTCTCTCTCTGTTCAGCGCAGAGGTGTTCGACATCTTCTCCGAGCGTCGTAAGAGGGCAAGCCGGACGGCGTTTCGTCGCGGCCTGGATTTCTTGCCGGATCTGGTGAGAAGGCCGTGGCGGATGCTCCGGGCTTTTGTGTATGTGTGGTTCCTGGTACTGCTGCTCGTGTTTCGAGCCCTCCGGTAGGGTATCCTCCGTGACACTTCCTATGTTTCAAGTCTGAGGTGCTCGTACAACAGCTCCAACTCTCGCCGAAGCGTCCTCTCCAGCAAGACGCCGACAAGCCATCCGAATGGCCGGATCGCAATGACGACACCGACGGCGTCGGTCGCAAGACCCGGAACAATGAGGAGACCCGCAGCCACCAGGAGCGACAGCATCCGGACATATTCGCTTTTTGGATAGGCTCCTCGGCGGACCTTTGAGTAGAGTGTTTGCAGCTCCCGGGTGTAAGCCCTGAATGTGCCGAGTGCCCCTACAAGGCTGGTGGTAGCCGTGGCTGCAATGAGCAGATAGGTACCTACTCGTCTCGAGGTGAGTAGCAGCAGGTATCCATCCAGAAGCATAAGAAGCCCAAAGCCGAGTCCAAGTCCGAAGAGCTTGCTGATCCCGAGAGGTCGTACGAGCAAAGCGAGGGGCGGCCGACGGTTCATGCAGCTAGTATAGTGCCCCTGCCGGCATTGTCACGAAGCTTGATGAAGTTCCCAGAGCGTGTACTTGACAAATTCGCTCAGAGAATTTTAACATTTTCGTCTGGGGAAGTGGGATGGCTGTAGTTCTGGTTATCGATAATGATCCCGAGATAGCCTCCGCTGTCGAACTCTTCCTCGACTGGGACCACCGAGTACTTTCGCACAAGTATGACGCACTCGCCGTTGATCACGTCAAGGCTGCCATGCCGGACGTCATCTTCCTCAACATGGATATTGAGCCGATCGGTTCGTTCGAACTTCTTTCGTCCTTGAGTTCCGCCGCTACGGCACCTCCGGTAGTCGCATTTACGGCTCAGACGGAACCAAAGCGCATCGTCGCGGCGGTGAAACATGGCGCCTTTGACGTGGTGGCGCTTCCGCTTCAGGCCAATCCGCTTCGGACATCTTTTCTTGATGCCATTACATCCGCTGTAGTGCCGTTCGGCCCCCCTAACGACGCCGTTATTCCCGAGATCATTGGGGTAAGCGTCCCCACGATGCGCCTGCGCCAGTACATAGAGAAGTACGGTAGATACGGAGCACCAATCCTCGTTACCGGAGCCAGTGGAGTGGGAAAGGAACTCGTTGCAGTCGCGCTTCACCGGCTCTCGCCCTGGGCCAACGGGCCGTTCATCGCGCTCAACTGCGGTGCAATTCCGGACACCCTCATAGAGTCGGAACTCTTTGGTACGGCGAAGGGCGCGTTTACTGACGCACGAACGCGCGCCGGAGCGCTGGAGAAAGCTCACGGCGGTACTCTCTTTCTTGATGAGGTGGGAGAGCTCAGTTCACGGGCTCAGGTCAAGCTGTTGAGGGTGCTCGAGACAAAACGATTTACGCGGATTGGAGATGCGGAGCACCGGCAGGTGAAATTTCGCATCATCTCAGCAACGAACAGAGACCTTCAGATGGAGCTCACCCGGGAACGTTTTCGAAAGGATCTGTTCTATAGACTGAACGTGGGCCGGATTCGTGTCGCTCCGCTTTCCGAGCGGCGGCAGGACATTCCGGTTCTTGCTGATTATTTTCGGATCAGGATTGCGCAGGACGAGCAGATGGCGGTACTTCCAGAGTTTACAAGTCCGGCGATCAACCGGCTTTCAGACTACCAGTGGCCCGGGAATGTTCGTGAACTGAAAAATGTAGTCTGGCGGGCGCTGCTTCTCTCTGACGGGTACAGAATAACTGCAGACAATATAGACTTTGACGACTGAGCTTATGGCTTATCTGATTCGGACAGCCTGGATTACTCCGAGCTCTTCGTCCTGGAGTTGCGCCGTCCCTACGAACGGTCCAATCACGAGTATCCGTTCGTGGACCTCAATGGTCCCGGGCTCCGCGCCGGGACGTGGGCGCTCGGGTACTCTTTCGGCAAACTCCGGACCCTGAAGGAGCACGTAGACCCTACTCACCGAGATGGAGTCAAGCCCATCCCATCCACCGGCAACAAGTTCTACAACGGCCTGAAAGCTCTCGGGGTTCGGGTCAAAGACAATGATAGAGGCAACCGAACCCGTGAGCATGAAGTAGCGCTCGGGATCGATCTGTTCGAGTTGCCCGGTGCGAACGGTTTCAGCAATCGTCTCCAGCGACGTTTCAAAGTCTATCGTATCCTCAAGCTGTTCCGGTGAGCGTGCCGGCACGGCATGAGAGAAGAGAATAAAGCCGATCAACAGAAGTACCCTTCTGGTGTGTTTAGCTGCCATCTGCCGACACTATAGCAGCGCGAACCCCATTGGTCTATATTGTGGCCGTGGATGATCCGACGTACCCGCTGAGTGGAAGACACGCGCTTGTTGTGGGCGGCTCCGGTGGTATTGGTGCTTCTGTCGCGACAGATCTGGCCCGGGCCGGGGCGGAGGTTACTGTTCATGGGGGTCATGATCGCGAACGTCTCGACAGAAGCCGAAAGGCGGTACGCGGGGCAGGAACGCTTCGCGATGCTACTCTTCATCCGATTGAGCATGCTGATGATGGTGCCTCTCTGCTCGAGCGGACGGGATTGCCGGATATTCTCGTCTGTGCGTTTGGCCCATACCTGGAGCAGTCATTTCTTGATACTCCGGACGATCAGTTCCGACGAATGGTTGAGCTGAATCTCCACCTGCCGGCGGTCATGATCCGTGAGGTTCTGCCCGCAATGCTTGAGCGGGCGTGGGGACGAATCGTTGTGTTCGGTGGCCCGCGATCGGATCGCATCGTGGGCTTTAGAAAGATTGCCGCCTATGCGGCGTCCAAGGCAGGGCTCGCCTCACTCGTTCGTTCGGTCGCTCTGCAGTGTGCGGGTACCGGTGTCAGTTGCAATATGATCGCACCTGGTTACGTGGAAACTGAATACTACCCGGCGGAGGCAATTGAGGCCCTTCGCAAACGGATTCCCGGTGGCAGACTCATCCGCCCGCAGGAGGTGGCACGGGTAACCGTTGAGCTTGTAGCCGGTTCTTCCGCCGCAGTAAACGGCGCGATTATTCCTGTTGATTTTGGGATATAGTGTGGTAAGTTCAGGGAATGGAGGTTTGACAAAACCAGATCAAGCTTTCATACTCCGGAGTATTCTATTTATCGTTTGCGGGGAAGCGGTAAACGAAGGGAAAGCATGGCAAATAACGACATTGTACCTGGCTTTGACGACGAGAAAGACGACAGCCTCAAGATCAAGCTTCAGAAGCTTGACAACGTAGAGGGCGGACTAGTTCTCTTTCTCACCGGTTACATAGATACGTACAACTCGAACTCGTTCCAGAAGCGAGTGAACCTTGCGATTGAAGCAGGTTTCACGCGGCTCATCGTTCACTGCGCCGGATTGACCTACGTTTCCAGTACCGGCATTGGCTCCTTCACTGCATTCCTGAAGCTCGTACGTCCCCGCGGTGGTGATCTTGTCCTGCTCGAGATCCAGCCGAAGGTCTACGAGGTTTTCCAGCTTCTCGGTTTCTCCCAGTTCTTCACTATCAAGGACAATCTTGAAGAGGCGGCAGAGTTCTTCTCCAAGGGTGGAGCCACTCAAAAGTCCGATGTGTTCCCAAAGATCTTCAAGTGTCCTATCTGCAGCAAGAAATTAAAGGCACAGAAGGCGGGGCGATTCCGCTGTTCAGAGTGCAAAACGGTGCTTGCGATCGATACGGCCGGACAAGTTTTCCTCGGCTGATCTTCGGTAACAATTTCCTCAGAAATATCTGTTATACTCTCAATACGCCAGACCGGAAGGAGGTGGCATGAGTACGCCGGCGAAGGAGAAGATCGAGGGATTCTTCATCAATCTTGACGTGCAGTATGAAGAAGTTGGAGAGAACATGTGGCTCATCTCCCAGGAAGAAAACGGTCTCAAGGCTGTGATCGTTTACGTGGATGATGATCTTGTCACCCTGCGCGCGAAGGTGATGCGCATCCCTGAGCAAGACCGGGAGTCGTTCTTTATGGAGCTGCTCGAACTGAATGCGGAAATGGTTCATGGAGCATACGCGCTCGAGGATCAGGACGTTATTTTGATAGATACACTGGAACTGCCCACGATGGATATGGAGGAGTTCCAGGCGTCCCTGGATTCAACCGGCCTGGCCCTGGCTCAGCACTTCTCGCGCCTGGCCAAGTACCGAACAGCCACATAAGGAGGCGACTGTGGGTATTTTTGACCGATTCAGACGAGTCGTGAAATCGAATCTCAACGATATGATCAGCAAGGCGGAGAATCCTGAGAAGATGCTGAACCAGCTTATCGTGGACATGAATCAGCAACTGATAGAGTCCAAGAAGAGCGTGGCAGCTGCCATTGCAGATGAGAAAAAGATCGAGCGTCAGGTAAAAGAGAATCTCGCCGCGTCGCAGGAGTGGGAGCGAAAGGCGATGCTCGCCGTGCGCGCGGGCAAGGACGATCTGGCCAAAGAAGCACTGCTTCGTAAGCAGGAGTTCGACAAAACCGCGACCGAGTATAAAGAGCAGTGGGAAGCGCAGCACGAATCCGTCGAGAAACTGAAAAGCGCGCTCCGGGGACTGCAGAGCAAGATTGAAGAGGCTCAGCGGAAGAAGAATCTCCTTGTCGCACGGGCCAAACGCGCTGAGGCCCAGAAGCGTATAAACGAGACCATCGGCGGGATGAACGACACCTCAGCGTTCGAGGCGTTCGAGCAGATGTCCCAGCGGATGGATCAGCTGGAGGCCGAAAACGACGCCATGCTGGAGATTGAGGCCTCAACAGGCAGCGGAACACTCGAGGAGCAGTTCGCACAGCTGGAAGCCGGGAGCACGAACACTGAAGCCATGCTCGAAGACCTGAAGAAACGCGTTGCCATTGAGGATCAACGCGGAGCAAACTCCTCCGGATCTGCGAGCGGCCAGGCTCAGCCGGGTGCCTCCAGTGAAGGCGGCGGAGAGGTGGATGAGGAACTTGAGGCCTTGAAGAAGAAGCTTCAGGAGGATTCCTCAAGCTGAATGTGAGGGGCCCATGGGAGCAGCGTCTGAGCGATCCAGGAGATCGATACGTGTTGTTCTTGCCTCTGTGACGGAGGCAGCGAGGGTTCGCCTTGCTCTGAAAGATCGCTGGTCGGTTGCTCTCACGGTACCTGAGTTTGCTGTGGCCCCGGGTCCTGGTGACCTGTTGCTTGTCACCGATCTGCATACCGCGCACCGCCTTCCAGACCCGTTTCGCAGGCTCCCGCTACTTGTGTTTGTACAACCTGAACAGCTCCAATTCTATGCCGGGGCGCCCGCCGCAGACGACGTGCTGGTAGCGCCATGGACGGAAGAGGAACTGAGGTTTCGCGTCCGCCGCATTCTGGGTCACTCTCGCCTTGATTTTGGTCGGGCTGTTGTTACCTGGGGTCACGGCAGATGTACCGTAGCCGGCCCGGAAAAGAACTGGTCCGTGCAACTGACGGGGCCGGCCTACCAACTCTTTTGTGTGCTCGTCCTGCGTCATGAGCAGGTGGTGTCCAGGTCTGTTCTGATCAGTCTGGCCGGCCTGGCACCGGAGCAGTCAGGGAGCCGAGCCCTTGACATGAGTATCTCTCGTCTGCGTCGGGGTTTAGCAGATTTGCCAGGTGAGTGCCCGCTCTCATTCGAAGTCAGAAGCTTGCGCGGCCGAGGATACATGCTTGGTGTGAGTCAAAAAGACCTTGTGGATAACTCGTGAATAAAACCGTTTTCTTATTGTACTGCTACACAGAAGTGTAGCATCGGTTGGAGCATTTGGTGGAATAAAAGTGCCGGAACTATCTTGACACCGTATAAATGCATGCTCCGTATAGCTTTACGAAAAATAACGGGAAACTTGGCCCGGCTGACGGAGAGGCTGGCCCCCAACTCTCTCCATTTTCCCGATGGTCGCTCTCGTTCAGCTTGTGGATAAACTGTGAGCAAGTTCCGGAAAACGTCCTGCCTGTCAGCCGACTGACCGAATTTTCACTGCGGTGCCGTAGACCAGAATCTCGGCCGCTCCCTGCATCACGGAGCTCGTCGTGAATCGGACCCCAAGGATCGCATCCGCCCCAAGCAGCTCGGCCTCTTCGACCATCCGGTCGAGCGCCTGTTCCCGGCTCTCTCCCATCATCTTTGTATAGTCGGTGATCTCTCCACCTGCCATGTTCTTGAACGTGGCCGCGATATCTTTGCCCAGATGGCGGGCCCGAATGGTGTTCCCGCGGACGAGACCCAGCACCTCCGTGATCTCGTATCCGGGAAGCGTCTCCGTTGTTGACTGAATCATCGCATTACCTCTCTGTAACGATCATCGCGCCGCTCACGCATCCGGTCGGCAATGGCATTGAACAGCAGGAACAGGAATCCGAGCACCGAGGAGGAGATGAGGATCGCCACGATGAGCGGAGTCCCCGGACGACTGAACAAGGTGAACAGCGCGTAGCCGAGAAGGAGCACATAGCTGCCGACAAGCAGGATAATCCCAACTATTCGTCCGCTTCGCCGACGAATACTTTTCTCCGCCTGTTCCACCCACGCTTCAGGAATCCTGGTGGCCGGCCCGGGACCGATTCTCCGCTTGATTCTCAGAAGCTCCACGTACTCGTCCTGCAGCTCGGTATCTGCTCGAATGAGCTCGAGAGTCGGCCGTATCTCTGAAGCGGGAAGCTCGTTGTCAACGAGCGCCTGGATCCGCAGTTTTATATCATCAGGGATATGTCGATCACTCATGATCTTCGTCCTCCGCTGCGAGTATCTCTCGCAGCTTCTTTCTGGCATTGTAAAGCCGGGACATCACGGTTCCTACCGGTATGTCGAGTATTTCGGCCATCTCCTGGTACGAACATTCCTCGTAATGGGCAAGGCGGATAATCTCCTGAGCCTGCCCGGAAAGGCGCAGGATAGCGGCCTGAACCGCTCGGCCGTCCTCATCTCGTATGGCCATCTGTTCAGGACCGGGGATCCGTCGGTCTTCAAGATCGTAGTCGGGAAGCCCGCTCTCCCGGTTCCGAACGCGCGCGATCCTGTTCAGGCTGAGGTTCCGGACTATCTGGTAGAGCCACGGGAAAAGCGCTCGCTCGCCATCGAACCTGTGTAGTGATCGCATGGCTCTGATAAACGTCTCCTGGGTCAGCTCAGCGGCGTCGTCATCGTTTCGAACAAAGCGGACGGCGACCCGGTACACTCGCTGGTAGTAGAGTCGTACGATCAGCGCGAACGCGTCCCGATTGCCCTGCCGGGCACGCCGGATCAGCGAGCGCTCCGGCTCCTCTGTTGTACTACCCACTTCCGTCTATCCTATTCACCTGAAATGACCAATATTGCACTCGTCACGTGCCCATGCTACGATTCTGCCGGTGAGTGCTGCCCTTCGACTCCTGGTGAGGTTCCTTCTCTGGACACTTCTGCTCCTTATTGCAGGCAGCCTCTTTATTGTAGCGTATCGGTTCGTGGTGGGCTACGAAGAGGGTCAGGCTCGCTCCGGAGTACTCCTGGTGAGCTTCCTTTCGGGTGTCGGACGGTTACTGATTCCGGCGGTACTCGTTGGATCGGTCATATCTTTGTTCGACCTGATTCGTGAGAGCGTGAATCCTAAAATCGCGCTCCCGCTCCTCTTCCTTGCCTGGAGTGGCGCACTGGCCGGCGGTAGTCTGCTGCTTGAGCTTCAGCCCCTCGAGCAAGCGACCCCGGTTCCCTCTGTGCCCTCTGGCCGCATCATTCGCTACGGAACGATCGCTCTCTACGTTGGAAACGTCTCCGGGGACGCTTTTGAGCCGGTTGTGGTCCACGACACTGACGGCTATCTTGTCGTTGATTCCGGACGCATTGACCCGGCGCAATCAGTGTTCACGGTTGGGGATAGGCAGTTTCCTCTTGCTCAGCTTAGCAATACCTACTCTGCTGCCGTCGACCCGCCGGGGGCTATCCTCGGGCTGGCCAGCGATAGTGAGGCGAGTGCAGAGTATCTGGGTCTCCTGCAAGGGGTAACCGGTTTGATGCATCTTGCCGGTCTTTCTCTCTTCCTGCTTGGTTGCTGGACTCTGGTGCGTCTGACCCGCTGGCCTCTCTTCAACCTTGTGGGAGTGCTGCTTGCGTTGCGGTTTGCGCTCTGGATCATCCCGGCGGTGAACCGGGGAGCTCTCCGGCCACTCGTGATCGCTGCCACAAGCTCTCTGGCGCTCCCGTACGTGAGTGCGGGCCTGCTCGGCGGACTTGGCCTTGCACTTTTCTTCACTGCGGCTCTTCTCTCACCGCTGGAGAGCTTCAAGCGGGAGATCGCCGGATGAACGACGCTGCCCGAAAGCTGATCGCAAGCTCAGTGATATGCTACGTGGTCGGTTTTCTCACGCTCTTACTGGTCTCTGTGCTGAGCTTTTCGCTCGAGCGCACGCTCTCTGTCTTTTTCTGGGACTGGGTCTTTGCTCGAACCTGGAGTGATTTTATCCGTCTGCTGCCGGTTGCGCAGGCCTGGGCGGTTCTGCTGACCTATGCCTGGGCGATTCCCATGGCCCGGACTGATACTGGGGCGGTAAGCTTTACGCTGTTCACCGGTTCGATAGTGGTGGTGCTTGTCACCGGTCTGTTGTTTGCGGTTGTGTTTCTCGTCTGGCATCCAAGAGCGGTCTCGCGCGTAGAGGAGGTGGAGTATACGAGTGCTCTGGCGCAGACCCTCTACGAGTCTGCAAACGAAGCGGAGATCAATCAGGACTATCAGACTGCGGAGATCGAACTTAGCCAGTATCTCTCTCTGGTTGGCGAAGACCCCGACGTCCAGGCGCAGCTGCAGCGGGTGCTCAACCGGCTCGAGTTCCGCCGGGAGGCAGGAGCCGAGGTCGACGGCTCGCGTGGTGGTATCCCACAGGACGCCACGGTGGATTCACTCCTTGATCGTGCGCAGGCGGCCCTGCAGCGGGAGGACTACTCAACCGCGCACTACATGGCCACGCTTGCGCGTTCGCTCGCTCCTACCAGCGATTCGGCTGCCCGTATTGCAGCCGAATCGCTTGACCGACTCGAGCAGCTGGAGCTCAATTTTGAGGAGGGGCGGGAACTCGATCTCTTTCGTCAGAAGCAGCGCGCGAAGGGTCTGCTGACTCGTGACGAACCTATACAGGCATACTATCTGCTCGCCGGCCTTGAAGAGGAGTATCCTCGGGACACCGACGTGCGTCGCTACCTTCAGATCGCTCAGGAGCAGGTGGAGGCTCAGGCGGTCTTTCGGGATGAGGTCGAGCAGGCACTCTCGCTTCCCGGTGTTCTCGATATCGTTTTTGTGAACCGGAGAACTGCCGATCGCACGGAGCTGGTCTCCATCGGCAAACTTGTGGAGACGCCGTCCGGAATATTCGCTCAGCAGGTCGAGGCGATCGAGTTCACCAACAGTGGGCGCCCGACGTATCGGGTGCGCAGCAACTATGCCCGATTCATCGACGGTCACTTTGTATTCACCATTCTCGACCGTGGAGCCGGCGGGCAGATCATAGACCCGGTGATCAGCGTAGGCTCGGCAACGCGGCAGAACCCGGGTCTTCTTGAGCTCTCGCCCGCAGCAGCTGAGCTGTCCACTATTGCCGACCTCTCCCGTAATCCGGAGTCTGCAAGTCTGACCGGTCTCTTGCAGGGGAGTGAGCTGCTTGACCGCTACGGGATACTGACGACGCCCCTGCAGGTTGAACTGTTTCAGCGCCTGCTCTCTCCGGTCACGTTTGTTGTTCTCTCGCTCTTCTGTGTCGGGCTCGGCTGGCGCTTTCGCAGCAAGTATCTTCACATGCCACCGCTTCTCACTCTTGCAGTCGTACCGGTACTTCCGCTCGTCCTTGTGCCGCTGCACCAGTTGATACTCTACGGTGAGCGCGTTGTGCTCTCGGCGGTGCTGCTGTCGGCCGGGTTCTCTCTTGCGATTGTCCTCCTGATTGTGGTGCAGGCAGGCATTCTTCTGTTTGTCCTCTTCTACCTCGCGCTCGCCGCCCGCAGATGAGAAGCTTCTGGTCAACGCTGGCCGGAGCGCTGATCGGCCTCACCGGCGGGCCCCTGGGCGCGGGATTCGGGATCGCTATCGGTTTTCTGGTTGATCTGGTAGCCGCCGACCTGCGGGTTCAGAGAGAGACCCGGCGATTTATTGAGACCGGCCAGCGGCCGGAATGGCTCTCTGCGCTGCTCCCGCTTTCCGGCCTGGTGACCGGCGCGGTCGCCCCGGCCTCGACGGTCACCTCCCGCGTGATTGCAGCCCTGGAGCAACGACTCGCCGATCAGCGCCCGGACCGGTTCGCGGCGCGCCTCTGTGAGCGTGCTATCGCTGTGGCCGCCGGCGCTGCCGCTGGGGTCCATGACGCGGCCCGACGCGTAGAGCAACAGCCGCTTGAAGAACGCCGGCGGGTGACGCTCATCGTCTGGAAGACGCTTCGGGACGAGCAGGCACCTCGCGTTGCGTTTGAACGGCTCGCTACACTTGCGGCGCTCGCGCGGATTGAGCCCGGATTCATAGAGCGCGAACTGCCTGCCCGCGCTTTCCTTGACCCGCAGTCGTGTGCGGTCCTTGGGGTGGGAACCGACGCAGATGCAGAGACCGTTCGCCATTCCTACAGGCGACTTGCCGCCCAGTTCCATCCTGATACGGTGACTGCTCTCTCTGAAGAACAGCAGCAGGCGAGCACAGAGGCATTCGTGCGCATTCGGTCTGCCTACGAGAACCTTATGCGCCAGATTTCCGGGTCCGAACCGTCTTAGTCCTTGCGCCGCTCTATCTGCACACCCAGAGCTTTGAGTCGTGGGACCAGGTGCTCATAGCCGCGCTCGATCTGATAGACGTTCTGAATGACGCTTGTGCCTTCCGCGCAGATTGCAGCAATTACCATCGCCATACCTGCCCGAACGTCTGGTGAGGTGAGCTCGCTGCCGCTCAGTCGGGAAGGACCGGTCACGACTGCACGGTGAGGATCACAGAGGACAATCCGCGCGCCCATCGTCAGCAGCTTGTCAACAAAGAACATACGAGCGTCAAACATCTTCTCGTGAATCAGGACGGTCCCCTCCACCTGTGTGGCAACGACCGTCATGATGCTTGTCAGATCAGGCGGAAAGCCGGGCCACGGGGCGTCATCTATCTTGGGGATCATGCCTCCCATGTCCGGAACCACCCGAAGGGACTGTCCGGCGGGAATGCGAATATCTTCTCCGTCTCGTTCCCAGTGGATGCCCAGTTTTCCAAAGGCGAGTCGGGTCATCTTCAGGTGCTGGGGCGCAGCGTCTTCAATTACAATTTCGCCTCGAGTGACTGCGGCAAGTCCAATAAAGCTCCCAACCTCCATAAAATCCGATCCAATCTTATACTCGGTTCCGTAGAGCTTTTTCACACCGTTTATGGTGAGGATGTTCGAACCAATGCCGCCAATCTTTGCACCCATCTGGTTGAGCATTAGACAGAGGTCCTGTACGTGCGGTTCGCTTGCCGCGTTCTGAATGACGGTTTTGCCCTGGGCGAGCACTGCAGCCATGATGGCATTCTCCGTTGCCGTGACCGACGCTTCGTCGAGAAAGATCTCCACACCCACAAGTTTGTTGCTGCTGAAGCGAAATACGCCATCAACCTCGACCTGTGCACCGAGCGCGCTCAACGCCAGAAAGTGCGTGTCCAGCCGCCGCCTTCCGATCACGTCGCCCCCGGGGGGCGGGAGCAGCACCTGACCTGTTCGAGCGACCATTGGGCCGGCAAGAAGGATGGATGCGCGGACCTTTCGCGCAAGCTCAACTGGAACCTCTGACGTCCGGATGTCCGAGGCGGTGATCTCCCATTCGCCTTTCGTCTTCCGTTGCTTGACGGTTGCTCCAAGCTCTTGGAGGATCTGTAGCATGACATCGACATCTTCTATCTCAGGAATGTTCCTCAGAACGACTGTCTCGTTCGTCAGCAGGGTGGCGGCAATGCAGGGGAGGGCGGCGTTCTTGTTGCCGCTTGCCCGTATGCGGCCTTTGATGGGGTAGCTCCCCTCTATCTTGTAGCTGTCCACTCAGTAACCCTACCGTCCCGATTCTTGATCTGTCAAGAAACGAAACGTCTCTCCTCTGAACGGGTCCAGCGTGAGCTCAAGCAGCGCAGCGTAGACGCGGCGCTCCTCGCCGCAGCAGTCAAGCCGGAACGTGAGCCGTACCTGCTGCTGAAGGTAGGGTGGCGGAAACGGATTGTCGGTAAACTGCATAGTCACCAGGTCACGTATTGCAGTCGGCAGCAGTGACTCTGCGCCTGCCGCCGGCTCCTCGCCGTCCACCTCTATCAGTTGGAATGCATCGGCAAGCACGAGTGCCGGGTCGCCGGAATCGCTCTGGGCAATCAGTCCGGCGAGCGCCTGCCACTCCTGCTGACGTACGTGCGTCCGCACCTGCTCGAGAAAGCGTTCGAGCTCCCGGACAACGCCAAAGCCGGTTATCCTGGCGTACGCGCCGCCGGAGTACTCGTAGAGCTCCAGAAACGTCTCATAGCCGCGGCCGGCTTCAGGGACCCGTCGGGCGGTCACCGCCTCCAGGACACCGTCTTCATCAATGTCTGCAAGCTCGCCGAACTCCGACGGCGAGTCGGCGAGCCGGAGTCGTGATGCGCGTCCGTCCGGGGAGAAGGTCACGAGCTGGTCGGCGGTACCACGGCTGCTGCGGAAAGAGACTCTGACCGCCGGTGAATCGGTCTGTGAGAGCTCCACAAGGGTGATTTCGTCGAACACCACCTGGCGGCCGAGCTCTACGGTGATGATGGTGTCTGAGAGCTGAAAAAGTGTCTCGAGCAGAAACAGCGGCTGGATTGCGCGCGCATCAAAAACGCGTTCATTCGCCGAGAGTTCCGCAAGCGTAGCCCGCACGCGGGGATCTGATGCAATAGAAAGGATTGCGACATCAATGATTCCGTCGCCGTTAAAGTCCGCTGCGACCACTACCGGCTCACCATCCGCCCTGGTCACCGGAACCGTGTACTCCGGCGAGAGAAAAAGCGCATCCTGCACGACCCGCCCGGCTTCCGCGTCAAGAGTCTGCGCCCAGGTCACCAGAGGAAGGAGGAGGAGCGTGAGAAGAGCCGTTGCCCGGAAGATGTTGCTCATCAATACTCTTTATCATACTCTGAACAGCGCAATGCGACCATGAGCGTCGCACACTATTTCGTCTGCGGAGCTCCCATGAAGGTCATGAAGTTCGGTGGCAGTTCGGTTGCTGATGCAACGCGGATCGCCGGAGTCACAGATATCATTGCGTCTCACCACAAGCAGGAGCGGGTCTGTGCGGTATTCTCCGCCATGAAAGGAGTCACCGATCAGCTGCTCGATGCGAGCGCGCAGGCCTCTGCTGGGCTTGAGACCGCCCTCGCGCTCGAACAGCAGATCCGGGATCGCTACCTTGCTGCCGCAACCCGACTCTGCACCGGGGCCGAGCGCGAGGCGATTGTCTCCACGCTGACTCTCCTTGCTGATGAGCTGCGAGAGCTGCTCCACGGGGTCTATCTGGTTCGTGACTGCAGCCCGCGCACGGGTGATCTGATTGTGGGGTTCGGCGAACGAATGAACTGCGAGTTGATCGCTTCAGCGCTGCGTTCTCGCGGGCTTCCGGGGCGCTACGTTGACGCGCGCCCTCTGATCGTCACGGACGCCACCTTCGGAAGCGCCGTGGTCGAGTTCGAGGAGAGCTACCGCAGGATAGAGGAGGTGCTCGCCGGGGATGACATCCCGGTGGTCACCGGCTTTGTTGCCGCCACTGCCGACGGCATCTCTACCACGCTTGGGCGAAACGGAAGTGACTACACAGCCTCCATTGTGGGTGCTGGAGCCCGCGCGTCAGCCATAGAGATCTGGACAGATGTAGACGGTGTCTACAGCGCAGACCCCCGCTTTGTGCCGGGCGCGTTTGTGTTGCCCCGGATCAGCTACAAAGAGGCGATGGAGCTCTCTTACTTTGGGGCGAAGGTGATCCATCCTTATACCATGGTGCCGGCAGTGGATAGAGGAGTCCCGCTCTGGATCAAGAACACATTGAATCCGGAAGCGCCGGGAACGCTGATCGCCAATGAAAGCAGCGCGAGCGAGACTATTACCGGTGTTGCATCCATAGAGGGAGTGGCTCTCATCAACGTGGAGGGCGGCGGTATGGTCGGCCTACCCGGCATTGCCGGGCGACTCTTTTCAACCCTCGCTGCCGAGCGTATCAATGTCATCATGATCAGTCAGGCCTCTAGCGAGCACAGCATCTGCTTTGTGGTTCGTGACGAGCAGAGCGCGCGCGCGACCGCTGCCCTTGAGCGGGAGTTCGCATCAGAGCTTGCCCATCGCACCATTGAAGCGGTTGCCGCCGAGCGTGAGCTCGAGATCGTGGCCGTCATTGGCGAGAACATGCGCGGCAAATCCGGTATCTCCGGGCGTCTGTTCCACGCCCTCGGTGGTGCCGGGATCAATGTCCTTGCGATAGCCCAGGGGTCATCAGAGATGAATATCTCATTCATAGTGTACCAGCGTGAACGGGAACGAGCGCTGAACGCGGTCCACGACGCATTTTTTCCGGGAGGTGCAGCATGAAGTTCTACAGCACCCGTGACCGCAAGCATGAGGCATCCTTCCGGGAGGCTATCTTCCGTGGCCTTGCACCGGACGGTGGTCTCTACCATCCGTCGAGCGAGCCCGATCTGAAGGGATTGTTCCTTGATCTCCCGGAAGGGTCGAGCTTTGTTGAGATTGCCTCCCGCGTGATTCCGCGCCTGCTGCCTGACACATTTACCGAGGAGTCGGCAGCATCGGTCTGTCAGCAGGCCTTCTCCTTTGAACCGGCACTGGCACAGATCACGCCTGAGATGCAGCTTCTCGAGCTCTTCCACGGACCGTCCTGTGCCTTCAAGGATTTTGGCGCGAGCTTCCTGGCTGCCGCCATGGAGCATCTGCTCGAGCAGACGGCGAAACCGGCGATCATTCTGACGGCGACCTCCGGTGACACCGGGAGTGCGGTTGCGAAGGCGTTCCACCATAAGGCAGGTATTGAGGTGGTCATCCTCTATCCTTCCGGTCGCGTGAGCCCACTTCAGGAGAAGCAGCTGACAACGGTTGGCGGCAACGTGACCGCCCTCGAGGTGGCCGGCAGCTTTGACGACTGTCAGCGAATGGTCAAGCAGGCGTTCATGGATCCAGTTCTCAGGCAGCGCCTGAGGCTGACCTCCGCCAACTCGATAAACCTTGGCCGGCTGCTTCCCCAGGCCCTCTACTATATCTACGCCTTTGTGAAGCTGCGCTCGCGCCTGGCGAGCGAGCTCGTGTTCTGCGTGCCCAGCGGCAACTTTGGCAATCTGACCGCAGGAATCCTTGCCTGGCGCTGGGGGCTTCCGGTGTCAGGGTTCATAGCGGCCACCAACATCAATGATGTGGTACCTGAGTATCTGCTGACCGGAATCTTCACTCCCCGGCCAAGCCGCCGGACCCTTGCGAACGCCATGGACGTAGGAAACCCGAGCAACTTTGAGCGCATGCTGGAGGTTTTCGGCTCTGACTACGAGGTAATGCGTGAGGTTGTCTCCGGTGAAGCTGTTGACGACCAAACGATAGCGGAGGTGATGAGCCGCTATCACTGGAAGTACAACCGCTTCCTGGACCCGCACACGGCAGCCGGTGTTGCGGCGGCGGAGCGATACCTTGACGGAGAGGGCGCATCAGATGCTGCGGTAGTGACGCTTGCAACTGCCCACGCGGCCAAGTTTGCTGAGAGTGTGCGGGAGGCTACCGGGGCGGTCCCCGACCTGCCGCCGCAGCTTGCCGGAGCACTCGAGCGTGAGAAGCAGGCGACTCCGGTTGCCGCAGAGCTGGACGCGCTACGCAACTATCTGCTGGGGCACTATGACACTGACCATTGACGCCGGGAACAGCAACATCGCCATCGGTCTCTTTGATGGTGATCAGGTCACCGGTCACTGGCGGCTTTCAAGCCGGTCTCAGTGGACTGCAGATGAGTTTCTGCTCAACCTCGAGGGGCTGCTGCGGATAGAAGGCGACCGGAGCGTGATAGACAGTGTTGTCATCTCGAGCGTGGTCCCGCACCTGCTGAGTCCAATAGAGCAGAGCGTAGCGCGGCTGCTTGCCATCAAGCCCGTCGTGGTGAGCACCGCGCTCACGCTTCCGGTTACTGTCTGCACCGACACCCCGGGGGAGCTGGGCAGTGACCTGCTTGCCAACGCCGTGGCCGGCTATCTCATCACCGGCGGAGCAACGGTTGTAGTAGATTTTGGGACTGCCCTGACGTTTACCACCGTGGACGCCCAGGGGTGTGTTCGCGGGGTTGCCATCGCACCCGGGTTTCGGACCGGCATGCACGGGCTTGTATCACGCACCGCGGCGCTTCCAATGGTGGATCTCAGCCCCCCGTCTGAGGGCTTTATCGGCACGAACACAACCAGCGCCATCCGCTCGGGCATGCTCAACGGATACGCCGGCCTTGTCGACGGCCTGGTAGCAGGTATCGTTGGAGAGCTCAAGACGAAGCACGGTGTCTCAAAGGTGACTGTTCTTGCAACTGGGGGCGAGTCATCGCTGGTTGCGCCGCAGTGCAGGCGGATAGATCGGGTGGAGCCGTGGCTGACCCTTCGCGGCCTTGCAGAGATCGGACGGCGCAACCGTCCTTCCGGCAGCTGAACCGTTTCCCTATTCCACGTAGAGCCGGATAAGCTTCTTGCCGGACGCGTCACGGTAGGGGTTCGCGTTGTTCCTGAGAAAGTCACGGTAGATTTTGCACGCCCGGTAGTACCCGTCCGGACCGCGGTAGGTGGAGACCAGATCGCAGCGGTAGAGCTCGAGCAGGAGCGGAAAGAGGCGGTTGTCCATGAGGCGCGCGGTTCGGAACGTGGGAAGCTTGTGGAGCGCTCCCGGGAACATATGCCGTTCAATCAGCCATGAGACATCATCAATGAACTCCTGTGGAAAGTTGAGCCGCCGCAGGATTCTACGAGCGAGGCGTGCCCCGATCTCCGCGTGCCCGTTAAACCGTCGGCCCTCGCTCGGTACTGCCAGCGGCTTCCCGGAGTCGTGCAGCAGCAACGCCCAGGTCAGGCGCAGATCGAACCCCCTGCGGTAGCGGAACGTCTGCACTGAGTGTGACCACACCCCGCCCTCCGGATGGTGCTCCTTGGAGTGGCTGGTGGAACACATGGGCATGAGCTCCGGCAGGTAGCGCTCCACGAATCCGTGCTCCATCAGCAGCTCCATGCCCCGGTCTGCCGACGTGCCGGTGAGAATAGTCGTCAGCACTGATCGCAGGGTCTCCGGCGGCAGCTCAGGGAACGGCTCAACCGGCGTGAGCGGTTCAGCCAACGTGTAGGAGTAGCGGGAGATTGCCATCGCCGCATCGAGCAGCCGGTGAAGGGGAGAGTAACTCGCCGGGGCCGGCTCGAGCACCTCGCTACGAATCGCCTGGTAGTCGTCATAGGGATCGATGTAGCGCTCGCGCGCCGGTGAATAGAGCAGGTTCAGCGGTCGGAAGCTCTGCTGCGGACGCCTGGAACCGGGGTCGAAGGTGGTGAAGTAAGTCCGCACGCCATCAATCCAGGCGGCGGCATCCGCATGGTAGATACCAGGAAAGTCGAGCTCAGGAACGGCTTTCGCAAGGGTGACCAGATCCCCCTCCACCGCAATGAACTGCTGTTCACTGCTCGTGGTGCCGAAGTAGCGGTCGAGGGCGGAGAAGCCTGCGTAGTACCAGGAGCTGGTCTGAGTGAGCTCTTCCAAAACCTCCATCGATGGCAAAGATAGCGTTGGGCCACAGCGCTGTCCACCAGCTTCAAAGATGATCCGCACTCCGGTAGACTCTGGTCCATGCCATTTGATATTCGTATGCCGGACGACTTTCACGCCCACCTGCGACAGGACGATCTGCTGCCTCCGGTTGTCCGGGACACCGCACCCTGGTTTGGTCGCGTGCTTGCCATGCCGAACACCGTCCCCCCGGTCCAGGACCGCAACTCGCTCGAACACTACCGCTCACAGATTATGGCGGCCATGCCCCCGGAGTGCCGATTCGAACCGCTTCTTGTGTTCAAAGTGCTCCCTCAGATCACGGCCCAGGAGGTAGCGCGAATGGCGGCTGCCGGAGCCGTGGGCGGCAAGCTCTATCCACAGGGAGTGACCACCAACTCTTCAGACGGTGCCTCAGACGTAGAGAGCCTCTACCCCGTGTTTGAGGCTATGGAGGCACACGGTCTGGTGCTCGAGATCCATGCCGAGATGCCGGGAGCATTTGTTCTTGACCGTGAGGAACGCTACCTGGCGGTGGTGGATGCCGTTGTGAATCGTTTCCCCACCCTGCGGATCGTGGTGGAGCACGTCAGCAGCGCCGCCGCCGTGCGCTACGTGGTCTCCGCTCCCGAGCGGGTGGCGGCGACCGTCACCGTCCACCATCTCCTACTGACCCTGGATGACGTTATTGGTGGTGAGCTCAAGCCACACCATTTCTGCAAACCGATAGCAAAGCGGGAGAGCGATCGTCAGGCGCTTCTTGATGTGCTGACTCAGGGTCACCCCTCGTTCTTCTTTGGCTCCGACAGCGCGCCTCACCGGATTGGTGACAAGGAGTGCGAAAGCGGCTGCGCGGGAATCTACACCGCGCCGGTGGCCGTTCCTCTGCTCGTGGAGCTCGCTGAATCCCTGGGGCTTCCGGTCACAGAGGCTGAGGAGCCTGTGGGGCCAAGCCTGGAAGCGTTCCTCAGCAGATACGGCGCTCAGTTCTATCAGTTGCCCCTGCAGGTCCGACGTCTGCAGATTGTAGAGAAGCCGTGGACGGTGCCCGCTCGCTACGCAGACGTGGTACCGTTTGCCGCGGGGCGGGAGCTACGCTACGCTGCACTCCCGGAAACAGGAGAAAAAGATGAGTATTCCTGAAATTGTAGAGCTGTCGAGAACCTACGGCAGCGACCCGGACTGGGTCCTTGCCGGTGGCGGTAACACCTCCTACAAGGATGAGGCAACGCTCTGGATCAAGGCCTCCGGTTTTTCGCTGGCAACAATCACAGAGGACGGATTCGCGCAGATGGACCGCAGCAAGCTGCAGGCGATCTGGGACGCCCGGTATCCAGAGGATTCTGCCGGTCGTGAGGCTGAAGCGCTTGCCGATCTCATGGCTGCGCGACGACCGGGCGAGGAGAAGCGGCCGAGCGTCGAGACCCTCATGCACGAGCTGATTCCGTATCCATTGATTGTTCATACCCATCCGGCGCTGGTGAACGGGGTGACCTGTGGCCTTGACGCGGAAGAGGGTGCAAGGCGTGTCTTTGGAGACCAGGCGCTCTGGATACCTGCCATTGAACCGGGGTACGTGCTCGCCGTGGAGATGCGTCGGAAGGTGAACGAGTACGAGCGAGCGCACGGAGCGCCGCCAACGATTATTCTGCTTCAGAACCATGGGCTTGTCATCTCCGGGGAGAGCAGTGCGCAGATCAAAGAGCTCCACGAAGCTACCGCGCGGCGTGTCCAGGAGGCAGTGGCGCGCACCCCCGATCTTGGCAATCTCCCGCAGGATGACTCCGTAAGGGGGTGGCACCAGATGATCGCTGCGGCATTCCCTGCAGGCAGCGAGATCGCTTTCACGGCCAATCCTGAGCTCCTCTCGCGGGCGCGGAGTGAGGAAACCTTCAAGCCGCTCTCCGGCCCCTTTAGTCCGGATCACATTGTCTATGCAGGCAAGCGACCCGTGCTCGTCGCGGGAGACGCCGGTGCGCAGGAGCTATCTGAGGCGATCGCCGCGTACGCAGAGCAGGAGGGAACTGCTCCGCGCATTGTTGTGGTCTCCGGCCTCGGGGCCTTTGCGGTCGCAGAGTCGCAGAAGGCTGCTGACACCGCGCTCCTGCTCTTTCTGGATGAAGTGAAGATTGCCGCCTACGCTGAGAGCTTTGGTGGCGCCCGCCATCTTGATTCCCACCTTGTGGAGTTTATCTCCAGCTGGGAAGTTGAGCGGTACCGAAAGAAACTGTCGACCGGAGGAAGCTGATGAGCGATCGCTACATAGCTGTCATTGACATTGGAAAGACCAACAAGAAGGTCCATATCTACTCGAGTTCACTGGAGCTCGTGGATGCCCGTTCCACGAATATTGAAATGATGGAGACCGAAGGTGTTCTCTGGGTCGACTCTCAGAAGCTTGAACAGTGGCTGCTCGAGACGCTGGGTCTGCTCGCCTCACGCTACGACATTGGCGTGATCTCCGTGGCAACACATGGGGCGACTTTCGCCTGTGTCGGCAGCAACGGGGAACTCTCGGTGCCTATCGTTGACTACACCTTCGAGCCGGGTGAGGAGTTCCACGAACGCTTCTATGAGCTCGCCGGAGACCGCGTGGAGCTGCAGAAGACAACGGCCACGCTCGAGCTCGGGGCCCTCATTAACATTGCCCAGGGAGTGATGTTTCTCAAGGAGCGCTTTCCGGATCGCTTCGCCCAGACGCAGCAGGTTCTGTTCTATCCGCAGTACCTCTCCTTCCGGCTCACCGGGAAGGCTGCCGCGGACTACACCTACGCGGGCTGCCACACCTACCTCTACGATTTCGAGAAGCGGGATTATTCCGGGGTGGCTGATGCTCTTGGCATCCGGGAGATGCTTCCCCGGGAGGTTCGTCGTCCGCATGAGGTGCTTGGAACGATTGACCCGGCCGTCGCCGGTCGCACCGGTATCTCACCCGACACCGTTGTCACCCTGGGCATTCACGACTCGAACGCCTCCCTCCTGCCGTACCTCATCAAGAAGCCTGGTGAGAGTTTTATTCTCAACTCGACCGGAACCTGGTGCGTAGCGATGCATCCGGAGGAATCGGTCTCGTTTCATGAGTCAGAGCTTGGAAAGAGTGTTTTCTACAATCTGTGCGCTTTTGGGACACCGGTCAAGACCTCAATCCTGCTGGGCGGGCTCGAGTTCGAGACGTATACAACCATTCTGCGGGAGCGCTTTGGGCTGAACGAACTCCCCGAGTTTGATCCCGACCTCTACCGAGCCATCATCAAGGAGCGCGCGGAGTTCATCCTCCCTGCTGTGGTCCGTGGGACGGGTCAGTTCCCTGACTCGCCGGCCCGCATCCTTGACCACGGAGAGACTTTTCTGCTTGAAGACATGCAGGCCGGGTCGCGGGTGCCGGAGTTCTTCTCCAACGCCCGTCGTGCCTACGCGGTGCTCAATCTGAGTCTGGCGGTCCAGACGGTCGTGGCCCTCCAGAGGGTCGGCCTGGAGGCTGGAGTCACTGTCTACACTGAGGGTGGGTTTCGCAACAATAAGGATTACAACGTCCTGCTGGGCGCCCTGGTACCGCAGGCATCTTTCTATCTCAGCGGAATGCCTGAAGCGACCAGTTTCGGGGCCGCGCTTGTCGGACTTTCGGCGTGGAAGCAGGCTGATCTTGCGAGCCTTGGCGGTCATTTCCAGATAGAGCAGGAGCCTGCCCCTCTGGTCGATCTGGAGGGCATTGCTGCCTATCAGCAGGCATTTCTGGAGCAGCTGGGTGCTCCAGAGTAGGCAGTTCCAGTACCTTTTACAAAAACCTCCAGGGAGAGAGCACCATGACTGTGATTCCAGCAATCGATATCCTGGGCGGAGAGTGTGTCCGTCTGGTTCGCGGAGACTACGACGAGGCAACCGTGTATGAAAAGGATCCGGTGGTCATGGCTCGCAAGTTCGCAGATGCCGGCGCGCGAAGGATCCACCTTGTAGACCTGGATGCTGCACGCGGTGACAGCCGCACGAACCGGAAGAAGATCAGGAAAATTCGTCGCGCCGTGGATGCCACCATTCAACTCGGTGGCGGGATCAGGCGGGACGAGGACATTGAAGAGCTGCTCGATCTAGGTATTGACCGGTTGGTGATAGGGACCGCGTTTGCGCGCAGGCCGGAGACGGTTGCCGGGTGGGTGGCACACTACGGAGAGGTCTTCCTTGTAGGCCTGGATGCCGACGAGGGAAAGGTCCGGGTTTCCGGCTGGGAGCGGGAGACCCCGTACCTGGATACCCAGCTGGCGGAGAAGGCGCGTGAGGCCCGGGTTGCCGGTATCATATACACCGCCATACACCGTGACGGGATGCTCGAGGGTCCGGACATTGAGCGAACCAACGCGGTCGCGGACGCTGCCGGTATCCCGGTGATTCTCAGCGGTGGCATCAGCAACGTGGAAGACCTGCAGAGCGTGCGTGAGCAGGCGCGCGAGAACGTGGTTGCCGTGATCACCGGAAAGGCGATTTACGAGGGTGCACTCCCGCTCGAGGATCTCTTCTCAGACCCGGTTGCAGCGGGCACCGACGTGATGGAGTGGTAATGGCACATTTCAATGAGAAACCGGACACCGTTCCCGTTGTTATCTGTGATGACGACGGTCCCACCGATCTGGCAAGACAGAACCGGAAGGCGTTTGAGAAGAGCATTGAGCAGGGGCATCTCTGGGTGGTGACCACGAATGATCGCGTTCTTCCATACTCCGACGACCGGCCTGTGGCGCTGGAAGCCCGCGGAAGCTGGAATCTGGCACGCCTGTCCCCCGAGCGCTCGGAGCCTTCCGGCGCCCGATCAAGCCGGCACGCCGAAACCAGATCGCAGAGTGCCACCAGTGAGCCGGGATCCGAACAGATAGGTGGGGTGCTCACCGCGCTCGCCGCCCTCATTGCTGAACGCCAGCGCGAGCTGCCTGAAGGCAGCTACACCACCCACCTCTTCTCCTCCGGTGGCGAAAAGATCCGCAAGAAGCTCGGTGAGGAGGCGGTAGAGCTCATTCTGGCTCCGGACAACCGCCTGGTCAGCGAGACCTCAGATCTGATCTACCATCTCCTGGTCCTGCTGGCGAGCGAGGGCATAACGCTCGATCAGATAGCTGCAGAGCTCTCCACGCGCTGAGGCGGCGCCGGACGCGCTCACCCGGCCACTCGTTGCGCAATTGCTGTTCCCATCTCTACGGTTGACACACTTGTGCCGCCGGCTGCTATGTCGGCCGTTCGCAGGCCGGAGGTGAGCGTTTCGCTCACGGCGCTGAAGATTGCATTGTAAACGTCGGTGAGGCCAAAGCTGTGCTTGAGCATGAGCGCGGCGCTGAGAATCTGTGCGATCGGGTTCGCTATTCCATCTCCGGCAATGTCCGGCGCCGAGCCGCCGGCCGGTTCGTAGAGGCCAAACACCGGCGCCTGGAGACTCCCCGCCCGCGCATCCGCGAGGCTCGCGCTGGGAAGCAGTCCCAGCGATCCGGTGATCATGGAAGCCTCGTCGCTCAGGATGTCTCCGAACATGTTGCCACACAGCAGTACGTCGAACTGGCGCGGGTTTTTCACAAGCTGCATTGCTGCGTTATCAACGTACATGTGGGAGAGCTCCACGTCCGGATAGTCGCGACCAATTCCGCTGACCACCTCACGCCAGAGGACCATGGTCTGAAGCACGTTTGCCTTGTCTATGCTGCAGAGCTTCTTGCGGCGAGTTCGGGCGGCCTCGAAACCCAGTCGCGCGATCCGCTCGATCTCTTCCCGCGTGTAGACCATGGTGTCACCCGCGCGGTTCGTCTCACGGAACTTGGGCTCTCCAAAGTAGATGCCGCCGGTGAGCTCGCGTACGACGAGCAGATCCAGTCCGTCACCAATAATGTCTGCGCGGACCGGGCTCGCGCCAACCAGCTCCGGGAAAATAATCGCGGGCCTGAGGTTCGCGAAGAGTCCAAAGATCTTGCGAAGCGGCAGAAGTGCTGCGCGCTCAGGTTGCTTTTCCGGCGGGAGGTTCTCCCACTTGGGGCCACCAACAGAGCCAAAAAGCACCGCATCCGCGTTTCGGCATGACTCAACCGTCGCCTCCGGCAGGGCGCTGCCGTGGTTATCGATCGCAATGCCGCCGACATCGGCCTCCATTGTCTCCACATCAATCTTGAAGCGGGTGGCCGCCGCGTCAAGTACACGGAGTGCCTCACGCATCACCTCTGGTCCAATGCCGTCACCGGGAAGAACTGCTATCTGCATGGGGAGAGTGTATCAGGAGCAGGTGTGGGCCGCCAGAGCGTCCTCCTCCGTGACAACGCCTGTTCGCCTTGCTATCATGCGGAGATAGGTTTGGAGGAATAGATGGACAAGAACGCGGTTGATGCAATAGCACTCTCAATTCGATCACTCTCAATGGACGGGGTTCAGGAAGCGAACTCCGGTCACCCCGGCCTGCCCATGGGATGCGCCGAGCTTGGCGCCTTGCTCTATGGTCAGGAGATGAGCTACCACCCGGGCGACCCTTCATGGCCAAACCGGGACCGTTTTGTGCTCTCTGCCGGCCACGGGTCCATGTTTCTCTACTCGCTCCTGCACCTTGCGGGCTTTGGCCTGCCTCTTGATGAGCTGAAGAGTTTCCGCCAGGTGGGCTCAAAGACCCCGGGCCACCCTGAATACGGCCACACGGTTGGTATTGAGACCACCACCGGGCCGCTGGGCCAGGGAATCTCCAACGCCGTGGGTCTGGCGATTGGTGAGCAGATGATCGCCGGCACCTACAACACCGCAGAGCACACGATCGTGGATCACTACACCTACGTTCTGGCCGGAGACGGTGACATGATGGAGGGCATCTCCAGTGAGGCCAGCTCGCTCGCCGGTCATCTTGGCCTTGGAAAGCTCATAGTCTTCTACGACGACAACGACATTTCCATAGACGGAAGTACCGATATCACCTTCACCGAGAACGTGGGTGCCCGCTACGAGGCGTACGGCTGGCAGGTCATGCACTGTGACGGCTACGACGTGCCTGCAGTTGAGAAGGCGATCTCCCGGGCGAAGGCGGAGACCGGAAAACCGACCATGATCATTCTGCGCACCCTCATTGGAAAGGGCTCGCCAAACAAGGCGGGTACGGCCGCAGTCCATGGCGCAGCGCTCGGTGAGGATGAGGTCAAGGCAACGCGCAAGGCACTCGGCATCCCCGAGGACCAGGCGTTCTACGTCCATCCTGATGTCCCCGCCTTTTTTGAGAAGCGCCGTGCTGAGCTTGGTGAGCGTTACCAGGCCTGGAAGAAGACCTTTGCCGCGTGGCGGTCGGCGAACCCCCGGCTCGCTACCCAGTGGGACGCCTGCCAGGCCGGGGGCCTGGACTATCTCAAGGACGTGAAGCTTCCATCGGTTGAGGTGGGAAGCAAGAACGCCACTCGTAAGGCGAGCGGCGCGGTGCTCAACGCACTGGCGGACGCGGTGCCCTGTTTCGTCGGTGGCTCGGCCGATCTTGCCGGATCCAATATCACCGCAATGCCCGACCACGGCGTCTTCTCCACTGGTACCCCAACGGGTCGAACCATCAACTTTGGTGTCCGTGAGCACGGAATGGGGGCCGCGACCAATGGCATTGCGCTCTACGGTGGTCTGCGGCCCTTCTGTGCAACCTTCCTGGTCTTTTCCGACTACATGCGACCAAGCATCCGGCTTGCCGCCATCATGGGCCTGCCGGTGATCTACGTCTTTACCCACGACTCCATCTTTGTTGGTGAAGACGGGCCGACCCATCAGCCGGTTGAGCATGTTGCGGCGCTTCGCTCCATTCCCGGGCTTACCGTTCTGCGCCCTGCCGACGCGGAAGAGACCGGAGAGGCCTGGCTCATGGCTATGGAGCGTACCGGCGGCCCAACGGCTCTTGTCCTCACCCGCCAGAATCTGCTCGCTTTTGCCAAGCCCGCGGACTGGAAGGACTCTCTTCGCAAGGGAGCCTACGTTGCCCTTGATACCAATGGCACACCGGACGTGGTGGTCGCGGCGACCGGAAGCGAGGTGCCACTCGCGATTGAGGCGGCGGGCAAGAGCAACAGGAAGGTGCGGGTGGTGTCAATCATCTCAAGAGAGAGAATGCGGGAACAGAGCGAGAGCTTCTATCGCGCTCTTTTTCCGGAGAGTGTCCGCGTTATCACTGCTGAAGTCGGAATATCCCAGGGGTGGGAGGGCATTGCAACGAGCCGCGGTGACATTTTCGCACTCGACCGGTTCGGGGAGTCTGGGCCTGGAGCCGCAGTTGCCGAGCATCTGGGATTCACCGCCAAGGCACTGCAGAAACTGATAGAGGCGTAGATGGCTGATTACCTGATTGGATTCGACGTAGGAAGCAGCTCCATCAAGGCGAGCCTGCTGGATGCCGGAAGTGGTACGCTGGTTGCCTCAGCCACCTCACCGGACACCGAACTCGCCATAGCTGCGAAACAGGCAGGCTGGGCCGAGCAGCACCCGGATACCTGGTGGGAGCACATGGGCCGTGCGATCTCACTCCTGCGAAAGGAGCACGCGCGTGAGGTGGATGCCACCGTTGCCGTAGGCATCTCCTATCAGATGCATGGGCTGGTCGTAATCGACTCTGCCGGACAGGTGCTTCGGCCTGCGATTATCTGGTGCGACAGTCGCGCCGTGCCGTACGGTGAGAAGGCGCTCTCCGATATGGGCGAGCAGCAGACACTTGCCCGGCTTCTCAACAGCCCGGGCAACTTCACTGCAGCGAAGCTTGCCTGGGTCAAGCACATGGAGCCGGAACTCTATCACTCGATCGACCGGATGATGCTTCCCGGTGACTATCTTGCATTCCGGATGACCGGCGAGCTCGTGACCACCATCAGCGGGCTCAGCGAGGCAATCCTCTGGGATGCCCAGGAGGAGGCTCCCGCTCAGGTTGTGCTCGACTATTTCGGGTTTCCGACCTCTGTCCTGCCGCCACACGTTCAGAGCTTTGGGCAGACGGGGCGGATCACTGATGAGGCTGCGAAAGAGCTCGGGATTCCTGCCGGCACTGCCGTGACCTACCGTGCCGGCGATCAGCCGAACAACGCGCTGAGTCTCAACGTTCTCAAGCCGGGAGAGCTCGCTGCAACGGCGGGTACCTCTGGTGTTGTGTACGGGGTTGTTGATCGGCCGGCTTACGACCCGCGCTCGAGGGTCAACACCTTCGTTCACGTGAATCACTCTCCGCAGGAGAAGCGCTACGGCGTGCTGCTCTGCGTGAACGGGACGGGGATCTGCAATCGCTGGCTCAAGCAGCAGACCCTGGACAACAGCGCGGCCACGATCAGCTATCCACAGCTCAACGCTCTTGCGTCCGAGGCGCCCATTGGCAGCGAGCGCCTGGTCATGCTTCCCTTTGGCAACGGAGCGGAGCGCATGCTCGAGAACCACGACATAGGCGCAAGCCTCCACGGGCTTAACTTCAATCGCCATACTCGTGCGCATCTCCTGCGGGCGGGTCAGGAGGGGGTGGCTTTTGCCATGGGCTACGGTCTGCAGGTCATGCGGGAGATGGGACTCTCGATTGACCGGATTCGAGCCGGCAATGCGAACATGTTCCAGAGCCCGATCTTCCGGTCGGCGTTTGCAGCGGTCAGTGAAGCCAGGATAGAGCTCTACGCGACCGACGGGTCTGAGGGAGCCGCCCGGGGGGCCGGGATCGGGGCCGGCGTGTACACAACTGACACTGCGTTCGCTGGTCTCGAGCTACAGGATGCGTTCTCCGTGGAAGACATGCCCTCCACCGACCGGCCGGCCTACCGTCAGGCGTTCGAACACTGGCGAGAGGTGCTCGAACGTCAGACCGGCGTATCGTAGGGGACGTGGTTGATCCGGCGCCACTCACCGAAGTAGCCGGTGCCCGGCGCCACCTCCCCGTGGAACCCCTGCGGTAACGTGGTCTCTGCACGGAACTCGAAGATTCCGCAGTTGGATGCAGGAAAGAGCGGCATCCAGCGGTTGGCACCGGGCCCGATCGTGGCCTTGATAATCCACTGAATCATTCCGCCGTGGCTGACGCACAAGAGTGCGCGTGCGCCGTTGCCGGCGATCTTCAGGAGCTCCTCCCACACCTTCAGCGCCCGACTCTGCAGGGAGCGTATCCGTTCGGCATCCGGCACCGCCTCCCAGCTTTCGATCCGGAACCGTTCGAACAGGTCCGGATCCTCCGGTTCAAGCTCAGAAAACGTCTTGCCTGAGTACCGTCCGGTATCAAGCTCAATGAGCTCGGGCAGCAGTTCGATCCGGTCGATTCGAGCCGCTCGAGCGATGATCTGGGCGGTCTCACGGGTGCGGCCGAGCGGGCTGGTCAAAATGCGCTCGATCGGCTGTCCGGTGAGCCAGTGACCGGCCGCTGCCGCCTGCTCACGTCCCACGTCGGTGAGGGGAGACTCCTGATGTCCCTGGATGCGTCGCTGCAGGTTGCTTGCCGACTGGCCGTGGCGGACAAAGAAGAAGCTGCACCGCTGGTGCAGCATGTGAAACGCCGGTATGCTCATAGTGCTCCCTGTTCTCTCTTGCTGAGTCAGTAGAACAGCACGATCCGCCCGCGCGTGGAGTCATCGTAGTACTTGATGAGAAGCGCCTGAGTGTCTGGATCGTACTGTCGTCCCTTGCTGTAGATCTCGAAATCCGGCGCGTTTCGCCAGACCTGTCCAAAAAGCTCCATCTCCGTGAACTCCGGGATGCCAAAGAAGATCAGGTAGTGCGTGCGGAGTCTGGGGTACTCAATAATAAACTCCCACTGCTGCTCGTTGAGCTGGGCAATCTGCACGGGAACGGCAGTGTAGGTCCAGTGACCGCTTCCAAGCTGCCGATAGAGCGATCGAACGCGCGGGTAGGCAGGCGCGGGGTCCAGAAGATGGTAGACCTCTTCAGGGTAGAGACCCCCGCCGGACGGTTCGGCCTGTTCGCCACGAAGCAGCAGAGCCGAGGGGAGCACCCCGTTCACATCCGCCTGGGCCAGGGCACTGGCGATCAGATTCCGCCCTGCGCGGACCACTCGCGCTGTCTCCGTCGAGCGCCCGTACGCCTCCAGGGCACGGCCGGCGATCAGGCTGAGTCGAACATCGATCTGACCCGGAGAACTCTGAAGGAAGAACCCGTTGCCGGTTCGCACTACGGTTGCGAACAGCGACTGCTGCACCAGGGGCCCGAGCCGGCCGGCGATCTCGGCAGCGCGCCCGTCCGGGGCCTGGAGCAGAAAGAGGTTGGCCGCCAGACCGACCAGCGTGTGCGCATCAACGGTCCGTGGATCGATTGAGGCCAGCAGTGCAAGGACGCCGCTGTAGAGCTCTTCGCTTCCTCGGGTCGCTGCGAAGCGGAGAAGCTGCGGATCGCGGAAGACCGTAGGATCACCCGCTTCGATCTGCCCGGTCAGTGCGCCGGCCCGGGCACCGTCTGCAGCGAGCTGCTGCGCGTGCACCTCGCTCAAATTACCAAGGTAGACTGAAGAGAGCAGGCCCAGCGCATCCGGGTGAAGGTCGGTTGCGCGGCGCATCTCGGCAAACGCACGCTCGTAACTGCCGCGTTCCCACGCCTCAGCAAGGTATGCGGTCAGCGCCGCCTCAGAGAACGCTGCAGGCGCATCCTCTCTGTCCCAGGTTAGCGCGGCCTGGTTGTATCGTCCTGCGTCCCAGCCACGGTAGGCGGAGTCCAGGTACTGCTCAATGATGGTGGCAATCTGTGCGTCGCTGATCGTGGTGGCAGGATCCTCGAACCAGGCGGATACCTGAGCCGGGTCTCCCTCCACCGCCTCCACGTAGCGGATCGCATCACCGGCTGACGCCGGGGTTAGACGGATCGCACGCGTCTGAAGATCGATTTCAGCTCCCGGAGGAACGGTGAGATAGAACCCGTCGACGCCGTTCTCAATAAACGCAAAGGAGGCTGTAGACCTGTCGCTGAGCTCGCTTTCGCCGGTCAGCGCGAACGGAATCGCGATCTCGCTGATACCGTCCGAGGCATCGGGAGTCCTGAGTCGGAGCTGGAGCTCACGGACCGGTTCACTGGTGGTGACCGCATTAAGCTGAAATCCTCCCGCGAAATGGATGGAAAAACCTTCTTCCGAGAGAGTGTAGCGTTCGACTGCAAGGAGCACGGTTGTGCCGTTGCGAGTCACCGACGCACCGGAATCCTCGCTGAACAGAAACTCAACACCGTTGAATGTCAGCTCAACCGCGCGCACCGACGACTGCCCGTCTTCCGTTGTGGGTGCGCGGGTTGCCTGGAGAACGAGTTGACCGACGGTCCGGGTGATTCGTTCGCCACCCGCAAACTGGAGGAGAAGCAGTCCTACAATGATGACAATGTAGATTGCCGGGACGATGATGTAGGCGCGGCTGACACGTGAGTACATGCGGCGCTGATTGTAGCAATGGCCATCCGCTTGTGCAACGCGCCGGGCGTCAGTATCATTCGCCACGCGATGAAACGAATTCCTTTGTTCGGTCTCCTGTCGGCAGCGTTGCTGGCCCTCATGGCCCTGGGAGGTTGTGTTACCGCTCCAGGCCCTCCGCCGGCCGAGGAGCAGCCACCGGACCTCCTGACGATCCCGGAGGCGTACCGTGCGATCAGTCTCTCCGTTCAGACCGGTGACCCTGCCGCCGCCATGGCCGCATATGAGGAGGCGAACCTCAACAATCCGGACGATCCGGGGACACAGGTCCTTCTGGCGAATCTTTATCTCATTGCCGGAGAGCTGGACGCTGCACAAACGGTGCTCCAGGAGGTGCTGGCCTTGGAGCCGGAAAACACGGATGCGCTCTATCTCCTGAGCCTGGTCCGGGCCTCCCGCGGTGACACTGCGGGACAGCGCACTATTCTTGAACAGATCGTAGCCATAGACCCGGAGAATGCCCAGGCGCTCTCTGCCCTGGGGGAGCTCCAGCTTGTGGGGCGATCGACCCGTGCCGCGGAGGCCAGCTTTCAGAGCGCAGTTGCCGCCGACCCCGGTAATCTGGTTGCCCGGGTTGGTCTGGCGAACGTCTATCTTCGCCAGCGGCGCTACCAGGAGGCGGAGGAGCAGCTCACAGCCGCGATAGATGTTTCGCCCGACTACAGCTTCGCATACAGTGACCGGGCGCGTGCTCACGTTCAGCAGTTCGAACTGGGGCAGGCGGAAGGCGATCTCACCCGTGCCATTGAGCTGGAGCCCGACTACTACTGGCACTACGTGGATCGGGGACGGGTCCGCTTTGAGCGGCGCCGCTACGCTGCTGCGGCCGAGGACTTTGACCGCGCCGTCTTATTGGATGGGGACAGGTTTCTCGGCTACGCTCTCCGCGCACGAGCGCTCGATGCCATGGACGAGTACGAGCGGGCGCTTGCTGACTATCAAATTGTGCTTGCCCGGCGGCCCGATTACGTTCCGGCATATGCTCCTACAGCCGTGCTCTTCTACATGTTCGAGGACTACAACGCAGCCGAACCGCTCTTTCGGGCCGCATTCGAAGAGGATCAGCAGCGGGTTGAGTTCGCGCTTCTTGCTGCGCTCGCAATGATGCACGACGAACGAACTGCGGAGGCCTCCCGGTTCCTGACCGGTGAGGTGAACTTCCTCCCCCGTGAAAGTATCGAGTACCAGATGATGCGCTACTACATTCAGCCGGCGAACGAGGGGCTTGTCCTTACGCAGCTTCGTGACCTGCGGGACAACACGCTGAAGGCTCGTATGTACTTTTACCTGGGAGCCCGGATGGAGCTTCTTGGCCGCACCCAGACTGCCCAGGCGAGCTTCCTGCAGGCTGAAGCAGAGCTGCCGCCCGGCTTCATGGAGCAGAGGCTTGCCAGTTGGCGCCTGCAGTCGTATCGTTCGCAGGAAGGAGCGGGCGAATGAGCAGCTTTCAGGCGCTGCTTTCGGGACTTGATACATCTCGGGAGGTGGTAATTCAGGCGCACGACTTCCCCGATCACGACGCAGTTGGTGCGGCGTTTGCCCTCTCGCGCCTGCTCGCCGAGCGGGGCTGTAGCGTCAAACTGAGCTACGGCGGGGACATTCAGAGTGCCAGCCTTGCTGAGGAGATCGAAGTCCTCTCCATTCCAATCACCGCCGCCGGTGAGGCCGGCATTGCGGAGGACGCGCAGATCATCATCATTGACGGGTTCGTGGGGAACTCCAACATTACTGGTCTGCGCGGTGAGATCTATGGGGTTATTGATCATCACAGCCCGCCCACAGAGCCTACCATTCCTTTTCATGACATCCGCGAGAACTTTGGAGCCTGCTGCAGCATTGTCTACAGCTACTTCGAGGAGACCGGGAGCGAGCTCAGTGATTCAGTCGCCACGGCGTTGCTCATCGGTCTTATGATGGATACCGGATTTATGACCCGTGGCGTCTCGGAGCCGGACCTGGTCGCATTCACCGCCCTCTTTTTCAAAGGCGACTGGCAGCTTGGCAGCAAGCTGTTGAAGAACAGCCTCTCACTCAGAGATCTGGGTCTTTTCCGTGAGGCTATCAACGCCTGTGTGGTAGCCGGGGACTTCTGCTTTGTGCCGGTTACCAAGGAGTGCACCCAGGAGGTGATGGCTCTGGTGGCGGACTTTTTCCTGGGGCTGCGCGAGTTGAGCTTTGTGGTCGTGGTTGAGCCGGACCGGGAAGAGTATCGGCTCAGTGTACGAAGCGAGGACAGCGCACGTCCTGCGGACGTGATCATCCGCAAGGCGCTCGACGGGATTGGCGCCGGGGGCGGACACATCCACATGGGTGGGGGCAGCATCCCGCGTGATCTCTATCCGGGCGAGGAAGGCTTGAGAAAACGGTTTATCGAGGCCGGCGCCAAGAAGAGGAACTAATGCAGACAGAACAGGCATCACACCGCACGACCGTCACCCTTGGTGATCGGGTGTTCATACTCATTGGCACCGCACACGTGTCACGCGAGAGTGTTGACGAGGTGACGAACGCCATTGAGGAAGAGAAGCCCGACCACGTCTGTGTGGAGATAGATGAAGCGCGGCACAGATCATTGGTGGAAAAGCGAAGCTGGGAGAGTCTTGACGTCTACAAGGTGATAAGGGAGAAGAAGGGTTTCCTTCTGCTGGGGAACCTGGTCCTCTCGAGTTTTCAACGTCGTATGGGCGCTGACCTTGGCGTGACGCCGGGCGAGGAGATGCTTGCCGCCTGGTCGAAGGCACAGGAGCTGGGCATCCCGACGAGCTTTGTAGACCGCGAGATCCATACCACCCTCCGACGTGCCTGGGCAAACTCCGGCTTCTTCAGCAAGAACAAGATGCTCGCCGCGCTGCTGGGCTCTGCATTCTCCCGGGAAGAGCTGCCGGCGCAGGAGGTGGAGAAGCTCAAGCAATCCGGGGCCCTGGAAGGTATGATGCAGGAACTTGCAGACTATCTGCCCGGAGCCAAGACGGCCCTGATTGATGAGCGTGATCAGTTCCTCGCCGCAAAGAGCTACGCCGCGGTTGGCAATCGGGTTCTCGTGGTTGTCGGGGCCGGACACGTTCCCGGTATCCTGAGCTGGCTGGAGAAGATCCACACCGGGACCCAGCCCGACCTGGAAGCGCTCTCCGTAGTGCCGACGAAGTCAACCGCCCGCAAACTGATTCCCTGGCTCATCCCGGTTCTGGTGCTCGGCTTGATCACTCTGGGCTTTATCCGTTCCGGCTGGGACGGCGGACTGCAGATGCTCTGGCGCTGGATTCTGGTAAACGGAACGCTCTCAGGCATTGGCGCTATCATTGCCCTTGCACATCCGGTGAACATTGTGGCAAGCATTCTTGCGGCGCCGTTCACCAGCATGAACCCTACCATCGGTGTGGGCTTTGTGAGCGGTCTCCTGGAAGCAGTCCTTCGCAAGCCTCGCGTTGTGGACTTTGAGCGCCTTCAGACCGATATCACCACGCTGCGAGGGTTTTACCGCAATCGCATTACCCGAATCCTCCTTGTGTTTTTCTTCACCACTCTTGGAAGCGCTATCGGCACCTTTGTCGCACTGCCGTTCCTCTTCCCCGGTCTCGGGTAGGCGAACTAGAAGAGCAGCTCCACCGCTTTCCCGATCGTAGCTGCATTGCTCCATTCCCCGTGAGCACTCTGTTCGCCCTGGCGGGTAGAGACCGGCCCTACGGTTCGCGTGAATCCAACCTCTGTCGCAGTCCGCGCCCGTCTTGCCATCTGCGGCACCGGACGGATCTCTCCGGCCAGGCTGAGCTCACCGGCTGCGGCCGTCCGGGACGGGAACGAGCGATCGGTGCGGGCAGAGTAGAGCGCGAGGGCGAGCGGCAGCTCCACGCCCACGTCCCGTATACGCATCCCGCCGGCTATGTTGACATAGATGTCGTAGTCGCTGAACGTCAGCCCCACATGTTTCTCCAGCACGGCTGCAACCCGACTCACCCGGCGGGAATCGAGCTTGTCGCTGAACACCCGGCTTAGACCGCCTTTGGCAGGGACCGTAAGCGCCTGCACCTCTACGAGCAGCACACGTGAGCCCTCGATCACCGGGGCCACCACCACGCCGGCGGGGAGGTCGCCCTTGCGCTGAACGAGGAAGACACCGTTGGGGTCGGTGATCTGCACGAGTCCTGACTGCTGCATGGTGAATAGACCGATCTCATCGGTTGAACCGAAGCGGTTCTTTGCAGCCCGCAGATAGCGGGTGTCGTCGTCGCTCTGTTCGAAGTAGAGCACCGTATCAACCATGTGCTCCATGGTTTTTGGTCCGGCAATGCTGCCCTCTTTGGTCACATGCGCCACAAAGAAGATCGCCATGCCGTAGTCGCGGGCGCTCTCTGCGAGCTCAAAGGTGCAATATTTGATCTGGTTCGGGGTGCCGGGTACGGCTCCTGCCTCTTCCGAAGAGAGTGTCTGGATGCTGTCTACAATGAGCAGGTCGTAGGGCGGTCGACCGCCGGCCTTTGCCGGCCGGATATCCGCAAGCACCCGTTCAAGCTGGTTCTCTGCCACAACGTGCAGTTCCCGGTTCGAGACACCAAGCCGGTCCGCCCGGACCTTGATCTGCTGTGCAGACTCTTCGCCGGTCACATAGAGCACCCGCACCCCGCGTATCTGCGCTGCCATCTGCAGCATAAGGGTAGATTTGCCTATTCCCGGTTCCCCACCGACAAGGACGGTTGCTCCACCTATCAGCCCGCCGCCAAGGACGCGGTCGAGCTCCCCAATTCCGGTTGAGGTTCGCTCTACGGACTCTGTCTCTATCTCCGAGATGGCCGCCGGCTGTGACCGCGCACCACTGCGGTGGCCGTTGGTCCGCGCGCCGGCTGTACCGGTCGTGCCGGACGGGGATTCTTGCGCTGCCTGCTCTTCAAGCGTATTCCACTCGCCGCAGCCGGGACACCGTCCGAGCCACTTGTTCTCACTGTGCCCGCACTGCGTGCAGAGGAATACAGATGTGCGTTTCTTTGCCATGCGCCGTTGAGTATACGGAAATTGGGTTGGCACTTCACTCCGCGGCGCACCCGAAGCTTGACGCGGGCAGACCGGCGGCCTATTGTGACTCAGAGATGGATGCACGCGAATATCGACTTGCGGCCGTGCTTGTCACCGACATTGTAGGCTTCTCACGAATGATGCAGCAGAACGAGGAACAGACCATCGAACTGTTGCAGCACTACGCCGGTGTTGTCCAACGCATTGTAGAGGCTCATAACGGTCGGTTGGTGCGTGCGGTGGGCGACACCTGTCTCTGTGAGCTTCCCAACAGTGTCCACGCCGTGAAGGCCGGGGTCGAGATCCAGACCGCGATTGGTGAGCACAACCTCAGCAATCCCCGGCAGCGGTTCAGTCTGCGCGTCGGCCTCCACGTAGGGGATATCTACTTTGTGGAGGGAGATGCGTTCGGAGAGGGCGTCACGATCGCCGGACGGGTTCAGCAGAGTGCCCATCCGGGACGCGTTGCGCTGAGCCAGGATGTGCAGAGTCTGATCTCAGGGAAGATCGATCTTGGCATAGAGCCGATGGGTTCAATTCGCGTTCGCGGACTCGAGCGCACGGTGGCTCTTCACGAGATCACGGTGTCGAAGGACGCAGAGTACATCCCGGACGGTTGGGCACAGGATCAGCCGGAGCTCCAGCCGATAGAGCCGTCGACGGCATCCGGGGAGCAGGCAAGACCCTCTGCGGACGTGACCTTTGACCAGGTCAAGCCCATGGTGCTTGATCTTATTAAGCGCTCCGGCCGTCGCCTCTCCGTCAATGAGGCGCGCGCGCGACTTGACCGACGTGGACCGGCGGTGGATGCGGCTCTCGAGAAGCTTGTGAATAAGGGCTTCCTCACGCGTCAGCCACAGGCGATTGTAGAAAGTGAGGAACGCCGGCAGGAACCGAGAGACAGCTGGGGCGACTGGGAACGATGGGACAAGTGGGATGAGCATCGCTGGCACCACGATGACAAGCGTGCGGCCCAGGAGGACTCCCGCTGGGAGGGCGCGCTCTCCGATCCAGGACCGGCGCCGGGTGCCTACGATCCGGTGGTTGAAGACTACAAGGACTACGCCGCCCACGCAGCTGAGAAGGAGAAGGCTCACTTCACAGGCCATCTGGTCAGCTATCTGGGTGTCAACGGTGGTCTCATTGCTCTGTGGCTCATACTCTCCGGCTTCGGGGGCTTTCCGTGGTGGATTATCGTGATGCTCGGCTGGGGCATCGGAATCGTGAGCCACTACACCGGAGTGCGGCAGAAGGTGCGTGAGACTGAGGAGCTCGACGGTGCGGAGGGACTTACGCGAGAGCAGCTTCGCATCTATCGCAAGCTCTCCAAGGCGCGCGGAGCCTGGTGGGGGCACCTCTTTTCCAATATTGCTACCTCCGGGCTGCTCCTGGGAATCAACCTGATCACCAGTCCCGGCTTTATGTGGTCGTTGTTCCCAATAGGCTTCATGGCGATTGGTGTTCTCTCTCATCTGCCTGCGTTCAAGTCCAAGGAGCATCGTCTCCTTGCCAGACTGAAGCAGCTTGGCGCCCGGATTGGGGGCCGGTTCCGGCGTAAAGGACCGCGACACATTGAAGAGGCCGCACCCGTCACGCAGCTGGCCGGGGCAGGCGGTGAGGCGGAGAACGTTCGTCGCAGACTGGTGAAGGTGATCGAGTCCATGCCAAAGCACTCCCCGCTCGGGGAGGATTTTCTGCCGGTGCTGGACAACTACGTGGAGCAGATCAAGCTTCTTGACCAGAAGACACGGGAGATAGATCAGATCGTTGACGGTATACCGGTGGCCGAGCTGGACAGTGACCTGGCCCGCCTGCAGGCGGAGCGCCCGAGTGCCGGAAACGACGCAGTGCGTATAGAGTACGACAAGTCGATTGCGCAGATAGAGAAGCAACAGACCTCGTACGCTGAGCTCAGGAATGAGCGGGAAATCCTGCGTCTCCGGCTTAATTCAGGGCTCAACCAGCTTCGACAGATGGAGATTGATGTGGCGCGGATGCGCAACCTCTCCAGCGATGAGGAAGTGGCGAGCATTCGAATGCTTCGCGAGAAGGCGGGAGAGCTGAACACCTACCTGTCGGATCTTCGCAACGGTTACCGGGAACTCGACAGTTTGAAGTAGCCGGTTGAAGTAGCCGGCCGTCATCCGCTCCAGCGCTTACTGCAGGCGCTCTATGTCAAACACCACAAAGCTGTCCGGCGCAAGCGCGGGCGGCAGACCCTGAGCCCCCCAGGCCAGCTCCGGCGGGATGATCGCCACCAGCTGGGCGCCGGGGCGCATGGTGCCTATTGCCATCTCGAGGCCCGGGAGCACTCGCTGCTCGTTGTAGCTGAACGTGAACGGTTCACCCCGGGCACGGGTGTCATCCAGAATCTCACCCTCGAGCGTAGAGAAGCTGTAGTGCACCGATACCGCAGTGCCGGTCTCAGGGGTCTCGCCTGACCCCGGCTGCAGGAGTGAGAGCAGCATGCGGCTCTCACCGAACTCGATAAGGTTGGGAAGTCCTTCGGTAACGGCATCTATCCGCGCCTGTAGCTCTGCCGCCACGGCCGCCTCCTGCTCTGCGGCGAGTGCCGTCCGGGCCGCCTGGAAGCTCTCGGTTGTGGGCTGGAAGGACTGAGCCTCTTCTCCCGAGCGAATGATCTCTACGCTCCGGATAACGTCTCCAACCTCTATGGAACGCACAACCTCCATGCCCTCGATCACCTGTCCAAAGACGTTGTAGCCGCCGTCAAGGAACGGTGTGGCGGTCAGCGTAATGTAGAACTGACTCCCGTTGGTATTGGGGCCACTGTTCGCCATAGCGAGCACCCCTTCGCCGTCGTGGGTGAGCTCGGGATGCGTCTCGGTAGGAAACCGGTATCCGGGGCCGCCGCTGCCGTTTCCCGCCGGGTCGCCACCCTGGATCACGAACCCCGGTTCCACACGGTGGAACACGAGCCCGTCGTAGAAGGGGCGATCGGGGCGGAAATCGTTCTCAATGGTGCCCTCCGCCAGCCCAACAAAGTTCATGACGGTGACCGGTGCCAGCTCCGGCTCGAGCTCCACAAGAATCTCGCCCTTTGCCGTGTTGAACGCCGCGTAGAGGCCGTCAGGCAGGTCACGCTCGGGTGTCGCGCACGAGGCAAGCAGCGTTGTCAGGCAGGCAAACATGAGGACCGGGAGTCCGCGGAAGAAGAGCGGTCTGAACCTTTTGTGAATCATCATGATGCCGCCTCAATTACCCGGACGAACTTCACGCCGTCGATCCCCTGCAGCTCGGCAATCCCCTCGGCGGGCAGTCGCCCGTCAATGTCAATGATGTTGTACGCCAGATCGCCCCGGTGGCGGTTCAGCAGATCAAGGATGTTGATGCGGTGATTGGCCAGAATCGTGGTGATCTGTCCCACCATGTTTGGAATGTTGCTGTTTGCGATCAGGATTCGCGTGTGGCCCGCCGGTTCGAGCTCGGTTGCAGGAAAGTTCACGGAGTTCAGGATGGCGCCGGTGCTCAGGAATCGGCGAAGCTGATCGGCAGCCATGACGGCACAGTTCTCTTCAGCCTCCTCCGTGGACGCCCCAAGGTGCGGTACCGGTACTACAGCCGGATGCCCTGCCACCACGCTGGTAGGAAAGTCAGTCACGTAGCGGCCAAGCCTGCCGCTGTTCAGTGCCTCGAGGGCAGCCTGCTCGTCAACAAGCCCGCCGCGGGCGAAGTTCAGAAGACGCGCGCCTTCTCTCATTCGCGAGAACTCATCCGCGCCGATCATCCCGCGGGTGTCATCATTCAGCGGGACGTGGAGCGTTACATAGTCGGACTCAGCGAGCAGGTGCTCGAATGACCGGGCGCGCTCAATGCTTCGTGAGAGATCCCAGGCCGATTCGACCGAAATAAAGGGATCGAAACCAATCACGCGCATCCCCATGGCAACCGCAGCGTTCGACACCATCACGCCTATAGCACCAAGCCCGATCACCCCGAGAGTCTTGCCGGCTATCTCAGTGCCTGCGAATCGCTTCTTCTCCTTCTCAACCTTCGCAGCCAGGTCCGCCTCACCGGCATTCTCCCGCGACCACGTCACCCCTTCATGGATGGAACGAGCGGCAAGCAGCAGCCCTGCTATGACCAGCTCCTTCACGCTGTTTGCGTTTGCCCCCGGCGTATTGAAGACCACAATGCCACGATCGCTGCAGATCTCGATCGGGATATTGTTGACACCGGCTCCTGCACGCGCGATTGCCTGTACGCTTGCCGGGATCTCTACTCCATGCAGATCCGCACTTCGCACAAGAAGCGCATCCGGTCGAGCTGATTCATCATCTACCTGGAACTGGTTGCCTGAGAGGCGCTGCAGTCCTTTGGACGATATCTTGTTGAGCGTTTTAATGGTAAACAAGCTGACTCCTGTTAGTCTGTTCTGTTGCTCGAATGATACTCGGAAGGCTCTCGGGCGGCCACCCTGCGCTCATCCCCTCGCGCAATAGTCAGCGTCTCCGGGGCAGCCAGGGCAAAGATAACAAACCCGAGCAGGCCAATACCTGAGAGCGCGAACACTCCGAACGTGAGCGTGACTGCTGCGGTCAGCACCCCCGCCACCGCAGGGCCCGCCGCGCTTCCCGCATCCCCAATGACTCTCCACGCCCCAAGGAACTCGCTGATCGCACCGTTTGGTGCAAGATCGGTCCCCATGGTCATGTTGATTCCCGCACCAAATCCATTTCCAAGACCGATGACAAGTGCTGCAATCACAAAGCCCGGGACGCCGGTGCTGAATCCCAGCAGCAGCACCCCCGCAGCAAAGCCGCCGGTGCAGAGACTTGCCGCCGTCTTGCGTCCTGCTCGGTCCATGATGATTCCGGCGGGCAGGAAGAGAGCCACGTCGAAAGCGCCACCAAGGCTCATCACGGTCCCAATGAGAGAGGCGCTGAGGCCCAGCGACTCGCCCCAGAGCGGCAGGATTACGGTGCGGCTTGCGCGAAGCAGTTGCAGCACAAAGATTCCGGCGCCGGTTACGATTACTGCGCCCAGGCGTTCCCGGGACTCCGAGTACGCAACGCGCATCCGGGCCGCCATGCCCTGTTCAGCTGCCTGTGGGTTCGTGACCGGCCGCTCGGCAATCGCCGCATCTGACCGGCTCCCCGCAACAAAGAGCAGGAGGGCCGTGATCGTCGCCGCGGCACGAAGCCAGAGTGCGGCCTGGTAGCCGGCTGCATCAGCCAGGACGCCACCGGCAACGGGGCCGAGCAGGGCGCCAATTCGAACCGACCCCCCAATCAGAGAGAGGGCCCTTCCGCGGATCTCCGAGCCAATGGTTCGCCGCACGTAGGTCATGCACGCAGTGACAACGACAGAGGTGGAAGCCCCCGAGAGAAACACCCAGACGGACACGGCAAAGACACTCCTTGCCAGCGCCATCCCTACGGCGGAAACTGCGGCTGTTGAGAGCGCTGCAGCCATGACTCCCCGGATACGGGCACGGCCGAGCACCAGACCACCGGGGAGGTCGGTGGCAAGATTCCCTGCAAAACGGAGGGATACGATCACGCCGGAGAGCGCGATCCCAGCCCCGAGCGAGAGCAGGTACTGGGGGAAGATGGCCGACGGCGCGGCAATAGCGAATGAGAGCAGAAGCATGGGAACGTAGACCGGAGCAATCAAGCCGGCGAGCTGGCCGTGAAACAACCGACGCATAGCATTCAGTCTACGGCAAACTGATCGCCCGGGTCATCCCGTTTTATGTATTGCTTATGACCCCAACAATGACTAAGTTCTTCAACGCTCTGGAGAGATATGAGTACTTCCCAACAAAAGATGCCCGATCGTGAGCGCTTGCTCGCTACACACCCAATACCCGGATTGCTTGCGCGGATGGCCATCCCCGCGACTATAGGGATGTTCGTCAATGCGCTCTATAACGTCGTCGACACAATATTCGTAGGCCGTGGGGTGGGACCGCTGGCCATCGCCGGGCTGACGGTCGCGTTCCCCTTGCAGCTCATCATGGTGGCGATAGGTCTTGCTGCGGGAATTGGTGGTGCAAGTGTTATCTCCAGGGCCCTCGGTTCCGGGGATCGCGATCGGGCGCGGCAGGCAGCCGGGACGGCGTTCTCGCTGGGTATGCTTGCCGCCGGGGCGCTCTCCGTGCTGGGGCTGCTCTTTCTTGAGCCGGTGCTCCGATTCTTTGGTGCCACCAGTGAGATCATTGGATTCAGTCGTGAGTACCTTCTCACGATTCTGCCTGGCTCCGTGTTCGTCTCCGGAGCGATTGCTGCCAATCACATCGTGCGCAGTGAGGGGCGGGCGCTGCGTTCCATGACTATCATGTTACTGGGAGCGGTCCTCAACATTGGCCTTGACGCGGTGTTTATCCTGGGGTTCGGGATGGGTATCCGGGGAGCCGCGCTGGCGACGGTGATTGCACAGGGCGTGAGCTTTGTCTACGCAGCGCTCTTCTACCTTCGCGGGCACAGCTCGCTGAAGCTGACGTTCGGCGATCTCATTCCTCGTCCGGAGATTGTACGAGAGATCGTGAAGCTGGGACTGCCACCGTTTATCCGGCAGTTTGCCAGCAGCTTTTTTATTGTCATTACCAACGTAGCACTGGTCAACTACGGAAGCGCATTGCATGTGTCCGCGTTTGGAGTGATATACCGTGTACTCATCTTCAGCCTCATGCCGCTTTTTGGTATAGCCCAGGGATTCCAGCCAATCGTTGGCTACAATTACGGCGCCCGCCAGTTCGCCCGCGTACGGGAAGCGGTCGTAGTCACCAACAGGACAACCGTCATCATAAGCTCGTTCTTTTTTACGATCGTCATGCTCTTCCCGGAGCCGGTCTTCAGCGTCTTTACCGCGGACGCCGAGCTTATTTCGATAGGCGTTCGTGCTATACGGATCATGATCCTTGCGGTGCCACTGATCGGGATGCAGATTGCGGGTGCAGTCTTCTTCCAGTCGGTCGGTAAGGCAATCCCCGCCATGTTTCTGAGTCTCAGTCGTCAGGTGCTGCTGCTCATCCCGTTTATCCTTATCTTTCCGCCGCTTTTCGGCCTCACCGGGGTCTGGATTGCCTTCCCGGCCGCGGATCTCATCAGCACTGCGATTACGGTGATCTGGCTCGCCAGAGAGATGCGTCGCCTGCCGGAGGACGGACCTTCTTACCGGGATGAGGAGAGCGGCGAGCAGTCGCAGTCGCCCGGTCTGGCCACAGCGGACTGACGGTTCCCGGCACCCTCGACGTCTGGCGGCTGCATCTCTATAATCGCGGTGGAGGTATCTATGCGCAGATTCCCGGTTCTCGTTCTTCTGTTGCTGCCCATGCTGCTGTTTGCCCAGGACATTGGTGAGCAGCGGGCTGTCTCGGTCCGTGAGGCAGAGCTTCGATCTACCCCGTCGTTCCTTTCAGTCATTGAAGCACGGCTGCCCTACGGGGTTCTTGTCGAAATCCTTGAAGTGCGCGGCCCCTGGCTCCGGGTGCTGCAGGCGGACGAGGGTGTGGAAGGCTGGCTGGCTGCCTCGGCGGTGGATGAGCCGCAGTCTCTCAACCTTGCAGCTGGAGACGGCAACAGAGAGGGTGCCACAACCCGCGAGATTGCGCTGGCCGGCCGGGGGTTCAACGAGCAGATAGAGAGCGAATACAAAGACCAGAACGATCTTGATTTTGCTGCCGTTGATCGTATGGAAGAGTTCGTGCTTCCGGTGGAAGAGCTCGCTGAGTTCCTCTCAGCCGTGAACGCCGACCTGAGTCTGGGAGGTGAGGAATGAACCTGCTGAGAACCGGCCGGCACACCATCCTGCGTCTACGATCGTTGCGCGTGCTTCTCACCGCCGGAGCAATCCTCTCGCTCAGCGGTTGTGCCACCCTGCTCGAGACTGCCACGGGGCTGAGCTCCATTGCGGGCAATCTGCAGTCCGGCGAGACGCAGTGGGCGCTTGCGCTCCAGGGTGTAGAGACCCTTGGCGAGGTGATGGATGCAGCAAACAGCCCCTTCACTCCCGAGCAGGAGTACTACGTGGGGCGTTCGGTCGCGGCAACCATCCTCGACCAGTACCCTCCCTACAACCAGGCCCAGGCCAATCTCTACCTCAATCGCCTGGGGCAAGCGCTGGCGCTCGCCTCCGAGCGGCCGCAGATCTATAACGGCTACACGTTTCAGATCATGGATACTGATGAGATCAACGCGTTCGCCTCTCCCGGTGGCCATATCTTTATTTCCCGTGGCATGCTTCGCCTGACTGATGGAGAAGCTGAGGTGGCAGCTGTCCTGGCTCATGAGATCGGGCATGTGGCGTATCGTCACGGTCTGGGGAGCATCCGAAATGCACGCGTTATTGGCGCCCTTCAGGAGGGCGCACTGAGCGCCATTGATACGGTTGCCGGCGAAGAGCTGCAGGAGCTTACCAGCATCTTTGCAGACACGACCAGCGAGGTGCTCGATACGCTGTTGACCCGCGGCTACTCCGGAGCAACCGAGCGCGAAGCTGACGGCGCTGCGGTGGAAATTCTGCGTCGCTTGGGTTACGACCCCTACGCGATGAACCGTGTGCTCGAACGAATGGATGCCGCACAGCAGGCAGAATACGAGGGCGCTGCCGAGCCGGTAGGTTTCTCCAAGACACACCCACGTCCCCAGTCCCGCATTAACGATCTTACATCAACCGATCTGCGAGGCGTGGAAGAGGGTGGCCGGATTGACTCCGGGGCGGCAGACGCCCGGTTCCAGGCGGCACTGGGAGACATATGATACCCGTTCGACAGCACCCCGGTTGTGACCGACGCTGAGTCGGATCAGAGACAAGCATCAAGGAGCGCGATATGGCAGAAACTCACGGAGCCCTCTCCTCGCGACTCTCCCGGAGTCTTCTGGTGGGCGCGCTTGGCGCGGCGGTGGGGCTTACGCTCTATCTCACCGGTGCCCTGCAGGCGGCAGAGAACACAACCTGGGACCTGCGGGTTCGAACCCTTGCCGCTCCCACGGACGCCACCGACGACGTGATGCTGGTGATGGTTGAGCAGTCGGACCTGGAAGAGATGCTGGAGGTCAACGGTATCGGCTGGCCCTGGCCGCGATCGCTCTACGGATTCATGATCGATTTCGCCCGCACCGCCGGTGCCGCGAGCTTCACGTTTGACATCATTCTCGAGGACGAGGGTGCAGGAACCTTCGCTGATGACGAGGTGCTGAGAACCGCGGCACAGCTCTACGGGGACGTTGTGTACGGCGCTGAGTTGCGTTCCGGTGGGCAGGAGCCGTGGCCGCCGTACGTCTCTCGTCCGGCGCTCGGCGTTGCCGGCATGGACGCCCTCTCTGTTACGCAGTCTGATCTTACCTTTGAGCGGGCGAGCTTTCCGTTCGAGTTCGTCATCCCCTCCAACGCTCTGCTCACCTTTGTGAATCAGGCAAATGATGAAGACGGAGTGTTTCGCCGCTACCGTCTGCACAACTACCACCTTGACCAGCCGGTGCCCTCACTTGCGCTTGGCTCCTACATGACCATCACCGACGGTTCTGCAACACTCGTCTACGAGCGCGGGCGGGCGTTGCTGAACGAGCTGCCGATCCCCGTGGACCGGAGAGGGAAGGTGCTGTTGCGTTACACGACCCCCGCCCAATCCGATCCGGCCACCGGTGAGTCATCACCGCCCCGGCATCAGCAGATATCGGCCTTTGATCTGGCGGTGAGTGGATTTCAGGTTCAAAGCGGTGCCGAGCCCATCCTTGATCCGGCCTCTCTCGCAGGAAAGCATCTGGTCCTTGGGTTGGCGGCAAGCGGCCTGCTCGATCTGCGTCCAACACCCCTTGATCCACGCGCCCCGGGTGTGACTGTTCATGCGACTATGCTGGACAATCTGCTATCCGGGCAATTTATGCGTGAGTTGCCCCTCTGGGCCGGAGTCATCCTCATCCTGGCGCTCGCCATGCTCGGTGCGTTTCTGGCCAGCTACGCCCGCAAGCCGTGGGTTGAAGTTCTGATCCTCACCGGTCTTGTGGGGCTTGCCATTGGGTTTGGGACGCTTGGCTACCTGCTCTCGCTCTGGGTGCCGATTGTGGTGCCGGTGGTCGTTCTCTTTGTCGCAGTTACCGCCGCAAACGTTGCCAACTACGCCACAGAAGGAGCACAGAAGCGCTTCATTCGCAGCGCGTTCGGACAGTACCTGAGTCCTGACGTGGTCAACCAGGTGGTGGACAATCCCGCCCAACTCCGACTTGGTGGAGAGAAGCGGGAGCTCACCATGTTTTTCTCCGATATTCAGGGGTTCACGACTATCAGCGAGGCGCTGGAACCGGAGCAGCTTTCTGGATTCCTCAACGACTATCTCTCCGCGCTTGTGAGGATTATTCAAGAAGAGGGCGGAACCATAGACAAGTTCGAGGGCGATGCCATCATTGCCTTCTGGAACGCTCCTATCCGCTACGAGGATCACGCAACTCGCGCGGTTCGGGCGGCACTTGGCTGCCAGCGCGCCCTTTCTTCCCTCCGCAGCGGATGGATGGCCCCGCCGCCCACCGGCGTGGGGGTGCCCATCTACACCAGGATCGGGCTCAACACGGGTGATGTCTCTGTGGGGAACTTTGGCAGTGAGACACGGTTTGACTACACTGCGCTTGGCGACCATATGAATCTTGCCGCGCGCCTGGAGGGGAGCAACAAGCTCTTTGGGACCTTTCTCCTTGTTTCTCAGTACACCCATGCGAGAACTCAGGAAGCATTCCCCGCACGGGAGCTGGGCCGCATAGGGGTCGTCGGACGAAAAGAGCCTCTCACCGTCTACGAGCCCATGTTCCGGGAAGAGTATGAGGAGCGTCGGGTTGTGCTGGAGACGTATGCGGCAGGCCTATCCGCGTTCTACGACGGACGATTTGGTGAGGCGGTCGAGCACTGGGGCCGGATTGCCGACGTGGATGCCCCCGCCGCGCGGTTGCTCGGACAGGCGCGCGAGATGGCGGCGCTGCCTGAGGATCACCGCCCGAAAGCCTGGGACGGCGTCGTCCGCCTGACGGAGAAGTGAGGACGCCTGCGCCCTGAACTCTGCTACGCAGATTTGGGCGTGTAGACGCTCACCGTGTCTCTGCCGGCACGCTTGGCACGCAGAAGCGCCTGGTCTGCCTCTTCGAGTATGGCATCCACGCTGTCGGAGGACCCCGGAGTTTTGGTTGTGACCCCGACACTTACCGAGAGGTTGCGTTGCGTCCCCGGCACTATGATGCCCTTGATCCGCTCGCGCAGCCGCTCCGCGATTACCTTTGCCGCCGCCGCTGCGGTCCGCGGAAGTACCACGGCGAACTCTTCGCCACCGTATCTTCCAATCACATCGGTACGGCGCAGGGTTTCCCGCGCAGCATCTGCAACGCGGCGAATGGCATCGTCTCCGGAGGCATGGCCAAACTCGTCATTGATCGACTTGAAGTGGTCAAGATCCGCCATGATGACGCTAAGATGCTCGCCGTTCTGCACAGCCTGAATGAGAGCTGCCTCCGCCTGCACAAAGAAGCTTCGACGCGTGGAGACCCCGGTGAGGCTGTCGGTCATGGCCAGCTCTCGTGTCTGCTCGTAGAGGTGTGCATTGTGCAAAGCCACGGCAACGTGGTCGCCAAGTGCGGTCGCGAGTCGGACATCCTTTGCCGTAAAGAAATCCGGCCGGGCGCTGTCCATGGTGATCAGGCCCATCCTCTCTCCGTGCACAAGGAGCGGCACGCCAATCCAGCTTCGCACCGGAGTGCCGGCTATGTTGGCGTACTCGGGATACTCCGCCGTCATGTCCCGCACCTGAACGGTACGATTGGCTTCCATGGCCGCACTGTGGGGACTGTCACCGGGGAAGGGGACTCGAACGCCTATGATGGCATCCAGATCGTCCCAGCCGGCACCGCCAATCACCTCAAGCCCGTCGTTTCGCAGCAGCTGCACCGTTGCAGTATCGTAGCTCACAACATTCTGCGCCTGTTCGAGTACCAACTGTACGGTCTTGCCTACTTCCAGCGTGCTCGTGACTATGGCGCCGGCCATGCGCAGCGTCTCTGCCTCTTGAGCCTGCTGTTCCGCCTCCGCCTTGGCCCGGGCAAGCGCCTGCTCCATGCTGTGACGGTCGGTGATGTCGACGTCCGCCCCAATGAAGAATCGCGGGTGGCCTTCTTGATCCCAGCTTACAACGCGGCCTGCATTCATGATCCAGTGCCACTCGCCACTGCGGGATTTTACTCGATAGGTGATCCGATACGTGGGCATCTTGCCGGCGAGGACCTGCTCGTAGTTTCGTCGTGCCCGATCGCGATCGTCAGGATGAACGATGCTCAGCCAGAACTCCTCGCTCAGCTCCTCCGGTCTGTATCCCAGGTCGGTCCACAGGTAGTTGGGGAAACTCTCTCCGGTTGCGAGGTCTCGAACAAAGACGCCCAGCCCGGACAGCGCATCGCGGATCTCGGGATAGGACATAAGGAGATCTACAGGAGGAAGTGTGGTCCGCTTGTCGTCTGAGGAGTTTCCCATACGAGGCCACCTCTATTGTAGCCGCTTTCACGTTACTCGGCTACCGGTATAAGCGGTACAGCGAGCTGCTCGGCCCGTTGGTCGAACGCCTGCATGAGCCGAACGGTGAGGGGGCCGGGAACTCCCGTCCCGATCGATCTTCCATCAATCTCTGTGACCGGGACGATCCCGCGGGAGGCCGAGCTGATGAACGCCTCTTGTGCATCTGAAAGGTGAGAAACCGTTGGCGCCTCCATCCTGACCGGGAGAATGGATGGTGCAACCTCAAGCACAATTGCTCGGGCAGTACCGGCAAGGATGCCGGCGCCCGCGGTGAGAAGGATCGGATTGCCCGTGGAATCGCCCGCGACCAGATAGAAGTTACTGCTGGTCCCCTCAGTGATGCGGCTGTTCTTGTCAGCAAGCAACCACTCATAGAAATTAGCCTGCCGTTCGCCAGTTGCCCGTGAGCGTTCCTCTATCCAGTCTGCCCGTTTTGCCTCAGGTGTCCTGCGGGAAACTCCGCTAAGAAGGCCGCACGCCACCCCGAGCGCCTTCTCATCTGTCGGCGGCCCGTTGTACGGCTCCATACGCACAATCAGCGCCGCCCCCGCGCTCCCGCTTGTTCGCAGATCCGTGAGTGTTACCCGGATCCGGGCCTCTGGAAAACCGCTCTCCTGGAGAATAGCGGCGAGCTCTACGCGCAGCCGCCTGGTGTCCAGGACCGTGGTTATCCCAACCCGCTGTGCCGAGTCCTGGAGTCGGGAGAGGTGATGCTCGAGGCGTACCACGCGTTGTCCGTACCAGGTGGCGAAGGCGGCGTACACGGCGGTATCCAGCGTGGTCAGCGGGGGACCCCGGTGCAACTCCCAACCCGGAAGCGTGAGAACCCTCTCTACCGTTTTCCCGTCCGGCGCCGGCGTCTTGTTCATGCCCGCGGTGTTACTCCTTGTCTTCCACAATGCTGAGTCCCAGCTCGGCCAGCTGTGCCGGGTCAACCTCCGACGGACTGTCGTCAAGCGGACTGTATCCCACGGTGTTCTTGGGGAATGCAATGACCTCACGAATGGTGCTCTCTCCGGCCATGAGCATCACAAGGCGATCAAGACCGGGCGCAATACCCCCGTGCGGCGGGGCGCCGTAGCGGAACGCCTCAAGCAGGAAACCAAAGCGCTTCTGCGCTTCGGCCTCCGGAAACCCGACGATGGAGAAGATCCGTTTCTGAATCTCCGGATCGTGAATCCTGATCGAGCCGGAGGCGAGCTCAAGGCCGTTGCAGACCAGATCGTAAAGGGCGCCCTTTACTGCGCCCGGGTCATCCTCCATGCTCTCCAGGTAGTGCTCCTGCGGCATAGTAAACATATGATGGGACGCCTCCCACTTGCTCCCATCCTCGTTCCACTCAAAGAGCGGGAAGTCTACAATCCAGGCGAATCGGAAGTCAGCCGGGTCAAAGAGCTGTTGATCCTTCCCGATCCTGTTCCGGACCGCACCAAGAGCGGTGCAGGCGGTCTTCCAGCCGTCGGCGACAAAGAGCAACAGGTCCCCGGGTTTTGCCCCAAGGGCCCCTGTGATCGCCGACTGCTGTTTGGCAAAGAACTTGCCAATACCGCCATCAAGCCCGTCACCGGTTACTTTTGTCCAGGCCAGGCCCTTCGCTCCGTAGGTCTTCGCGACCTCTTCCAGGTCGGTGATCTGTTTACGGCTGTACTCTGCGCTGTCCGGCACTACAAGAGCCTTCACGCTCCCGCCATCCTCCAGCACGCTCTTGAACACCTTGAACTCGCTATCCGGGACAAATGTGGCGAAGTCCTGAAGCGGCAGGGCGAACCGCAGGTCGGGCTTGTCAGATCCATAGGTGTTCATTGCAGTGTCGTAGGGGATGCGCTCGAACGGGGTTTGCAGCTGGCGGTCCATTGTGTGCGCAAATACGTGACTGAGCATTCCTTCCACAAGGGAGAAGACTTCCTCTTGTCCGACGAAGCTCATCTCAATATCAATCTGGGTATGTTCCGGCTGGCGGTCACCGCGAGCGTCCTCGTCGCGAAAGCAGTGGGCAATCTGAAAGTAGCGATCAAAACCGCTGACCATGAGGATCTGCTTGTAGAGCTGCGGCGACTGTGGCAGAGCGTAAAATGAGCCCTTCTGAATCCTGCTCGGGACCAGGAAGTCACGGGCACCTTCCGGTGTGGAGCGGATCATGGTGGGTGTCTCAATCTCATAGAAATCACGCTGATGCAGGTACTCGCGAACGCGAAACGTCACGTCATGCCGCAGCTTGATTTTGCGCTGCATGGAGAACGAGCGAAGGTCCAGATACCGGTGCTTGAGGCGCAGGTCCTCCCGTGCATCCGAGCGCTCATCCACCATAAACGGCAATGTCTGCGAGCGGGTCAGCACGTGAATAGCACGTGCTGCAATCTCTATCTCACCAGTGGGCATCTCCGAATTGATCATCTGCCCGGGGCGGTTGCGCACGGTGCCCTCGACTGCGATCACATACTCGAACTTCAGCTCCTCGGCGACCGACTGAAGCTCCTTCGGTGCGTCTTCGTCAATGACGACCTGGGTGATCCCGTATCGGTCTCTGAGGTTTATGAAGTGCACCCCACCGTGATCCCGACTGCGATGCACCCACCCGTTGAGCACAACGGTTCTCTCCGCGTCCACCGCACGAAGCTCTCCGCAGGTGGCGGTTCGTTTCAATTGTTCCATACAGTTCCTCTGTCTTGATCTCTATTGTCAACCGGGAGGCCAGCTCAGCTTCCGCCCGCCAATTATGTGTGCGTGGATGTAGGGGACGGACTGCAGCGCATCCGCGCCCGTGTTGAACACCACGCGGTAGCCTGACGACTCGAGCCCCAACGCACGGGCCGTTTTAGCGACGCCCTGCATAAACGCAGCGACGTCGCCGGTATCAGCGGCAGGCAGATCGGCGAAGCTCTCGAGCTTCCTGCGAGGAATGACCAGGACGTGAACGGGAGCCTGCGGCTCTATGTCCTTGAATGCGTAGACGTGCTCGTCCTCGTAGACAGACTCCGAAGGGATATCGCCCGCGAGAATTCGTTCGAAGATAGTCTCCTCTGCCATGGCGACAGGCTACCACTCCCGTCAGATGAGAGCAAGCTGGGCTGCAACACTGATCTCTCCGTTCCCGATCTCGATTGTTGCTGTTCCATCGGGGATGGTGAAGTAGTAGATCTCCATAAATGGCCGCAGAAGGGGCACTCCGTTTGCTATTCGCTCGTGGAGTTCGCTCGGTGCAAGCCCTTCGGTGAGCGCTGAGAGCGCCGTAGTCGTTGAACCGGCAGCGAAGGTGACTGCGACCCGATTCCCGCGAACATCGATCTCAGGCTCCCGGCTACTATGCAACTGTAGCTCGATCTGAAGACGATCGAGGGTGTACGCCAGACCCAGGGGAGCGGGCTGCCCGTCTACGGTGGCCGCCGGCCGTTTGATCTTGTGTCGGGCAAGAACCTCGTGGATGCGGCACCCGGCGTCTGCCAGGACGCTTTCCAGGATACCCACCGCCTCTGCGACGTCGTTGTTCTGGTGGTCTGTGTCATGCGCTGCGCGCACCGTGGTGACGGCCTCACGTACCACGCTGCGGAAGCTGCTGAGCGATCGCTCATGGCCGTCTATGAATGCGGGCTCGCGAAACGCCCGTGAGGCGCGCTCGGCGAGAAAGATCGTCTGTCGCAGAGAGCCGGGAGCGTCCAGCATGCGCTCAATGAGCTGGAGTTCTGCATGGACAACGTTGATGAGATTGACATATCCGTGGCGCTCCACGCGAAGCGCCTGCGGGTCATCCTCCATGAGCCGGATGGCAAGGGGAGTGTGCGCCATAGGCGCAGTAGTATACCACTCTAAAAGTAGCTTTGCGACCCGGTGCTGCTTTTGCCCTCAAGCAGAACCCCGGTCCCACCCAGGAAGAGCCGGCGCTGGCTGCGTTCCTCGCCCACACGCAGCGATCCGGTCGTGCTCTGTAGATCGAACTCCAGAGAGCGGATCTCCTGCGTGAGATCGATCGCAATGTCGCCGGTGGTGCTCTCGAACCGGCTGTCACCGTTGAGCAGGACCTCCCGTCCGGCTTGCTTTCCGGTTGAGCTCTCCGTGTGAATGCTGCCTTCGGTTCTGATGAACTCCATGCGTCCGGTGGTGGTCTGCGCATCAATGTCGCCGCGCACTGACTCGAAACGCTGGCTTCCGGTAGAGCTGCGAGCCCGTACCGGACCATCCACGGCAACAACGGCAATGGAGCCGGTGGAGGTGCGGATGTCAAACTCCCCGCTCGAGCTCTCCACGGTAACGCTGCCGGTAGATGTCTGCAGATCCCCATCCGAACGGACGTCCCGTAGCTGAATGCTCCCGGTCGACGTCTCGATATCCACCGTTTCATTCGAGAGGCCGCTGGCCACCACGTCACCGGTGCTCGTTTCAATCTGGATGTCGGTCTCCATGGGTACCTGGAAGATGAGATCACCGCTATGAAACCCGCCGAACAGTGAGAAGTTTCTTTCTACCCAGACCACAAGTCGGTCGCCCCGAACGGCGTGGTAGACCGTGTAATTCCGGGGTTCGTTTCTGATCTCCATGGAGACCCGGTCTCGCCGGACCACCTGGACGGTAACGTCAAATGTGGACGATTCCACTTCCAGAGCGCGTACGTTCTCATAGGAGAACCCTCCGCTCTCCCGTTCTCCCAGACCGAATACCGGGCCGGAAAGAACGACTGCCAGGCTGAGTGTAAGTGCAAGCTGCTTCATCGTGCCTCCATTCTATCTATGTTGCGGCAGCCGCGGTACTGTTACGCTTTTTTCCGTTCCCGGCAGCGGGTGCAGCCAAGAACATGGACGTGCTTCTTGTCCGGTTTTTCGAAGTAGCGGGCAATGACATAGTCGTGTGCCTCAAGCTGTGCACGACAGACCGGACAGACCCGAGGGTGTCTCTCGTTGGCCGGATAGCAGTAGGGGCAGCCGAACATGTGGGAGAGGTAGTCTTTCGGGCGTCCCTGCGCACCGCCGGATCCGCGGCCCTGAGCAACTTCGCCCCCGGAGAAGACGTGGCTGTGAACCGTCTGGCCACGGCGAAGAAGCTCACCGCAGAGTGGACACGGCCGCAGAACTTCAAAGCTGTTCCGGGACCGGTTCGCCATCCGGTCTGCAAGGTACGTGTAGTCACTCCGGCTCAGCCGGATGATGGTGAACAGAAGGAGGCCGATGATAATGGCAAGCAGGGCAAGTACGATCCACTCCACCCCTCTACTATCGGGAAATCGAGTGCCGTGATCCACTCCGGAACCTGTCGTCTTGAGTTCGTCCTCCAATAGGCGTACACTCCGGCCCATGTCAACGCTCTACGTGGTCGCGACCCCGATCGGGAACCTCGCGGACATGACATTCCGGGCCGTGGAGACTCTTAAGCAGGTCAGTGTTATTGTCTGTGAGGACACCCGTCACAGCAAACGACTTCTTGACCACTTTGGCATTTCTAAACCGCTTCGCAGTGGCCACGGCCATAATGAACCGCAGAGTGCGGGCGCAGTGGTGGATCTGCTCTCCCGCGGTGAGGAAGTTGCCTATCTTTCCGACGCAGGCACTCCCGCCATCAGTGATCCGGGGCGAGTGATCGTGCGGGCAGTCCGGGATGCCGGTTACCCGGTGGTACCCATCCCCGGGCCGTCCTCCCTATCCGCGATTATGAGCGTGAACGGGTTTGCCGGCAAAGCAGTCACGTTCGAGGGCTTTCTCTCCCCAAAGGCGGGACGGCGGAGAAAACGCCTCTCTGAGCTTCTCGAACGCGGAGAATCGTTCGTTTTATTCGAGAGTCCACATCGTGTACTGAAGTTATTGGCAGACTTCTCCGATCTTGAATCTGAGCGACAGCTACTGATCGGACGGGAGCTTACGAAGGTTCATGAGGAGCTTCTGGAAGGGACGGCCTCCACTGTGTTGGAGAAAATGGAGAGCAGACCATCAATCAAGGGTGAGTTTGTGATCCTTGTCGGGCCACCGAAAAAAGGTGTAATATGAGGGTGGATGGTTGTCGATACGTATTATGAAAGGAAGGCTCTGAGATGAGTATTGAGCGTCTTGGTCCAGTAGACCCAATTCAACGCTACTCACAGACAGAAAAGGCAAAGCGCACGGATGCCAAGCCGGCCAATGATTCTGTATCGTTCAGCGACGAGGCAAGGATTAAGGCTGAAGTCTTCCGTGTCTCTGAAGAGGTCAAGACCGCGCCGGACGTTCGCATGGATCGTGTAGAGGAAGTGCGGCGCAAGCTTCAGGATCCGAACTATATTGATAACGCAGTAGTTGAAAACGTCGCCGAACAGGTGATGGACATGTTCGGTCTGTAGGCCGGCGTTATGAAGAACAGAGGCAGGGACGCCAGTCGCTGCCTCTTTTTTTTGGGTGGGCAGCATGGGTGACCTGGTTCTTCGTTTTCCCCAGCGGGTTGTGTTTGGACCTGATGTGGTGAATCGGCTCGGACAGATCGTGAGTACGCACGGCGACCGCTGTCTCATCCTCACCGAATCCGTTCTCCGGCAGAACGGTACGCTCGAACATCTGGAGAGTATCCTCAATCGCCGGTCAATAGCAGCAATTATTCATGACGATATTGGTCCCGGCGCCACTACTGCCGGACTGGACAAGCTTGTCTCCGTCGCCCGTGCGAGCCAGGCTCGAGTGATCGTGGCGGTAGGCGGCATGCGGGTTCTTGCTGCCGCACGGGTGGTAAGCGTTGCCGCTGGAACCGGATCTCCGCTCGCGGACGTGATCAGTGGGCGTGTCACTGCACAGTCGGCAGTGAGCTATATTGAGGTGCCGTCCTCCTATCGCAACCATTTTATGCTGCAGGACCAGTGCGTGCTTACGGATGCAACAACCCGCCATCCGCTCCTGGTGCAGCTTCCGGAGGGGACAACCCGGGCTGTCCTGTTTGACCCGAATCTCACGCTGAGCATGTCTCCCAAGTACGCCGCTGCGGCAATGATGGATACGCTTCTTGCTGCGGTGGAAGCGTACATCTCCAACCGCTCATCATTTCTCTCTGACACCCTGCTCGTGCAGGCGATCGGCCATCTGGGAGCAGCTCTGCGCGGCATCATAGAAACACCAACAGAACCCAAGCATCGCATCCTTGCAAGCCAGGCAGGCCTCATGACTGCCCTTGCTCTCGCCACGAGCAGTCAGGGGATCGGGGGCGCACTTGCCTACACCATCAACAGCATCTACACCGTTCCCAAGAGTTGGATTGCTACCGTACTGCTTCCTCACGTGATGGATACAACGGTGCTCGCGCGTCCGGATAAGCTGAAACGAGTGGCGCACGCGCTTGGTGAAGAGGTGCGCGAGCTCTCGCCCACGGATGCCGCCTATCAGGCAAGCGGAGCTGTCCGCCGCATTATTGGCATGCTCGGGCTTCCGGGGAGGCTGCGAGAGATGGACCTGGCTATTGATGATCTGGTAGATGTCTCTGAGCTCGCCGCGTCGCTGGACATGAGTGCAAGCGCCCCGGTTCCTCATACCGCGAGCGACCTCTACGATCTCATCAAGCTCGCCTTTTAGCCCGGTGATTACGGTACGCAAGCTCTCATCCCTCTCCGAACCCACCCGACTCCGGAAGAGTGCCCGGGTGCTCGCCTCCGTGATTCGTGATCCCCGGAAGGTGAGTCGGCGCTACCGCCGGGAGTTGCTGCAGCTCATCGCCTCCGAGAAGGCGCTACCGGAGGGCTTGCGGGCTCACGCCGCAGAGCTTGCCACGCATGATCTCTCGCAAGATCTCCACCCGCATCTGCTGTCGGGCCTGCTCTCTCACCTTGAGGCTGTTCTGGGGCTCGAACCTGCAGAGTGGGATCTGGTGGATGTTGGAACGCCGTCAGAGATTGGCGATGCGGCGACCATGAGCCGCCAACCTGTCGCGGTCTCGCTCTTTGTGGAGCACATCCGCTCACCGTTCAATCTTGGCTCCATCGTGCGGACTGCTGCCGCTTTTGGGATCCGGGACATCGCGGTGGGGGATGGGGTGGCTGCTCACCGTCATCCGCGTTTTCGACGCAGCGCAATGGGTGCGGATACATTCTGTCGGCTGGTCGAAGGGGTGTCCCTTCCTGAGAGCAGACCCGGGCGGCCGCTGGTGGCCCTGGAGACCGGCGGAACTCCGGTAAGCCGGTTTGCTTTTCCGGCTTCCGGCGTACTTCTCATAGGATCAGAAGAGCTGGGACTCTCACCGCAGGCACTCGCTGCAGCAGACCACCGGATTACGGTGCCCATGGCGGGCCCAAAGGCCTCTCTCAACGTGGGGGTGGCCGTGGGAATTGTGCTCTCCTGGTGGACGGCACAGATGTCGGGTGTCAGTCCCGAATGACAATCTCACTCGTGATCTCTGCGGCTTTTCCCAGCATGGCACTTGCGCCACAGTAGCGCTCTTCAGAGAGCTGGACTGCCCGCTCGATCTTTGATCTGTCGAGGGCGCTCCCGCTGAAGATATAGCGGACGTGTATCCTGCTGTAGATCCGTGGATGCTCCTCAGTGAGCTCAGCGTCCACCTCAACATCAAACGAGTCGTAGGGGACCTTCATCTTGCCAAGGATGCTTGTCACATCCATGGCGGTACATCCAGCGAGTCCCGAGAGCAGGAGCGCCTTTGGCCGTGGTCCTCGATCGCGACCGCCTACGCTCTCGTCGGCGTCTATCATAAAATCGTGGCCGTGGAGCTCTACCTTGAAGGCCATCTCTTCCTGATGGCTCACGCGTGTAACAAAATCCATGGTGTTATCGCAGTGCCTTGTCGATCTCCGGCTGATTGAAGCCGACAATAATGCGTCCGTTGATGTCTATCACCGGGACGCCCATCTGTCCCGACTTGCGGACCATCTCATCCGCCCGGCGTTGATCACGTGAAACATCGTACTCACTGAACGGTACATTATTCTCGCGAAAGTAATCCTTAGCCTTGCGACAGTAGGTGCAGGACGGTGTTGAATAAAGTGTAATCGCCATATATTAATTCTACTATGTAGACTTCCCGACGTCAACCCGTGATGGCGGGAAACGTGGTGCTACACCGACTTTCGGGCCTGATTCTCTTCCCGTTCGAACATGTTCTCCAGTCGGGAGCGCATGGTGTCCATGCCCTCCGGGTCACGGATCTTGAACTCCGCGAGTACGTCCTGGTCAAACTGATCAAAGTCGTAGTTCTTGTGCTTGGGATCTGCGAGCACATTCGCCATGTAGACGGTGTAGACAACGTCCTTGTGTTCCGGCAGGCAGTCTGCTGGATGATGGTGGTACTCAATAGCGTTCACCAGTGCATCCGGGAAGTTCCACTTTCGTGCGATTCGGGCACCAATCTCGGCATGATTCAGGCCGCGGGAGAGGTCCTCGAAGAGCTCCGACGGTATCTCCTTGTCCCGGCAGAACTGTTCGATGCGTCCTATCATTTCAGGGCGGGTGGAGCTGAAGATTATCTTGCCCATGTCGTGCAGGATGCCGCCGGCATAGACGTCATCCAGGATTTCCCGCTTCCGCGTGACTTTGCTGGCGAGCTTAAACGCGTAATAGGCCGTTCTGTAGCTGTGGCTCCAGAGTTCCTTTGTCTCAGGCGTTCCGGAGCCGAGCACCTTCTGCGCCCCATACTGATAGAGCAGGTTCTTCAGGCCGCGCAGCCCGACAAGTTTGACTGCCTCAGCAATATTGTCCACCCGTTTTGGTAGCATGAACGCTGCGGAGTTCACGATCTTCAACAGGTCGGCGGTGAGTGCGGGGTCGGTGGCAACCATTCGGGCAATCTCTGCGATCTCCGCTTCTGGTTCTTCAATCTTGCGTTGCAGGCCAACAATGTTCTCGGGGAATCGGGGCAGACTGTCGATCTCCTCGACCAACTTCTCACTGATCATGTCCAGGTTGTCTGCCTTCACCTGATCCATCGGGATCACGATCCGGGCAACCGTTTCACCGCCTCGAACGTCTATGTCGAACGCGTCCTCATCAAGACCGATCTTCTTGAGCATGAGCACCAGGATGACAATCCCCAGACCGGCACCTTCTGAGTCATCAAGGACCGTTGTCATGGCCTCTTCGAGGGACTCGAACTGTCGCGATCGCGCAATACGGTCATGCACGCGGATCTGTTCGTCACGGGTTATCGTGGTGTTGTTGCAGACGTAGAGGTCCAGCCTGCCGGCCTTGGTGTGAAAGATCACTTTTATGTAGAGTCCCGCTTCTTTCTGCTTCTCCAGGTAGTGCTGAATGTTGTCCAGCGTCTCCTGTTTGAAGTCCCTCATTCCTTCCTTATAGTCGTCCGGGTTGCCCAGACTCAGACCCCGTTCCGTGAAGTAAACCCGCTTTGTGTTGGCCTTCTTGGCGTTGACGGCAAGCTCCCGCAGGCAGTACGCCAGCGGGTCCTTTAATCGATCCTGGCCGAGCTCCTTGAGAAAGAGGCCAAGAATCTCTTCCAGATAGATTTCAGTCTCGTGTGGCAGTGTGAATGAGCGGACGGTAAGTGGAACAGCACTGCGTGCCGCCTGAAGAACCTTCTCTGTTTCTATCTGTTTTGCCATTTCCCTCGCCCCGGGACGGTTAGATTTTCTGACCGTCAGTATAAGTCAGCACTCTCTCCTGTCAACCGTCGCCGAACTCTTTGACCAGATACGCCATAGCCTTCAGCCGCTCCTCAACGAGGGCGTTCAGGGAGCCGCTCGGATAGTGACCGTCACTTCCTCTGAGCCCCGCTTCCATCCCCGTGAGGATCTCAAGCCCTTCGTCGATCGTTTCTATAGCGTAGATATGAAACGACCCGGCACTCACCGCTTCCTGAAGCTCACGCTTCAGGATAATGTTCGGGAGGTTCTGTCGGGGAATGATAACGCCTTGCGTACCTGAAAGCCCGAGCTTTTTGCAAACCTCGTAGAATCCTTCGACTTTCTCGCTGATTCCGCCCACCGGCTGGATCTGACCCATCTGGTTCACACTGCCGGTCACGGCAATGTCCTGTCGCAGCGGAACGTTGGTGACGGCGGACACAATGACGTAGATCTCTGTTGAGCTTGCGCTGTCTCCATCCACCTCCACGTAGCTCTGTTCGAACGCCACGCTGGCGTTGAACGAAACCGGGAAGCCGGTCGCGTACGTGCTCTTGATAAATCCCTCAAGGATGTAGACGCCCTTGTCGTGGATCTCACCGGAGAGTCCTGATTCCCGCTCAATGTTTACAATGCCGTCGCTACCCGGGGAGACTCGTGCGGTGATGAGCATGGGACGGCCAAACGCATAGTAGCCGCGGTCAAGGACTGCGAGCCCGTTGATCCTTCCAATCGCGCGCTCCTGTACGGAGATCAGCAGTTCGCCGGAGAGGATCTGCTCGTCAATCTTCTCCTCCGGCAGGTCATAGAGATAGTAGCGCTCAGCAAGTGCCCGCTCCACGTCAGCCCGGCTGATCCGACCGTGGTGCTCACGGGTGGCCCAGTAGTCAGCCTCCCGAATCAAATCGGCCACTTTCGAGAACTGGGTCGAGAGCCGATCTCGGAACTCACTCAATCTCACCCCGTATTCTGCAATCGCTCCCATGCCATCGTGATCGATCTCTCGAAGTTCCTCATCCCGGCAGATCATCCTGATAAAACCGATGTACTCGCGCATCGCCTGCTCGCTTCGCACCATGACCGAGTCGAACTCTGCGGGTACCTTGAACAGCTTCTGAAACTCTTCGTCCAGGTTATAGAGATAGTCGTAGATGTTCTCACTGCCCATGATGATCACTTTCACGTTGATCTTCGCGGGCTCCGGCTTCAATGAGGGCCCCGGATTGAACGGATTCTGCGGGGCACGGATCTCCGTCTCGCCGTCTTGCAGAGCCCGCTTGAGCGTGTTCCAGCACTCTTCGTCGCTGAGAATGTCCTCCGCTCTGAGAATGAGGAATCCTCCTGACGCCTGCAGGAGCGACCCCGCCCGGAGCTGCAGAAAGGTGGTCAGCCGCTCACCAGTGGGATCACCGGCACTTTCCTGGGTTCCAAAGAGCTTCTGGTAATCAGGGTGACTCTCAAAGATGATCGGGGTGTGCCTGGTCTCCGAGTGATCTACGATCAGATTGACCCCGTACCGCCACAGTGGCGCCGGTTCGCTCTCATCATCTCCACTGTCCTCTGAATTTCTGAACCACTGGAGATTCTGAAGCGCATCCTCAAGCAGGTCGTCAAAGTAGCTGTGTACCCGTGCATCCGGGAACTCCAGGCGCAGACGCGCAAGCTCTGCTTCAAGCTCCGGGCGAACCAGATCCATCTGCATTGCCCGCAGGCTCTCCTCCACCGAAACCCGCTCGCTGCGCAGGTTCTGGAAGATGAGCTTCATCTCGTCCATGAACCGGTAGTACTTCTCCCGCACCTCGCTCCAGGCGGACTTCTCCAGCTCTCCCTTGCTCACCAGCCTCTGCAGCTCGTCAAAACTGGCACTCTCACCCTGAATGATAGGCGCAATATCGGTTCGCTGATCGTCGTCCTCTTCAACCTGAACGATCTCGAAGCCTTCCTGGTTGAGCCGCTGCTCAAACTCCGTCACGGCCTGAGTCTCGCGGCCTTCAGCCTGGAGGACCAGCTTGTCTCGCTCGGATTTGTAGTTCTGGTCCACGCTGAGCGCGGTGATGATGCGGCGAAAGCTGTCGATCAGCTCTACCATGGCCGACCGGAACTTTGTTCCGTCACCGGGAGAGAAGGTGAGCAGTCGCGGTTTGTCCGGTTGCTTGAAGTTGTGCACGTACGCTCGGTCGTACAGACGGCTCTTGCGCGGGTGAAAGTCTTTGAGCACTTTCATGATTGCCGTGCGCTTGCCGGTGCCCGCGAGCCCGGTGGCGAAGATGTTGTAGCCTTTCCCGTCGATATCTATGGCGAGTCGCAGCGCCCGAAGCGCCCGGGGCTGGCCAATGATATCGAAGTGCTCCGAGCCGTCGTCGAGCGCCTCCATGTCGTCCCCGGTTATTGAGAACGACACTTCTTCATAGCTGAGCTCCTTGCCGGTGTTCTTTACAACTGTCGCTCGTGCACCGGCAGAAGAGGAGGAACCGCTGGACTGATCAGCCATATACAGAGAGTATACGAATCAATCCGGCTGAATCATAGCATCTCTCTGCCGGCGTGGGAGAGGCGATCAGGGTTGTACGGTGGACTTCCGACCCGTATCTTCCACACTATGATTCTTTCCAAGCTTGACGACTATCTCAGAGAGCTGCTGCACCTTGAGGATTATGCCCGCATGGACGCGAGTCTCAACGGTATTCAGGTTGGTGACCGTGACAGAGAGGTGAAAAAGGTTGCGGTCGCCGTAGATGCCGCGCAGGCGACCATAGATCGCGCCGCTGAGTGGGGTGCGGATCTGCTCTTTGTTCACCACGGATTCTTCTGGGGCAGCCCGCTCGCGGTGACCGGGAGCCACTACACTCGCGTGAAGAAGCTAATCGACGCGAACATCGCGCTCTACGCCGTGCATCTGCCGCTTGACGCCCACGCACCTCTGGGGAACAACGCTCAGATGGCAAATCACATCGGCCTTCAGGATCAGGAGCCGTTTGGAGCTTACAAGGGCGTGCCCATAGGGTGGTCGGGAACCCTCCCTCAGCCGGCGTCTATGCAGGAGATAGCACGGGCTCTCTTCTCAAGCGCGAGCGAGCCACTCGGCATGCTGCCAATGGGAAAGGGCGAGAATAAGACGGTTGCCATTGTTTCGGGTGGCGCACCGGAGAGCGCTCGTGAGGCGATTGCCTGCGGGATAGACCTCTTTATCACTGGCGACGCCAGCCACGTGATCTATCATGATTGTATGGAGGCCGGTATCAATGTTATGTTTGGCGGGCACTACAATACGGAGATATGGGGTGTGAGAGCGGTCGGTCGGCACCTCGCCGAGCAGCTTGGTCTGGAGTACACTTTTATCGACCTACCCACGGGGCTATAATGAGAGAGAAATCACAGTCTGCCAAGGCTCTACTCACACCGCTGATTCTCACGCTTGTTCTTGTAGCAATCGACCAGGTAACCAAGGCGGTTATTGTGGCGGAGGTTGGCCGGCTGGAGTTCGGCGGCCCCATCATTGAAGTCCTTGGAGACTTTCTTCGGATCATCCACGTAAGAAACCTGGGCATAGCGTTCAGTATCGGGCGGGGTCTGAGTGAGGGAGTGCGGCGAATTATGTTTGTTGCGCTGCCGCTTCTGGTCATAGTGGCGCTGATTGTCTACTACTTTCGCTCCGACGAGTTCACCCGTTTCCAGCGCTGGGCGGTCGCCTCAATTCTTGCCGGAGGAATAGGAAATATCATTGACCGAATCTTCCGGCCTGACGGCGTGGTGGACTGGGTGGATGTCAAGTTCTACGGAATCTTTGGGTGGGAGCGCTGGCCCACGTTTAATGTGGCGGATGCAAGCGTGGTTGTGGGCGCAATCCTGCTCATGGTGAGTGTGCTTGTAGAGGCCCGACGAGAACAGAAGGGAGGATCCACAAGTGAACAAAAAAGCTAACACCGTGCTCTTTATGGCGGGCGCCACGCTACTGAATATCGTAATGATCGCACTTCTGTTTCTCGGCTTGACTGCCCTCTACGGTGTGACACTGGCGAGCCGGATTGGACCACAGGGGAATCAGATTGCACTTATTGTGATACTGATCGGTTCCGTGGCGCTGACCTACTTTCTCTACAATCGACTTGTGAAATGGATCTCGAACAAGTGGGACCTTGATACCTACTTTGATCCCATCTTCTCCCGGGGTCGAAAGAAAGAGTAGAATCTAGTAGCCGTCGGACATGCTTCGGTTGATGTCTTTCTTGTGAAGCTCCGCGTAGACAAAGCCGCGGTTCTTGAGTTTGTCCTTCACTTCCTGCGGGAACGGCATAAAACGCCAGAAGATATCCCGCACCTCACGTTCAAGTTTCTGGGTGCCCTCACTCTCTTTGGTGATCCAGAGTATGTAGTCCCCGATAAATGAGTCCTTGACGTCCCCACGCATCTTGCGGCTTTCAAAGCTCTCGTAGTAGCGACCCGTCAGCCCCTCTTCCATCCAGTAGTGTTGGGCCTTCTCTTTCGCAATCTGCCAGCGCAGGTCACCGAGGGCCGCAATAACCGCCGTTTTCAACTCTTTTGGGTACATGGGAATGGCAAGCCTGCCGCGACTGCTTGCTCTGTTGTAGCGCTCGAATGGCTCCCAGCAGATTCCCTGATCGCCGTAGCAGGGAAGCAGGACAACGTTGGGAACTATCCGGTTGGTCTGCATCTTGAAGGTGCGCAGGAACAGCCCGGGGTCCAGATACTCCACGTCCGCGAGCGTGTTGAGCACGTTCTCCCGTGTTCCGATATTGAACAGGGCAGCACGGAGGTACTGTTTCATCACCAGCGGGAAGTGATTTCCCTGTCGTCCCACACAGAGTTTTGTCATCTGCCGTATGGTGTTTGCCTCTTCCTCTATGCTCTTCGCGTCAACCTGGACGGCTCCTACCTCCTGCTCCCGCTCTTCAAGTTGATTCAGCTGGTCGTTGACCTCTTCGATCTCTCTATAGTTGCGTGCGAGCTCCTTGTTCACCGTTGCAAGCCGACGCATGATGGTACTGACTTCGCCTATCGCACTGCGCTGCACTTCGTTGTAAGGCGCCGGCAGATTTTCATACTCCGGTAGTCGATCGTGATCACAGATTGACTCGATCTTCTGCTGCAGCTCTGCTTCAAGCCCTTCCATCTCCTGGACACTGGTCCGAATGAGATTTAACTGCGCGTCGCGCTTTCCCCGTGTTTTCTCCAGCTGCGCGTTGATCTTCTGCGGCTCGCGCCGCTGGCTCGGCTTTGTCTCGTCCGTTGCGGACACGTTGATTCGACCGCGCGCCACTTCAAGGAGCCACTCATCCGCGTAGTAGATGGGCTCGTTCGTCCGGTTTTCTGTGATAACCTTGCTGAGCATGGTGCGCTGATCCGTGCTCACCATTGTGGGCAGCAGCATGCCAAAGCGAAGCAACATCTGCTTTGGTGGCTCGAGGTTGCTGCTGATCTTCGCGCCGATGCTTCGAAAGAGCTCCCAGAACGCCGGAATCAGCCGCCCACGATGCATGGAACGGTCCTGCGGATCCTCCGCCTTGAGAAACTCGCCTAAGGTCACATGAACCCGTTTTGACGCCTCACCCTCACCGGTCAGCGCAATCTTGTAGTAGTTCTTGTTGGAAAAGACGGGATTTGGGTCTCCCTCCAGCTGCTCGGGACGGGTAAACGTGGTGAGCGACATGTCGACTTCAGGAGTTGAAGCCTCTCTTTCCTCACTGTCATCGGATGGTTCATCAAAGAGTGCGGAAAAGTCAGGGGCATCGTCATCCCCGGATCCCCCGATGAGTTCAGCTATCTCCGGGTCAAGTTCCTCTGCAAAGAGACCGGAAATGGTGTTTCTGAATATCCGTGCCATGCTACGTACTATGGAGGTGACGGGATTCGAACCCGTGACCCCGTGAATGCCATTCACGTACTCTAGCCAACTGAGCTACACCCCCAAAACTGTCTGTGAATAGTAGGTCCCTGCCGAACCGATGTCAAGCTCAACCCCACATCCTGCTCCGTCACCTCCAGTGTAACGCATTTACCGGCCCGACTCAGCATTTTCGCCGTAAATGGAGTACCCTATCGTGCGTGGAAGAGGAGAGAATCGATTTCAGAGGTGCGCTCATCAATGAGCAGGGGATTACATTTGCCGTTGTAGAGGTGGATCCCTCGGTGCTCGATTCCGGAGAGGAGTCGTTGCGCGTTGCGCGTGAACGCTACGAGCCGGTGTTCAAGGGAAAACCCATCATTCTCGCCGCCAGAGGTGCCGACCGGCGAGCGCGCTACTCAGGACGGCCGGACATTGTCCGGTTCCTTGTGGCCAGCGGCTGGAGCCGGATACCGTGGAAGCGCTACCGAGCGCGAAAGAAGGACAAAAACCCGTTTCGCGAGTGGGGCTGATCGCTTTTCGCGCTCACGTGGTTGTGGTAGATTCCCGCAATCATGGGAACGCAGGACCGAACCACCATCGGGCTGAGCTTTGCAGCCATGGCACAACACGGGGTCATTCTCCTTCTCGTGGGCCCCATGGTCCCCAATATCATGTCCACCTTTGGGATTGGAGAGTCACTTGCAGGCCTGCTGCTCGGGATGGGCTCGGTTGGATTCATCATGGGGCCGGTTTTTGCGGGGGTGCTGGCGGACCGGATAAACGTTCGCGCGGCTCTGCTGGCCGGATTTTTGATTGAGATAGGCGTACTGGTACTCTTCGGGGTTGCCCCGGCGTTTTTTGTGGCAGTCATCTCCAATCTGCTGCTTCACCTCGGCGGCTCGTTTGTGGAGACCGGCGTCAATATCATGCCTACACTGGTGACTACCCGCCGCTCTCCACACGGTCTGATGAATCTTGTCCACATGTTCTTCAGCATTGGCGCGTTTCTGGGTCCGCTGCTGATCGGTCTCTACATTGACGCCACCGGAGCGTGGCGCCCCATCCTCTTCTTCACGCTTGTTCCTACAGGCATTCTCTTTCTGGTAACACTGCGGAGCCGGTTCCCGCGTCGTAGCGGACGGGAGGCGCGTTCAGAGACGATTCTCCAGAATCTGCTACCCGTTGCTGCAATGCCGCACGTGCTTTTTGGAGCGCTGACGCTTCTGCTCTATGTTGGGGCTGAGGTGGGTGTCTCGAGCTGGGTCGTCTACTACCTCCAGACGGAACTTGAGCTCTCGCCTGCGCTCTCTGGAGCAGGCCTCTCGGTGGTGTGGGTTTTCGTCATGATCGGACGCTACCTCAACGCCCAGCTCGGGGAACGTTTCTCCAGCCGGACGCTGGTCATCATTTCCGGTCTCAGCGGATCTGTTGCCGTGCTGATCTTTGTTCTGGTAAACGCCGCACCGTTGGCGTTTCTTGTGCTTGCCTGGATCGGCATCTCGTTTGCCGGAGTGTTTCCGCACGTGATGGGAGAGCTCAACAACCGTGTCCCGGGGCGCGCGGGAACGGTCACCGCAGTCATGGCAATGGGTGCATCAACAGGAGCGGCGCTTTTTCAGTGGCTGGTCGGCTACATGGCCGAGCATCTCAGCGTGCGGGTTGCCTTTTTGATACCGGCGCTACTTCAGTTCCTCCTCATAGGATCGTTCCTGATTGCTCTCCGCGCTGCCGACAGACTTGCTTTGAGCTGACGTCCGATGTGCCGTTGCGAACTGAAGGAAGTGCTGTGCCGGCATGGGCTTTGCGAAGAAGTAGCCCTGAAAGAAGTCGCAACCGAGTTCCTTGAGGAAAGCTACCTGTGCGGCCTCATCAACCCCTTCCGCTACCACGTTCAGTCCTAATCCGTGTGCCATGGCCACCACCGATCGCACGATAGAGACATCCTGCGAATCCATCGGCAAACCGATCACAAACGAACGATCGATCTTGAGAATGTTTACCGGCAGGTGTTTGAGATAGCTCAGCGAGCTGTAGCCGGTTCCAAAGTCATCAATGGCGATCGATATTCCCCGTGCTCGAAGGTCGTTCAGCAGGGTTGAGCTCGACTCCGACGGCTCAATGAACGAACTCTCAGTAAGCTCGAGCTCGAGCCGGGACGGATCAAGTCCGCTCGCGGCAATGGCGAGCTCCACGTCGTCTGCAATTGATCGTGAGCTTACCTGTTTTGGTGAGAGATTCACTGCTATCTGCAGGTCCAGCCCAAGATCATTCCACCGTTCTGCGTCCAGACACGCCTGCAGCAGCACCCATCGGCCTATCCGAATTATTGCACCGGTCTCCTCCGCCAGCGGCAGAAACTCCCCGGGCATCCGAAGCCCCCGTTTCGGGTCCTCCCAGCGCAGAAGCGCCTCTGCTCCGGTAAGGATCCCGTCTGCGGCGAAAATCGGCTGGTAGTGGAGCCGCAGCTGCTCAGACTCTATCGCCTCGCGAAGGCTCCCGATGAGCTCCATCTTGTCCATCGCTTCGTTCTGCATCTTTAACGTGTAGAAGCGATAGGTGTTTCTCTCACTCTTTGAGTCATAGAGTGCCGTATCAGCTTTGCGCACGAGCTCTGCGACATTGTCCCCGTCGCGCGGAAAGACCGCAATCCCTACGCTGATGGCCGTGTAGATCGTGTGCTCGCGGATGAAAAACGGTTCAGCGAAGGAGCGGACCAGATTGCTTGCGACAAGCGCTGCGTCTGTTGGCCGGGTGATCCGCGTGAGGAGGACAGTAAACTCGTCTCCTCCAAGCCTGAACAGCAGGTCGGTTCGCCTCAGCTTTTCCTTCAGCCGCTCTCCAGCGGCTCGCAGCAGCTCGTCGCCAAAGTCGTGGCCATAGCTGTCGTTCACGTCTTTGAAGTTGTCCAGGTCCAGCAGGAGAAAGGCGCACTGGCCGTCATCTGCGCGGCGCCTTACCTGGTCAAGGGTCTGCTCCGCGTGCTCATAGAACGCCTTCCGGTTCATGAGTCCGGTGAGCTGGTCGTGATAGGCAAGGTGGACAAGATCCGCCTCCGCCTGTTTCAGGGAGCTGATATCCGAGTGGACTCCAACCATTCGGACTCCCCTTCCGTCCCTGTCAAACTCCACCACCTTGCCCCGTGAGAGAATCCAGACGTAGGATCCGTCGCGAGCACGCATGCGGAAGCTCAGGGAAAACTGATACTCACCCTTTTCCGCAACCTCCGTGATTCTCTCAAGAGTGCTCTCGCGTTCCTCCGGATGGATCCGCGAGGCAAAGTTCTCCAGGGTGTGTGCGAACTCGTTCGGTTCATAGCCGAGCATGGTGAACCAGCGTGGGCTGAAGAAGGGCGTCCGACTGAGGATGTGATACTCCCACAGCCCGTCCTGGGCAGCCTCGAACGCTGAGCGCAGAAGACGCTGTGACGCCCCTCCCCGTACCGCTGCGTCACGGAGTACCCCGACTGAGACTCCGTAGGAAAGCGTTATCAGCGACATGATAATGCGTGAAGTCTCGAAAGCGGAGCCTCCCTCCACGGAGGTCTGCAGGAGCAGATTTATGCCGAGTACAAGAAAGGCTGAGAGTGTGCCGCCGAGCGCTCCAAAGTAGAAGAGAGAGAGCGTTACCGGCAGGATTACCAGACTGGAGTAGATGTTGCCTGGCCCGGGCCGTACAGTCAGGTAGCCCGCCAGGTAGATAGCAACCGCGGTAGCGATCGCAACCAGCCGAAGAAGCTGGATTCGTACCTGCCGATCGCCAGGGCGTGGCGGTCTGGCAGTTATGAGATAGGAAACCGGGGAACCCGTATGGGGCAAACGTTCAGCAGCGGTTGACAATGGATACTCCCATTATGTCCAATACGCGTATAATAAAGAGTTCACGACTGAAACGCAACCCGGTTCGGAAGGGAGTTCAGGCTAGATCGGGAGGAAAAGCTCTTTCTGTCAGGCAGAGACCGCGAGTGCGGCGGCCGGCTGTTTGATCTCGGTGACGTAACCGGTACGGATACAGCTTTCCAGCAGCTCCTCGCTTATAAACTCACACGATTCACGGGTCCCGTGTTCGCTGATGCTGGTTAACCGAACTTCATAACCACCCTGATGCTCGGCGAGAAGCTCAATGATGGTCTCTACTGCCGTGACGCCCTTCACCTTGTACTGTCTGTTCATTGCGTCCTCCACACTGTACAATGTCGGCGAATTCCGTGTCTGAATTAGCCAATCCCGTTATTCACAGAATCTCTCAGGCGGCCGTGGAGGGAGTACCGGTCGTTTTTCCCAGTGAGCTCGCTGCCGACTACTGGCGGCGTTATCTCCTTCTGACCGGTGTCCTGACGGCGGTTCGGGAGGATCAGTTTCTCAGTTGGGACCGATTCAAGGAGCAGGCGTTCGAGCTTCGTACCGAGCGGCTGCCGGTGAACACCGTCTGGCGGGAGCTCTTTGTCCGTCAGATTCTTCGCGAGAACGCGGAGTCAACGTTCCTTCGCTGGATCGTCCGCCCTGAGCACGCCGGGAACGCCGGTGGCTTTGCTCGCCTGATTGGCCGCACCCTTCCGGCTCTCCGCGCCTTTGAGGCGGTCGATCCCGACGAAAGCGCTGCGAGCTGGCTCACCGGATTGAAGACCGATCTCTCACACATTTCACACCGATACACACACTTTCTTGACGAGTACGGGCTCTATGAGCCCCGCTGGCTGGCCACCGCTCCCGCGTTCACCGGTGGTGACTATCTGCTGGTGATGCCCGAGCTTGCTGAAGACTGGCCGGAGTTCGCCGGCGCTCTGGCGGCCTGTCCGGTTGTGCCGGTGCCTGCTGCCTCGCCGCCACCGATGGATTGGTTCCGCAACAGCCGGCTGGAGCTTCGTGAGGTGATGCTTGGTATTGGTGCGCTCCTTGATGCAGGCACCCCTGCAGACCAGATCGTGCTTACCGTCTGTGAGCTTGATGAGCTTCGCCCACGGATTGAAGAGATGGCACGTCGGCTGAGTGTGCCCGTGAGCTTTGCCGCAGGCGTGCCTCTTACCCGCAGCGCGGCAGGTCGACTGCTGCGTGCAATGCAGGAGGTTGTGCAGTCCGGCTTCTCCGCTGAGGCGTTGAAGTCGCTCCTGCTGGCTCCGGCGGTTCCCTGGATAGCGTATGGAGCAAACGCGGAAGCGGTGTTGAACGGAATCCGCGTCGGCGCCATAGGCGGCAGTGAGCGGTGCGACGAGCGCTGGCGACGCATACCCCCCGGTCCGTCGCGGGATCTGATCGATCTGCTCAGGCGAGCCCTTCCCGGTATCGTGAACGCGCCCAATGCCCGTGAGCTGCGTCTGCGCTACCTGCGGTTTGCCTCCGAGGTGTTTGATTCCGATTCCTGGAACCCGGACGATGAGCGCGTGCTCCAACGGGCAGTAGAGGAGCTGCGTACCCTCGCTCGTCTTGAACAGGAGCACGGGATAACCGTTCCCGACCCGTTTCGCTTCTGGCTCGAGCGACTGGAAACAACCAGCTACGTTCCGGCAGGAAGAGAGCGCGGCGTCACCGTGGCACCCTACCGGGTTGGCGCGGCCATGTACCCGGCCCACCACTTTGTCATGAATGCCCACAACGGCGGCGTCTCTGTGCGTGTTGACCCGTTCCCCTTCCTTTCAGAGGCACAGCGGGAACAGATTGGGGATCAGCTTGGTGGGCGCGAACTCTCCGAGCTCTTTGTCAGAGCGTATGCGGTCTCAGGCGCAGCGGTGCATATTTCGGGAAGCCGGGAGACCTTTGGCGGCCCGGTGCTTCCCCCGGGTCCCTTTGTCATCCACGATGCAATTCAAAGCGCAGAGCCACACCACCACGACCTGTGGGAGCAGGAGCTCAACTGGGACGCGGCGGCCGAGAAGCTGCCGGCCTACGCTCTCCAGCGTGACGGCGCGGCAGCCTATGCGGAGGCAGAGGGACGTACCGGACCCGACTATACCGTACACGAGATAGATGACTCGCAGCTTCGCGATCTGCTTCTTGATGCGCAGCGCCCGGAGGGACAGGCCCAGATGCTGCTGTTCTCCTCACGGAGCCTGGAGACCTACTTCTCCTGTCCGTTTGGATATCTCCTTGAGCGGCCCCTGAAGCTCTCTGAGTTCGATTTCTCTATCGACCCCGACAGTCCACGTGAGACCGGGACGCTCTATCATGATACGCTCGAGCGGTTCTTTGCCGAGCTTGGTGAGCAGGGCCGCCGCTTTGAGGCGGAGCGGCTCGCTGAGTATCAGCAACGGGTGCACGATCTGCTGCAGGAGCGGCTTGCACAGATGCACGGAATGATTCCTGCGGAGGCCCACGCGGCTCGGGTGGAGCTCTACAGGCGGGTCCTGGACCGAGTGCTCCAACTGGACACGCGAGTGATGAACGGACACCTGCCGCAGTACGTGGAGGCGTGGGAGCGCACGACTATTGAAGCCGAGCAGGTAGTGCTTGTTGGTCGGATCGACCGAGTCAGCCGTGCGGAGAACGGCACGCTTACCCTTGTCGACTACAAAAAAGGCAAAGCACCGGCCCGGCGGGCAGTTAACGCCGGAAGCGAGACTCCCACAGGAGTGGCGCAGCTTCCCTACGATCAGCGCATTGAAGAAGCGCTCGCGCTCGAATCGGTCCAGGTGGCGCTCTACCTCATGCTGCTCCAGGCCCACGGTGAGCGGGTCACGACTGCGGCGTTCGTGAGCCTGGAGAAGCAGGGACTGATTCCCGTCATCTGTGATCCGGACGATCCGGTGGAAGGAAAACCGATGATGAGTCGTGAGCGGATGACGGAGGTCCAACAGCTTCTCCGCGACCGGATTCGCCTCATGGCAGCCTCTCTGCGAGCCGGGGATTACCGGTGTGGCGAGCGGTGTCACTCGTGTCCCTTTCGTGGCGTCTGCCGCGCAGGATTCGTGGTGAGGTAGCATGGAACTCAATCTCAATAAAGACCAGCGGCGGGCGGTAACCGTAGATACAAACGCCGTGGTAAGCGCCGGCGCCGGCAGCGGAAAGACCTCTGTCCTGACCAGCCGCTACATTCGACTCGTTGTAGAGAAGAAGATCCCGGTCTCACGGATTCTCGCGCTCACCTTCACCCGAAAAGCCGCAGCAGAGATGTACGAGCGCATCTACGGGGCGCTTGTCGCCCAGCGTGAGCGTGCCTTTGTCGCGGACCAGCTCGCGCGCTTTGATGACGCCTTTATTGGAACCGTGGACAGCTTCTGCGGTGCTGTGGCACGCGACGGCTGCGCGCGCTACGGAGTCCCGCCAAGCTTTGTCATTGATGAGCAGGCGTTACGGTCGAGCAGTCGGCTTCTCTCCCTGCAGTTCCTCCGCGAGCACGCGGGCAATCCGGGGCTTGCTGCAGTGATTCGCCTCAACGGGTTTGAACGGACGTGGGACGCACTCTCCGTGCTGGCAACCGAGCATGTCGGCGCTGCGGAATCACCCGGCTTCTCCAGCTGCCTTCCCCGTCAGGAGGCCGCGGTTGTAAGCGCGCTTTCTGGAATTGAGAACAGCATATCGAGCGGACTCTCAACCATCCTGTCCCTCGATTCCGGAGCAGCAACCTGTGTGGCAAAGGCGCAGGAGATTGCGGACGCGGTGGCAGCGGCCACTCCGTTCCTCGTAAGCGACGGGGTTGTTACCGATTCCCTCCGTGAACCGCAGGTTGGAGAGGCGGCAGCTCTCTCACTCGAGAAGCTCATGGCTATCAAACTCACCTGCGGGGCGAGCAAGCGCGAAGAGGTGCTCCTGCTCAAGGAGGTGGTCACCGAGCTTAAAGAGCTTGTCCCGCTCTGTGCCGCCGCCTTCCGAACGCTTGCCGCCATGCCGGTCCAGCGTGAGCTCTTTGCGCTTCTCGACCGTTTTGGTGAGCAGGTTCGGTCGCTCAAGCAGACCAGCGGGTTGCTCAGTTATCACGACGTGGTGCGGCTTGCCATACGGGTGCTGCAAGACGACCAGGAGCTACGCGCCTACTACAAGGGCCGGTTCGACGCCATCATGATCGATGAGTTTCAGGACAACAATGAGGAGCAGAAGCAGCTTCTCTACCTGCTCGCCGAGCGGTCTGACCGGTTTTCCTCCCCGGGTCCGGGCGCCGGCGATCTCGACGGTACAAAGCTCTTCTTTGTCGGAGACGAAAAGCAATCGATCTATCGCTTTCGCGGGGCAGACGTCAGCGTGTTCCGGACACTGGCTGCCGAGCTTGACGAGAAAGCAAGCGCGATTGCCCTTGGCTGCAACTACCGCAGTGAGCCGGGCCTGATCCGATTCTTTAATACGTTCTTTGCCTCGGTTTTTGCCGGGGCTAGTGAGCCGTATGAAGCGCGATTCCTTCCCCTGGAGCACCGGCAGGCCACGCCGGATCTGGTTGCCTCCGTGAGTCTCAGGCGGGTGCTCCGCCGGCCACAGGGCGAGGCCGATACACTGGAAGACGCGGATGCCCAGGCGTACTACATTGCCGCCGCCATCCGGGACATGGTTGATGGAGCAAAGCTCCCGGTTGGCTCGCCGGCCGACGGGCTGCGTCCGGTCGGCTACCGTGACATTGCTATTCTGCTCAAGAGCAGCAGCAACCAGATCCGTCTGGAGCGGATGCTGCGGCTCTTTGGCATTCCCTACGTCTCGCAGTCAGTGCGTAGCCTCTTTCTTGAGGCGCCGGCCAACGACATCTATCAGATCCTGCAGCTCGCTCTCTACCCGCAGGATCGGGTTGCCTATGCCGGCTACCTGCGAAGCCCGCTCGCCGGGCTCTCCGACAACGCCATTGCACGACTTTTGCTCGCAGAGGAACCGGCGCTCTTCCCGGAGATTCCCGGGCTTGTCCCGGAGGACCAGCGGCGGCTTGCACGAGCACGAGCACGCTGGGAGGAAATTCGGGCTGCTACCGGAAGGCCGATAACTGAGCTTCTGCACATCATCTGGTACCGCTGGGGCTACCGCTACCACCTGTTGCGTCGCGAGGATTACGCGGTGTATCTGGAGTACTACGACCTTCTCTGGGAGCTTGCTCACTCATTTGAAGAGCGCGGACTGCCTGCCTTCCTTGACGAGGTTCGGGACCATCTGGGCCGCAATGAGCGTCTCCCCGATCTGGATTTTCTGCGGGCCGACGAGGACGGGGTCCAGATCATGACCATCCACAAGTCAAAGGGGCTTGAGTTTCCGGTTGTGATCGCCGCCTACACGGAGAACACCGGTCAGAACAGCACGGTAACAGCGGCCCCGTTCCACTGGCTCGGGGAGCTGGGCCCTGCGTTTAACATAGGCTCCGTGCCTGAGGGCGCGGTGAAGGAGAAGCCGGCGAACTATCTCTACGCCGCCGGTGTCCAGCAGAGCGCCCTTGAACAGGCGGCGGAGCTGAAGAGGCTGCTCTACGTGGCGGCCACCCGCGCTGAGAACCATCTTATCTTTTTTGGGACGGACAAGGAGGATGACGGCTCACTCAACGCGCTTATCATGCCGGCCTTCGCGACAGCGGAAGATCAGCTGGCTACCGATACGGAGCTGAGTCTCTCCATCCAGACACTTGATCCGGTTGAAGCGGGAAGCGAGTACGCAGCCCGGGTTCGGCCACGGTCACGCACCATCTCCGACCTGGCGATCGGTTACGGTGCCGGGCCGGTGGTCGCGCGCCCGATCCCCCGGGAGCAGATATCGGTGACCGAGCTCAACAGACTTTTGGTTGCCGGGAAAGAGGTGACCGAGCCGGAGGATACCTACGAGCCGCTTCCCATTGATCCGGTGCTTGACGAGTATGAGCTTGCTCCGGCATTCGGCACACTCTGCCACCTCTGCATTGAGCATGCGCCGCCCGGAGGCTATCAGAATCCTCCGCTTCCGTCTCAGATCCCCGAAGATCCGACGGTACTCGCGGAGGTCTCCCGTAAGCTCTCACCGCTCCTCCAGCAGCAGTTTGTCCAGGATGCGGTCACGCTGGCGAACCGATTTCTGCACTCCCAGTTCTGGCGAACCCGTGGAAGAGAGCTGAGGGTAGAGCACGAGGTGCCGTTTTTGCTTCGGCCCATCAAGGAGCGCCGGCTGCTCGTTCGGGGCAAAATCGATCTGATCCTTTCAGACGCAAAGAGTGTTCAGGTGATCGACTTCAAGAGTGATCGCCGTGTAGATCCGGACCACTATGCGCTTCAGCTCTTTCTCTACCGGAGTGCAACCGAGGCGCTCTACGCGCTGCCGGTTTCGGTCTCACTCTTCGACCTGCGGGCGGGGGTGGCGGTACCGGTGGATACGAACGATTTTCAAGGGGAGATGGATACGTTTCTTCGGAACGTGGAGATTGATCTGTCGTCCGGATGAGGTGCGCTCTGCGCCGTTACCAGACCAGCAGGTTACCGCCGTAGGCGAGTCCGGCGCCAAAGCCGACGGTGATCAGCCGATCCCCTCTTTTCAGTACCCCGGTCTCCTCCATCTCTGTGAGTGCAATGGGAATGGAGGCCGCCGACGTATTGGCAAACTGTGCAATGTTCACAAAGAACTTCCCGCGAGGGAACAGCGCCCGCTTGCAGGCCGCGTCAATAATGCGAACGTTCGCCTGATGCGGGACCACGTAGTCAATCTGATCCATGCTCAGGTTGTTGCGCTCAAGCAGCTCCCCAATCACCTCGATAATTGCCGATACTGCAAAAGTGTAGACGCGCCGCCCATCCATGTGCAGCTTGGTCCGTTCGATCGGCGTGACGCCCGGCTCGTACGCCTCACGTGAGCCACCGGCCGGACGCAGCAGCTTGTCCGCTCCACTTCCCCGCGAGTGTAGAACAGCGTCCACGATTCCCGGCGTCTCGGATCTGCTTACCAGCGTGGCGCCCGCGCCATCACCGAAGAGCACGCACGTGGTGCGGTCCTTCCAGTTAAGGATCCTGCTGTAGACCTCAGCGCCCAGGACCAGTACGTTCTTCGCCATTCCGGAATCAACGTACGCTTTCGCTGTACTTACGCCGTAGGCGAAGCCTGTGCACGCTGCCACGATATCCATAGCTCCGGCGTTGTTGGCTCCTATCCGGTCCTGTACGATTGAGGCGGTAGAGGGAAGTCCAGGGTAGTCGGGCGTAGATGTTGAGAGAATCACCAGATCTATCTCCTCCGGTGTCACCGATGTCCTGGCAAAGAGACGGCCGGCGGCCTCTACGGCAAGGTCGGATGCCGCCACATCATCTCCGGCAATATGACGCGAGTGGATACCGGTGTGGCTGGAGATCCACTCATCAGAGGTCTCCACGATATCCGCCAGCTCGTCGTTGGTCATGACGCGCGGTGGGAGGTACGAGGCCACCGCTTCAATTCTACAGGCCATCCTCTTCTCCCTATTCAAACTGTTCGAGGATGCGGGTCATCTGACCGGCATTCGCCGCAATGTACTCGTTCATCTCTGAGACTGAGATATCTCCGGGGTTGGGACCAGGAAACTCCTGGAGCGCGGTGGCCAGGTTCGACTCGTCAATGAAATCAGGAATCGGAGTGACCGCGGTGTAGGAAGCGATAGGTCCAAGGGTGAGGTACGCATCCGTGAAGCGCTGAAACGTCAGTTCCTCCTCCTCAAGTCCCTGGGCGAGCGAGTCGCTGGAGATGGGTGCATCTGAGAACGGGCTGTCCGCCACAAAGAACCCGCGAGAGTGTTCGCCCTCCGGCAGGGTTGCGATAATGTCGTCGAGTACTCCGCCGATCGGGTAGCCGTAGCCGGTTCTGCTCCTGCTCTCGCGAACCGGGGTGTGGAAAATAGCGCTTATGACGCGCGTGCCGTAGCGATCCCGCAGAATGTTGCCGGCGCGCTTCTGGTTTGGGAAGCCCTGCTCCTCCATGTTCTGCCGGTACAACGGCTGCTCGAATCCGGTGAATGCCTGTGGAAACTGAAGATAGACTGCCGCTCTGTAGCCCGGCTCAACAAGTTGTTCAGAGATGACGCCTGCTATCTCCTCGTCCGGGATTCCGTTCCGGAACACCTGGCGCAGCACCTCCGGGTCGTTAATGTCTTCCTCTGTCTCAATAACGCTGTAGTCCGGAGTGAAGCCTACCCCAACTATCCGGAACGGCTGTTCGCCCTGTTCACGATCACGATTCACCTGCCAGGCGGATCGGAATACTTCCACGTACTCCTGATATCCGTAGATTACCTGAAAATTGAACAGGATCTGGTGAGCAAGCCCCTCATCAAAACTGTTCGCCGTGAGAAGCTCATCAATCAGGCTCTGATCCTCAAGGCTCGCATGCACCAGCCCCAGATGCCGGACGCCGGCCTCATCGAGCCGGGGGATGAGGCGCGTCAGGTAGAGCGCCTGCTCCCGGACGAACCCGGTCTCGCCGATAAGCACCAGATCGTGCTCTTCCAGTGCATCTACCACAAACTGCTCCGCAGTCGGTGAGCGGGCAAGGAACGATTCCATCTCCTGCCGCACGTCAGAGTTGACCCGCAACGTCCGTGGAATCGCGTCCCCTTCGAACCAGCGAAACGGATCTACGATCACAAGGAAGCCAATGGCAATGATGACGAACCAGACGACACGGGACCTGTTCTGTTGCATTATCTGTAGTATAGTCCAAGCGTTACCAACCGGCTACCGGTATCCACTTGCTCAAAAATCTAAACTATTGTACATTATCGCAGAACCATGTCCTCCAGCTTTCAACCCCGCTCATTCTTCCAGACTCCTGCTCCGCCGGAGAGTGATCGTTTACCATCTGCCGGGCAACTCGTCGGCCTGCTCCGGGAGTCTGCCGGTCGGTTTGCCCAGCAGTCGGGCTGGAAGCGTCACGTTCCCTGGCTTGTGGGAGCGCTCGGACGGACACTTGCGCTCTCATCAGTCTTCCTCTACAAGAACTACCCCGACAGCGAGGGTGCTCAGACCGCGGTCAGGCTAAACAGCTGGAAAGATCCTCTTGATCCTGTGAAGCACGCCGAGTTTGACCCCCGCGTGCTCACGTATACGGACGATCTGTGGGCGCAACTGGGTACGCGGCTCGAGCGCAACGTACCGGTCGTCTGGCAGCATGCAACCAGCCCCGCCGCAGTGTCCGAGACGCTCGGTCGGCACGGGATCTGTTGTCTCCTCGTGGTTCCCGTGTTTGCCGGAACTCAGTGGTGGGGCTTTCTGGGGGGCTTCTCCAGCTCCGGTTTTGCAGAGGGCTGCAGCACTGGATCTCTTGACCCCGTTGTTGTTGAACTCTTTTCAACGGTTGCCGTCCAGATGGGAAACGCTATCCACCGTGCAAGTGTGGAACAGGCCCTCCGCTGGTCGGAACGGCTGCACAGAATACAGCGTGACATTGCACTTGCCGGTACCCGCAAGCAGTCCGGGCAGGAGAGCCTGACGGATCTGCTCGCCTTCATCTGCGAGCTCGGCGGCTTTGAGGCAGGAGCAGTTGAGACCGTTCAGGGAGCGCAGACCGTTCGCCTGGCCGCACACGGGAACCCGCCCGTGCGCTCGGCTCATGAGTGGTACCGGGACTCCTTTGGCACCGGTCTGAGTCACCAGCCTATCTACCTTGGAAGTGGAGAGCTGGGAGAGCTCGCTCGCTCCTCCAGCGGTCTGCAGACGTTTCACAGCTGCGCTATTCTGCCGGTGGTCTATCAGTCTCGGGTGTCCGGGGTCATTCAGCTCTTCTCCGGTTCGCGCATTGCGGTACCTGAATCCATTCGCCGGAGTCTTGAAGCGGTCACCGCAGAGATAGCGGTGCTCACCACACAGGTGCAGACGAACGAGCAGGTGAAGGTCGTCAATGATCGTTATAGACGTGCGGTGACCGACGGTCAGATTGGCGTCTGGGAGCTTGATCTGCCGACCGCTCGTGTATCAGTGGATCCACCGGTTCCGCAGATGTTTCGCCTTCCTGAAGAACAGCGTTCAATCCGGCTCTCTGCGGTGCTCGCCGCCCTATCGCCCGGCCAGCGGCGGGAGGTGCGTGAACGGCTTCGCTCGCCCGAGCCGGATGCCGAGCGGCTTCGTCTGGAGTGTCGATTCACGTTGCCTACCGGTGAACGCCGGTGGTACGCCGTTCGCGCGCGGCGCCACGCAGGCGAGGGCGTCCCCTCCCGAGTGACGGGAACGGTGATAGACATCACGCAGGAGCGCGCATCTCAGGAGGAACTTGCAGAAGCCCGCCGGATTGCGGATGAATCGAGCCGGGCGAAGAGCGAGTTTCTGGCGCGGATGAGCCACGAGCTGCGTACACCGCTGAATGCAATCCTGGGCCACACACAGCTGTTGCACGCCGCCGGCGGCGAGTCCGGGGTGCGATCGGTTGAGGTCATAGAGAGAAGCGCTCAGCACCTGATGGAGATGGTGGACAACATTCTCAGCCAGGATTCGCTTGAAGCCGGACGGCTCTCTATTGCACCCGGGGCAGTTTCGCTTGAGAGGTTTCTTTCCACGATGGAGGACGAGGTTTCAGTCCTCTTTCGTGATTCACATGTTCGCTTTCAGACGATCAGGAGCACCGTGCTTCCCGATCGGATTCAGACCGATCCCCTGCGCCTGCGTCAGGTGCTGCACAACCTCATTGGAAACGCTGCCAAGTTCACGACAGCCGGTAGCGTGGCACTCCACGTTCGCTGGAAGGGCAGACGAGTGCGATTCTCTGTCACTGACACCGGATCAGGAATTCCACCGGAAGACCTGAACACTATCTTTGTCGCCTTCCGCCGCCGGCAGCAACCCGGGAGCGGCACCGGACTGGGGCTGAGTATCTCCCAGGAGCTCATTCGGTTGATGGGTTCGCAGATCCACGTGCAGAGCTCTGTCGGCCGCGGGAGCAGCTTCTGGTTCTCGCTCCCGGTGGATAGTGCCGCCCCGGCGGACGCCGGGCTCCCGCGGGCCGTCGAAGAGAGCGAGCTGAGCGGTCCAGCGGCTGTTCCACGGCCTTCTCGCCTCGAGCTCGACCGGCTCCGTGAGCTCATCCAGATTGGAGACATAGGGGGCGTTCGTACGTACGCCGCCGATCGCGCGACTGCGGGTAACCCGTACGTCCTGTTCTATCAACTGGTCACGCTCTACGCGGAGGGTTTCAGACTGCGGGAGCTGCGAGAGCTCGCGGGGGAGCCCCATGTCTGAACGTCCCGAGGCGACGATCCTGATTGTGGATGACAATCCGGTGAACCTTCAGCTTCTCTTTGACTATCTCGGGCGAGAGGGGTTCCGGGTGCTTGTCTGTGAGGACGGGGAGTCCGCCGTCAGGCAGGCACGGGAGACCCGTCCGGATATTGTGCTCATGGACGTGCTCCTGCCGGGCATGAGCGGCTACGAGAGCTGCCGCGCAATCCATGCCCAGCCGGAAACCACGGATGTTCCAGTGATTTTCCTCACGGCCCTCAGTCGCACCAGTGACAAGATAGAGGGATTCACCGCCGGCGGAGTGGACTACCTCACCAAGCCGCTTCAGTTTGAGGAGGTGCTCGCCCGCGTGACCACCCATCTCTCTCTTCGCCGTCTGCGGCAGGAGCTTGTAGAGAAGAATCTTGAACTCGAGCGCCGTGACCGGCGGCGCGAACAGTTGTTCGGCATCCTGGCGCACGATCTGCGAAGCCCTATTGGCGCCTGCGTTTCAGGACTGCGGCTGCTGCGGGACGCCACCATGGATGAGGCTGCCCGCGATGAGCTTATTCATTCGCTCGCCGACCGGGTGTCACAGCTCGATGCTCGGATGTCCATTCTACTGGCGTGGGGTGAGTTGCAGATTGCCCGCGACGGGGCCGCACTCGCGCGCTTTGATCTGGGGGCGTTGCTTGAACAGATCATCGCAGAGATCTCCGAGGAGATGAGTGAAAAGCGCATCAATGCCCGGCTTGAGGCCGGGCCGCTCGAGGTAATCCAGGACGAAACGGCTGTGAGAACTGTTCTCACGAACCTTATAGCGAACGCGTTCAAATTCACTCCTGCAGGTGGTCTGATTACCGTGAGCGCTGCCTCATCAGGCCTGACGATCTCAGTCAGTGTAACCGACACCGGCATAGGGATGACCGCGGAGCAGGCCGAGCAGCTCTTCGAGCGCGGCGTGAGAGTGCATCGCCCTGGAACCGAAGGCGAGGCGGGCTCAGGACTTGGGCTGCTTCTCAGCAACGAGATTGCTGAGCTCATTGGTGGTCAGATCACTCTCTCTTCCGTGCCGGACTCCGGTAGCTGCTTTGTCTTCTCTTTCCCGTCAGAACGTTCCCCTGAAAACGACTGAAACCTGACCAACCCGGTCGCCTTGACACGCCATATCCATCCTGTTACGTTCGCGAGGATTTACTGGAGGACCCCCATGAGACGCTGCTTCCTCTTTCCCGGACAGGGTGCTCAGTTCGTTGGCATGGGAAAGGATATTCATGATTCCTACCCCACCACCCATGAGCTGTTTGAGATGGCAAGTGATGCCGCCGGATTCAATGTTGGAGAGCTGATTTTCTCCGGTAGCGAGGAGCAGATCAAATCAACGGACAGAAGCCAGATTGCCATCACTGCAGTTAACCTTGCTGCGCGGCGGGCTCTGATCGCGCGCGGAGTAGAGAGTGACGGCACCGCGGGATTCAGTCTTGGCGAGTATGGCGCTTTGGTGGATGCGGGGGTTCTGGAGGAGCAGGCGTGCCTAAAACTGGTCGCCGAACGAGGGCGGATCATGGAAGAGGTAAGCCGATCGCTCGATGCCCCGGGCGGCTCGCCTGGGATGGCAGCGGTGCTTGGCATTGACGCCGCGGCCATTGAGACCGCGCTCCGGGAGGCCGGGGTTGAGGGCGCCTATCTGGCGAACCTCAACAGTCCGGTGCAGACCGTGCTCAGCGGCACTGCCGAAGGGCTTGAGGCAGCCGGGCCGGTACTCAAAGAGGCCGGCGCCCGGCGGGTTATTCCCCTGAAGGTCTCCGGTCCCTTCCATAGTCCGCTGATGGAAGAGGCGCGGCTGCGCTTCCAGGAGGCGCTCAGTGGGGTGCGCTTCGCGGACCCGGTGAAACCGGTGCTGTCGAATGTCACCGGCGGTCCGGTTGAAAGCGGCGAGCAGTTTCGCGCACTCTGCGCAGAGCAGCTGGTCCAACCGGTACGGTGGGTTGCAGAACTGGCCGTGATAGCGGACCATGAGTATCAGGAGCTTCTTGAGGTTGGTCCCGGCGAGGTGCTCACGGGTCTCTGGAAGGCGTACAAAAAAACGAATCCTGACGCGTCCGGTGAGTGTAAACCCGCCGGGACGGTCGATCAGATTTTATCGCTATAGGGAAGGAGAAGAGGATGCTGCTTGAAGGAAAGAAGGCTCTCGTTACCGGCGGATCACGTGGCATTGGTCGTGAGATCGCACTCGCGTTCCTGCGTGAGGGAGCATCAGTCTGGTATATGGATCTCGCCGAAGGTGAGTCTCTCGCCGAGTACCAAGCAATGGCCGAGGAGCACGGACAGCGTGCTGGATTCGTTGAAGGCAACGTCTCGGACGAGGCTAGCGTTGAAAAAGCCATTGGTCAGGTCCTTGAGGAGTCCGGCGGCCTTGATGTACTGGTGAACAACGCCGGCATCACCCGCGACAACCTGCTGTTCCGGATGAGTGCGCAGGAGTGGAATGACGTGATCAACGTCAACCTTACCAGTGCCTTCTACATATCCAAGCTTGTTGTCCGTCAAATGGCCAAGCAGCGCTCCGGCTCGGTAATCAACATTGCAAGTATCGTAGGAATCATTGGTAATCCGGGGCAGGCGAACTACTCCGCCTCCAAGGCCGGCATGATCGGTCTGACCAAGAGCATGGCCCGTGAGGTGGCGGCGCGCAACGTGCGCATCAATGCCGTTGCACCGGGCTTTATCAAGACTAAGATGACCGAGAAACTCAACGAAGAGCAGCAGAACGCTCTGAAAGTCCAGATCCCGCTGGGACGCATTGGCGAGCCTGAGGAGGTAGCGAAAACCGTCCTCTTCCTTGCAAGTGATCTGGCGAGCTACCTGACCGGTCAGGTGATACACGTGACCGGCGGTCTGGGGATGTAGCATGGCAAGACGAGTCGTAATTACCGGAATGGGCGCGGTTACGCCCGTCGGCAACACGGTTGACCAGATGTGGGAGAGCGTCACTTCTGGAACAAGCGGTGTGGGCACTATCTCAAAGTTCGATGCGACCGGATTTCCGGCAACCATCGCGGCCGAGGTCAAAGAGTTCGACATTCGCGAGTACATAGAGAAGAGCGAGGCCCGCAAGATGGACTCCTTCTCCCATTACGCGGTCGCTGGAGCCATTCAGGCGGTGCGGGACGCCGGTCTTGAAGGAAACTATGATCCCGAACGAACCGGCGTCATCATGGGAGTTGGGATTGGCGGATTCGAGAGTCTTGAGAGCAGTTACGAGGCGCTCTTTCTCAAGGGGCCCGACCGGACTCCCCCCATGACCATTCCAAAGCTCATCTCCAACGAGGGGCCGGGAAACGTTGCAATCACCCTCGACTGTCAGGGACCCTGTTACGCGATCACCACCGCATGCTCTTCAGCAACCGACGCAATTGGGAACGCCTACCGCGCCATTCAGTACGGCCAGGCGGATGTGGTGATTACAGGCGGTACCGAGGCGTGCATCACAAGGCTCGGGGTCATGGGCTTCTGCAAGCTCCACGCGCTGACAACAGAGTTCAACGATCGGCCCACCGAGGGCTCTCGACCCTTTGACGCGAAGCGAAGCGGGTTCGTCATTGGTGAGGGTGGCGGAGTTCTCACCGTTGAGAGCCTTGAGCACGCGCAGGCACGCGGTGCAAAGATCTATGCAGAGATTGTTGGTAACGCAATGACCTGTGACGCACAGCACCTGACCGCGCCCCACACCGAGGGTCGCGGTGCCATCAAGGCGATGCGGCTTGCGCTCGAGGAGGCAGGCGTCGAGCCTTCCCAGGTGGACTATATCAATGCGCACGGGACGAGCACCCCCATCAACGATCCCTTTGAAACGAAGGCGATCAAGAACGTCTTTGGTGACGCGGCGCACTCGGTCAAGATAAGCTCCACCAAGTCGATGACCGGCCATTGCATTGGTGCCGCCGGCGGTATTGAGGCCATCATCTGTGCAAAAGCAATCACCGAGGGCGTCATCCCTCCCACGATCAATCAGGAAGAGGCGGACCCGGAATGTGATCTGGATTACGTTCCGAACAAGGCGATCAGGCAGGATGTCAGGGTCGCCATGTCCAACACGTTCGGGTTTGGCGGACACAACGGCGTGCTCGTCCTTAAAGCATTTGACCAATAGCTGCCGGCGGATCGATTGAATGAGCAGAGTCAAGACTCCCGTCTTTGTCGACTGCGATAACACTATGGGTCTGCCGCATAGCGAGATTGATGACGGGCTCACGCTGCTCTATCTCCTTGGACGGCCCGATATCGAACTGGTAGGTGTCAGCGCCACTCATGGCAACGGCAGTGCCGAACAGGCGTACGAGCAGACCGTCTCCCTGTTCGAGCGGCTCGGGGTTGATGTGCCGGTCTACTCTGGCGGTGATGATGCCTCCGGTGCACTAAGCGCGGCCTCCCGCGCCACCGGTCTCACCGTGCTCGGTCTGGGAGCACTGACCAACCTGCACCGTACCGCACTGGAGGATCCCGGGTTCTTCCAACGACTTGAGCAGATTGTGCTTATGGGAGGATACGTCCGTCCGTTGAGATTCCTGCGTCGGGAGGTGCATGAGCTCAACCTCTCCAGTGACGCCCGCGCCGCATGGTCCGTTCTCACCGCACCCTGTCGGGTAACCGTGATGAGTGCCCAGTTCTGCCTGCGTGCCCGTTTCGGGCTCGGATCACTGTTCACCTCTTCCGGCCCTGCCTGGCTTCGGGCGTACATTCGCGAGTGGTTTGGTGCGTTCTCGCGGAAGTTCGGCAGTGCGGGATTCTATCTCTGGGACCTGGTTCCTGCCGCCTGGGTCGGCGAGCTGGCGTGGGAAGGTTTCAACCGACCCGCCCCCCTTGTGAGGCTACTCTCGACGGCTCGAGAGCTCAGTGGTGGTTCACTCCACTACGAAGGCGCAGACGGTATGGACGCTTCGCAACCGGGTATCATCGGTCTGCCTGAACAGCGATTCTCCCGCCGCGCCTTTGTCCGCCATTGTATCTCTCTCTGGAATCAGGGCGCCGGTATCACAATCTGAGCCGTTCCGGTATAAATGAGGCGTGCGCGACCCGCTCATCACAGTCCAGGTGCTCGCTTCTCTGGTGGGGGCCCACGATCTTCTGATCATTGACGCACGCGATCCCACTCACTACCTGCAGGGCCACATTCCCGGAGCGATCAACCTCTGTCCGTCGGAACTGGAGTCTACCCTGCGTCTTTCCAGCGGAGCAGAGATTCCCCACACCCTCGTCGAGCCGGACCGGGCTGCTGCAACCCTTGGGGCACGCGGGATTCACCATAATACCCGTGTCTGTATCTACGATGAGGGCGGCAGCTACCGCGCGGCCCGCCTCTGGTGGATCCTGGATTATCTGGGACATCCGTTAAAGGCGCTTCTGGACGGAGGCTTTGCTCTCTGGGAGGCGGAGACGGCGGCAGTAGAGATGCAACCGCAACAGGCCGGCCCCGCCACGTTCTACCCAGCCCCGCGCCCCCCGCTCTGCGCCACCTTTGCAGACGTCATTGGATACATAGACAATCCACGGGTCACCCTCTGTAATGCGCTGCCGGAACAGAGCTTTGCCGAACGGACGCTTCCCTCGAGTATCTCCGTCCCCTACACGCTGACCTACGTGGACAGCGAGAGGCCGCTTCTCAGGAGCCGGCATGAGCTCGCCCGGATGCTTGCCGGACAAGGAGTCTCCCCCGACACCCACGTCGTCTGCTTCTGTGGGGTAGGGTACACCGCCGCGCAGCTTTACTTCGCCGTCAGACTCGCCGGCTACCAGTCAGTCGCGCTTTACGACGGGAGTATGACAGACTGGAGCGCGCGGGGCGGGGATCTGGTGCCTGGTCGCCGGAGCCTGGACTAACGTACGGAGCTCATCCCCCCATCGATGTGGAGGATCTGGCCGGTCATCCAGGGGGATTCGTCACCGAGCAGATAGCAGACAGCGGCGGCCATCTCACCGGGCGATCCAATCCGTTTCAGCGGATGGCGTTCGGCCGAGCGTTCCCGTTTCTCATCCGTGCTGACCAGGCGACCTGCCATAGGCGTGTTGGTCAGGGATGGGGCTATTGCGTTTACCCGCACGTTCTTTGGCGCGTACTCCGCTGCCAGACTGCGAATCAGGCCCTCCAGCGCCCCCTTTGCCGCCGCGACGCTTGTGTGGTACGCCATGCCGGTCTGTACGGCCACCGTGCTGACGGCTACCACACTCCCCCCGCCGGACTTTGCGATAGCGGGCACGGCCAGTTGAAACACACGGACTGCACCCACCAGGTTGATCTCAAAATCTGAGCGGAACGCATCAATCTTCAACCGTTCAAACGGAGCAAGATTGATCGAACCGGGAAAGTAGCCCACGCCGCTCAGATTTTCCGGGAGGGTCGGTTCATCAAGATCACTGGTGACATCGACCTCCTGATGGTCGACCTCCAGCTCCGACAACTCGTCGCTCTTGCTCCGAGACCAGACCGTCACCGCTGCGCCGCCCCGGACGAGGGCACGTACGGTCTCAAGCCCGATCCCGCTCGATCCTCCGACGATTAAATATGTCTTATCTTTCAATTCCATGGGAAAAAACTAATACTTGTCGACACAAAGGCAAAGTTTGTAGATCAGCACGCTGCGTGACACCGCAGACGAATCCGGCAACACGGTTGATTGCCGGAGGCGCTGCCGCCATACTGCCCGATAGATGGCAACCCTTCGCTACGAACCTGCAACAGAGCACGACGTGCCTCTGCTCGCCCGGCTCAACCAGACCCTCATGGATTCGCAAAACGTGGAGACCGGTATGACCGAAGAGGCTCTGGAGATCCGGATGCGGGAGTTTCTGACCGATGGATACCAGGCGGTCATATTCCGGATGGACGAACAGGTCGCCGGGTACGCGCTCTACCGGCTCGACCCAAAGTTTGTGCAGATACGACACTTCTACGTGAACACTTCGGTCTCCAAGAAGGCCCGGGTTGATCTTGCGTTTCAGCTTCTCCGAGAGAAAGAGTTTGAAAGCTACGCCTCTATTCGCCTCGAGGTTCCGGAGGCCAACAAGGAGAGCATTCGGATCTGGGAGTCGGTTGGATTCCGTCCAAGAAGCGTGCAACTGGAGCTGGAGACCGCGCGGAAGTCGGGCACTCGCAAGAGCTGTGGTGCGGTCATCTACCGCAGGCGGATTCGGAAAGTGGAGTTTCTCACGGTACTTCATGAGAAGGGTGGGCACTGGGGGTTCCCAAAAGGCCACGGGGTCTCCGGTGAGAGCGAGGTGGAGACCGCCAAGCGGGAGATCAAAGAGGAGGTGGGACTTTTGGTAAGCTTCCGTGAGAGCTTCTACGAACGGCAGTTCTACCTCACTCCGAAGGAGCGCAGAAAAGAGGTTGTCTTCTTCCTCTCTCGCGTGCGGCGCCCAAGTGTGCACGTTCAGCGATCAGAGATACGGGAGTATCGCTGGCTCGACTACTGGTCTACCCGTGAGCTGCTTACCTACGAGACCTCAAAGCTTGTCCTTGATCGCGCCTGGGAGTATCTCAACAGTCGCGGTCTCTAGAAAGGCGTTCAGGCGGCTCTTGCATGTCGATAAACAACGCAGGTACTATAAAGCATGATAATCTCACGGTGTGAGGAGGAAGCGTATGAGCATCACGACAACCCGCGCGAGTCTATTTCAGAAGTGCTTTGCATGGACGGATGCCGCTGAGGCGCGGGAGACCGGCCTTTACCCGTTTTTTCGCCCCATCGAGGAAGCTCGAGGGTCCAAGGTCATAATAGGGGGGCGCGAGCTGATCATGGCAGGCTCGAACAACTACCTTGGTCTTGCCGGCGACCCCCGTGTCAAGGCGCGGGCTCAGGCTGCGCTCGCCCACTATGGGACCAGTTGTTCCGGTTCCCGATTCATGAACGGAACGCTCGCGCTTCACGAGGAACTCGAGGCTCGCCTGGCGGCTTTTGTAAAGAAAGAATCTGCGTTGTGCTTCACAACGGGCTACCAGACCAACCTTGGTTCCATCTCCGCGCTTGTTGGCAGAGGCGACCACGTGATCAGTGACAAGTACAATCACGCGTCGATCATGGACGGAATATTCATGACGATTGGTCTGCACCGCGCGGTGAATGTTCATCGCTACAAGCACAACAACATGGAGGATCTGGAGCGGGTACTCTCGAGGATCCCGATTAGTGAGAACAAGCTGCTTGTCACCGACGGCGTCTTCTCCATGGAGGGTGACATTGTCGATCTCCCCCATCTTCGAGCGCTTGCCGATCGCTACAATGCTGCCCTGTACCTGGACGAGGCGCATGCGCTCGGCGTTATTGGCGCTACCGGCAGAGGGACAACAGAGCACTACAACGATCCCTCGCTTGCAGATGTCATCATGTGCACCTTCAGCAAGAGCTTTGGATCGATCGGTGGCTTTGTCGCCGGCGAACACGAGGTGATCGACTACATCAAGCATTTCGCCCGTCCCCTCATCTTCAGCGCCAGCATTCCGCCGGCAAACCTGGGTGCGGTGATGGGTGCGCTCGACGTCCTTGAGCAAGAGCCCGAGCGGGTCACCAGGCTTCAGGAGATCGCGGTGAAGATGATCGACGGATTCAGCTCACTCGGATTCAACGTGGGCACCGCAGAGACACCGATCGTGCCGCTGGTCATTGGTGACAATGAGAAGACGTTTATGTTCTGGAAGAATCTGTTCGAGCGTGGCGTCTACGTGAATCCGGTGATCAGTCCTGCAGTGCCGCCGAATCGCAGTCTTATTCGTACCAGTTACATGGCGATCCATGAGGACGCTGAGCTTGATCAGTTCCTTGAGATTGCCGGAGAAGAGGGCCGAAAGCTCGGCATCATCTAACCAGAGCATCTGGCAGGATACCTATGCAGATTGGATTCGCAGGAGCCGGCAACATGGCCGGCGCGCTCGCCTCGGCAATAGAGGACGCCTTCACGGACGCGAGCTTTCTTGCCTTCGACGTGGATTCCGCACGCCTTTCCACCTTTGCCGGCGAGCGTCGGCGCTGTGCACTCGCGTCAAGCAACCGCGAGGTTGTTGAGAAGTCCTCGGTGACGTTTCTCGCCGTGAAACCGCAGGTGCTCGATCACGTGCTTCCGGAGCTGGCGAGCTGCAACCGGCTTCTGGTCTCCATTGCAGCCGGAGTGACGCTAGCGACTCTGCAGGACGCCATGCCTGACGCCCGCGTTGTGCGGGTCATGCCGAACACGCCGTGTCTGGTCGGAGAGATGGCTGCCGGTTTTGCCGTAGGCAACAGAGTCTCCGACCAGGACCGTGGTCTGGTTGAGCAGCTTCTTCAGAGTGCGGGTGTTGCGGTCGAACTGGAAGAACCGCTCCTTGATGCGGTGACCGGCCTTTCGGGCTCTGGTCCCGCGTTCGTTGCCCGTCTTATAGAGGCGTTTACTGCCGCGGGCGTTGCCGAGGGCCTTCCCCAGGAAGTGGCCTCACAGCTCACGCTGGCCACCTTTCGCGGTACCGCCCGGCTGCTCGAGCGCAAGGGGCTCAGTCCAGAGGAGCTTGTCACGATGGTCAGCTCACCAAATGGAACGACGGTCGCCGGGCGCGCTGAACTGGAGTCAAGCGATTACGATCAGATCATCCGCAGAACGGTGAGCGCCGCAGCCAATCGCAGTCGGGAGCTCGGGGCATGAGTATCACCGAACAGGTCAATACGGCTAGAGAGGTTTCCTACCGGCTCGCCGTTGCCACCGCAGCCACGCGTAACGCAATAGTGCATGCCATGGCAGAGAGTCTCTCTGATCATCAGGCAGAGATCCTGCATGCGAACGCAGAGGATGCCAGACGGGCTGAAGAGACGGGGCTTGCGGCGCCACTCTACAAGCGCCTCTTGCTCACCGAGTCTAAACTGAGGGTCATGGCTGAGAGCCTGGCAAGCGTGGCCGCCCTTGCGGACCCCATCGGTTCTACGGAGCTGCGGCGAGAGCTCGACTCCGGGCTTCTGCTCGAGCGGGTACGCGTGCCTATCGGTGTGATAGGGATCATCTTTGAGTCGCGCCCTGATGCCCTGGTTCAGATTGGTTCGCTTGCGATAAAGAGCGGGAATGCTGCTCTTCTCAAAGGCGGTAGTGAGGCTCTGGCGACCAACCGTGTCCTCCACGCGCTCTTTGCCGGAGCAATCCAACAGACGGCGCCCGAACTGGCCGGCGCGTTGCAGCTTGTCGAGACTCGTGAAGATATCCGGACCATGCTTGCGCTGCACGATCACATCGATCTCATGATTCCACGTGGTTCCAACGAACTTGTTCGGACAATCCAGGAGAACACGCGGATCCCCGTCCTTGGCCACGCGGACGGCATCTGCCACGTCTACGTTGACCGGGCGGCAGACCGCGGGATGGCGGTCTCGGTCTCCCGGGATGCAAAGACTCAGTATCCGGCTGTCTGCAACGCCGTCGAGACACTGCTCATTCATGCCGATGTTGCCTCCTGGCTTCCGGCGATCGTAGACGCAATGCCTGATGTGCAGTTTCGTGGGTGCGACCGGGCCCGGGCCGCCGCATCCATGGAGCCGGCCGAGGAGAGCGACTGGAGCACTGAGTACAACGATCTGGTTCTGGCGGTACGGGTTGTCGACTCGGTGGATGATGCGATAGCACATGTGAATCGTTATGGTTCGCATCATACTGATGCGATCATCAGTGCGGATGAGAGTGCCGCGCGCCAGTTCCTCAGTCAGGTGGACTCGAGCTCGGTGCTCTGGAACGCCTCCACTCGCTTTGCCGACGGTTTTCGCTATGGACTCGGTGCGGAGGTTGGCATTGCCACCGGTAAGGTGCATGCGCGTGGCCCGGTCGGGCTGGACGGACTGACGACAACCCAGTACCGGGTGATCGGTGACGGACACATTGTCTCGGATTACGCAGGCGGTGCGAAGAGCTTCACACATCGGGATCTCTCATGACCATTCTGCTCAAGGTTGGCAGTGCGCTGATAAGTGACGGTGCGCGGATCCGGTTTCCATGGCTTGCCCAGAAGGTCTGGGAGATGGCCGCGCTCATTGAAGCGGGGCATCGCTTTGTGGTCGTGAGCTCAGGTGCCGTGGCGGCGGGCATGGAGCTGCAAGGTGTCACCGAGCGTCCAACCAACGTGCTCGACCTGCAACTCCTCTCTGGAATTGGCCAGGTGCGGCTGATGAAGTACTACAAGGACCTGTTTCGCGAGCGCGGCGTGTCGGTTGCTCAGATCCTCCTCACCCATCACAACTTTGCCACCGCGCGCGAGCGTGAGACGATCACTCAGATAGCCCAGGCATATATCGCCAGGGGTATCGTTCCGGTCATCAATGAGAATGACATGGTAGACAAGGAAGAGTTTGATTATCACAAGAGCTTTACGGACAACGATATCCTTGCCTCGCTCGTCGGGGTGAATCTGGGTGTTGACTGCGCGCTTCTTCTCACAGACGTGGACGGGCTTCACGCTGCAGATCCGAAGTACAACGATGACGCCCATCTTATTGAGTGGGTGCAGCAGGTAACGCCGGAGATAGAGGCTCTGGCCGGATCCGGACGCAGTACGCTCGGGCTTGGCGGCATGCGCTCCAAGCTCGTGGCGGCCCGGCAGCTCACTGAGGCCGGCATTGAGACCTTCATAGCTTCCGGGCGTCACTCGCTTGCTGATGTCCTCTCGGGGGCCGCTCCGGCAACCCGGTTCCAGAAGCAGCCGATATCCGGATGAGCCTTCCCGCACAGGCAGACGTTCTTGTGGTGGGGGCCGGGATCATGGGCCTGGCGGTCTCCTGGCAGCTCGCTGAGATGGGTCGCGCGGTCACCCTTATGGATCAGTACTCACCGGGTCACGATTTCGGTTCGTCTCACGGTGGAACCAGGGGCCACCGCTATAGCTACGAGGATCCTGTCTACGCCCGTCTTGCGATGGATGCGGAGCTCTGGTGGCGGGTGCTCGAGCGGCGCAGCGGGCAGACGCTTCTGACCATGACCGGCGGCGTTGACATAGGGGTGCCGGGAACGGAGAGTTTCGACCGCACGCTGGCCACCGTACGGGAGCTCGGACTCGAGCACAGCCTGGTTGCGGCGGGCACCGCCGCTGCCGGCAAGCTTGCGCCGTTTCGCCTGCCCCCCGGCACCGCTGCGCTGGTGCAGCCGGGCGCCGGGCTCATCTCCGCGGCGCGAGCGGTGAAGACGCTCGAGCAGCTCGCGCGTGACGCATCGGTCTCCATTCTGACCCCCTGCCGGGTGAGTCGCATTGAGGCCGGCAAAGCCGGCAGCGCGGTTGTGGTGGTTGACCGGGATGGTGGTGAGCATGCCGTCCGTGCGCAGGCGGTCGTGCTTGCAGCCGGTGGCTGGACCGCGCAGATAGTGGCTGGAAGTGCCGCGTTGCAGCTGCCCGATCCGTTTCCCCTGCAGGTCCTCGCCTGTGAGCCTGTCTACTTTCGACTTTCGGGGCCGGCACCTGAGTCTCTGTTTTTCCTTCATCCGGATGAACACTTTCCCCAAGGGATGTACGGGCAGAGTCAGCGCGTTGCCGGAGAGCCGGAGCTGATAAAACTGGGAATCCACGGCGGCCGGGCTGTGAACGAACCGGGTGAGCCGGCGAGCACCGAAGCGCTGGTGGATGCGCAGGCGCTTGGTAACCGGATCGAACAGGTCATGCCGGGTGCAACCGGCGCGCGGTATGCGGGATCTGACCGGTGCTACTACACAATGAGCCCGGACGAACAGTTCATCATTGACCGGACTCCGGGACTTCCATCGGTGACGGTGGTAGCCGGCTTCAGCGGCCACGGGTTCAAGTTTGCTCCGCTTGTGGGCAGAGCGGTTGCAGAGCTGGTTGCAGACGGAGGGACCAGTATCGCGATAGACGGCATGGGTCTATCGCGAACTGGAATATGAGCGCTCCTGAAGGCTGAAGAACGGCACGGTTCCGTAGAAAAGGGGCCGAAAACTCACTCCGTCCGGCACAACAACTCCCAGGTTTGCGGCGCTTTCATCCTGCTCCTGAACCGGCGTGTACCTGACTCGGAAGCTCTCTCCGTTGATCGATGACTCTGTATCCACAAGGATGATCACCCGCTCGCCGGTGGAGGCGAGGGTGTTGAGCACCACGTTTCTGCTGTCGGGAGCCCAGATTGAGTAACCACGATTGTACTGATCGAAGAACGGAATGAACTGCTGCACGAACTCCGGAGCCGGGCGGATGGTCGCAATGATCTGTGAGTCCGCATCAAAGGTGCGGTAGAGTCCTACCCGGTAGCCAAGCTGGTTGGAGCCCTCCGATAGCTGGAACGGCTCAAGGTAGAGCAGCTTTGTGCTGTCCGGCGACCAGAAGAATGCAACCGCGAGCCGGCTCAGCAACCGTGGCTCCCGTCTGCTGCCGCCAACGACGGCCAGCGGTCCCCCAAGGCTGGTCCCGGCCGGGACCAGGCCGTCAATGTAGGCGATCTGAGAGCCGTTCGGTGCCCAGCCCAGGGACGCCGCGCCGCGAATGCTCGCGATGCGACCGGCGTCCTCGCCTTCACGGTCAAGAAGGTGGATCCCCGCCCCATCCGTTTCATCAGCAAGCACCACGGCTATCGATTCTCCGTTCGGTGAGAAATCCGGCGTCTGGAAGCGGCCGGTCGTCAGGTTCAGCCGCTCGCCTTCATCCATTCCGTCTGCGCCGGCGTCTCGTAGGGTCAGTTGTGAGCCATCTGTGCGTCCGGTCGGTGACCCAGCGTGGGTGAGGAGTCTGCTTCCGTCGGGAGACCATGCCGAGTAGAACGGCTGTCCTTTCCCGTGCGTTATTCGCTCTCCTGTCCCTACGTCCACGCTCGACATGACAAAGCCGCCGGTTCCCCGCTGTCCCCCAAGGTAGCCAACCCGGGACCCGTCAGGCGACGGGTAGAGAAAGAACGGGGAGATTCCGGGCTCGCTGAACAGCTGTGTCGGTCGCTCGCCAGGAGTGGCCACAGAGAAGCGTGCACTTGCCTCCTCCCGGCCCGGTTGCTCCTGTGCTACGTACACAATGCGTTCGCCTACCCAGGCGTAGCCGCTGTAGCGGATATCAAGCGAGTCGGGGGAAGCGTCATCGGTGATCTGAAGGACGCTCGACTCGTCCTGGAGAAGCGCGAAGAGGTTGCCGTCGGGTCCCAGGAAGGCGAGTGAGCCGCTCGAGAGCAGCGGTTCGCCGGTCTGCAGGACCGGGTATTCAGCCTGCGTCGCACAGCCTGCAAGTGCGATGACGAGACTCAGGATTGCTGCGCTTTTTCGTATCATTTTCTCCAAAAGTATCCATCTATCTGGCTGAGGGCAAATCAGACCGGTGTCACGAACCGTGCTGATCCGCGCGTATTGATTTCTCCGTGAACTGGCCGACAATCAGAGAGTGAATCCTCTCCGCGTTCTTCTGCCGGTAGCCTTTGTCATTGTTGGCGCCGCTGCGCTCGCGCAACCTATCCCTCCGCTCTCGGCAACTGCGACCCCGCTCCACTGGGCAGCAGAGAACGGGCTTATCTCTATTGCAGAAGGGCTGCTCGACAACGGGGCACCGATCGATGCGGTGGACCCGTTTGGTCGGACCCCGCTCCATAGAGCGGTTCGCCATCCCGCGATGGTGGCGTTTCTCATTCGTGAGGGCGCAGACGTGAACCTTGCAGATGTTTTTGGTCGCACGCCGCTTCACGAGGCGTTGCCCTATACGGAGTCGGTCGTGCTGCTGATTGATTCGGGCGCGGACATCTTCGCAGAGGACTTCATGGGTCACACGCCGCTTGAGCGGACCCTTCGCTACGGCACGCTCAGCCGAAACCTCACCGTGGTAGAGCTGCTCGTAGGCGCTGGAGCCGGTACGCCGCGAGATTAGCAGCCCGCAGGGTCTCCTCCCGCCTGAGAGCTCGGCCGTGCACGGTTACCGGCGCTCGGACTTGAACCGAGACGGTGTTGCCACCACCAGATTTTGAGTCTGGCGCGTCTACCAATTTCGCCACGCCGGCAGGTGCATCCACAAGCTATGTGGGAAGGTGGACTCTGTCAATGGTCGGAAACAGGCCCCGTTACGTTGTGCCTGTGGTGCAGTATCTTGGAGCAATGATGGCAGACCCGTTCGAACTTGCGCAGAAGTTTCCTGCAGCGCCCTCCTATCTCATTCAGCTCTTCCTCTCCGACCGCGAGAAGGAGAAGGTGGGTGTTTCAGATATCGCGCGTCGGATGCAGGTCAGTCCGTCCGCCGTGACGCAGTCGCTTTCCCGGCTTCAACGGAACGAACTGCTCGAGCGCCACCCGGCGCGCGGGTTTGCCCTCACCGCTTCTGGATTGGATCTCGCACGGCGCTGTATCGCGCGCCACTATCTGGTCGAGCGTATGCTCGTAGACACCCTGGGGGTAGCCTGGGATGTTGCAGATGAACAGGCGGGCCACCTGCAGGCGGGGCTTACCGAACAGATGGAGAAGATTCTCTCCCAACGGTTGGGTCATCCGCAGACCTGTCCGCACGGCAACCCGTTCCCCGGCTCGGAGCGCGAACAGGAGATACTGAGTGCACCGGCGATCACGCAACTGCGCGTCGGGGACGGCGGATTGTTCGTGCGGGTGACCGAGCGAGGAGAGATGATCCCAGGACTGCTGCACTTCTGTGCCGAGCACTCCATGCGACTCGGTGATCGCTACGTGGTCCTCCGGTCAGAGGACGCCGGGGTGACGCTTGAGCGAGAGGGGGAAGAGCTCCTCATTCCCTCGCGCTTTGCCGGATTTGTCTGTGTGTCTCCAAAAAGGCCTTGACATAAACTTTTAATACGCATTAAATACCTTATTGAAATGGTAATCTATTCTATAAGGAGTTGATATGCGTTCAACGAATGGCGCTCTGCGCCGTCTTTTTCATATATGGTTTTCGGTCGGTCTGCTGATGGTGCTTCCCTGGTTTTCCGTGTGGGCGAACGGCACCCCGGAAGGCACTGCCGCTGAAGCACTCGATGCAGCTGTTGAGATCACTGATGCCAGGGGTGAATTGGTCACCGTGACCGACGCCTCCCGGGTTGTTTCCCTCGGCTCGGCGATCTCAGAGATTGTTGTCGCACTCGATCAGACCGATCGTCTGGTGGGCGTTGACCTGTCGAGCACGTATCCTGCGCAGGCGCTTGAAGGCATCCCACGCACCGGCTACGTCCGCGAGCTTTCCGCTGAAGGAGTGCTCTCGCTATCGCCCACGCTCGTCATTGGCACGGTGGACATGGGCCCCCCGGAAGTGATCGCGCAGATTCAGGACGCCGGTGTTCCGGTCGCCGTTGTGCCTGAGGGAGACAGCATTGACGGGGCGGTAGCTCGTGTAGAGTTCGTCGCTACGCTCCTGGGCGCTGAGCAACAGGCCAATGAGGTGATTGCCGCCATGGAAACCGATGAGTCCCGACTGGTCCAGCTCATCAGCGACGTCCCGGTTGATGCGCGGCCATCGGTTCTGTTCATCTACGCGCGCGGCGCCGGCACCGTGCTTGTCTCCGGGTCCGATACATCTGCGGATGCCATGATCCGGCTCGCCGGAGGAAAAACTGCGACTCCCGAGTTCACCGGATATCGCCCGCTTACGCCCGAGAGCGCCATTGCAGCGAACCCTGACTATCTGCTTCTGTTCACCAGTGGTCTGCAGAGTCTTGGCGGTATGGAAGGACTTGGCACGATTCCCGGCATTGCCCAGACGGACGCCTATCAGGCCGGCCGGGTGCTCTCTTATGACGATGTCTACCTGCTGGGCTTTGGGCCTCGTGCTGCCCAGGCGGCCTACGACCTGGCGCAGGCGCTCTACAGCGAATGAGCGTAGCCCCGGCTCTTCCGGCCGGTGGCCAGGTAGAGGCGCGCCGCAAGCGCGCCTGGTTGACGATCGCGATCGCAGCAGTGGTACTTGCCCTGCTCGCGATCGTTGCCCTTGGAACCGGTGCGGTGCAGATTACGCCCGCTCGTGCATTCGCCATCCTTGTGGCGCAGCTGGGGATAGATCTTCCCGCCATGCGGGAGGCTGATCCAGTGGTGCTTGGCAGACAGCAGGCGGTCCTGCTTGCTATTCGGGCGCCCCGCGTTCTCGGGGCAATGCTTGTTGGGGCGGTGCTTGCCGTCTCCGGTGCTGCGCTTCAGGGGTTGTTCCGGAATCCACTGGCGGATCCCGCGCTGGTGGGAGTCTCCGGCGGAGCTGCGGTGGCGGTGGCGGCGCTTATTGTGCTCGGGGCGGGCAGGCTGGGCATCTGGGTCCAGCCTGCCGGTGCGTTCGCCGGCAGCGCGGCGGCCACGGCGCTGGTGTACACCCTTGCGACAAAACGCCGTCGTACGGACGTTGCTACCCTGCTCCTTGCCGGCATAGCGGTGAACGCGGTGGCCGGCGCGGGGAACGGTCTGTTTGTGTTTGTTGCTGATGACGCGCAGCTTCGTGATATCACCTTCTGGGCGCTCGGTAGTCTTGGCGGCCTGACCTGGCAGTCACTTGCCGTGACCGGACCGGTGATGCTTGCCGCTGTTCTGGTGCTGCCCGGACTCGCGCGGCAACTCAACACCCTGCTGCTCGGTGAGCGTGACGCAGCGCATCTGGGGACCAACGTGCAACTGGTGAAGCTGCTCTCCGTGGTGGCTGTTGCAGCCGGTGTGGGCGCGGCGGTCAGCGTGAGCGGAATCATCGGTTTTGTGGGCCTGGTGGCACCCCATCTGGTACGTCTCTCGATCGGTCCGGACTACCGCACGCTCCTTCCCGGCTCGGCCATCCTGGGCGCGTTCCTGCTCTTGCTCGCAGACATGGTTGCCCGCACCATTGTGGCGCCCGCGGAGCTGCCGATTGGGATTGTGACGGCTCTGGTGGGTGGCCCCTTCTTTATCTGGTTGCTCACGCGAATGCGCCGCAGAGGAGGGCTTCATGATTGAGGCTATCGGTCTGAGCTATTCCATTGGAGCGCTGGAGATTCTCCAGGACGTGTCGCTGACCGTTCGCCCGGGGGAGGTAGTAGCCCTTGTTGGTCCCAACGGCGCCGGCAAGACGACGCTCCTGCGGCTCCTGTCCGGCACTGATCTGGTCCCCTCTGCCGGTGAGATCACCATTGATGGAACCCCGCTTGCCGAGCTTTCGCCGGCGGGGATGGCCCGGCACCGGGCGCTTCTCTCCCAGGAGCAGCAACTGCAGGCGGATTTTCCGGCATTCGATGTGGTGCTTATGGGGCGCACCCCGCACGTCGTCGGCCGCGAGCAACCGCGAGACTACCAGATCGCCGCTGCCGCGCTCAGCAACATGCGGGCCCAACCACTTGCAGACCGGCCGTTCACCGTGCTCTCCGGCGGCGAGAAGCAGCGGATTGCACTTGCCCGGGCCGGGGCGCAGATCTGGGAACCGCTTCCGTCCGGCAACCGGTACCTGTTGCTGGACGAACCCACCAACAACCTCGATCTGGCCCACCAGCACATAGCTCTTGGGCGAGCGCGAGACTGGGCCTCCGACGGTGTTGGGGTTGTGACCGTTCTCCACGATCTCAACCTGGCCGCTCAGTACGCCGACCGGCTCGTCGTGCTTCATACCGGACGCGTGGTGAGCACCGGCAGCCCGCGCGAGGTTCTGACCCAAACTCTGATGCGCTCAGTGTTTTTGACTGACGCACGCATAGAAGATCATCCGTGCCTGGATTGCCCACTGGTGGTGTCTCTCCGGGCACTTGACGAACAGGAGGAAAGAAATGGCAGATACACTGATATCTCCGACGGAGCTGGCAGAGCGCTGGCGCACGCTCAAGGAGCAGGAGTCCATCCGGATTCGTGATGCCGCCGAGAGGCTCGGATGCTCGGAGCTCGAACTTCTCGTGGCGGCAATGGCTCGCCCCGATCTGCACCCGCAGCTCACTGCGCGCCGGCTCACCATGCCGCTCCCGGACGCATTTGCTCGAATCCGGGAGTTTGGCCGCGTAATGGCGCTTAGTAGAAACGACGCGGTTGTCTCGGAGACTCACGGAGAGTATGGTGAGGTCACCGGCGGCACAAGCGCGGTAGTTCATACAGATACGATTGATCTGCGCGTGGACTTTGCTCATTTTCACCACGGGTTCTCTGTTGTGATGAACGCCAACGAGAGGGTCCTGGAGTCGCTTCAGTTCTTTGATTCCGATGGCACAGCGGTGCACAAGGTCTATCTGGAGGACTCATCCGACCGAGCTGCCTTTGATCAGATGCATGCCGCGGCCTCACCCGAGCCACCGACACTCGAACTCTGCCCGCCGGCCCCCTCACCTGACAAACGCGGCAGAAACAGCGTGGACGCCGGAGAGCTGCGGGCTGCCTGGGCGGCACTGACTAACGTGCACCAGTTCACCGGCATGCTCAAGCGGCTCAATGTGACCCGTCTTGCGGCCGTTACCGCGGTGGGTGAAGAGTTCGCGCAGCCGGCGATCGCAGGCGCGCACCGCTCGCTCCTTCAGGGGGCGCGCGACCGGCGAATCCCCCTGATGGTCTTTGTTCGAAGCCCCGGCTGTACGCAGATCCACTCCGGACCGGTCGAGCGGCTCTCTGCCCGTGGCGAGTACTACAACGTGCTCGACCCCCACTTCAACCTCCATATTCGAGAGCCTCGCCTTGCTCAGGCCTGGGTTGTGCGCAAGCCGGTACGGGAGGGTTCCGTGACCTCTCTGGAGATCTACGATGCGGCCGACGAGGTTTGCCTGCAGTTCTTTGGCGTGCGTGACGAGTCGGGCGCGGAGGATTCGCGCTGGCTGGAACTTGCCCAGTCTCTGGTGGACCACCGGTAGCCGCTGCCGCTCGAGCCGGCGAACATACTACGCTCCGTGGTGTTCCACCACCAGCTGCATGATGTAGCTGAGCTGATTCATCTCAAGGTCCATGGCGTAGTCGTTCACAATCTCGCTGACCAACCGCCAGTCCTCCGGGTGCAGCGGGTCGTGCTCCGTGTCGTACTGGCCGGCAAGCAGATCCGCGACATCCGCGAGGTACTCGGCGCGGTCAATGAAAATCCGGTCATCCTCCGCGCGGGAGAGCAGGCGCTCGGTGAACTGATCAAAGACCTCTTCTACCATCCTCTGCGGTATAGATCGAATCAGACCGGTGAACGCCTCACGAACCAGCTCCACCTGCTCCGACTCCGGGGCCTCGCGGTGCTCCTTGCGGAGTTTCGCGACTCTTCCAAGAAACCTTTCCGAGTAATACATAGATGCTCCTTTCCCGCCCAATTGACCGCCATCGCCTGCTTCCCTACAATCTCGTACCATGAAGCTCCAAAGAGGAGGGTTTTGTGAAGAGCACTTCCGCGCTCACGGTCCTGGGTGACTTCTCAATGGACGAAAAGACGATCCAAATCCACCCGAACGATGGGTTCGATCTGGGTCTTATGACTACTGAGTATGTTATTCGACTGCACGTGGGTCCAGAGACAGATCCATCGGCTCTTGTAGAGAAGGACTTTGTCTATGGCAAGATCCTCCTGAAGAACGATGTCCGTTCCGGTCACGTGGAGATGGGGCTCAAATCTGCTGAGCGCCTGGAGGGCGCAAAACAGGCCCGTGTTCATTTTGAGCCCGGCGATCAGTACGGTACACTGCTCGTCACCCCTCTGTCTTGAGTCTGCAACGCCGGCGCTCCGTCTTCTCTGCAGTTCTCTATGCCGTGCTCCTGACCCTGGTGGCCTGTGAGACACCCGAATCTGTTCCGCCACCTGAGATCTCAGATCCTTCTACATTTCTGGGCCTTGCCACTACAACTGTCTTTGACCTGGAAGACGGACTTGAGCAGGCTGAGCTGTTTGCTCGAATTGCAGCGGCCTATCTGCAGACGGGCGACGAGGCAAGCGCGCTCGCGGTCGCAAGCCGCGCCCTGCAGCGTGCCCGTGCCGCCGGCGACGGGGAAGAGAGTCTGCGTACCCGGCTGAATTTGGTTCCGGTCTTTAGTGTCGTTGACCCGTCCACGGCTGTCCGGATTCTGGAGGAACTACTGACCGCACTGGATGAGAGTCCTGATGATGTCTCCCGTGCCGCGCTTATTCCGCTTCTGATAGAGCAGTCACTCCAGTCGGGGGAGTCCGCGAGATTCGCGCTGCGTGAGGGCATTGATCTGACCTATATCATCCTTGATCCTCTGCGGCGCGCGCGCACATTGATTGAGATAGCCTCACTCTACCAGCGCAGCGGTATAGGCCTGGGCGTCACCAGCCTCATCCAGCAGTCTATCCCGGCGGTCCGCAGTGATTCCAACCCGTTCGCCAAGGCGGAAGTCCTCTCCGAGCTTGCGGCTCTTGCTGAGAACGCCGGGGAACAGGTTCTTGCGTCGCGGCTTGTTGACATTACAATTCGTGAGCTCAGGGATGCCGAACCGGCGGTTGCAGTGGCGGACCAGCGTTTTTTGGTACGCGCGGCGCGCAACTTCGCACGGCTTGGCGAACGGGCCGCGGTTGATCTGCTTGCAGGGCGCCTTCCGGCCGGCTATCACCGGCTGGTTGTGGAGGTGGAGCTTGCGCTCCTTATCCCTTCGCCCACCACCCTCGGCGCACGCCTGGAGGAACTGGCCGTCCAGGCGGAAACTCTGGATGACCCGGCGCAGCAGGCCGATGCGTTCCTGGCGATAGGCGAGGGGTTCCTTGCCTCCAACCAGGAGGATCAGGCTCGCCTGGCGGTCGCAGCCTCCCAGGAGCTCATTGCCGGCAACGCTGATCTTCAGAACAGCGAACCCCGGCTGTCCCGGTTGATCTCTCTCAGCGTGGAGCTGGATGAGATTCCGGCAGTCACCGAGCTCATGAACTCTGCGCGCGACCCCTACATTCGCGGGTTGATGGCGCTTATGGCGGCCGACGCCCTTACAGCGGCTGAGCGCCTGCCTCTGGCGGAAGATTTCCTGGTGGTGGGTCTGCGCGCGAGCGATGAGACGAGTTTTCTTGCAGACTCGCTTCGGGAGCAGCTCGCCGGACGCTTCGCCCGGATCGGCAGCATCCGTCTGGCCATCAGAACTGTCGAGCGGATTGATGAGCCGGTATTTGTTGCCAGGGCCGTCGTGTCGCTTGCGGCCATCGCAGAGCCTGCGGGCCTCACCACGCCGATTCACCGAACCGATCTGGCCAGCGTTTTGCAGTAGAGGTCTACGGTCTGATTGTTGTGCCGGTAAAAGGTTTTCCGGTGAGCAGGGCCTTCAGGTTCACCAGATCGCGGCCGTCCGCGGCAATCACGGTCATTCCCAGCTCTTCTGCCCTTCGCGTTGCCACCGGATCAAACGGTGTATTCGCCCCGGGCTTCCACTCATCTCCAACAATAGCGAAGAGATCGGTCCAACTGATGCTTTCAAGTGGCTTTGCGCCGGGGTCGAGCCTGGGGTCCGCAGTGTAGATCTGTCGGATGTTGCTGAGGTTGATCAGGGTCCGTGCCCCGAGCGTCGCCGCTGCATGCACCGCCACGTTGTCCGTTGAGAAACCGGGTTTCCAGCCGCCGCCCACGATCACTCTGCCGGGTGCTGTGGCGATGGCTGTGGGATCCAGGAAGACCGGGGCGCTGCAGAGTTCACCGAATGCGGTCCTGATGACCTCTGCGTTGAGCCGCGTTGCCGCAATCCCAACCCGGTCAAGCTCCTCGCTGGTGATCGCCGGATTCAGTGCGCGTGCGCTCTGCTGATAGCTTCGGGCGGTGGTGCCGCCGCCCACGACAAGCACCAGCCGTTCCTTTGGGTGGGCCATGAGGTGATCACCAAACAGATTCGCCAGGTCCCGAACGAATCCAACATCGACCTCATCCGGAACCACGATCGAACCGCCAAGCGAAATCACCGTTACGTCGGCCATGGATCAACTCTATCCGGATTCCTGCGGGGTAGCAATCCTTTCCCCTGTAATGCCGGTGGATGATGTTGTATATTAGATAGAGAGATGGGAATGCACATGGATCTCACGCACGCATTGCAGGAGTGGCCATACGATCCGGATGATAACATCCGCATTGTCGACGCAGATGATGGCAGGAGAGTCCTGCAGGTTCGTCAACCGCTTGGAATTGAACAGTACGAGCTGGACGGAAGACCGGATGGGCAGCTTCCCGGCGGGGCCGACTCCTTTGTTGCCTCGCTTGAGGCGCGGCTTGCCGAGCACCAACTCTCCTACGGTACGGAGGAGGGTTTTGTTCTTGACCATGACGACTGCGTCCAGATGCAGGCCGAGGGTATCCTCTTCTATTACCGATATCTCCTTCTTTTCCAGCTCAACGATTTTGAGCGTGTGATTCGCGATACGGACCACAACCTTCGCATCTGTCACCTGCTCGAGAACTTCTGTGAAGATGAAGAGGACCAAAACGCCGTCCTGCAGTTCAAGCCTTACATCTACCGCATGCACACCGTCTCAAAGGCGATGCTTCTGGTGCAGCGGCAGGATCGACCGGCAGCCCGCGAGCTGATCGAGCGTGCGGTGAGTACCATCCAGGCGATGCCGGAGATTGACTCCCCGGCCTTCCAGTTCGAAAAGGTTCGGTCTGTGAACTACCTGCGAAGTGCGCTTGAACAGATAGATGACGACTCGCCGGATCCGGTGTTCAAGCTCCAGGAAGAGCTTGAGGATGCGGTTGAGAGTGAAGACTATGAGCGGGCCGCGCTTCTGCGGGATCATATTCGCGAGCTGTCTTGACAAAGGAAGGTCGGTCGGCGAGTATCAAAAAAATGACGCGACGACTCGATCGCCTTCGGCGACCTCTTCTTCTCTGTCTGCTCGCACTCTGTGCTGTCTCGCTCTCTGCCCAGGAAATCCTCACCGCGAATGAATTCTTTGCCACCGTCGCTGCGAACTATGTTGAAATTGACGACTACGTTGCCGACATGGTCTGGACTGACAGCTCCGGCACCATGCGCGGCAGCCTTCTCTACAAGGCACCGGCAATGGTCCGGATAGATTTTACCCAGCCGGCCAATCAGGTATTTGTCTCCAACGGCAAGATGCTTCAGATCTACGTGCCGGCATTTGAAGTTGTTCTCAGACAGACACTCGACCGCGCCACCGACGCTCCGGGCGCATTGGCAAGCCAGGAAGGTCTCGCCCTGATGCGACGCAACTACAGCGTTGCCTATCTCGAGGGGCCCGAACCGGCACCCCTTGAAGAGGGCTCCTCGCTTCTGGTGACAAAGCTTCGGCTTGACCGACGGCAGGCCGGAGCCGGCTTTAGCCGGCTCGTTCTCAGCATAGATCAGAACGGTTTTATCCGACGTATCGAAGGAACGAGCGCCGGCTGGCAGACGGTGATCATGGATCTCAACGGGATACGGATAAATCAGGGAATCTCTGACCGTGTCTTTGAGGAGGACCCGGCGCCTACAGCCAGTATCACCGACGACTTCCTTATAGATCCCGAGGGCTAAATGGAATCAGTAGGCACCCGACTTCGCCAGGCGCGTGAATCTCGCGGCTACACCGTCGAGCAGATCGCACGGGACACACACATCGCAAAACGATTCCTTGAAGCACTCGAGACAGAGGATTACGACGTCATTCCCGGTCAGCCGTATCTGCTCGGCTTCTTGCGAACTTACAGTGAGTATCTGGGGCTTGAGCCGGAAGAGACCGTCTCGCTCTATCACAATATGCAGCTGCAGGAGCAGCCGCCGCCCATTGATGAGCTGATTTCAACAAGACCAAAGCTGCCCACGCTCCGGGTGCTGGGCATTGGGGCGGCGGTGATTGCCGCCGCACTGGTAATCTACCTCCTCATCTCCTCAGGGATCCTGGCTGGAGACGACTCCCAGGGCACACCACCGCGGGCTCAGACTCCTGAGGTGACACTCACCGGCGAGCGAATTGAGATGGATGACGAGATAATTGAACAGCGCTTTGCTCAGGGTGACACCGTTGTGGTGCCGGTCCGGGATGAGCGGATAGCAGTCTCTATTTCAGAGGTTGGCGACCCCCTCGAGATCAGCTGGGCCGGCCGGACGAGCGTTGTTCCGCAAGGGCAGGAAGTGTCTCTTGATCTGGACGGAGACGAGCGATCGGATCTGCGAGTCCTGGTCCGGTCTCTTGATCCAGACGGCGATCCTCCCTCCGTGGTGATGCGCTGGGACCGGGGTTCAGGCCCTTCCGCGCAGCTCGCTACACCTGAGGCGCCCGAGCGCAGCGATGACACGCCTTCGGTGGGCTCAACATCTGCCCCCTCCCGGGAGGCGAGCGCGCGGGTCATTGCGGAGTTTAATGAGCCGGAAGAGTTTGTTGTGCAAGTTCGTTTTGAGGGGTACACCCTGTTCCGCTATGAGCTTGATCAGGAGCCGCGGGTAGAGCAGTACTTTCAGCAGGGCGACAATCTCCGTATCAGTGTACAGCAGCAGCTCAAGCTCTGGGCATCAAACGCGGCCAGCGTTCGCATGCGGGTTGCCGGCCGTGATCTGACCCTGGGTGAGCCGGGCGAAGTAACGTCTGCGCTTGTTGCCTGGGTTGATGACGCGGAATCAGACAACACGCTGCTGGAGCTCATCCCGGTATATTAGTGGAGACCGCGCAGCCCGCCCCCACCGGCCGCCGTCTCTTCCTTGAGACACTTGGCTGTGCAAAGAATCAAGTTGATAGTGAAGTGATGCTCCAGGCGCTGCGCAGCTCCGGTTGGACGCCGGTTGGTGATCCTGAACAGGCTGACCTTATACTGGTTAATAGCTGTGGCTTTATAGAAGCTGCAAAGCAGGAGTCCATAGACGTTACGCTCTCACTGGCAGAGGCCAACCCTCAGGCCCGCATCGTGATGGCCGGGTGCCTCTCGCAGCGTTACGCCGGTGAGCTTGCCGCGGAGATGCCCGAACTTGCGGGGCTCTACGGCAACAGATCCCCCGCCCGGATCCCGGAGTTTCTCGCGCGCATCCAGGAAGAGTCAGCGCCACGGCAGGCGCCGCTGGTCTGGCTTCCGGAGAGCGAGTTTGTCGGCGGGCCGCGGGGAGAGCTGCTCGGCTTCCCGGGATCTGCCTACGTAAAGGTGAGCGAGGGGTGTGACAACCGCTGCTCTTTCTGTGCTATTCCCCTTATCCGTGGTCGCATGCGCAGCAAACCGCTTGGCGTCGTGCTCGAAGAGATCGATGTCCTGCTTGCCTCCGGGGCACGTGAGATCAACCTGGTCGCCCAGGATCTCGCGAGCTACGGTCGTGACCATGCCGTTCGCGCGGCGGCGGCCACCGGCCGACCGACGCCGGAGACAGCTGGTGTCCGTCTGTTGCGAGAGATCTCCCGGCGCGCCGGACAGTTCTGGGTTCGGCTGCTCTATGTCTACCCGGATCGCTTCCCGCCTGAGTTCCTGGAGATTGTTGCCGCCGATCCGCGGATCGTTCCCTACTTTGATATCCCGCTGCAGCACGCGGATGCCACCGTCCTCAGGCGGATGGGGCGTCCGGGCTCCGCAGAGCGTTACCTTGCACTCCTGGCGAATATCCGCAGCGCCCTTCCGGACGTGTTTATTCGCTCCACATTCCTCGTTGGTTTTCTGGGTGAGGATGAGCGCGCCTTTGAGGCTCTTCTGGAGTTTCAGGAACAGGCGCGCATTGACTGGCTTGGTGTGTTCGAGTACTCGCCGGAGGAGGGTACCCCGGCGATGCGCGGGAATCCGCAGCCGGAGGTCTCGCCGGAGCTGGCAGCAGCCCGCGCAGCGCTGCTCCGTGAACGGCAGGAAAAGATCACCTGGGCATCGGTGGATAGACTCGTAGGTCGTGAGCTCGACGTGCTTGTGGAAGAGCGTATTCCGGATGAACCGCTCGCACTCGGACGGTGCTATGCACAGGCCCCGGAGGTTGACGGAGCCGTTGTGATTCACACCGGAGAACAGACGGCCACACCGGGGGAGTTTCTCCGCTGCCGCATAGTCCGTCGCAACGGACTGGACGTGGAGGCACGGCCTCTATAGGCTTTGACGGTGGATTTTCCGGAACTGGCGACGCTCAACTCTGCTCAACGCGAGGCGGTCCTGCATACCGGCGGCTCGCTCCTTATCCTGGCCGGGGCCGGATCAGGCAAGACGCGCGTCATTACCGTAAAGATCGCCTGGCTCATTCGGGAGCTCGGCGTCTCACCGTACGAGATTCTCGCCGTGACCTTTACCAATAAGGCAGCCGCAGAGATGCGCGAGCGTGCCGCTCGCATCACAGAGGACGCGGAGAAGGTCATGATCCGCACGTTTCACAGCTTTGGAGCCTGGCTGCTGCGCAGAAACGCTGCTGCCGCCGGACTGGCTTCTTCATTCTCCATCTATGATGATGACGACGTCCAGGCTCTGCTGCGAACCCTCTATCCTGACGAGCACGGTGGAACCCTCACCCGCCACGCCAGGCAGATCAGCCGCGCAAAGGACTATGCACTTCGCCCGGATGACGATCTGTCTCTCATCTCACCCGTACCGGATTTCCACTCCATCTATCGGACCTATCAGGAGAGACTGAATCAGATCGGCAACGTGGATTTCGGCGAGCTTATTCTGCGTCCGGTCGAACTGCTGCGCGACGACCAGGTGATCCGATCCCGGCTGCAGCAGCGCTATCGCTACATCCTGGTGGATGAGTATCAGGACTCGAACGTCGCCCAGCACGAGCTTCTTAAACAGCTCGCCACCGAGAGCACCTACGTCTGCGTGGTGGGAGACGACGACCAGAGCATATACCGATTTCGCGGCGCAGAGGTCCGCAATATCCTCACCTTCAGTGAGAGTTTTCCCGCCACCACGGTTGTAAAGCTGGAGCAGAACTACCGGTCTACCGCCCCCATCCTTGATGTAGCCTCTGCGGTCGTGAGGAACAACGAGGGTCGTCTTGGCAAGACGCTGTGGACCGATCGCACAGGAGGGAGCGTTCCGCGGCTTGCGCTTCTGGCAAACGAGGACGAGGAGGTTGAGCTGTGTCTCTCTCTCCTTCGCGACTCTCCCATGGATACCGCAATCCTCTACCGCACGAACGCACAGAGCAGGCTCTTTGAGAGCGCGTTTCTTCGCGCGAATATCCCGTATCGTATCGTGGGCTCCCTGCGCTTCTACGAGCGCGAAGAGGTAAAGGACGCCCTCGCGCTTCTGCGCGTGATCGCCAACCCGCGGGACGAGGTGGCGTTCCGGCGTATCGTCAACAAGCCGGCCCGTGGTGTTGGCGCGAAGAGCGTGGAGCTCATGGCGGACAACATCTTCGCCGCCGGCGGGGATCTTCTGCTGGCCGCAGAGGCGGCAATCCCGCGCCTCTCAAAGAAGGCTGCAACAGCGGTGCGTCAGTTTCTCGATACACTCGCCGCCGCGCGTCGCAGTCTCGGTTCAGGCCGCCTTTCAGAGTTCACCGAGCGGCTGGTCCGCGAGAGTGGACTCTGGGACTACCATGCGCAGAACAGAGATGAGATCACCGCCCAGAACAAGGTGGAGAACCTGGAAGAGCTTGTGAACGCGGCGAGTCTCTCTCTGGCTACGGAGGAGGGTCTTGCTGAGTTTCTTGAGATAGTAGAGCTGGATCGCGCACGCGAACTGAACGCGGATGAACAGGCGCAGGTCACACTCATCACCATGCATAACACCAAGGGGCTTGAGTTTGACCGCGTGATCATTACCGGTCTCGAAGAAGGTCTGTTCCCGCGCTCCTCTGATGACTCACCGGATGAGATTGAAGAGGAGCGGAGACTTTTCTACGTCTCCGTCACCAGGGCCCGGGATGAGCTCTACCTCACTTCGTGCAGCAGTCGCAGAGTCCATGGAAGGAGACTCGATCTCATCCCGAGTCGTTTTGTAGGTGAGATACCGCGGGAGCTGATAGACCTGTCCAGCGATCAGCGCATGCCTCAGTCGCCGGAGAGCGAGTTCCCACCCGGTACCGCCGTCTATCACGACGACTACGGGAGCGGAATGGTTGTACGCAGCTGGTACGGCGGAAGAGAGCTGGTGGTGCTTGTACAGTTCGAGAGCGGGCGCAGCGCAAAGTTCATCCCCCGGTACACGCAGCTTGAGAGGATCCAGAGTGACTTCTGATCCTGGCGGTCTGCTCACGTCTCTGCCGCCTGTGCGGCGCGCGCGCGGGTATCGTCTCTACACTGTTGACGATCGTCGCATCCTGGATCTCTATCAGGAGGCAGGCCGAGCGGCCCTTGGGCATCGGCCCGGCAAGCTTGTCCACGACATAAAAAACGTTCTTGAACGCGGCGTTCTCTCCGCATTCGCCTCCCGGGAGCTTGCCCGCGCCCGTCGCCACGTGCGCGACCTCTTTCCGGCGCCGGCGGACGCGGACCCCATTCTTGAGGTACGCTTCTTTCTCACAGACCGATTGTGCCCGGTCCCCGACCGATCGGTCGTTGACCTCGCCCATCCGCAGCTTTATGCTCACGATGCAACGGGTGACGCGCCGCCCGTCCCGCTCTGGCGTCCCTGGCTGCCGGAGGAGCGGATGCAGAAGGCTCTGGAGCTCTTCTCCCAATCCGGGGTCATGATCGCTCATCTTCCTCTCCCGTCCCTGTTTGCCGTCCAGGTGAGAATCTATTGTACCGCTGGACAACCCGATCGCTCCGTCCCGGAGGGAGCGCTTGTCGGCGAGCCGGCGCTGAAGGCCCTATCAGTTACCAGCGTGCTGCTGGCGAAGGCCCCAGCGCCCGTTGTAACGCCGCTGGACGGGTTTGATTCGCTTGGACCCTACCTTTGGATGCGCGACCGGGAGAGGGTCTTGTTCCCTGAGTATCAACGACGCTTTGCAGAGTTCCTGGATCGCGGTATCCTCATCAGTCCGCACCCGCTGGTACCGTCTGTGTTCCCAGCAGAGATGTCGGACGGCGAGCGCAGGCTGCTGGTGAAGGCCGCTACTGAGGTCATGGGAGATAAGAATGGGAACTGAGCAGATCATCCTCATTGCGTCGCGCTTCCTTCTGGGCGCAGTTGCCACCTTTCTGGCAATTCTCGTCTGGTCGCGGACTCGGGATTCTGCCTGGATGCTTATTGTGGTGGGCACCGTAGCCCATTACGGCGACGTGGTCTTTGATGCTCTGCAACTGCTGGGCGTGGTTGAACTGGATCAGCTGACGATCGGCGGAGTAGCGGTATTTCCGCTCATTCTCACCAATCTGCCCATGCTGTTCTTCTCTGCGGCCTTTCTGGTCATTGTTCTGCGGCGTTGATTCTATGGTTGACACTCGTGCTTATTTTGCTATCTTACAGGGACGCTTTTACGCTAAGAGGAGAATCCTATGGTAGCTCTGATCGTCGGTCTGATTTTTATTGCTTTTGCGGTCTATTCCGTACTGCCGGTCGAATGGTCGTTGCAGTGGTGGCCGTACGTGGTGGATTTTCTCAGAGGTGGCGTACCTATCATGGCGATCTTTATTGGTCTGATTGCCGTGTTCATAGGAATTGCAGACATCAAGGACCGAATCGAAGCGAAGCGTGAAGAAGCAGAGGAAGAGGCGGAGGGCTCGAAGTAAGCCCGCCAAAAAGAGAAGCTATGAAAACAATATTTCCAAAAGCCAAGGATCTCGACCGCAAGTGGTTCATTGTGGACGCTGAGGGGGAGATTCTTGGTAAGGTTGCCACAAAGGTGGCCAGTGTTCTTCGTGGTAAGCACAAGCCTGAGTTCTCTCCCAACCTCGAGTGTGGTGACTACGTCATTGTGGTGAATGCTGGAAAGGTGCAGGTGACCGGACGCAAGCCCGAGCAGAAGATGTACTACCGCCACAGCGGCTATCCTGGTGCCCTGCGCTCAAAGAACTATAAGCAGATGATCGAAGACAAGCCAACCTATCCTATGGAGCACGCCGTTCGTGGCATGCTTCCCAAGAGTCGGCTTGGTCGCAAGCTCTTCACGAATCTCAAGGTGTACGCGGGCAGCGATCATCCTCACGCAGCACAGAAGCCTGAAGAGCTCTCAATTTCCTAAGGAGTAGAGTGTGGAACAGAATGTTTGGCTGGGAACCGGACGTCGCAAGACATCAGTGGCGCGCGTCTATCTTCGTCCCGGGACAGGAAAGTGGGAGATAAACGGTAAGGAACTCAATGAGTACTTCTCTGCTCAGACTCACGAGGTGGTCTGCAGGCTGCCGCTCGAGGTTACCGACTCATCCGGTCAGTTTGACATAACGGTCACCGTCAGCGGCGGGGGTCCGTCAGGTCAGGCGGGGGCAATCCGCCACGGACTGAGCCGCGCGCTTGTCCGACGGGATGACACTAATCTCTCTGCGCTCAAGGCAAACGGCTTTATGCGCCGTGATTCCCGGATGGTTGAACGCAAGAAATATGGACAACCAAAGGCAAGAAAGCAGTTCCAGTTCTCAAAGCGTTAGAGTTTACGAGCTCTTTAAACGCAAAAGAGGGAGGCCCGGAGAGGAGATCAGCGTATCTCTCTCTGATGCCTCCTCTTTTTTTGTCTCCATGCGTGTCTGGGAGCAGGCCCCCTTCCATGAGGGTGATGAACTGGCCGCTGAGCACTGGGATCGGATCCTCTCTGAAAGCCGATATCATGCCACCTACGCCCGAGGGCTCGATCTCCTGGCTCGCAGAGAGCATAGCCGTTTTCTGCTTCAGCAGAAGTTGCGCCAGCGTGACTTCGGGGAGCAGGCGATCGAGCGTGCGCTGGCCGACCTCACGGAGGCCGGCTACCTTGACGACCGTCGCTTTGCCGAGAGCTGGACGAGAAGCAGACTGCGTTCGCACCCGGAGGGCCGGATGCTTCTGGTTGCTCACCTCCGTGAGCGCGGTGTCACCCGCGAGACGGCAGAGCAGGCCGTGGACGCCGTCCTGCGTGAAGATGAGGGAAGCCTTGTTGAGGCAGCACAGATGGTGGTGGAGCGTCTCACCAGACGGCGAAGCCTGGATGCGTCTACGGTCACACAGAAGCTCTACCAGCGTGGCTTCTCCCGAGCAGTGGTGAAGCAGGTCGTAAGAACGGGAGAACCCGACGATATTGACTATCCAACCGAATTTGAGGAATGATTACGAGTAGGGATCTCTGCGTTGATATTCTGGATATATCACATAAATACTTGTACAATTGTGGTGAGATTGCTACCATATGCGGAATAATGCACGTCGGAGCCAGTGAGGTACATTGATGGCGAAGAATGATAAGAAGGTTCGGATTTTCTCTGCGCTTGAGGTGGCCAACATCTGTGGCGTAGTGAATCAGACAGCTATAAACTGGATCAAGAATGGCTACCTAAAGGCATTCACGACCCCTGGTGGCCAGTACCGGGTGTACTCGGAGGATCTTGTTGAGTTCCTGCACTCACGTGGCATGCGCATGCCGGAGGAACTGCAGCGGGTACTTGAAGAGCAGCTCGACATTGATACCGTTCTCATTGTGGACGACGACAAGGACCTGAACAATCTTGTCTATCAGTATATCTCCAAGAAGCACCCGGACTATAGCGTCTTCCAGGCGTTTGATGGCTTTGAGGCAGGCCGAATGCTGGCGGAGAAGAAACCTGGACTCGTGATCCTTGACATCGATCTTCCCGGGGTTAATGGTCACAAGCTTGCCAAGAGTATCAAAGAGAGTAGCGGTGCGACCCAGCCCATCATTGTCGCGGTTTCGGGCCTTGATGATCCGCAGGAGCGAGCCGCCATTCTTGAGGAAGGCGCGGATGCCTTTTTGGCCAAGCCACTGGAGCTTGATAACTTGCTTTTATTGATCAAGGATCTGGTGGAACAGCGGACGCGGCCCTCGTAAGCATGGGAGCGGAATTTTCGCTGCTCATCGTGGAAGATGACGATGAGCTTCGGCTCTCCCTCCGCGACTATCTCTCTTCTCACGGGTACAGCGTTGTGGTTGCCGCAGACGGGATCAGCGCGGTGCGGCTGCTCACCGATCAGGACTTCGACCTCATTATTACGGATTTCAGACTCAATCAGTTTGGTGGTGGGGAGTTCCTCAGGTTTCTTCAGAAATTCTGTCCGCAGACCCTGGTGCTCGTCATCAGCGGCTACCTTGAGTCCAGCTCAGTCCTTCCGTATCCCTATGTTGCGAAACCGTTTGATTATGGGGACATTGAGGAAAAGATTCGGGGGTTGTTGCGTCATGACAGACCAGACAGCGTTTAGTGCCACCATTGAGGGCCGAGTCCAGGGAGTCGGGTTCCGGTACTCGACCCGGCGCCAGGCTCACCGTCTTGGTGTTTCCGGCGTTGTGGAGAACCGGCCGGACGGCACCGTATACGTTGAGTGCGAGGGCGACAAGCCGGCCGTTCAGCAGATGGCGAGCTGGCTCAAGCACGGACCGGGTACTGCGCGTGTCACGAACGTGGATATCCACTGGTGCAGCCCTCGGGGGCACTCCGGCTTCTCTGCGCGATAAGCTTGCTAAAAAAAAAGGCGCCCATCGGGCGCCCTTTTTATTGCCGCATTCGGCGGTCCAGTACGCCGAGGTTGCTGTTCACCTCTTGATGCTGTAGAACGCCTGTTGTCCTGCGTACTGCGCCGTGGACTCCAGCATGTCCTCGATCCGCATGAGCTGATTGTACTTTGCCAGACGGTCTGAACGGCTCATGCTGCCGGTCTTGATCTGCCCGGTTTCCAGCGCCACCACAAGGTCTGCAATAAAGGCATCTTCTGTCTCGCCGCTTCGGTGGCTGACGATTGCGGTGTACCGGGCCCGTTTCGCCATCTCGACGGCTTCGAACGTCTCAGTAAGCGTACCAATCTGGTTCACCTTGACCAGGATGCTGTTCGCAATGCCCTGCTCAATACCCCTGGATAGCCGCTTGGTGTTGGTGACAAAGAGATCGTCACCTACCAGCTGCACCGTGTCGCCAATCTTGTCGGTAAGGCTCTTCCAGCCGTCCCAGTCGTCCTCCGCCATGCCGTCTTCAATCGATATGATGGGGTACTTTCCGGCCCACTCTGCCCAGTAGCTTGCCATCTCCTCACTGCTGAGCTCACGTCCATCAGACTTCTTGAAGACGTACTTCTTTTTCCCTGCGTCGTAGAACTCGCTTGAAGCGGGATCAAGGGCAATCATGATCTGTTCGCCCGCCTTGTATCCGGCCTTCTCCACAGCCTGAAGGATGACCTCCACGGCCTCTTCGTTGCTTTTGAGATTTGGCGCGAAGCCGCCCTCATCTCCAACTGCGGTGGAGTAGTTCTTTTTATTAAGAACGCCCTTCAGCGTGTGGAACACCTCAGCCGTCATCCGCACGGCTTCGCGGAAGCTCTCAGCCCCGATCGGCATGATCATAAACTCCTGGAAGTCGACACTGTTGTCCGCGTGTGAACCGCCGTTGAGAATGTTCGCCATGGGTACCGGCAGCATCGTGGTGTGGTAGGGTCCCAGATACTTGAACAGAGGAAGCTCCAGAAAGTCCGCGGCCGCGCGAGCCGTCGCCAGGGAGACACCCAGGATTGCATTCGCTCCCAGCTTTGACTTGTTCTCCGTGCCATCGAGACTGATCAGGGTGGTATCTATGTCCACCTGGTCAAGCGCATCAAGTCCCTCTATCTCTGCAGCGATGATGTTGTTAACATTTTCGACGGCTTTCAGGACGCCCTTGCCCATGAATCGGCTCTTGTCGCCGTCACGCAGCTCAACGGCTTCGTGCTCGCCGGTTGAGGCGCCCGAGGGAACTGCCGCGCGGCCGAACGAACCATCTTCAAGGACCACATCTACTTCAACGGTCGGGTTTCCACGGGAGTCTAGTATCTCCCGCGCCTCTACAAATTCTATTGTGCTCATATATCCTCCATCCACGCGTAGCGTAGCAAATAACTCGCTTTTCGTCACGCATGGGGAGTAGTAGAATGGAATGATGCGCTTCTCGTCGCTTGTGACGACGACTACAAGAGAGCGGCCGCGAGGTACGCTCTCACGCGGGCAGGAGCTGCTGCACCGTGGAGGGTTTGTTCGTCCGCTCAGCCAGGGACTCTACTCCTTTCTCCCGCTCGGAATGCGTGTGCTCTCAAGGCTCACCGCGCTGATCCGTCGTGAGATGGAAGCTCTGGGGGGACAGGAGGTGCTGCTTCCACTGGTCAATCCGCTGGAGATCTGGAAGCGGACCGGTCGCGAACAGGTGCTGGGCGAGGAGATGATCCGGTTCACAGACCGATCAGGCAAGACTCTGGTGCTCGCTCCCACCCATGAGGAGGCGATGGTCGAGCTTGTGAAGTCGGTTGTGGGCTCGTACCGGGATCTTCCGGTGCTTCTCTACCAGATACAGACGAAGTACCGGAATGAGATGCGCCCTCGGGGCGGGCTCCTTCGCACCCGTGAGTTCCTGATGAAAGATGCCTACTCCTTTCACAAGTCCTTCACGGAGCTCAACAACTTCCTGCCGAAAGTGCACGCCGCCTATGAGCGCATCTTTACTCACTGCGGGGTGCCCTTTCTCATTGCTCAGGCAGCAACCGGGGTCATGATGGGCGAGCGCTCGTTTGAGTTCCTTATGCCGTTCGAGAGCGGCGACGATCTGGTCGTCACCTGTCCGGGCTGTGGATACGCCGCCAACCGGGAAGTGGCTGTGGGAGTGATTGAACTGGACCACGAGCCTCCCGGAGAGGTATCCCCCGTAGAGACCGGAGAGGCGTTTACCATGCCAAGCCTTGCCGCCGTTCTGGGCGTCCCTCTCAGCCGCCTTGGAAAGACCATGGTCTACCTTGCCGGTGATCAGATAGTGTTTGCGGTGGTTCGGGGTGACCAGCAGGTGAGTGCGGAGAAGCTCTCAGCTGTCTGTGGTACTCCTCTGCTCAGGCGGGCGACCGGCGAAGAGATCCAGGCGTTCGGGCTGGACCCGGCGACCGTCAGCCCGCTGGAACTACCCAGAGATCTCCTGGGGCTGGATCTTACGGTTCGCGTTGTAGTGGACCAGCTTCTGGCACGAACGCCGAACGTGATCATTGCGGCCAACGAACCCGGCTACCGGCTGCGGAACGTAAACTTTGGTCGCGACTTTGACGGGGATAGTGTGGCTGATATCTCCCAGGTGATTGCCGGCGCCCGGTGTACCCAGTGCGGAACCCCTCTGGCCGAGCAGCGGGTTGTAGAGCTTGGTCACATCTTTCGGATCGGTGACCACTACACCCGTGCCCTGAGGCTCTCCCTGACAGACAGCACGCGACGTGCGTTTCACCCGCGTGTGGGCGCCTACGGAATTGGTGTTGGCAGGCTGTTCGCCGCAGTGGCCGAGGCGAACAATGACAAGCGCGGCATCGCCTGGCCGCACCATCTGGCCCCATTCTATGTGCTACTGATGGGCATTGGGAAGTCGGCGAAGGTTGCAAGTATGCTGGAAGTCCTGCATGAGGAGCTGACCGAACACGCCCTGCTTGACGACCGCCGGGTTTCCATCAGCACCAAGTTTCGTGATGCTGATTTGATCGGGATTCCGTTCCGCATTATCGTCAGCAGTCGGACGGTAGAGAGCGGGTACGTGGAGCTGCTCGAGCGCGGCACAACCCAGGTGGAACGGGTGAGGCTTGGGGATGCCGCTTCGGTGCTCAGAGCCAAAACAGGAGGCTTTCCGTGATTGAGTCGGTACAGATCACCCGAGAGCTGATTGACCAGATAGTGTTCGGGATGGAAAATCAGGATGCGGCGTTCTATCTGGACACCGCTGAGTCTGTCGTGGTTCCTGAGCACGACCTCCTTGCAGATGCTCCGGCAAACCGCTATATCCCGGTGCCGGAATGGCGTAGCGTTGATGGCTATAACCTGATGGAGCAGTTTGTAGCGACCCTCCACAATCCAATCTACAGGGAGCGACTGCGTGCCATTCTTGCCTCAGGACGCGGTGTGTTCAGGCAGTTCAAGGACACGGTTCGTGAGCGCCGGGAGATTGAGCGCACCTGGTTCAGTTTCAAAGAGCGCCACATGCGCGGCATTGTTACCGAATGGCTGAACGAGCTGCGGGAACAGGCCGGGCTGGAGCGGCTTCGGGACGAAACGCTGGAGACATCCACTGAAGAGCTTGTTGATATAGACTTTGTCTTTCGGGAGATCGACCCGGGAGAGATCTCTGACCTCCGGCAGTACGACCGCGAGGTTTTCGACGAGCTCTATCCCGAACTGCCGGAGGCAGTAGTGGGACTCCTCTACCGGGAGCAGCGGGAGTCACTCCCTGCGATGGACAGTGAATACTCACGCGTTCAGGTTGCCGAGACCCTTGGGGGGGAGTTCGCGGGTTTCCTCTGGGCAACCGTATCAGAGGCTGATCACGGTCGGCTGGCAATGATTCGTCAGCTCTACGTGCTGCCGGATTTTCGGGGGCTCGGCGTTGGGCGGGCACTCCTGTATGACTTCTTTTCTGCAGCGAGCCAGGAAAAGGTTGATCATGTTCTCATGGATCTTCAGGGGGAAGCGCTGGTTCTGGCTCCGCACTTCGAGGCCTATGGGATGAGAAGCACGCGCACCACCCTTTCGCTCGACGTACGACGCTGGTACCTCTCCGAGCACCTGCCTTAGGAAGTTTCGAGCAGACGCTGACGCTCAGCTTCAGCTTCCGCGTGCAGCTCCTCCAGACGAGCCATAACTGCGTCGGCCACGCACTGCTTGGGATCGCCCTCACACGAGGTGGCTCGTGCCCGGGAACGGAACTCCTCACACGAGGTAATCGGCGAGGGGGAGAAAACCACGAGGTCCCTGGCGGCAAGATCCCTGGTCATGTCTCCTGAAGGATGAATGCGCAGGACATTGCCGGCCACGCCGACAAACACGACGTACTCAAATGACTTGATATAGCTGTCCACTTCCTTTACGCCGCGCTTGGTCTCCGGCTCACCCTCACGATAGCGGGTGCCACTGGGAAAGACCAGAATAAGATGACCCTCGTGCTTGAGCCGGATCATTGCCCGCGTGGCTGCCATATTGATCTGACGGCTCCGTGCATCCTCACGGGCGTAGGCGTCGGCATCGGTCTCGCGGAGTTTCATCAGCGTCCGGGAGGGGTAGATGACCAGGCGTGTATATGCCTTTGCGAAGCTGTTGACGAACCCGCTCTCTTCATTAAGCTTCATGCCGGCTATAGCGGTGATGTGATCGGCAATTTCCTGACGGCCACCCTTCTCCAGCAGGTAATAGAGACACGGAATGTCAAAGTTGGAGTAATGCTCCATGAGGATAAGACAGGGAACGCCACTGGAACTGAGCCTGAAAAGCTCGTCCATTCGCTCTGCGTGCGCAACGGTGCTGCTGGGCAGGACCAGTCGGTCGAGCATGTTGTGAATAGTGCCACGGTTCAGCGCATTCCCAGGCTGAAAAACGGAGTCAGGTGTGATCACCGTTGACTCGTACCTGTTGGGATCAGTGCTTTCGCCCGGTGCGGCAAAGACATCCAGGATTGGGCCCAGTACTTGTGGTTTCATTAGCTCTCGATGATAGTCGGACATTTGCTATTTGCCAACCGAGTTACTGGAGTATATCTGGTGGCCTCTCTTCTTGCTTACGGCGCTTACTGATCTGTCTCACAGCCGGGGTGGCTCCGGCCGGTAGCGCAGCAGGAGCTCGCGGGTTGTTTCCTGCGGCGGAGCCTCCCCTGAGCTTGCGACCAGTTCCAGCGTTTCGTTGGCCACAAAGCAGATCTCTTTGGTTTGAACATTGCAGAAGCCGATTACCAGTTCCAGCGTGCCTGCGGCAAATGAGGGCTCAAGGTTGAACGCAAACGGAGTGGCAAAATCAGCCTGCTCGATCTGCTGCTCCTGGTCGGAGGTTCGCAGTGACACCCGCTGGGTAAACTCTTCAGCCGCAGCGTACCCGTCATCCAGCTCAATCTGTAACGTGATCGTTTCAACTCCGTGTGCCACGGTAACCAGCCCATCGGCACCCTCCTGTGAGAAGCCGTAGTGGTGTCCGGTGCATGAGCTGAGTAAGAGCAGTGCCGCTATGGCAACTGTACAACGCTTACCATCTGTCCATTTCTGTGCCATCGCGTCTCTTCATTGCCAGGATCCGGAAGGCGAACCCCATCAACTGCAAAGTAATAGAGGTGCTCGCCTCTGGGTAGTCTGAGCGTGCGGGAAAAGACGCCCGGGCGCACCTCTTCAAGAGGAGTCATGAACGGATCCCAGCCATTGAACGTTCCGGCAAGAGAGACGCGCGCAGCGTTGGGGGCAGAGATACGGAACTCCACACTCCCGTCGTTGCGAACAACGGGCAGCCGCTCTGTTTCGAACCGTGAAACCGGAACAGAAAACTGCGACAGAGCAACACCCCACCGGTCGGTGAAGCTCTCCTGATTCTGCGGATCGATCGTCCAGATGCCGTCTACCACAAGGCGATAGCGAAGGGTCTCCAGATCGGCCGGCAACGGAATGTGGAGAAGGAAGACGCCGTTTTCATTCCTCACGAAGCTGCGCAGCGTGCTGAACTCTTCATGCGCAAAGGCTGCCTGCACCGTGTGTATTCGCCGGCCGGTCGCCTCAGTGCCGAACTGGTAGGTCAGCAGCAACTTCCCGGCGAGTATTCGTGGCGGGCCGGCCTGAGTGAGTCCGCTGAGCTCAAGGGCTACCTGGATGTCTTCAATTTCAGCCGATAGCTGGGCATCAGCCGTTGCGGCCAACGAGACAAGAAGGATTAAGCAGGCGACTATTCTCGTTTTCATGAGATGCTACTACACTCACACTATCGACGTTGCATCGCTATCCCTTAACGAACGGGAAAATGCACCGACAAAGAAGTAAGGTATGCCAGCTCTTGAGGACATCCGTAAGTTTAATACCCGCCTCGTCTCTCTGGGTGATGAGCCTGCCGTGGTGTCGGAGTGGGGTGAGGAGCTCGAGGACGTACCGGAGCCGGATGAGGGCATGGATGAAGACCTCTCGAGCCTCCTTTCAGAGGAGGGACCTCCGGACGACCAGGGTGCGCCAAGCTTTGAAGAGCTGCTGAACGAAGAGGCCGACAGCCCTGTTGACTTTGACGACACCTTCGCGGTGGACGAGCCGGAGGGCGAGGATCCCGCCGCCGTTGATGATCCGTTTGGCGCAGATACCAGTGCTCTTATGGAGGGACTCTCGGACGACGAGTTCGCCCTCCCGGACGAGTTTGCAGACCTTGACGCTCCCGAGCTTGACGAAGCAGATGCCCAGGATGAGTTCGCCATGCCGGACGACGAGCCTGTTGCTGAAGAGCTTCCACCTGAGGACGAAGAGCCCGCCGCCGAGGACGATGCCGCCGAGGACGATGCGGCCGGGCTGGATGAGTTTGGCGACCTTGATGATGATCTGTTTGGTACCGAGGAGTCGGTGGACCCGCCGGAGGCGCCTGCTGAGCAGGCTGAGCCCGCAGAGGAGCTAGAGAACGGGTTTGACCTCTCGGACGATGAAGAGTTTGACCTGCCCGATGGTGGTTTTTCGCTTGACGACGAGGAGAGCGGGAGTGGCGGTGAGGATGAGTTTGGCGGATTCGATCTCTCAGACGATGAAGAGTTCACCTTTGAAGCTCCGCCGGTTGTTCCGGGTGACGAGAGTGAGGGTCCGGCGGCAGCGCCGTCCGCTGACGAAGACGAGTTTGATGAAGACGATCTGGACGAGTTCAGTCTGGGCGACTTTGGCGCAGAGTTTGGTGTGCTTGATGACGGCGGTCCGAGTGAGGAAGACCTCAACCCGGCAATCAACGTACCTGATGTTGCCGCGGCTGCGCCCAGTCAGGGTCGTGCACCGGGAGATTTCCGCCTTGGTGATCAGGAGTTTGACGCACTCAAGTCCACACTGGCCACTCTGCCGCTCAACCTCAAACTTGAAACTGAGCGCATTGTTGCGGAGTCCGACGGTACGACCGAGCAGGTGGAGAAGCTCTGCCGGATGCTCGTGGACGGAAAGTCTCCGGCAGACATTGCTGCATACGTTGGCAAGATCACCGGCAAGCAGATCAGGATTCCACGCGGCTACGAGAAGCAGACCGGCGTAGCGTTCGAGCAGGAGCGGAACAGCTTTGCCTATCAGTTCCGGGAGAACATCTGGCCTGTCCTCCGGCTCGTTGGTATCGCCCTTATCCTGATTACCGGTCTGGGTATTGCCGGCTACAACTTTGTGTATCGGCCGCTCTACGCCAGATCCCTCTACACTGACGGGCTGGAGTTCATTGAGAACGATCAGTACACACTTGGCAATCAGACCTTCGGTCGCGCCTGGGCTGTCTGGCCGGACACACGCTGGTACTACGAGTACGCCGAGGCGTTTATTGACGAGCGGCAGTACACCCTTGCCCAGCAGAAGTATGAGGAGCTCTTGTTTGGAAGGACCCCAGAGGAGCGCGAGGCGGCCAACAATGCTCTGGCGGCCGGCAACTACGAGGCAATCGTGCGGGTGCGGGAGCCTGAGAAGCAGGGTATCCTGGACTACGCGGCACTGGAATCGGAGATCCTGGGCAACTACCCGCGCGCAGAGCAGCTTCTGCAGCTCATCCTCTTTGACGACGTCACCGACTATGAGGCTCGCCTGGCCCTGGGCGACAACTACATGAACTGGGCGGCAGAAGAACCGGCCCGCTACGAGCAGGCGCGGCTTGCCTACGCCCGGCTCATGGAGAGATTTGGTCAGACGGACGAGCTTCTCTTCCGCATGCTTCGCTATTTTATCCGGACTGACAACCTGGAGCAGGCACTGGTCCTCAAGGAAGCGTTCCAGAACGATCCCCGCGCGGAGATAGACCCGCAGATCTATGCAGAGCTGGCGGGGTACCTGATAGATCAGAATCAGCTGGCAGACGTGGAGGACGTCCTGTTCCGCGTCCTGGACATTGACAATACCATACCGGAGGTCCACTACCAGCTTGCGCGCTACTACCGTGAGATCCAGGCGGTGGGTGAAGAACAACTTGCGCTGAATACAGCACGCACGCTCCTCAGTGAGCTTCAACCGCTCCCCTCGCGAGAGCGCGGCATGCTTATAGACACGCACACCCGAATCGGTGAGAACCAGTACGCGGTGGGCGCCTATCTTGACGCACAGGAGTCGTTCACCGAGGCAATTACCCTCTTTGAGGAGGGATTGCGCCGCCGCGTTCTGGAACCGACCCCCGTGTATGCCCGCGCGTACTCACGGTTGGGCGACATCTTCTACTACGTGGGGCGTGAGTTCAGGCAGGCGCTTGCGCAGTTCGACAGTGCAGAGCAGTACGGCTACGATACCCCGGATCAGGACTACAGACAGGGGTTTGTTCACTATCGGCTTGGAGAATTGGAGGACGCCCTGGATGAGTTTCGAGAGGCAGAGGCGGATCCGGCGGCGCTGACCAATGCGCTCCTCTGGGCGCTTGCAAATACCCACCACCGGAGGGAGAACTACTTCGCCGCACAGGCGTTTTATGGCGAGCTTCTCGACCGTGTGGAGTTCCAGCGTGACCGGATCAGAACGCTTCTTCTTGATGAAGACCCCACCCATCGCTCAGTAATTGAGTACCTCTACAAGGGGTACAACAATCTTGGCGTGGCTCTCTACCGGCTTTCGCAGCAGAATCCGACTGACGCACAGTTCTACAGCGACGGCCTGGTAGCGCTCACTCGCTCCACTGAACTCGCAGAGAACTACCAGCGCGATCCGGACACGCTCGCCCGAACTGAGGGGGTAGACCTTGCGTTCCTTAATCAGCGCGAGGCGCTCTTTCCGACTCCCCAGTTTGAGATGCAGATTTACAACGATATTCCTGAGGACCTTGATGACCTGCTGTTCTAGAGCGCTCCGCCGTCCTGCGCCCTAGACGGAGACCATCCAGCCAAAGCTGTCCTCAACCGTCCCGTACTGGATGCCCTTGAGCGTAAGCCGCAAGTCAGAGGTGAGCTCCCCCATCTGCCCGTCACGGAACACAATCGTCTTGCCCAAATGCTCGATCGATTCAATGTAGCTCACGCCGGCTGCAGTACCGGTGACAAAACACTCCACTGCATTGTCCATGACCTCTTCAATGGTGATGCGCCGCTGTTCAACGCTGATGCCTTTGCTTTTGGCCAGATCTATCACACTCTTGCGGGTTATTCCCGGCAGCACCGTGTCCTCAAGCGAGGGGGTGACAAGCGTGCCGCTGGAGAGCTGGAAGAAGATGTTGCAGCTTGATCCCTCCTCCACGTACTTCTTCTCCGTGGAGTCCAGGAAGATCGCCTCCATGTATCCCTGCTTCTGCACCAGTTTCTTGGTAATGGTTGGAATCACGTAGTTCGCGTCACATTTGATCCATCCGGTTCCACCCGGCGTTGCGCGAACCTTGTCCGTAGTGATGGCTTTCGCAGAGGCGTTCAGGTCAAAGTAGCTTCCCACCTCAGTGGCCACCATAACGACCCACGGACGTTCGCTCAGGTTCAGGCCAATGCCCGGCTCGGAGTAGGTAAACGGCCGGATGTAGACCGCCGACGCACTGGAGTAGCCCTCTTCTTCCCAGCTCGCATCGAACTCAGGCATAAAGCCGATTTCAGCATTCCTGCGGATCATCTCCACGCACCCGTCCACGAACATCTGTTCCGGAAACGCGGGCATGTGGAGTCCCACCATACTCCGATGCATCCGTCCGGCGTTCTCATTCGGTCGGAATACCTTCAGGCTGCCGTCCGGCTGCGGGAACGCCTTCAGCCCTTCAAAGCAACCCATGCCGTACTGCGTGGTGTAGTTAACCAGTGGGAGTTCCGGGAACGAGTTGCGGGAGGCTACGAGCGCGAGCCGGTCGGCCTCAGGGAGCGCGGCCTCTTCAGCCGGGCTCTTGTGTGGCTTTTCCGACCAGGTTTTCGTCCAACTCTCACCTTCCTGATGCTGCGCAATGTAGACCCACGGATAGACCGCCAATGTAAACGCCATACCGCCCATGATATAGTAGGCCCCATGGCAGAGGCAATCATAATCATGGCAGGTGGGGTAGGGAGCAGGCTCTGGCCCGCGAGTCTTGCGTCGCAACCCAAGCAGTTGCTGCGCATTGGCGGCGGGCAGAGCCTTGTGCAGCAGGCACTGGTCCGTTCGGCTGCCGCGTGTCCGGACGGTCCCATTGTGATCGTCACCCATGAGCAGCATGTGCAGCCCATGAAGCCTCATATAGATGAGCTTTCCCGGACAACGCTTGCGGGGCTGGGAGAGCGGGTCTCTTTTGTTGCTGAGCCTGTGGGACGCAACACCGCTCCTGCAATCGCCCTGGGTGTCACGCACCTTGCTGAAACGCTGCCCGCAGAGGCAACGGTGCTGGTTCTCACCGCAGACCACGTGATTGAGCCGGTCTCCGCATTTGTACGTGACGCCGCCCGCGCCGCAACGCTCGCGGCCACCGGCCACCTTGTCTGTTTTGGCATTGTGCCCGACCGCCCGGAGACCGGGTACGGTTACATCCAGGCCGGCGAGCCGCTAAACGGCGGAAGCACGGTGCGTGCGTTCAAAGAGAAGCCTGATGAACCGACAGCGCGCGGCTACCTTGCCTCCGGAGACTACTACTGGAACTCCGGCATGTTCGCCTTCAGCCTGGGGACGTTCGAGCAAGAGCTCGCCACCCATGCCCCGGAGATCCGGGCCGCATTTGACGGGCTGGACACCGGAGACCCGGCTGCTGTGCGTGCCACGTACGACACACTTGCAAAGATCAGCATTGACTACGCGCTCATGGAGCGCAGTGATCACGTTGCGGTAGTCCCGGCCTCTTTCGGCTGGACTGACGTGGGAAGCTGGGATGAGGCCGCTAAGCTGGGGGACGGGGCCTCGCGGTTGACTCTGCCGATTGAGATAGAGGCTTCCGGCAACTATATAGATTCAGACCTGCCGGTTGCCGTGTGTGGAGTCTCTGACATCCACGTTGTAGTGAAAAATGGAAAGGTGCTCGTCTGCCGGCGGGGGGAGAGCCAGCTCGTCAAGCAGGTGGTTGATCTGGCGGAAGAGCGAGGAGCAGGTGAGTTTCTGCAGTAGCCGGCGGTTTCATAGCTCCGCCGGCCCATCTGGTTTTATATGGTTATTTCTATCCCAGCCCGCCCTGCGTGATAGGTGGTCATATCGTCCTGTCCGTTCGGGCCGTAGGCAAGGATGACCTGCACGGTCTCCCCGGCTGCCAGGGGCTGGTCGTACTCATCTCCGGAGTCCAGCGGAATCCGGAAGGTGATGGTGGTTTCCCCATCTGCTTCCTCTCCGGAGAGCACCGCAAGGTGTGTGTCTCCGCCGATCTGATCGTCGGGGCGGTGGCCGGTCATGGAAACTCCGTACTGGTCGCTCATAACCGTCTCGTCTCCGCTCACGTAGCCAATCAGGATGTTCGCATCCCGCATTCCGCGTGACGGCTTGAACCCGACGGCAACCCATCCGGTGGTCGGTCCGGTCACCGCCACCTCAAGCGAGGTGTCCACAACGCGCCAGGAGAGCGTCATGCCGATCGTTTCCACGGAGCTGAAGGCCGCCGGTTGAGTCTCTTCGCTCTCGGCGGTCGGTTCCGGCTCGCTGGGCGTGTTGATTGCTGCCTCGCTCGCCGCCGGGGTGGGCTCGCTGACCGGTTCGGAGTCGCCGCCGCACCCAACAAGGAGCGCCATAGCAACTACCGTACCTATAAAAGAACTGACCCGCAAGAATGGTGATCTCATAGCGTTAGTATATCGCCCCATCCTCGCCCGGGCGACCGACGTCAGTACACCTCTGTCTCCAGCGCGATCTTCCGCCGGATCTCCTCAGCGAACGCCTGCGCGATTCGGTGTGCCACCGTGTCGGTCCCGCCGAGATTCCGGAACGCCTCGAACTCCCTTTCAAGCAGCGTCTGATACGCGCCCTCCTGCCCGGACGCCTCCACGAACACTTCACGCGCGCCGTGTCCCTGGTGACGGGCACGTTGCAGCCGGGAACGGATACCAAGTGAGAGCTTCGTCTGGGCTCTGTAGACTGGAGCGATCTCCTTGAGTGCCACCCGCAGCAGGATATTGCCGGGCTCCGTGCGCAGGGACTGTTTTTCTCTGTTCTCGATCGCCTGATAGTTCTTGCGAATGCTTGTGAAGATCTCTTCCGCCAGCTGACTGAAGTTCTCCGTCATGGCCTTCTTCACGCCTGGCTGCGCCCCGGAGGCCGCTTCCTTGAGCTTCCCCGCCTCTCTCTGGTAGCGCGAGAGGTGCATCAGGATGTTCTTGACCTCCTGCTGCTGCCGCGCCGAAGGATCTGCGTTCACCCGTTGCTGCACGTCAGCGATGATCGCCTTTATGGGAATCTCCGCAGCCGCCTCTGTCCCGCCGGCTGAATCCGGCCGTTTTGCTTCACGGATATGGACTGACCCAAGACTCATCATCCGCTGCAGGGCCGATGCAAAGCTCAGGAGCGCGAGCTCGGTGCCCACCAGATCAAGTTGTTCCGCCGAGAGCGACTTGTAGCGCGCCTCGCTCAGCCGTCTGAATGCGGCGCCGGCAATCTTCTGCTTGTACTCCACGCAGCCCCGCTCGCTCGCAAGCTCCAGCGGCTCAATCTGGGCGCTCAGAGTCTCCCGTGAAAGCTCCAGGAACGCCGCTCTGGCCGTGAGATCGTTCCCCGCCGCGTCAAATGATCGCAGATCGTACGTGCTGCCCTCTGGTTCTCCGGCCATTCCTTCTCCTTTCTGCAAGATACAACCAAACGGCGCAAAAGCACCCTCGTCTCCCGGCAAAGCCGTCAACCCCTCCATTATGGGTGGAAATCATTGTACCAAAAAAAATTACATACCTCTGCGCAACTCCTACAATTCCTTGACACCCTTTTTGGGCTCGGCTATACTACGATTCAAATCCTAAGATTAGGGGAAACCGTCAGGTCGTTGGCCTGTGCCCCTTGAGCTTCGAGGAGGAATTTAATGAAGAAGCTGAGTATTCTACTTATTGGACTGCTCTTGGTCTCCGGCATGGCCTTTGCGGCTGATGTCCCGGTTGAATCAAGCGCGACTATCGAAGGCAGCGCCAGCGTGACCTTTGGTATCGACCTGAATGAAGGAACCACCGGGTTCTACAATGACGGAACCAGCAGCCTGACTGTCACACTCGTACCCGAGCAGGACATCACGGTTGGTGGCGATGATGGTGTGTATGGTGAGATCACCATCGAGGAGTTCTCATGGGAGAACGGCGTCGCAGACGGAAGCGTTAGCGCCAAACTGGTCATCAGCCCGCTTGAAATTATGATTTTCAGCGCACCGACTGTTGACTTCAACAATGCGCCGATCTTCGGGAACGAAGCGGTTGAGTTTATCGGAGACGATGGTGATGCTGCGAGCACTACTCTCCTTGGTATCATTGGTGACTATCCGGATAACGCAATCGGCGCCAGTGACGATACCGACACCCTGTTCGTTGCGGGCACCATTACTGGCGATGCGCTTTACGGCATCACCGTTACCGTACCTGTTGAGCCGATTACCCTCGACTTGACTCTGGTCTCTGATGGTGATTGGACAAACCAGACTGGCGATGACGTCAGCGATGGTGACAGCGATGCGGCGTTTAACAGTGAAAACAACTACGCAATCGCTTCCAGCGTAACCGTAGATGTGGCGCCGATTGAGGTCGGCGCAAACGTCTTCTACGGTTGGTTCTCAGACGTCACGACCCTTGGTTTCGGCGCAACCGCGGATGTTGAACTTGCTGACATTCTCTTTGGTCTTGACCTCGGGGTTGGTGTTGACTACGTGATGCCGATCGAGCCAGACTCAGACTTTTTTGGCTTTGACGGTGCGCTTGACGCGGACTTCACCGTAAGCCTTGCTCTCACGGAAGAAACCGACGACGTGGACAGCGCGACCATTGACGCTACCGTCTACGTTGCGCCTGCATGGTTCGGTCAGGATTTTTTCGAAGAGATTGACCTTGATGCCAAGGTGAGCTTCTCCGAGCCGAAAGAGGGTGGTTTTGTTGACCTGCTCTACGCAGATCTTGGATTTGAGTTCCACGACCTGTTGTTCGGCGAAGAGGATTTCCTCGGTGTGCCGGGTCTGCGAAATGACCTCAACTTCGTGATCTCGGTTAGCGGCGGCTATGACACTGGTGACGTCGATCCATACTTCGACTTCAGCTATCGCAGCGACGAGGTCACGGCTCTTGGTCTGGGTGTAAACCTGAAGGAAGGCCTGACCGGCATCGACAACACGACCATCACTCTGGACTACCAGGCTGATGACTTGACCGATGCTGATCCTGCTGAGACCAATGACATTGGTATCATCACTCTCAAGACTTCGATCTCCTTCTAAGGAATCTTAGTTCAGCGAAATTGGCGCCCCAAGTGGGGCGCCTTTTCTTTGCAGAGGCCTAACTTGATGATGGTTGTACTACAGCCTCATTTACGATACTGTTGAGCTATCGGAGGGAACATGAGAGTCGTCAGAGCAATCGGGTTGTTAGCCGTTCTAGTGTTGGGTGTGGTAGCCTGTACGGAGGCGCCTGACTTGCCAGATCTATCTGCCACCTTTTTGCAGGACGCGGGGGTAGCTTCTGCATCTATTGTTGCAACTCAAGGTACCACCTTGTACAACGGAGAGGTCTCCGGGACTATCAACGGCGCCGTTCTTCCCGCTCGTTCGGGGCTCAGCACTGCCTCGGTCGGGGTCAACACGGCCCCATCCGGTTCTCCAGTTTCGTTCAGGATCAATCTTGAAGGCGCTGAGGTCATAAACACATCCCTTGTGTACGCTGGTGATGTAACGATAGATAGCCCTTCCGGCGGCGGAATGGTTGATGCGGCGGCGCCGCTCACCGTATCATGGACCGGCGGAGCAAATGCGGATTCGTTCTCTGTGATCGTCTATCAGAGCTCTTTATCCAACATCGAGTTTGAGAAGCTTGCTATCCCTGTATCGACCGTCAGCACTGTGATTCCCGGTGGCACGCTCTCTGCAGGTATCTCGTATGAATTGCTTGTGCAGGGCGTTAAGATCAAGACCGTCTCCGGCGGCGGCTTTAGTCAAGGTAGCGTGATAACCGCTGGTTCAGCTCAATACTCGTTCTCCACGAACCCGTGAGGGAGTCTTCAGCGAATCAGTGAAAAGAGATAGCGGTCAGGGTCAATGGCGAGTCCGTTCGGCAGGTAGCCGCGGGCGTTGGTCTGGAGTAATCCATCCTGCACTTCTTGATCTACTTTTGGAAAGCCGCTGATGATACCGAACGTATCTGACTCTTCGACGTTGAGAAAAAGAAACCACGCCTGATCTTCGTGCGTGCTGATGCCCCAAAGACTAAAACCCTGGTCCTGAAAGCTATTGATAGCCGCTGCGCGGCTGTCAACGGTGTTCGCCGTACTGTGTATACGCCAGCTATTGACTGTCAGACTCGTGCTCTCAATCCAGAGGATGGAGATCGAGTCTTCAAAACGGCTGAGGTCCATTGGCACATAACCGCTATTGATTGCCGCGGTTATCTCTTGCTCGATCGTTGAAAAGTCCGTGTACTCGTTGATTACCCAACCGGCAAGCTCGAACGGACCGCGGTCGATAAGGAGTATCCCTAATGATTCACCAGGCTCGTACTCGTATCCAGCCGGTACGTATCCGGCTTCTACCATGCTCGTCACAGCGTCGGGTATCTGAGGATCCCCCGGTGCGAAAAAAATGACCCGCCACAGGTCGCCCGGGACCCGGACGTTTGGCGTCTGGGCTGCAGCCAGACTACCCAGCAGACCAAAGAGAACAAGGCAAAGAACGATCTTTCGCATATAGAAACCCTATCGCCAAATAGTGTGGAAATCTCGCCTGCCGCTGAAGCACGGCAGCGGTGCTGGCCGTAGTATAAGACGTACGCCGTCTGCCGGAAAGGGCCCGCCGGGCGCGGCAAGGAGGAAGAATGAACAGTCTTAATTCAATACTTATTGAGGGCAATCTGACTCGTGATCCGGTTCTCACTGAGACGCCGCAGGGGACATCGGTCTGTCAGTTTGCCATCGCTTCGAACCGGTACTACCGCCAGAACGATGAGACGCAGCACGAGGTCTCGTTTGTAGACGTGGTCACGTGGGCCCGGCTTGCCGAGCGCTGCGCTGAGGAGCTGACCAAGGGGAGGGGAGTGCGTGTTGTGGGCCGAGTCAAGCAGGACCGGTGGCAGGACAAGGAGGGGAAACCGAGATCCCGGGTAAAGATTGTGGCCGAACACGTGGAGTTCCGCCCGCCCCGGAAGGATGCGTCAGATGAAGAGCAGCTTGAACAGCCGCTGGAAGAGTCGGCGGTGGAAGCTGAACGGGAGGAAGCACTCGTCTTTTAGTTTGGTTGACGGTGCACCGGCAGTCCGTGTACTATTCACGCATATGCACGAACTGACCGGTGCACATTCTATTCTGAAGACACAGACAGGCTGGTGGTGGACCTAGTACAGGTCCCGGTATCAGTTTGCCGCAGACCTGACAAAACGGGTGCTGCGGTGTGAGAAAGCCGCGCTCAGCGCGGCTTTTTTTGTGTGCCGACAAAAGGAGTGACGATGGCACGTACGGACACGATCATCAAGATTCTCCCAGGCGAACGGTTTACGCCGTACACGCTTGCCCGGAAGCTGGAAGCGGTAGGTGTGCTCGAGTCTTCGAGCTTCCACAAGGGCCGGGAGCGCTACTCTCTCCTGATGATTCAGGACGCGTTTCGTCTTGACCAGCGGGGCCGGGAGATAACGCTCTGGACCGGTACAAAGCGACAGACGGTAAAGAGTGAGGCACAGGATATTCTTGATGTGCTGCTCTACTTTGCCAACCAGCACTCCCAGCCGCACCAGGATTTTCCGTTCCCGGCAGGCGGTATCGGTTTTCTCTCCTACGAGTTTGCTGCGTACTGCGACACTATTCGGATCTCTCAGAAGCGTGACGTCCTTGATCTGCCGGATGCAAGCTTTCTCTTTGGTCACATCTATCTGATCTTTGATCACTATACCGATCTTATGTATCTCATTGGGCTTAACTACAACGAGCATGAAATTGATCTGGCGGCGGCAATGGCGGAGGTGGAGCGGAAGATCACGGACCTCAACTTCAACTATCTGCAACCGGAAGAGGCAACAGCGGCCGCACAGATTACCTCCGGCGACGACTCTGAGTGGTACCAGCAGGGGGTCCGGGAGATTAAAAGTGAGATCGTCAAAGGCAATCTGCTGCAGGCGGTGCTCTCGCGGAGGGTAGAGATTTCAACCGATCTTCCCGCGCTTGAGGCGTATCGCCGGTTACGCACCAGCAATCCTGCGCCCTACCTCTTCTATCTCAACTTCGGTGACTACGAGCTGTTTGGAAGCAGCCCGGAGGTGCACGTGAAGCTCAAGGAAGATCACGTCACCATCCGCCCGATTGCCGGAACGCGGCGCCGTGGCAAAGACCGAAGCGAGGACCTGGCCCTGGAGCAGGAGCTGCTTGCGGACTCCAAGGAGCAGGCTGAGCACCTCATGCTGGTGGATCTGGCCCGAAACGATATTGGCCGGGTCTGCGTTCCCGGTACCGTCCAGGTGACCGCCTCCACCGTAGTGGAGCGCTACAGCCACGTGATGCACATTGTGAGCCAGGTTGAGGGAACGCTTGAAGACGGCAAGACGGGAGCGGATCTTATCCGGGCCACCTTCCCTGCGGGAACGGTGAGCGGCGCGCCCAAGATCCGGGCAATCGAGACCCTTGATCGTATTGAGCAAATTCCCCGGAGGTTCTACTCCGGTCTGGTTGGATACATGGAGCCGGGTGGCAACATTGATACCTGCATCACCCTGCGTACCGGGCTCAAGAAGAACAACACCATGATCCTGCAGGCCGGGGCGGGCATAGTCTACGACTCCGATCCGCAGCGGGAGTACAGAGAGACCCAGGAGAAGCTTGCGGCCCTTGCGCGAGCTGTTGGGGTGGAGGTTGATGTATGATCGTTCTTATAGACAACTACGACTCGTTTACGCACAATCTCTACCAGTACCTGAGTGAGCTGACCGCGGAGGAGATTCGTGTCATCCGGAACGATCGCACCACGGTCGCAGATCTCCAGAAGCTCTCACCCTCGCGGCTGATCATCTCTCCGGGGCCGGGCAGGCCGGAGGAGGCAGGCGTCTCCGTTGAGGCCATTCAGGCGTTCGCGGGAAAGATTCCCATCCTTGGTGTCTGTCTTGGACACCAGGCTATCGGCTACGCGTTCGGTGCGCGAATTGTGCAGGCACAGCGCATTGTCCACGGAAAGGTGGAGGGAATGATGGTGGACGGCAAGGGAGTGTTTCGCTCCATCAGTTCGCCGGCACAGTTCACCCGGTACCACAGCCTGGCCATAGATCCCGACACACTTCCCCAGGAGTTTGAGGTCACCGCGCGCAGTGAGGACGGTGAGGTCATGGGGATTCGCCACAAGACAGAGGTGATAGAGGGTGTGCAGTTCCACCCGGAGAGTGTGGCGAGCGAGACCGGCAAGAAGCTTCTGGCAAACTTCCTCACCTATCGCCGCGAGCCCTTTGTGGCGCGCAGCGTGCTGGCCGATCTTATTGAGGGAAAGACGCTCTCTCAGGCAGAGGCTGCCAACTTTATGGAGGAGCTCACGGAGGGAAGCCTCACCGCCGCCCAGATTGCAGGCTTTTTGGTCGCCATTGCTGCCAGAGGTCCACAACCCCAGGAGATTGCCGGCTGTGCGAGCGTTCTGCAGCGGAAACGGACGCCCATCTCCATAAGCCGTCCCGTGCTTGATACCTGCGGTACCGGCGGTGACGGGCTCGGGACGTTCAATATCTCGAGCTTCTCTGCCCTTGCCGCTGCCGCCTGTGGCGCCACCGTGGCGAAGCATGGCAACCGCGCAGTGAGCTCCAAGAGCGGCAGCGCAGACTTTTACCGTGAGCTGGGCCTACAGATTGACCTGCCGCCCCAGGCGACCGAAGAGCTTGTGGAGAAACACAACTTTGGCTTTCTCTTTGCTCCCATCTACCACAGCGCCATGCGTCACGCGGCCCTCCCTCGCCGGGAGCTGGGCGTGAAGACCATCATGAACCTGCTTGGCCCCCTGGTGAATCCCGCCGCCGCGAGCTATCAGCTCATTGGCGTGTATGACGAGCGCTACGTGCCGATCGTTGCCCAGGCTGCGCACCTTCTGGGCATCAATCGTGTCATGGTAGTGCACGGGACCGACGGACTGGATGAGATATCGGTCTCCGCGCCAACACGAACTATCACCATTAATGCCGATGGCGTCACGAGCGAGCGGATCATAAGGCCCGAGGAGTTCGGGATCACGGGCCACAGTTTGAGCGATCTGGCCGGCGGAAGCCCGGCGGACAACGCCGCTGTCGCGCGTGAACTCCTTGCCGGAGGTGGACCGCCGGCGATCCGTGACGCGGTAACGATCAATGCGGCGGCCGCCCTGGCTCTCTACGGTACTGTAGAGAGCATTGAGACCGGCGTTGCCACGGTGCGAGCGGCCCTTGACGGCGGGGAGATCCGGGAGTTTCTCAACGGAATCGTGGAGGCGAGCTCCAGACTGGCGCTTCGCGAGGCAGAGAAGAGCGGGGTCGCATGAACCTGCCAAACATCCGTGACCGGATTGTCACCCGGCGCCGTGAACGCATCCGCACGGAGGGCCACACCCTTGGGGTTGCCGTTCCGCAGACCCGGCAGCACCCGCTGGTGCCGTTTCTCCGGGCTCCTGGTCTTATCTGTGAGATCAAGCGCCGCAGCCCTTCCCGTGGAGCGATCGACGAGGCGCTTGATCCGGTGGAGCTTGCCGGCCGCTACGCCGCCGCCGGTGTGAGGTCGGTCTCCGTCCTGACGGAGGAGGACCACTTTGCAGGCTCTCTCCGGGACCTCATGGAGGTCAAGCGCGCGCACCCGCAGCTCAGCATTCTGCGAAAGGATTTCCTGGTCGACCGCGAAGACATAGATGTCAGTCTGAAAGCCGGCGCTGACGCGGTGCTCCTTATTGCCTCCATGCTCAGTGGCGAAGAGCTTTCCGATCTGCACCAGTACGCCCGGGCTCAAGGGCTGGCCGTTCTCGTTGAGCTCCACGAGCATAGAGACTTTGCCAAGGCGCGAGAGTTTGCGCCTGCGCTGGCAGGAATCAATGCCCGTGATCTGACAACATTCCGGACGGACCTCCTGACTCCGCTGCGGCTGCGGGAAGAGATTGACTGGAGCCACCGGGCAGTTTTTGAATCTGGCGCCTTCCATGAAGAGGATGGTCGCCTTGTTGCCCGGGCCGGGTTTGACGGGCTTCTGGTGGGAGAGGCTGCGGTACGGGACCAGCAGGTCATCCCACAGCTTCTGCGGGGGCTGAAGGCCGGACGGGCAGATTCCCCCGTTGGCGATGCACCGGGCACTGACTGTCCGCCGAACTTCTTCTGGAGCACGATTGCCCGGCGGGTCGGGGCGTCGCGGCGGCCGCTGGTCAAGATCTGCGGGATCACTAACCGTGAGGATGCAGAGCTGGCGGTGGGGCTTGGGGCGGATCTGCTGGGTCTGGTGTTTGCGGAGTCTCCGCGAAGGGCGACCACCGCGCTTGCGAGAGCGCTCGCTGATCTGTCCGTGTTGAAGGTTGCGGTCGTGGTTAGCGGTGGCAAGCACGGCCCGCTTCCTCATGAGGTGTCAGAGCTACTGGAGCAGGGGCTCATTGATGCGGTCCAGTTCCACGGGGACGAGCAACCGCAGGAGTGCGCCCGCTGGGCGTTCCCCTACTACAAGGCGGTCCGGATTGGCGCCACGGCGGACGTTGCCGCTATGCAACAGTGGTACAGCCCGCGGGTGCTGGTGGATGCGCGAAGCAGCACCGCGTACGGGGGCACCGGAAAGCGCCTGGAGCCGGAGGTCGTCCGAGCGGTGGCAGAAAAGCAGCCGCTCTGGCTTGCCGGCGGGCTCAATGATGAGAATATTGCTGATGTGATGAGGCAGTTTTCCCCGGAGCTTGTCGACGTGTCGAGCGGGCTGGAGGCTGCGCCCGGGCAGAAGGACGCCGGACGCATGCATCGGTTTTTTGAAGAGATAGAGAGGCTTTCCCATGGGTAAGAAATACAACGACTACTTTGGCGAGTTCGGCGGCCGCTACGTGGCTGAAGTGCTCCGCTCCCCGCTTGATGACCTGGAGGCGGCGTTCCTGGAGGCGATCGAGGATCCGGAGTTCATAGAGAGCTTTGAGGAGATTGCCTCTACGTTCATCGGCAGGCCCACGCCACTTCTCTACGCTGAGAACAGCTCGCGTGAGCTTGGCGGGGCGCAGATCTTTGTGAAGCTTGAGGGTCTGGCGAACACCGGAGCCCACAAGATCAATAACGCGGTGGGCCAGAGCCTGCTGGCGAAGCGCATGGGGAAGACCCGGATCATTGCGGAAACCGGGGCCGGACAGCATGGCGTGGCGACCGCTGCGTGTTGCGCAAAGCTGGGCCTCCCCTGCACCGTCTATATGGGTGAGGTGGATATTGCCCGACAGAAGCCAAATGTCTTTTTTATGGAGCTCTACGGTGCCCAGGTTGTGCCGGTCAAAAGCGGTCAGCGCACGCTCAAAGATGCGGTGAATGAAGCGCTGCGGGACTGGGCGGGCAGCTTTGACGACACCCACTACATTATTGGCTCTGCGCTTGGACCAAGCCCCTATCCGGATATGGTGCGTGAGTTCCAGGCCGTGGTGGGGCGGGAGACGGAGAACCAGATTGCCTCCATGATCACTCCGCGCGGTCTGGAGCTTGAGGCGCTGGTGGCGTGCGTTGGCGGCGGAAGCAACGCGATCGGGTTCTTTGAGCCGTTCCTCGAACGTGAGAAGCCGCGGCTCGTTGGTGTGGAGGCCGGCGGAAGGGGCCCGGCGCCGGGCCAGCACGCCGCCCGAATGGAGGGGCTTGGGCGACCAGGAATTGTGCAGGGGTATAAGAGCCTCTTCCTGCTCGATCCTGACGGCCAGGTGCAGGACACGCACTCGGTGAGCGCAGGACTCGACTACCCGGGTATTGGTCCGCAGCTGGCTGCCCTGGGCATGGCCGGCCGGATAGAGTTTGCCCGCGCCACCGACCGGGAGGCAATTGAGGCGCTTCAGTTCTTCGCGAGGAACGAGGGAGTGGTCTTTGCGCTAGAATCAGCCCACGGGGCTGCGGAAGCGATCCGTTTGGCCAGGGCGCTGCCTCCTGAGAAGGCGATTGTCATCAACATGTCCGGTCGTGGTGACAAGGATCTCTTCATCACGGCACGGGAGCTCGATCCCGAACGCTGGCGGGAGTTCCTGCTGCGTGAGGCCGCCATGGCCGAACAGGAGCTTGCCCATGAGTAGGATCATGGCGCACCTGATTGCGCACTACCCTGACCGGGAGCGATCACTCGCTGTCGCCCGGGGACTTGTCGGGGGTGGCGCGGACTATCTTGAGGTGCAGTTTCCCTTCTCTGACCCTACCGCCGACGGACCGGTGATCCAGGAGGCGTGTCAGCGTGCCCTGGAGAACGGATTCACCGTGGATGAAGGATTCTCCCTTATCAGCGAGATTCAGAAACAGGCTGTAGAGTTGCGCGGCAGTACGGTACCCATATTCCTCATGACCTACGCCAGTCTCATCTACGCCCGGGGAGTAGAGGCATTTACTCGCGCGGGAGTGGCGGCCGGCTGCACCGGGTTCATCCTTCCGGATATCCCACTTGATTACGATGAGGGGGTGTTTGCCGCTGCCCAGGCCGCCGGTGCGAGTATCATGCCGGTAACCGTCACCAGCGCCCGGGACCAACGGGTTGAGCTTCTCCTGCAGCGCTCGCCACGCTACATCTACGTGGCCCTGCGACGGGGGATAACCGGATCACGGACTGAGATCGGGGAGCAGAACCTCTCCTTTATCGAGCGGTTGAAGCCGTCAGGCGCCCGGATCATGGCCGGATTTGGCATATCTGAGCCCGACCAGGTGGAGGCGCTCTCAACACACGTCCATGCAGCGGTTGTGGGCAGCGCGTTTGTGCGCACGGTGACGGCCACCGCTGAGAAGGGGCCGGCAGACGTGGAGCACGCCATAGCGGCGCAGTGCCGGTCGCTCCTGGGCGCGTGAACCGCCCCGTTGACCAAGCGCTGCCGGCTCAGGCATAGTCGAGCAAAGAGGAAACAACCATGGCGAACGAAGTAACCATAACGACCGAAAATTTTGATGAAGAAGTAAAGAACTCCGATGTCCCGGTCCTGGTCGATTTCTGGGCCGAGTGGTGCATGCCGTGCAAGATGGTGGCGCCGGTGCTCGAGGAGATCAGTGTCGCCTATGAGGGCAAGCTGAAGGTGGGGAAGCTGGACGTTGACCAGGAGGCCGATCTGGCCATGAAGTTCAACGTGCAGAGCATCCCCACCCTTCTGCTCTTCAAGGACGGTGAAGTGGTAGGTCAGAAAATTGGTGCGGCACCCCGCGGCGCCATTGAAGAGCTCTTTCAGGAGCACCTGTAGGCAACCGTGCCGCGGGACTTACCCCTCATACTCCTCGTCTGTATTCACCGCACCGGGGCTTATACCGCTTGTTGGCGTTATGTGCCAGTCATTCCGGTGGTTTGTATCCGTGGAGAGCGAATCGCGGGCCATTGAACGGGTTGCCGTGCTGGGCTCCGGATCCACGGCATCCTCCGGCGCTATGGACTCTCCTGCAATCACCCACATTCCGGCTTCTGCAACCGCGGTTGCGCGCTCAAGCACCTTGGTGCTTCCAAACCCCGCGTAGTTGGTGTCACTCGCGCTGGTCCGGTTCGAGTAGACAAATGCGTCCAGGTAGCCGCCGAACGGATCACGGGTGAGGCTGATGACACCGTTGTTTCCGGAGAGCCCGCTTCCGTCCGGCACCCAGAGGTCCCACGCCTCCTCTGTGGCGTTGATGCCGCCGGATTCACCCTTGTCGCTGAGCTCATCGATCTCCTCCGGTATGCCCTGCGGCTTGAAGTGCACCACAACAAAGTCGCCGGCGGCGACGGTGAGATCCGGCAGGACGATGCGCTGCTCCCAGTTATCCGGGGTTCCCTCCATAAGCGTCACCCCGGCAAGATTGCCGTCGGAGAGCACAGCAAGCTCAACAATGTCGGGATTGGATGCCGATCCCTGGGTGGTCAGCTCGTTGATCACCACCGACGGTACGGATGCGTTTCGCCCGTAGAACCGGGCTACAAAGAGCAGGGAATTGCCCCGCATGTCCTCTACCTCTGCCTCCACGAAGCTCTCGGTTCCCGGCGACGGGCTGTGTTCAAAGACAAACCTGGCCGTGCTCTCCATAACACTCCACTCAATGGCCCCAAGCTCGCTGTTGCCGTTGGCGTGCGGCTCTGCCTGGCGGACCGGTTCATCAAAAGCCACCTCAAGCGTCTGCGGGTCCAGGAGCTCCACCGAGACAACGAACGGCGGCGCTATGTCCGGATCCGCGAGCATATCAATTGGCGGAATGGGTGCACACGAGAGTGTCACAAAGGCGACACAGATCAGCAATAGTGTTCTCATTCTTTCCTCCTACCTTTCTTTACGCAAAGTGGAGGCGCCACGATTCACCACCGTCGCTTCTTTTGACGGGGCCCGTGGCGCGGGATATACTCGAGAGAAACACAGGACGGAGTGCTATGGCTGAAAATCCCCTTTTTGAGAAATATGGACAAACGTTTGACCCCGGGAAGACAATCTTCACGGAGGGTGAGCACGGTGATCACATGTACATCATCCAGGCCGGAAAGGTGCGGATCTCCAAGAACATTGGTGGGCGCGATCATGAACTTGCGGTTCTGGAGAAGGGTGACTTCTTTGGTGAGATGGCGATAGTCTCCCGGATCGCTCGCACCGCGAACGCTACCGCGGTGAACACCGTCAATCTGCTGGCGTTTGACCGCCAGGGGTTCATGGGCATGATAGAGAAGAATGCGAAGATTGCACTCAACGTCATAGACAAGCTCTGCAGACGGTTGCAGAACGCGAACGGTCAGATCCAGCTCATGTTTCAACGCAATCAGCGCAGCCTGATCGCCATGAACCTCTACTCCCGGTTTGCTGAGCGCAAGCCGGAGGAGCAGCATCTCTCGCTCGACAAAACAATCGAGCAGATCTCACTCAACCTGGAAACACCTCCGAAGATTGTGGAGGAGCATGTACAACAGCTCGCGGAGGGCGGGGTTGTATCCATAAAGGGAAACGGCATCTGGCTGACCGACAAGTCGCGGCTCAACCAGATTGCTGAGTTTGGAGGCTGACATGTGCGGCATAATCGGCTACTGCGGGCCCAAGCCCGCTACAGAGCTGCTGATAGAGGGACTCAAGCGCCTGGAGTACCGGGGCTACGATTCCGCCGGGATCTGCGTTCGAAAGAACGGGAAACTGGTCACCGTCAAGAAGACGGGAAAGATCAAGGATCTGCGGGAAGAGCTGCCTGAGGACCTTCCCGGAGAGAGCGGCATAGGGCACACGCGCTGGGCGACTCACGGTGAGGTAAACGACGTAAATGCTCACCCGCACAGTGACGCGGAGGGCACGATCGCCGTAGTCCACAACGGCATCATTGAGAACTTCTCTGCACTCCGGGAGAAGCTGGAAGATGACGGATACACCTTTGTCTCTGAGACCGACAGTGAGGTGATTGCCCACCTGATCGCCAGCCTCTACGAGGGCGACCTGGAGCGAGCGGTGAAGCAGTCGATCGCACTCCTGAAGGGCACCTACGGTCTGGTCGTGATGCACGTCAACGAGCCGGGAAAGCTGGTGGGAGCGCGAAACGGAAGCCCGCTGGTACTTGGTATTGGCGAGGGAGAGATGTTCCTTGCCTCCGACGTGACCGCCATCCTTGCCCACACCAAGCAGGTGATCTACCTGGAGGACGGTGATGTGGTCTCCCTCGACAGCCGCAACTACCACACCACCGACATTCGCGACCGGAAGGTCGACAAGAAGATCGACTTTATAAGCTGGGAGCTTGAAGAGATAGAGAAGGAAGGGTTCGCCCACTTCATGGAGAAGGAGATCCTGGAGCAGCCGGAATCAATCCACCGGGCAATCCAGGGACGGATTGATGGTGAGTACGCCACCGGACACCTGGGCGGTCTGAACCTGAGCCGGCAGGAACTTCTCAACGTTGAGCGGGTGAAGATCATTGCCGCGGGCACCAGTTTCTACGCCGGCATGGTTGCCGCCTATCTCCTGGAGACAGTTGCCCGTATCCCGGCAACCGCAGAGCTTGCGAGCGAGCTGCGCTATCGCAACCCCATTGTCGAACGGAACACCATCTACTTCGCAGTCTCACAGAGTGGTGAGACAGCTGACACGCTTTACGCCATGCGTGAGCTTCAGCGCAAGGGCGCAAAGGTCCTGGGTATCTGCAACGTGGTTGGAAGCACCATCCCGCGAGAGAGCGACGGTGGTGTCTACATTCATTCGGGGCCCGAGATTGCCGTCGCGAGCACCAAGGCGTTCACCAGCCAGCTTGCGGCGTTCTATCTCTTCACCCTCATGATGGCCCGAATGCGGCACATGGGCGTGGAGTCCGGCATGAGTTTCGTGAGTGAGCTTGAATCGGTCCCGCAGCTGGTACAGGAGATTCTTGACCGCCGTGAACAGATTGTACCCATTGCAAAGAAGTACGCTCGCAGCGAAGACTTTCTCTTCCTTGGGCGCGGTATCAACTACTCCGTGGCACTGGAGGGCGCGCTCAAGCTCAAGGAGATCAGCTACATTCACGCGGAGGGCTACTCTGCCGCAGAGATCAAGCACGGCCCCATCGCCCTGATCAACGAGGTGACGCCCAGCATGTTCCTGATTCCTGATGACGGACTCCGTGACAAGGTGATCACGAGCATGAAAGAGGTGAAAGCCCGCCGTGGGCCGGTACTTGCGATTGCAGTTGATGGGGATACCGATGTTGCCGGCATTGCGGACGACGTGATATGGATTCCGGAGGCGAACGAGCTTATGTATCCCTTCCTGATGGTTGTCCCGCTTCAGCTCTTTGCCTACTACACCGCACTTGAGCTGGGTCGCAACGTGGATCAGCCGCGAAATCTTGCCAAGAGCGTAACGGTGGAGTAACCCGAATCACCATGCGCAGATCTGCCGTGTTGCGCAGCCTCTTTCTCACGGTTGCGCTTCTGATTTCCGGCATGCCGCTCGCCGCCCAGGACAGCGCAGCCTCTTCTGCAGAGAACGCTACGCTGGTAGAGGGCCCCGAACGCCGTCGCGGAATAGAAGAGTTTGCGCCGGACCTGACAGCGTACTGGTTCGGCATCTATGAGCTTCCGGGCGGCTCGGTAACCGTCCGCTACACCGAGAGTCTCCTTCCGCAGACGGCCGACTGGCCGGCCGCACCGTGCGCCATGCGAACGATCGTCACTGACGGGGCAGACTCCTACCGGTACACTGCGTCTGACGGGGGCTGGTCGGTTCTGCTCACCACGGACGGGGCGGTCGATCTCTGTGGCTTTGCCGATCAGTTCATCTCACGGTTTCAGTTCTTTGAGGGCGTAGAGCGACGCATCAATCCGAGCGGTGCTCCTGCCTTTCCCGCGGTTGTAGAGCTACCGTAATGCTCTCTTCCACAATGCCGATACTAGACAATGATGATGAGTCGGTTTGCTCGATCGGCAGTCATGCTGCTCTTTTCCGTCATGACCGGGTTGGCCTCTGCGCAGGAAGCGGAGCCATTGGAGGTCAGTCCGGCGGACGTTCGTATTGAACAGACCCTGGAGGGCGGGTACTACCTCTCCGTGAGAAAAAAGCCGGGCATGCAAAGTGTTCTGGTAACCGAGTCCACTGAGGCGCCCGATCACCAGGCCGCCACCTATGCCCTGCGCAACCCCACCTATCATCCTGAGAACGGCGAGGAGAGGCGGATGCTTGATGGTGAGTTTCTCCAGTCGGACGGGATCTTCTCACTTATTGACTCCACGCCGGTAGAAGATGAGACGTTTGGAGAGGCATTTCGCATCTTTATTCCGTACGTGGTGGTCTACGGCTACGAGTGGACCAGAAACGGCGCCATGCAGGTGCTCGATGGGGCGTATCTCAGTCTGCGAGCATTCGAGCTTCCGTATGCAGACTATCGCGGAGGCTACCGCGACAATCCGTTTATTCTTCGTGTCTCACAGGCAGAACGGGCAGACGAGCCGAGCGGCCACATGGATGAAGCGGTTCGCACGCTTGACGCGGTTGCCGCGACAAACTCCGGAAGGAGTTTCCGCACCATGACGGATGCAGATGTAGTGGATGCAATTGAAGAGCTGATTGACGAGAGCCCCGGACAGTCACTTGACCTGGTCATTGCCATTGATACCACGCAGAGCATGGAAGACAATATCCCTTACCTTCAGAAGAACCTGGTGACCATGCTATCTTCCAGGACGGCGGGTCGTGACTCGCTGCGGGTAGGGATGGTCTACTACAGAGATTACATGGAGGAGTATCTCACCCGACGGGTAGGGTTCTCAACTGACTTTTCCATCGTTCAGCAGGCGGTAAACACTATTCGCGTGGCAGGGGGAAGGGACACGCCGGAGGCGGTCTATGAGGCGCTCTACACAGCGCTCACCCGATTCACCTGGACTGCGGATGACAGGCTTGTGGTGCTGATTGGCGACGCGCCGCCGCATCCATTTCCACGCGGCATGGTGACTCCGGAACTCGTGAACTCTGCCGCCGAAGAACGAGGTGTGACCATTCACACCATTATTCTTCCCCAGTAGCTTCCTCAGCAGAGACAGCCTGAGCTTGCTCTGCTCGCTCTTCCTCTATGCGGTCAAGAATGACGCCGGCAAGCACTCGTGGCCACGCGGGAAGCTGGCTGGACTCAAAATCATACATGCCCAGCAGAGTGGCGAATTGTTGCTCTGCGGCGTCAAAATTGCCGCTCTTGTACTCAACAAAACCTATCTCGTAGCGGGCAACGGCGAGCGCCTCTCTGTCCTGGGAAAAGCGTTCGACGATGGCCTGATAGTAGGCCCGGGAGGCGGCCCAGTTCTCAGCCTCAGACGCTTCCTGGGCGAGCTGGATGAGCTCGGCCTGTGAGAGGTCTTCAGGGATCTGTTCCGGTACTGTCTGGCACGAGACCAGTAAGAGGAGTGGGAGCAGGTAGAGCAGGCGTTTCATTACCCAGGAGTGTACACCCGGCAGGCCAGGGATATCAATCTTGGGCTTGCTGCTGCTCGTACACCTCGTCGTTGATGGGAAGGCTTCGCTTGAGGTCCTGAAGGAACTCATCCTCCGGGCCCATGGGATCATAGCTGTCACATTCGTCCATGCTGCGGCGAATCACCGTGAAGTACTTGTAGAACTTCTCGTCACCAAGTCTCTTGCGCCATTTCCCTGCAGCACAGCGTACGCGCAACACGTAGCCTGACTCGCCCTCACCCTCCACAGGTGTCGGCACAAGCTTGCAGTTCTTGCAGTTTGCGCAGTAGATCTTTCCTTTCGTTCCGGTTGTTCGTTCTGCCTGTGCCGTCCGGCCCACCATGTTCCTCCTCACCTTGCTGTCCCTTTGATGATCGATCAGATGGGAGGTGAAGTTTAGCGGTACCGACTACGGGAGTAGCTCTTCCTTACGCTCGTCAATGATGGGAACCACCACACACGGCTGGTGGACTCGCGGAAACCGGTTGATCTGCACCACCGCTTTCTCGAGTGCTTCGCGGGCTACGCGGTGGGTGACGGCAACCACTGCGGCAACACTTGGTGCTTCGTCATCTGTTTCATCCTGATGCACGCTGGCGAAGCTGATCCCGTGTTCACCGAACCGATTCGTGATCTCCGCGAGCGCCCCTGGCTTGTCTTCCAACAGCAATCGGATGTAGTAGCGCCGCGCTCCCGGGAACGACGCGTTCTGCACGGTCTGTTCTGTCTGATCCGGCCAGAACTGCGCTGTGGAGAACAGGGACGTGTAGCTTCCGGTCGCCAGGCCGATGATGTCGGCGACAATCGCTCCCGCGGTCGCCGACCCTCCGGCGCCACGGCCGTAGTAGAGCGTGTGCCCGGTCGGGTAGCTGTAGATACTGACGGCGTTGAACGGTCCGCCGACCCAGCTCAGCGGGTGATCGTCCGGTACAAAGGCGGGTTGAACCCCAAGTCCTATTCCACCCGGCGTCCGCTCGGCAATGGCCAGCAGCTTGGGCATATAGCCGAGCCGCTGAGCCCAGTTCACATCCTCAAGGCCCAGCGTATCAATGCCGGTGACCGGGATAGCTTCAAAGTCCACCGCAACACCGAATGCAAGGGCGGCCATGATTGCTATCTTGTGCGCACTATCCATGCCGCTGACGTCCAGGGTAGGATCCGCCTCCGCGAGTCCGTCCGCCTGCGCCTCTGCAAGCGCATCCTGGTAGGTGAGATCCCGCTCAATCATCTGGGTGAGAATGTAGTTGCAGGTACCGTTGACAATGCCATAGATGGCGTCTATGCGACTTCCGGCGAGTCCGTCGGTGATTGCCCGCACCACGGGAATCCCCCCGCCGCAGCTTGCTTCAAAGGCAAGGCTCCGCGAGGCTGCGCGTGCTGCCGCAAAGAGTTCAGGTCCGTGATGGGCGAGCAGCGCCTTGTTCGCCGTGACCACATGCTTGCCTGAGCCCAGGGCGCGCTTGATAAGCGTGCCGGCGAAATCAGTCCCGCCAATGAGCTCTACCACAATGGTGATGTCTTCTCGGGCCAGCACTTCATCCAGATCGTCTGTGAGAAGCTTCTCAGGAAGCCCGAGTGATCGGGCATGCCTGAGGTCTCTGTCAACGACTACAGCCAGCTCAACCGGCACGCCGAACCGCCTGGAGATGAGATCTCTCTGCTCAAGAAGATGCTGCGCAGTTGCACCGCCAACGGTGCCGCAGCCAACGATGGCAACCCTGTGACTCATGGAGCGCATGGTACGGCTCGCTCTCTCCGGTGTCAATCGCTGCGCTTCTCCAGGAGCGTCGCTATCCGGTCAATGATGGCGCGTCCTACCTCGCTCTTCTGTGCCAGTGGAACATGGACCTCGCCGGCGGAATCCACCAGGTACATCTCATTCGTGTCCGTTGCGAACCCGGCTCCGGGAGTGCTCACGTCATTCACGCAGATGAGGTCTGCCGCCGCCCGTCCGGCTCTCGCCCGCGCATCTGTAATAAGCTCATCGTGGGGCAGGTCGTGCTGCGCACGGAAGGCTACCAGGAAGACCGATGGAAACTGCTTTTTGATGCCGTCTATCACTTTGGGAGTGGGTTCGAGCTCCAGTGTGAGCCGATCCGTCTGGGTAGAGATCTTTGTGGCGTTCTGTGAAATCGGTCTCCAGTCACCGACTGCAGCCGCCGCAATAACAATGTCCGCCTGCCGTTCGAGAGATTCCTTCACCGCGGCAAGCATCTGTTCTGCGGTATCCACCCGCACAACCCGGCAACCGGCAGGGGGCGTGGCCGTTCCGTGGCCGTAGATGATTGTCACCTCCGCGCCTGCCTCCCGCGCGGCAGCTGCCACTGCCATGCCCATCTTGCCGGTGCTCCGGTTTGTGAGGACCCGGATAGGATCTATGTACTCCACCGTGCGTCCTACGGTCACCAGCACGTGTCGGCCGGAGAGCCGTTGCGAGCCGGCAAGTGCCGTCATCACGCGATCAAGAATCACCGACGGTTCGGCGATCTTCGCCTTGCCCTCTTCAACCTGCGGCATCACCACATCAACGCCGATCGCCCGCAGCATCTCGAGATTCCGCATTACTACGGGATGCCGATACATGGGCTCGTGCATGGCGGGAACAAGGACGGTGGGGATGCCCTCGCCAATAGCCGTGGTGGCGAATGTGGTGACAACCGTATCGTCAATTCCTGCCGCAATCTTTCCGATGGTGTTTGCAGTCGCCGGGGCAATGAGGAGCAGATCCGCCGGACTCTCGCTGTTTCCCGCAAGTGCGACGTGCTCCGTTTCACCGGAGAGCCCGGTGACAGGGACGGTACCGGTGGACCAGTGCATGAGCCGGGGTTGGATAAGTGTCTGTGCCTCGCCGCTCATCACCGGTGTGACCCGGGCGCCGTGACGCATAAGCAGACGGGCAAGCTCCGGCGCGCGAGCAATGGCTACGCTTCCGCACATGGCCAGGATGATGTGGCGGCCGGCAAGCCTGTTTCCCAGAGCACCGGTGATATCGTGAGATGGATGGTCCACGACCGAATCATAGCTGCTCACCTCCGGCCTGACAACAGGAGGCCCGGTGTTGTACCTTGTCCCTGGAGGTGGACGGCGCATGAACCGGCAGCTTTCACGCTTGATACAGGAGAACATCGACCTCATAGAGCAGGGGCTTGGCCTTCTCAGGGGCCTGCCGCCGGGGGTCTACGGGAACAATACGCATGAGTTGTTCACCAGTGGCATCGGTAGACACTTCCGGCACGTACTGGACGTCTACGCCCAGGTGCTCGCCGGCCGGCAGCAGGAGATTGACTACGATGCACGCAAGCGCGACGAGCGGGTGGAGCGTGATCCAGTGTACGCGCAGCAGACCGCACGCGAGATGATCGCCGGGCTCAGGCAGATGCTCAAAGAGCGCGGCGGACGGTCAACTGTCACCATTCGTACAGAGATTCACGACGACGAGGGGCACGGTATCACCGTTGAATCGAGCCTGGAACGGGAGCTTGCCCATCTGGCCTCGCACACCGTGCACCACTACGCCCTTATAGGAATGCTCGCGCGGCTGCAGGGTGTTGTCCCGCCCGACCAGTTTGGTCTTGCGCCCAGCACTATCCGGTACCTCGCACAGAACAGCTGATGTGTACCGTAACCTGGGCATATACGGGCGACTCCTACACGCTCCACATGAACCGTGACGAACTTCACACCCGCGGACCCGCGCTCCCGCCGCAGCTGCGGGTGGAGGACGGGGTTCGTTACCTGGCCCCGATTGACTCTGACGGCGGGGGCACCTGGGTAGCCGTCAATGAGCATGGCGTGACTGTGGGTCTTCTCAATCGCTATCCTGCCGGCTTTGCCGATCAAGGATCCGGCAACTACGAGAGCAGAGGAAAGCTGGTGCTGGAACTCGCCTTGAAAGCCTCAGCCGCTTCGGTGATGCAAGCACTTGAAACCCGGGCACTCTCCGGCTACAGACCGTTCACCGTGTTCGCTCTTGATCCTCACCAGATCCTCACCTGTGCCTGGGACGGCAGCACCCGTACGCGGACGGCAGCGCCGCGGATTCCGCTCTCGAGTTCCAGCTTTCGTGGGGACGAGGTTGTTGGTGAGCGGCTGGCGTTGCTGGAGCAGCTGGGGCGGGAGTCCGAACTGAGCACGCAGACGCTTCGGGCCTATCATGCGAGTCATGATCCGGAGCGTGGAGCGTTCTCAGTCTGCATGAAACGCCCGGATGCGGCCACAAAGAGCTACTGTGAGATCCTGGTGAAAGCCCGCACCGTACGCTTTCTCTACCACCCGGGCGCTCCGTGTGATGATGCTCTGGACAGCACGCACACCCTGGACCGCCGCGCAGAGGGGCGCCGGTGATCGCGCTCATTCTCTCCATCGTCACCTCTGTTCTCGTTGGGCAGCTGTTACGTGCCTCATCTTATCTAAAGCTCGACCGCTTTCCCCTTTTCTCCGTGAATTACACGGTTGCGCTCGCCCTTGGGCTGGTACTCTCTGAAGGCTCGCCGGCAAAGGAGCCTGCGGCGGGCATAGCGCTTGCCGCTTTCCTTGGCGTCACGTTTGTGCTGGGATTTCTTGTCTTTCACCGGGCGATAGCGGTAAGCGGGACGGGCATTGCCGCGACCGTCTCCCGCCTTTCGGTGATTCTGCCCATCGTAGTCTCCGTGCTCGCATTCTCCGAGCGGATTGGACCGGCAGGAGTAGCCGGCGTTATGGTAGGGGTAGCGGCGCTTCCGTTTTCCGGCCCACGCGCCCCGTTTGCCGCCCGAACCGGGGCAACCAGGCACTGGTCTGCGAGCGGTCTGTTCTGGGCGCTTGCCCTGTTTTTGATCTTTGGGACTAATGATGCTGCGCTGAAGATCCGGGCGGAACTTCTGCCGGATTCTGATGCCGGATCATTCTTTGCGATTCTCTTTGGCACAGCCCTGTTGGTTACTCTGGTCATTGTGGTGATCCGTCGGGAGCGGTTCGTCTGGAGTACGCTGTTTCTGGGGATTCCCCTGGGAGCGGTCAACTATGGGACCTCGTACTTTCTGGCCTCTGCGCTGGGGGCGCTGCCCGGATACGTCGCGTTTACCCTCAACTCTGTAGGTATCATTCTCCTTGCGGCGGTTATCGGTCGGGTCGTCTGGCAGGAGAGGATACGGGCCCACAATCTGGTTTTCTTTGCGGCAAGCGTTGCAGCCATTGTGCTCCTGAGTTGGGTCGGTGCTCGGCAGTAGTGACACAGTGCGATAGAATAGAGGAATGATGAGCTGCATGAACCGTCGAGCGAGTATCGTCCTTGGTTTCCTGATTTTTCTTGCCGCACCGCTTGCTGCCCAGGACGTTGTGGGTGAGGTTGTGTTTGTCGACGGCTACCCCCAGTTCGTACGGGACGGGGTAGAGCTTGCCCAGACGGTAGACTTTGGCTATCCGGTTGAGAATTTTGATACGGTCATCACAGACGATTCCAGTTCCCTGGAGATATCGATACACCCTGACACCGGGATTGATCTCTCCATTGTGGTTGATCCGCAGACCCGCTTCTATCTGGACCTGTCGAGCTATCAGCAGCGCCAGCGCGGTGTTGTAGAGCTGATCACCGGGAGCATCAACGTCACCGCGCGTGAGATCCGTGAGGGATCCGGCTTTATCATCCACACCCCCACCAGCTCCATGGGTGTCCGCGGGACGGTATTCAGCGTCACTACTTCGCCGGGCGGTGAGATCCTGGTGCTTCCGGACGAGGGAGTGGTGGAGGTTAACACCATTTCCGGACAACGCGGCTTTGCGCGGTCCGGAGAGGCGGTGGAGATTGACACGGTAGATGCGGTGGTGCGCACACTCCGTTTTGATCCGGCAGCCCGCAGCGAGTTCCGGGAGCGCTGGCGCAGTGAGCGACGGGAGGCCCTGGTCGCTCGTGCTCCGGACCTTGTGCGGCGACTGGGTCTCCAGTACCGCGACTTTCGCGATCGCTTTGTCTCCGGATACAGTGAGCTTATGCGTCAGCGCACCATTCTGGACCAGTGGATGGAGGAAGCTCGCCGCGGGACCCGTGGCGAGCCAACCCTCTCCGAACAGCAGGTTCAGACGCTTGCGCCGGTACTTCTGCGGCTGAGGACCGGCATTCGCGCGTTTGAGCAACTCTACTCACAGCTCGAGCAGCTTCGCGGCTTCCTTCCTGAGGGCGCCGGCGCTCTGGAGGTTGAACCCGGCGTGAGTGTTGCAGATGTCTACCGGTCTATCGGGGATGATCGCGCGGTCATGCAGCCTCGCTTTTATGAGGTCCGTCACGCGCTCAAGCTCTTCGCCTCTCGAAATGGTGGTATTGCGCCGCGCTCAATACTGGGGCAGGAGAGCGGAGTCCGCCGCCAATAGCGCGTGGCCCCGGGTCTTGATCCGCTGCCTCCCGTGCGAGACATTGAAGATAAAGGAGTACATATGAGCAGACCAAGAACTACACTCTTCACCGACAAGCCGATCACCGGGCTGGAATAG
>CAZREG010000001.1:13584-25484 GCA_964599075.1 uncultured Spirochaetaceae bacterium | reverse complement strand
GAGCAGACCAAGAACTACACTCTTCACCGACAAGCCGATCACCGGGCTGGAATAGTCTGATCACACCATACTCAGATGAATAGTGAGCCACTCTTTGATCGCGCACTTGAGGTGCTCGGAAAGCGGCGAATGCTGCTATCAATCCACGATCCAAGTTTCCCGAGCACCGAGCGGGAGGACATTGGGCGTGGGTCACCGTACAGCGAAGGCGGATACGCCTTCTCCCGGTTTGTCCGTTCCCTTGGTTTCAATGGAATCCAGCTCGGGCCCCAGGGTCGAACAAGCCGTGGAAACCCGTCGCCCTACGACGGCACAGCCTTTTCCCGCAACTTCCTCTCCATCTCGTTCACCGCGCTGCGTCAGGACGACGAGTGGGGCTCTGTTGTGGACCCGGCAGCCATGGATGAGGCGATTATCGCCTCTCGCCGTGCTGCTGCCGCTCCCGCCGGGGAGGCAGACCGGACGCGCCACCGGGAGGCGTACGACATTCAGACGCGCCTTCTCGGGATTGCCTACGATCGCATGGAAGAACAGGTCGAGAAAGGGACGCTTGATCCGCGGCCGTTCCAGGAGTTTTGCAAAGCGCAGCGGGAATGGCTGGAGCCGGACGCGGTCTATCAGGCGCTGGTAACGGTCCACGACTCGGTGGACTGGCGCACCTGGGCGAACAACAAGGGTGACCGGGCTCTCTACACCTCCAACGGCGGCGCTCGTGGCCAGGTGCAGAAACGACGCCGGCGAATTATGGGCGAGTATAAAAAGACAATAGAGCGGTACCAGCTCTCCCAGTTCCTGGTCCAGCGGCAACACCTGCAGTTCTATAATTTTGCGCACCGCACGGGGCTGCGGCTCTTCGCCGACCTGCAGGTGGGCCTGTCGCTTCGGGATATGTGGCGGCTACAGCCGTTGTTTCTCTCGGGGTACAAATTGGGCGCTCCCCCGAGTCGGACCAACAGCGAGGGGCAGCCGTGGGGCTATCCCATCCTGGACCCGGACACCTATAGGGATGGCAAGGGCCCGGGAGCGGCGTACATGCATCGTCGAGCTTCACGGATCTTTGTGGAGTTTGACGGCGTGCGGATCGATCATCCGCAGGGACTTGTCTGCCCCTGGGTCTACCGCAAGGACGATCCCGATCCGTTTCACGCCGTGCAGAGCGGAGCCCGGCTGTTCAGCTCACCCAATCTGCACGACCATCCTGACCTGGCCCGGTACGCGATTGCACGGTCTGAACAGCTCAGCGAAGACCCTGCGGTGCCGCGTCACGCAGACCCCTGGGTGACGGAGCTGGATGCTGATCAGGTGGACCGCTACGCGACGCTGCTCTCTGTGATCATGCAGGCGGCCGTAGAGAACGAGTGTGATGTTCACGACGTAGCCTGTGAGACGCTCAGCACGCAGCCCTACCCGCTGAAGCGTGTGATGGAGAAGTTCGGGCTCGGTCGCTTTCGCGTCACTCAGAAGATGAACGTCAACCGTCCGGATGACCCCTATCGCACCGACCGAGCGCAGAAATCGGACTGGATGATGATGGGGAACCACGACACCCCGAGCATCTGGGCGGTCGTCCAGCGCTGGCGTGAGAACAACGAGATTCCCGAGCGAGCCGAGTACCTGGCGCGGCGACTCAAGCCGGCTTCCGAGGCGCAGGCATTCGCCGGTCGCCTGATCACTGACACCAACCTGCTCGTCCAGGCCCTCTTCGCAGACATTCTGGTCAGCGACTCGGAGAACATAGTGGTGTTCTTCACCGATCTCATTGGCAGCTCACAGACTTACAACGCGCCCGGAACGGTGGGGCCCGACAACTGGAGTCTGCGGGTGCCGCCTGACTACGAGTCAGACTATCGCTTGAAGTCTGCACAGCTGCAGGCGCTCAACACCGCATACGCTCTGGCGCTTGCCCTCGAGAGCCCTGCCGTTGATCATCCGGAGGCAGCCGCGCTTGCCAAGGCGCTTCGAGCTGCCTCAGGCGTTCAGGAGTAGATACCGTACAGAGGCTCACCGCACGCCGGGCACAAACCTTCGCGCAGATGGTTCTTCTGGACGGCGAATCCGGATCGGTCTACGCACCGCTCACCGCAGGCCGGACAGTACGTGTCTGCAAACTCCGGCCGGCTGCGACTGTAGGCGTAGACGTGGGGAATGCGTGTCTGTCGTCGAGCCTGGTCATACACCTGTTCGAGAAACGATCCACTGGTCGCCTTGTGGTCACTCATCTGTGACGCCGGGCGGAAAGCGCTCAGGTGCCAGACCTTTACTCCTGCCTCATCAATGGCGTGTGCAAGCTCCATGATCTCCGGAAGGGAGTGCTCACCCTCCAGGAGCATGGTAGTCACCTCCAGGACCGGTCCATCGTTCATGGCCGTGATGGTCCGGATGTTGCGAAGAACCGGCTCCACCGTTGCCCCGCACAGTTTCTGATAGAACTGATCTCCACCTTTCAGATCGATGTTAAACGCACAGATGTGTGGCAGCAGGCGGCCAAGAGTCTCCTCCGTGAAGTAGCCGTTTGTCACCATCATTGACTGTGCCCCGGCAGTGGCAACCGCCCGGGCGGCGTCCACCACGTAGTCGCTCCAGACTGTGGGTTCGCTGTAGGTGAACGCCACCAGTGGATAGCCGCCGGAACTCGTCTCTTCTGCAAGCTCTTCCGGGCTGATAAAGCGCGTACGGATGGTGTCGCGAAACGCTTTCTGGCTGATCGCACAGTTCTGACAGAACGAGCAGGTGAAGTTACAGCCGAACAGGGCGCTGGAGAGAACCTGGGAGCCGGGCAGTACATGGTAGAACGGTTTCTTTTCCACCGGGTCAACCGCAAGGGAGACGTGCTCTCCGTAGTTGACCGTTCTGATACGTTCGCCGTCGTTGTAGCGGATGCCACAGCGCCCCAGCTTCCCCTCAGGGATGGTACATCTGAACTCACAGAAGTCGCACTGCAACCGTACCTCCCTGGTCTGGGTCACGCTTGATCTTCAACGATCGAAACGTCTTGAACTCAGCGTTTGCCGCTTTCCAGGCGGAGCCCGACAGCCCCGCCTTCCGGGAGAGCTGTGAGAGAGTTTCTTCAAGGTCCCAGCCCTGATCGGATGCCACCTCCGGCAGGAAAACGCTCCTGCGTCCATCAACCTCAAGGATGATGCCGTCGCTCCCGAGCCTTATTCTCTGGGGACCGCAGACCGCAGCTGCCCGGCCAAGAATTGAGAGCTCGAGCGAGACCGCCGGAAGCTCGCGCTCCTCCACGGGTGAAAACCGATGGTCGCAGAGCGCTGCGTCATGGACCATCTGCGGCAGAATCTGACCAAGTCTCCGCGCCCCGGCGAATGTCCCTATGCAGCCGCGCAGATTGCCGCGACTGCGGAGTGTGGCAAAGGCCCCGAACTGCTCGCTGAGAACGGCAATATCGGGGGGCGGTTCCGCACCCGTGCCCCGAACAGCCGCCTCCAGACAAGACTCTCCGTACGCAAGCAGTCGATCCGCATCAGCGGCTGAGAGACGGTCGGCGCTGATCCTGCTCATCCCTCCGCTCCGTGGGAGAAGACCACCGTTGCGTAGCAGACAAAGCTGGGGGAGCGTGGATGGATCTCGTTTGACGTGTAATACCGGGTGTGTTCGCCGTGAGCGTTGAGGTGATTCATGAGCGCTGCGAGCAGAAGCATCGGGTAGCGGCCGCAGACGGAGATCGGTCTGTCGGTTATGCGTTCAAAGACCCCTCTTTCGTCTCCTGCAGCGACTGAGCGGGCAAGTGCCTGATCGTCCTCTGCGACGGCTCTCTCCACCTCAGCGAGCGATCCGGAAGCGTAGGGAGTGTAGCCAAACCGATCTCCGTAGTGGGTGAAATCACTGCTTGCGAGGAAGAGGGTGCGGTCTGCTGCCGCCCCAAGCCATGCAAGCAGGGTGTCACGGAGCTTGCGGATAGACTCTTGCGAACTGATTTCGGGCACCAGCACCGCGGTAAGCGGCCTCTCAGGCAGCGTGTAGCGGACGAACGGCAGAACAAGCTCCACTGCATGCTCTTGCTCTACCGCATCAGCGTTCTCTCTGACGCCCGGCGGCAGTTCGGTCTCTCCCGGCACCGGTCCCAGCGGCGTCTCATGCTCTGCAAACGGTGCGCTGGTCAGCTCGTCAGGCGTGAGGCGAACCGAGTGGCTCGGAGCCAGGAGCACCACTTGATCTATCTCTGCCCGATCCACCCGAGCAAAGGCGTCCGCCTGCCCGGCGGCGGAGAACTCCAGCCCTGCGTGCGGTACAACTGCCCCACTCAGGTGTGAGGGCGAGGCGCCGCTCGCTGACATCGCTTTCTGTAGCTGAGTCCTGAGCACAGCGGCGTCACGGGTGTACCAGGAACCGGCGAACTTCATTCTGTTGATGGTGCCTGTCTGCATCCTCTCTCTCTACAATAAGAGATTGATCGTGTGCGGTGAAGGGGTTCCCCTGGCTCACTCTGAATGGTGCTGAGCCGCCTTGCGCTCGGCAAACAACAGATCCCGGCATGACTCTACGGTCTCCAGTGTCCGCGTCGTGCCGGTTGCGTGACTCCGGTACAGCTCCAGGAACGGCTCTCGCCCAATCAGTTCTGCTCCCAGAGAGCGTTTGTACTCCATGGGCATTCCCAGGTCCCAGAGCGCGAAGCCGGCCCGGCGCAGTGCGGGGCCAAGGGCGAGAAGCTGCGTCTTGCCGGCACCGCTCTCCCGGTAGAAGCCGGACAGGCTTGTATAGGCGGCACCCACCTGATAGCCAATCTCACCGGCAATAAGGCTCTCGTCCCGATAGAGCTCAACGGAGAGGGCGCGCACGCCGTCGTGTGGCTCGCCTGCAAGCTGCGTGAGGGAGGCGCACAGAGCGTCGGTCAGCCAGCGCTCCCGGTGTGTGACAACGGTTTCGCGAAGGCACCGCTCAAAGTTATGAGAGAAGCGCAGAGTTGTCCCGCGGGACCGCCTGAGATCGCTTTGAGAGACGTGTAGCGGCGACAGATGGTGCACAGAGCGGCGGCGGTGGGACTTGATGAGGAGGATATCGTGGCCGGTGAAAGACTCGCTCATAGGGAGGAACCCCCGCTTGCATGTCTGTGCAACCATTCGGGTATCGAAGGTGACGCAACCGCAGAACTCGCTGTCCCACTGCTCGAGCAGAGTCACCACCCGATCCAGCTCTTCAGCGCCGGATATCATGGGGAAGTACGAGCTGAGGATCTGTTCAAGTAGCGCCGGTGGTGTGCGGTGCAGCATCCACGACCAATGATAAGATGCGGCGCGTCACCACTCAAGTGGGGTGATAGAGGGCTCGCGGTGCATTCGCCGGACGGCAGCTGCCTCCACTATCTTCTTCCTTTGGAGGTCTCATGAGCAGCGTGGACAAAACCAAGCTTCAGAACCAGCGCGCATTCTTTGAGTCCGGTCGGAGCTGGGACTACGGCTTTCGCCGGAAGGCGCTCGAGAAGCTGCGAGCCGCCATTCGTAAGCATGAGAAGCAGATCTTTGAAGCACTCGCTGCCGATCTGGGTAAGGGTGACTTTGAGGCGTATACGTCTGAGATTGGGTTTGTGTACCAGGAGATCGGTCATGCGCTCAAGCACCTAAAACGTTGGATGCGTCCGAAACGGGTGGCTACCTCCCTGGTGAGTGTTCCGGCAAAGAGCTACATTGAGCGCGTTCCCCAGGGCGTGGTGCTCATCATTGCTCCATGGAACTATCCCTTCCAGTTGCTTATGGCGCCGCTTGTGGCCGCGATTGCCGCAGGAAACACGATCATCGTGAAGCCCTCAGAGATCTCCCCCCATACCGCGGCGGTCATTGAGTCCGTTATTACTGACGCATTTGATCCTGATTACATCCGCGTTACCCAGGGCGACGGCCGGCAGGTGGTCCCGGCAATCTTTGACGCCGTTGATCTGGATCACGTCTTTTTTACCGGAAGCGTGGAGGTGGGGCGGATCATCTCCACCATGGCGGCCGAGCGTCACACGCCGGTTACGCTGGAGCTTGGCGGAAAGAGTCCGGCAATTGTCCATAATGACGCGGCCATTGACCAGGCTGCACGCCGAATCATGTACGGCAAGACCATGAACTCCGGACAGGTCTGCATTGCCCCTGACTACCTCCTGGTCCATACCGATGTTCGCCGGCAGTTCGTGGATGCGGCCATTGAAGCGCTTTACGAGTTCTTTCCCAACGGGGCGTTAGAGGCCGAGCACTACGGAAGCATGGTGAATCAGACGCACTACGAGCGCGTTGTCTCTTACCTCTCACAGGGGACCGTGCTCTACGGTGGCGCAACCGATCCACAGCGGCGAAAGATAGAACCCACCCTTCTTGCCGACCTCCCTGAAGACGCACCCGCACTGCGAGAGGAGATCTTTGGTCCGGTGCTTCCCATCATCACCTACACCACGGAGGAAGAGCTGCTTGCGGAGTTGAAGCGGCGGCCCCATCCCCTCGCGTTCTACGTGTTTTCAACAAGCACGGATTTCATTGAGCGATTTACCCGAGCGGTTCCGTTTGGCGGGGGATGCATCAACGACACTATCCTCCAGATCGTCAGCCCCCGGCTGCCCTTTGGTGGAGTTCGCTCCTCCGGGCACGGCAGCTATCACGGACGGTTCGGGTTTGACGCGTTCACGCACGCCCGTGGCATGGTACGCTCCCCGCCGCGTTTTGGTCTCCGGCTGCGCTACCCCCCGTACTCAAGCAGGGCCCTGGCGTTCGTCCGCAGGTTCTTCTCATGAGCCGCTTGATAGGGGGAATGAGAAGATGAGAAGCGTGGTCTTCTCTTCTCTTAGTGTACTCCTTCTGGTAACCAGCTGCGCGTCAGGGCCGCAACAGCTTGAGCGGCCGGATCTCACGCTGGCCAGTTTCAATATCCACTACCTCTCTCTTCGTGACGATGTTCTTCCCTGGGATGAGAGGAGCGCTGCGGTGAAAGCGGTGCTCGAAGGCGTTGGCGCTGATCTTCTCGCCTTTCAGGAGATGGAAACCTTTGGCGGTGGTCATCAATCCTCACCGAACATCCAGCTCGACTATCTCCTACGTGAGCTCCCTCGCTACAAGGCTGCGGCGGTGGGCGACCCGGAGCTCTATCCGTCCACCCAGCCGATCCTCTACGATCCTTCCGTGCTCCAGCCGGTAGAGCAAGGGTACTTCTTCTTCTCTCCCACGCCGGATGAGATCTATTCCCGCCCCTGGCATGGGCGCTTCCCGGCGTTCTGTAGCTGGGTTCGCTTTGAGGAGCTACAGCACGGTCACCGCTTTGTAGTCTACAACGTGCACTTTGATGCTTCTTCGCCACGCGATCGCCTGAAGTCCGCCGAGCTCACGATGGAGCGGATTGATGCCACGGCCGCAGGAGATCCGGTGGTCGTTGCCGGAGACTTCAACGCACCGCTACTGTTTCCAACCATGCGTCGATTTCTTCGAAACGGCTACCGTCACTCCGGTATCCGGGGGTCAACGTTTCATTTCAACCGGGGGCTGCACCTCATTCCCGCCATAGATCACATCCTTGTTCGTGGGCAGATCCGTTCCGCCCCCGGCCGGATTATGCGCGATCGGCCGGGGGGTCGGTTTCCCTCTGATCACTACCCCGTTCTAACCCAGCTGGGCTTTGTCCACTCAGATTGATCCGGAAGGTGTGTAGACTGTACACGGACGGAGATCCTGTAGTAGAGTATCCGCTGGAGAGTTAATGCTCGATTCCATGACGCCCGTCCGGATACTGATTGTTGAAGACGAAGCCATCACGGCCATGAGCCTTCGACAGACGTTGACCGCAAAGGGCTTCACGGTTGTCGCAGTTGCCGCCACCGGGAGTGAGGCGATTGAGATTGCACAGCGGGAGAAGCCGGACCTGCTCCTCATGGATATCCGCCTGGCGGATGACATTGACGGTATTGAGGCGGCAACTGTGATAAACAACGGCATCCCCATTATCTATATGACCGCGTTTGTGGATGAGCCAACAATCACCCGCGCTGAGGAGACTGGTCCTATCGCTATTCTGGAGAAGCCGCTGAACATAAAGCGACTGATCACGTTGATCGGGTCAGCTCGGTAGCACGAGGAGTCACTTCATGCAGCTTTCACTCAACAATGGAAACATGATCCCGGCGGTTGGCCTGGGAACCTGGCGGGCCAAGGATGATGAAGTCTACAAGGCTGTGATCACCGCGGTAGAGACGGGATACCGTCATATTGATACGGCGGTTGCCTACCGCAACGAGGCGGACGTAGGCAGAGGCGTTGCGGATTCATCAGTCCCCCGGAGCGATCTGTTTCTCACCACGAAGGTCTGGAATACCGTACACACCGCAGAGCAAGCGCAGGACCAGATCCACGAGTCTCTGAAGAATCTGCGAACCGACTACCTGGACCTGGTGCTCATTCACTGGCCGGGCAGCTGCGAGCGCAACGCGGCGGTCTGGAGTGCCATGGAGGCTGCCGTTGATGCAGGCAAGATCCGCGCGATCGGCGTGTCGAACTTCAATATCCATCACATCAATGCCCTCCTTGAGACGGCTCGAATCAAGCCCGCCGCGAATCAGATGGAGTGTCACATCAGCCTGCAGAATACCCGACTAAAAGAGTACCTGGACTCTAGGGAGATAGTCCTTGAAGCCTATGCACCGTTCAAGAGTGACAAGGTTCAGGAAGTGCTGAACAACTCCACGCTCAAGAAGATCGGCGAGGCGCATGGAAAGACTCCCACGCAGGTCTCGGTACGCTGGCTCATTCAGCGCGGTATTGTGGCCCTTCCAAAGTCAGTGACTCCTTCACGGATCGTGGAAAACTTTCATGTGTTCGATTTTGAACTCTCCGAGGACGAGATGCTTGCGATCCGCAAGCTCAACTCCGCACAGCGCATGTTCCCGGAGCCGGACAACGTGGACTTTGGCTTTGTCTCATTCGAGTGAGTCAGAGTGGCGTGGAAGCTGATCGGCGATCGCCCTGAAGCCCGCGGGTCCAATTCCGCGGTGAGTACGGAACACTCTGCTGAAGTGGTGACGGTCACAGAATCCGGTCTGATCGGCTATCTCATCAATTGAGTGATCGGTGAAGTGAAGCAGCATGCAGCTGTGCTCAATTCGCCGCCTCAGTGCGAACTGAACTGGCGTGGAATCCATGAGTGCAGAGAAGCGCCGGCGCAGCGTTCGTTCGTCACATCCGACCTGCCGGGCAATCTCTTCTGAACGCACAAAACGGCCGGGGTCACTGCTGATTGCCTGTACCGCGGCTCTGACCAACGGGTCGGAAAGTGGGATGGCCCCTGCCCCCGCCGGGACGCGAGCGAGTACGCAGAGCACAAGCCCTGCTGCAGAAAGGGCGAGCGGCGCCTCTGTCTCATTGCTCTGCTGAGACGTTCTCTGGTCGGCAAGCTCCTTCACCAGTGGCGCCAACTGTGACGATCGCTCAATCGGGTACACCCCGCCGTCCTGCGGGTGAGCAGCGTGCGGCAGGGTAAAGTGCACGTAGAAGTGGTCAAGCTCGGTCCCGGCTGCGGCAAAGGAGGTGTCCGGGGCAATGAGGTACCCGGTTTCCGTCTGCAGCTCAATCCGTCGCTCACCGACGCGAATCTCCGCGGACCCCGCAAAGTTCCAGTAGAAGCGCCAGTACGGTGCCCTGAGATCCGGGAAACTCCAGTGGAAACCGGTGCGCCGGTCAACCATCAGGATCCGGACGCTTATTGCTGAACTGCCGTGCATTGTCCAAATTATACACAAACTGCCGGAACTCCGGACATAGATGGAAGGCACGTCCCGGGATATCATGGGCTATGTATCAGGAACGAACACGGCAGATCCACCTTGATTTTCACACCTCAGAGGACCTTCCCGGGATAGGAAGCGAGTTCACAAAGGCGCAGTTTCAGGAGGCGCTGAAGACCGGGCACGTCAATCTCATCAACGTCTTTGGGAAGTGCCACCACAGCTGGAGCTACTACCCTACCACCATTGGGGCCCCCCATCCGCACCTGCACGGTGATCTGCTCGGGCAGCAGATTGACGCGTGCCACGAGATAGGGGTAAAGGCACCGGTTTACTACACGGTTGGCTGGTCGGCAAACGATGCCGAGGCACACCCCGACTGGCTTGTTCGCGACCGTGACGGCGGATTCGTTGCCCCTCACTGGCCGGCGGACGTTACCCCTGAGACCGCAAAGCCCACCTTTCAGTGGAAGGAGCTCTGCGTGACCGGCGAGTACCACGAGCTCATTGCGACGCAGACAGAAGAGATCTGTCGCCTCTATGAGGTGGATGGCTTCTTCTTTGATATCTACCACCCGCAGATTCGTTGCTACTGCGAGCGGTGCCGGGCAGGGATGGCGAAGGAAAGCATCGATCCTGATGACCATGACGCTGTTGAGGCGTACCGTGCCCGCACTATACTCGGGCATGCGAGGGCACTCGAGCGGATCATCCACAGCTACCATTCTGAGGCGACTCTCTTCTTCAACGGACTCACCGCAATCGAGCGGCCGCAGAACTTTCGCTACCGTCTCCATGAGGTAGGCACCAAGAACGATCTGGAGGACCTGCCGACCACCTGGGGCGGCTACGACAAGTTTCCACTTCGGGCGAAGATTTTCCATCGTGAACAGAAGCCGGTCGTAGCGATGAGCGGAAAGTTTCACACCGCCTGGGGAGAGTTTGGCGGGTTCAAGAATCCTGACGCACTGCGCTTTGAGGCCGCAGGGATGATCTCCTACGGGGCGAGCTGCAACTTTGGAGATCATCTGCATCCGCTTGGCCGGATGGACATGACGACGTATGAGAACATAGGTGTTGCGTATGAGTACGTGGAGAAGATAGAGGCGTTTGGTATTGGAGGGCTTCCGGCGGCAACACTGGGGTTCTGGCCCTCCTACGAGCTGGAGGCAGACGAGGGGCTGGCCCGGATGCTTCTTGAGATGCAGATGGACTTTGATGTTGCGGCTCCCGGGGACGATCTGTCCCGGTTTGACGGGATTGTGGTTCCGTCGCAGGCTGGACTTCTTGAGGGGGCCGAAGAAGAGCTTGCCGCCTACCTTGCCGGCGGGGGATCTCTGCTGGTTCTGGGCCGCGGTGCCCTCACCTCCGGCGGTTCAGCCGTCCGGCTGCCGCTGGGCGCAGAACTCAGCGGTGAACCACCGTTTGATGTTGACTACACCCTGATTGATCCTCGCCACCTCTCACTCCCGGGTTCACGACCGGCGGACAAGCTCCCGCAGACCCCGTTTCTCAACTACTCATCTGCGCTGCGCTTCTCCCTGACCGGACAGGCACAGGAGCTGGCCTCACTCCAGGACCCCTGGTTCTCTCGCACCTACGGTCACTACTGTGGACACCAGAACACACCCAACAGGCCCGAATCAGTTGGACCGGCCGCCTGGCAGACGGGCAACCTCATTGTCCTGGGTCACGATCTGGATCGTCTCTACTACGTCCATGGAGCGAAGGTGCACAGAGATCTCTTGCGGGCGGCACTCCTGCGCCTGCCGTTGAATCCCATGCTGGAAGCCGCGCTTCCGAGCGCCGGGCGTGTGAGCCTGCTTCATCAAAAGGACGAACGGCGCTACGTGGCCCATCTGCTCTACGGTTCTCCCATTGAGCGCGGCCGCTGTGTTGTCATAGAGGATCTTCCGGAACTGCACAACGTTGTGGTCACCATGAGGCTTCCGATTGAGCCTGCCGGTCTGCGTCTGGAGCCCGCAGGCACCAGTCTTGAGTTTGAAGGTTCATGGACCAACGGCACACGGAGGCTCTATGAGCTTCGTACCACCGTTCCGTCGTTCAGCTGCCACGTGGCACTGGTGGCTGACTATGCGTGAGCTGGATTCATAGGCCCTCAGGGCGTCATTCCGCGCCGAGCGGATACGTCGTTGAAACTGAGCATGTGACTGGCGCCCTGGGGAAGATCGTCAATGACTCG
>CAZREG010000001.1:0-13484 GCA_964599075.1 uncultured Spirochaetaceae bacterium | reverse complement strand
CGTCGTTGAAACTGAGCATGTGACTGGCGCCCTGGGGAAGATCGTCAATGACTCGAACGGCTCAGCGGTCTCCCGTGCGCGACCCATCGTGTCGCGCAGCGACTGTTTCTCCAGATCTTCGCGGGGAATGAGCTGGTATGCCTGTTCGCCGACAAGCTCGTTCTTGGGGTATCCCAGAATACGTGCCGCTGTCTCGTTGCAGTCTACGACCACGCTCTGGTCGTTCGCCAGGATGATGCCGGAGGTTGCGTGCTCGAACAGCAACCTGAAGTTGCGCTCGCTCCTTTCAAGCTCCCTCTCTGCCGCGAACTCAGCGGAGATATCTTCAATTACCGTGACCGTCCCGTCTATACTCCCGTCGGCAGCCGGTAGCGGCGCAACAGACACCCGGAGAAGAGAACGGGTTCCGTCCGGCCGTTCGAGCTCCAGACGAAGGCCGGAGATCACGGTGCCGGTCTCCATCACAAGCTGAAACGGGTGCTCCCCGTCTCTCAGATCTGTTCCGTCTTCACTACGGATCTTCCAGTGTTCAGAAGTGTAGGAGCGCCCCGCAAGCTGCTCTGCGGGCCGCCCGAACAGCCGCGAAGCAGCTTCATTTGCGTAACTGATGGTGCCGGTGCGATCAAAGACCAGAAGTGCCACCGGCGCGGTATCCATCAGCTTGGTCGTCAGTTGCTGATGAAAGTGGAGCCTTCGGGTCTGTTCTTCCCGCTCGGTGACGTCTCTCCCGGTTGCCTGAAAGCCTATGACAGCGCCCAGGGCATCCCGGACGATCTCACTGTTCCATTCTACGGTTCGCCATCCAGCTGAGGAGAGTTGGCGGTTCATCCGTCGGTGCGTTGCTCGGCGTCTTGTGGTGATCTCCCCCATGTCATTCGCAGTGTGCTCACGATCATCCGGATGGACAAACTCCAGAAAGGAACGCCCCAGGAGTTCTTCTCTCGGTTTGCCAAAGAACTCGCACGCGCCATCGCTGAGAAACGTCCAGACTCCGTGCTGGTCGTGCTGGACAATTATCTCCCCGGTCAGATTGGTGATTGATCGGTAGAGTGCCTCTCCGGCCTCCGCCTGCGACTGCGCTCGGAACAGCTCAAATGCCATCTCGATCGCCTGGAGAAGAACAAACTCTCCGCTGTTCTTCAGCACGTAGCCGTAGCGCGTGATTCCGCGTACCCGTTCGACCATCTCCTTCTCCGAGTGGTTTGTCAGGAAGACGATCGGAAGGCTTCGCTCTTCAAGGATCAGTGATGCGGCCCGCGTGCCGTCAATCCCGGGCCCCAGATCTATGTCCATGAGCACGAGCGCAACGTCCGGGCGCGAGCGGACCGCTTCAACTGCCGCCTCGCCCGAGCTTGCTCTGGTGACCTGGTATCCGTTGCGTTTGAGCACCGCCTGTTCGGCAAGTGCAATAATGGCTTCGTCTTCTACCAGGAGGAGGTGGGGTGCGGGCTCTCGAGAGCTCTGGCTACTCACAGCAGTATCATATCCCCGGTTGAGTAGATTCGAAAGCTCAAAAAAAGAGCCGCTATGAGAGATTATACGGTTACCCCGGATGCGATTCGAACGCATGACCTACTGCTTAGGAGGCAGTTGCTCTATCCCCTGAGCTACCGGGGCGGGTGGCCGGGACGATGCCTCAGAGTATAGCGAACCAGCGCCCGACATGAAAGGTCGAGCTTACCACCAGGCTCCGTGACACCCGGATGACGACGCCGTTCGTGCGGCTATACCTTCTTCCCATGATTGCCGAACACACGCAACAGCATATCGCCGCTGCCGGTCGCTATTACGGCTCCGCCCTTGGCGCGTTTACAGGCGACGCACTCGCCATGCCGGCACACTGGTTCTACAATCCGTTCGAGCTGGAGGATACCTTCGGCCGGATAGACCGATTTCTTCCCTCGCCGAGCCACCATCCAGGCAGCATACTCTGGCGCAGCCACTACGCGCCCACCGAACCGGAGTTCGACATCCTGGGCGACCAGCGCCAGTACTGGGGACAGTCCGGCGTTCACTATCATCAGTTTCTCAAGGCCGGCGAGAACACGCTCAACCTCAAGCTGCTTCGCCTTGCGCTGGGACAGGTTGTCCAGCATGGAGCCTACGATCCGGCTGAGTTCCTTGCCGCGTACAGATCCTTCATGCTCCACCCGCAGCGCCACAGAGACACCTATGTTGAGGAGTGCCACCGCGGATTCTTTGAGAACCTCCGGGCTGGAAAAAAGCCGGAGAAAGCGGCGGTGAAGGAGAAGCACATTGGCGGAATGGTTTCGGTTGTTCCGCTCTATGCGCTGCTCAGACACCTTGGGCAGACCGATGTTGACGCACAGCGGAACGTCTTGTCCCACGTGGCGCTTACGCACGCCGGGCGGCAGGTGGCGGACGCGGCAAAGACGCTTCTTGAGGTTGCCGCAGAGCTGATTGATGGTGTGGCTCTTGCCGACGCACTCCGTACTCATCTTGAGCGCCAGGACCTTCCCTTCCTTACCGGCCCGATTCTCCGGCAGGCTGAGATTGCGCCTGATCGGGTGCTTGGCCGTATCTACAGCACCGCATGTTATCTGGAAGAGTCAATGCCGGCGACCTTCTACCTGGCCCTGCGCTACGCCTCCGACCCGGAGGAAGGGCTTATTGCCAACACTATGGCCGGCGGTGACAACTGCCACAGAGGAGCAGTGCTGGGTGCACTCTTTGGGCTTGATTCCGGAGCCTCCGGGTTCCCGGCTGCCTGGCGTGACGGGCTGCTCGAGCCGGTCCCGGTGCCGGGAGAGCTCGAGAGGTAGGACCGGTGGTGGAGCCAAAGATCTGCACGCACTGCGGCCGGCGCATTGAGCCCCGTGCAATAAAGCCCGACGACTGGGCAGCGCTCAAGTACTGCAGCAACGGCTGCCGCCGCTCTGCAAAGGCACGGATTCATGGTGAAATTGAGCAGCGCATCCTTACACTCCTTGACGGTCTGCACCCGGCGAGCTCAATCTGTCCTTCAGATGCCGCCCGCAGGCAGTTCCCGGATGGATGGCGACAGCACCTGGAGGACGTCCGCCGTGCTGCTCGTCGTCTCGCCCACCGCAAACAGGTGGTGATCACGCAGAAGGGCAGAACCGTTGACCCGTCTCAGTTTCGAGGCCCCGTACGGATCGGGCGGGGCCCGTGGTTCCCGGGCTCCTCTGAAACCAGATAAAGCAGCTCCCGTCCCCGCTTCCCCGCAAGCCGGATGAGACCCATCTTTCGCAGAGTGCTGGTAAGCGGCTGGGCGAGTGAATAGGGGAGGGCGGCGGCCTCTGCCAGGTCGCCGTTGGTAAACTGGTGAGGAAGGTCCGGTGGCAGCAGGGCCAGATAGTCAGCGGCGGTGTAAAGACAGACCGTCCGGCGGACCTCCCCGAGTGCCCGAGAGAGCACGGTCACACCACGCCTTCTCCAGCTCCCCTTTCCGTCCGCCACCCGGTGCTCTACGGCGGTCACAAGCACCACGTCCAGATGGATGTGCGGATGGGGCAGCAGGTCTGCCAGTGATGTGAGCTCCCGGAAGACCGATTCCACGCGGCCGCGCCTGGGAGAGCGCCGGGAGCGAAGAACGGTACCTGCGGTGTCCAGCGTCACGAGCCGGGTCTCTACGGCAACCGGATGGACTATGCGGATGGTATGATGTTCGCACAGGCGGGTGATCTTCTTTCGCAGCCTCCCGAGCCCGCGGGTCTGGATTTCCACAAGCTCGTCCGCAAGGACAACATCCACGACAAACCCGTCAACATCGGTCTCAATGCGACCCTCTTCACCTGCGTAGTGGTGCTTCAGCTGCTGGTGGAGGTCTGTCTCGTTCAGCTGTCCAATGGAGCTCACGGCTCATCCTACACTATTGACAGCCATCCGGGGGATACCTACTGTGAGCTCATATGAATCTGAAAAAGGTGCTCTCTCCGTCTGTCGTTGCCCCCCAGCTTACAGCGGCGACCAAGGAGGAGGCGATTGAAGAACTGCTTGCGCTTCTTGTCGCAACCGGCAAGATCCGGGACGCTGATCATGCCCGCCATGCGATCCTGGAGCGAGAGCGGAAGATGTCCACCGGAATGGAGCACGGAATTGCCATTCCCCACGGTAAAACAGATGCCGTCAAGGAGCTGGTAGCCTGTGTTGGTCGCAGTAGAGATGGGATCGATTTTGGGTCCCTGGACGGTGAGCCTGCCACCATCTTTATCATGACCCTCAGCCCTGCCAACCGCACCGGACCGCACATTCAGTTTCTTGCTGAGATCAGTCGTCTGCTCAGAGACCCGGAACGCCGGGAGCGAATCCGCACTGCCGGTACCGCGCAGGAGCTCGTGAAGGCGTTTTTGGAATGACCCATGAGATGACCCTGCTGGTCCTGCAGCTGGCAGTGATCCTTATCACTGCCAAGCTTCTGGGTTTTCTCTTTGAGCGGTTCCTACGCCAGCCCCGGGTCCTTGGTGAGCTTGCTGCCGGCATGATTATTGGGCCCTACGCCCTGGGATCGCTCACTCTGCCGGTTCTCAACCAGCCGCTCTTTGAGCTTGCGCCCGGAACCATTCCGGTGACGCCTGAGCTCTACGGCTTTGCAATCGTCGCCTCCATTGTGCTGCTCTTTCTTGCAGGTCTGGAGACCGATCTCCCCACGTTCCTGCGGTTTGCCGGCGTGGGTACGGTTGTCGGGCTTGGCGGAGTGGTTGCCAGTTTTGCGCTGGGCGCGTTTGGTGCCTGGGCGTTTCTGCCCGGCGTCACCACTATGCTTGATCCGGCCGCGCTTTTTCTGGGCACGCTCAGTACTGCTACAAGCGTGGGGATCACCGCGCGAATTCTGAGTGAGCAGCGCAAGATGAGCTCTCCGGAAGGGGTGACCATACTGGCCGCTGCGGTGCTTGACGACGTTGTGGGTATTATCCTTGTCGCGGTTGTTGTGGGGATTGCCCGTAGCGGCGGCGGGAATGCCGGCGTGGACTGGGGCGCCGTTGGGGTGATCGCAGCCCGGGCGTTCGCGTTCTGGCTGGGCTTCACCATTGTGGGAATAGTGGTGGCGCCTCGCCTTACTCGTGGACTGAAGCGCTTTCACTCTCTCGAGATGGTTTCCGGGGTTGCATTTGGCCTTGCGCTTCTTCTCTCCGGCCTGAGTGAGATGGCGGGGCTTGCCATGATCATTGGGGCCTACGTGACCGGGCTTGCGCTCAGCCAGACGGACGTGGCCCACGAGATTCGTGAGCAGATGCAGGGTGTCTACAACTTTCTGGTGCCCATCTTCTTCTGTGTCATGGGTATGCTCGTGAACTTTGCGGCGCTTGGATCGGTGTTTGTGTTCGGGCTCCTGTTCACCCTGCTCGCGATAGTGGGGAAGTTTGTGGGCACCGGGGTCCCGGCCCTGCTCAGCGGCTTCACCCTGCGGGGGGCGTTGCGCATTGGTGCCGGCATGCAGCCGCGCGGGGAGGTCACCCTTATTGTCGCCGGCATTGGGCTCTCTGCCGGGGCTATTGGGCAGGATCTCTTTGGCGTTGCCATCATGACACTGCTGATTTCCACGGTGTTTGCACCACCGCTCCTGGTGGCCGTGTTCCAGGGTGGGTCCGGCTATCGCCGGGAGACCAAGGCGGGGGTCACCAAGGGGCCGGTCGTACAGATCAGGCTTCCGCTTCCCGGTGTGCTCACGGCGGACTTCCTGAGAAGCCGCATTATCGCCGCCTTTCGTTCTGAAGAGTTCTTTGTGAACAGGATCGATTTTGTGAAGCGAATCTATCGCATTCGCCAGGATGAGATCTCCCTGACACTCCGGCAGGAGGACGCCACCATAGAAGTGACTACATCACCCGAGCACGAGCAGTTTGTGCGGCTGCTGATTCTGGAAGAGATGGTTGATCTGACAGATCTCATGGAGAGTCTGAAAAAGGTGCAGAACCCCGAAACCCTTGGACAGACGCTTGTAGAGGGGCTCTTTGATGAGGATGCCGATCCTCCACCGGGAGCCGCCGATCCCGACGCGAATTAGGAGCGCGGGCAAAAAAGAGCCCCGGGGGAAGGAGGAGGACCCCCGGGGATCAAAACAATCCTAAGACCCGAAGCTTCACACGGGCCGCACCAGAACGGTGCCATTAGAGCTGGACGCGTGTGCCCAGCGTAAGTCCATAGTTCTGACCAACAAAGTCGTACATACCGGTTACATCGATCTTCAGCAGAAGCAGATTGAAGCTCACCCCGCCGTAGGCGCGGAAGGCCCAGCCGTCTGTCATAGTGGACGTTACTTCAACACCGTTCGATCCCAGCTGCGGGATTGTCCCGTCGCCCTGTTGCTCGAGCAGCTCATTGATCTCCGCTATGTCCTGTTCGCTCAGAGTGGGCGTCGTCACAAGGGAGCTGCGCAGTGCGCCGCCTGCCTCACCAAATCCGATCGATGCGCCAAAGCCGGCGTACGGGGTGAGGAAGAGCAGGTTCTTGCTCGCATGCGCCTTCAGATCGATCACGTTCGCACGCCAGAAGTACTCCAGCTCCGGGTCCGTAAGCGTAATGCTGATGGTACTGTCATCTCGCGGATCAGTGAAGTCGGAGAGCGTGATATCACCACCTGCTAATCCGGACAACCCGATCGTTGCATCCAGACGATTGTATCCGGCGCCAACGCTGACAGCCGGCAGCAACAGGTTCTCCTGAATGAGATTGAGCCGGAAGTCGATCCCGGCAAGGAAATAGTCAAAGTTGAGATTGGGTACAAGGTCCTGAACGCCTGAGTCCGGCGGGACGGTACCAAGCTTCACTCCAACGTCAAACGGAAGGATGAGTCCCCCGATTCGCGCCTCAACGGCGTACGCCGGGAGCGGTGCCCCAAACTCCTTGATGTAGGCGAAGTTGTCATTCGACTCGATCGTAGATGTAAGGCTCAGCGCATCCAGCACCGGTCTGATTGCATTGTAGGGAATGGTACTGAAACCAACCACACCGCCAATACCAAAGTGCGGCAGATTGCCAATGTGGGCGTTCGACCAGTTGAGTCCAACCGCTGCGTTCAGGGGCAGGCTGCTTGAAACTCCGGTCGCGAACTGTTGGATACTCTGTTCATACTCAGCGAAATCCTGAGCAGCAGCAAACGAGGCGGCCACCAGGAGCATGCATACAATTAAAAGGGCTTTCTTCATAGAAACCTCCGCACCAAGAGCATATCACGCTGACGGAGGATTTCAGGTTTTTTGGTCACCAGAGCCGTGGCGCTGCTATTCGGGATCCCGCCAGCTGTGCTGTGCCTTCCAGCCAAAGAAGCGTTCAATCTTGCTGCAGTCAAAGGCTGACTTGAACGGATCATGTCCCGGCTTGAACGTTCCCTCTTTTCCGTAGCGCGCCTTGACGGCATCCGGGAGCGGCACCTCTATGCAGGTGTCGGCGGCGGCAATAAGAAAGACCTCGTGACCGCTGCTCTGGCCCTCCAGTGCGGCCAGAAACGCACCGCCAACGTCGCGGGCGTCAATATAGCTCCAGAAGTTTGCGCTGCCCTCCGTGGGGTAGTGCTCCCGGCGCGGCCTGAGCATCTGGTCACGCTCCTGCGGCGGAATCACGTTGTTGATGCGAAGGGTGCAGATTGCCATCTGTGGATATCGGACTGTCATGCTGTCAGCAATGACCTCACTGAGGTACTTGCTCAGCGCGTAGGCGTTGCCGCTGTCCACGCGGTGTTCTTCCGCGAACGGGAAGACGGGCGGCAGCTCGTCTGTTGTCAGCCAGCCGGTCGCCATTTCACTTCCGGCGCTGATAAACCGACGGACACCCAGATCACCGGCGGCCTGAAACACATTGTAGGTGATGCTGGTATTGCCCCGAAACGTGTCCGCCCGGCCGAAGCCGCCAGGACTTGGATTGGCTGCCAGATGACAGATCCCATCCGGTTGAATCTGGGCCACTGCATCGTAGACAGCGCCGGTATCCTCCAGGTCGATGAGGATATGTCTGCAGCCGAGCTGGTCCCGCCGCTCGCGGTCAACGTTGGTCACATCATGGCCTGCGGCAAGCAGCGATTGCACGACGTGCCTGCCGGCTCGTCCACTTCCCCCGGTTACCATCACGTTCATATCTGTTCCTCCATAAGTGCCTGGACCGCGCCGTACGCGTCTTTTGGTCTGCGATACTCGTCTACGATTCCCTTGTTGTTGAACGTACGCGGCCGACCGAGTGCGCGGGAGCTGCCGTACGTCCTGCCGTCACAGAACTGCCAGAGCGCGAGCCCACTGATCTCCGGCCGGGCGAGAAACTGGGTGCACACTTCACTCAGGTAGTCTGTCTGATACTGCTCCGACCAGTGTCCGCCGTGAGCATCCCGCCAGCCGTAGATCGCGCCGGCGCCAATCTCACTTATGATGAGCGGTCGGTCGGCGAGTCCCATCTCTGCAAGGCCGTCACGGATGGCGTTGAGCCGCTCTCCAATCTCTTCCAACGGCCGGTACTCCTCTTGATCCGCCGCGTACCAGCCGGGGTATACGTTGAGGCTGATGATATCCACCAGATCCAGACAGACGTCATTCGGAAAACGGCAGCTTGCGAAGGTGACCGGGCGTGAGGGATCAGCCGTGCGGGAGATGCTCGCAAGGTTCTCAATTACAGCCCGCGCCGTGGAGGCGTCACTGGCAAGCTCATTCTGAAAACCCCACATGATTATGGAAGGATGGTTGCCGTGTGCCTGGATCATTTCCAGCTGCTGCTCGCCAATGAGCGTCTGGTACGTCTGATCGGCGAAGTGGCGCTCGGTCTGCTGCCAGCCAAGAGACTCTTCCCAGACAAGCACTCCCAGCTGGTCGCAGAGATCGAGGAACCTATCGTCCTGAGGGTAATGACTTCCACGGACAAAGTTTGCTCCGGCAGCGCGCATCATCTCAAGATCCTGCACCATCTGGGATACCGGCAGCGCCGGCCCGAACTGCGGGTGTACCTCGTGGCGGTTCCAGCCAAAGAGACGAATCGGCTCCCCGTTGAGAAGGATCCGGCCGTCTGTCACCTCCACCGTGCGCAGGCCAAAGGGAACCTGGTAGCAGTCGGTGCTGCCGCCGGCAGTCAGGGTGACGCTCAGGCTGTGGAGCTCAGGGGTCTCCGGAGACCACGGTGATGCGTTCGCCACCGCGAGCTGCCGCGGGGTGGAGACTTTTGTGGGACCCTCCGGCTGTGCGAAGGCCAGCGCCGTGCCATCGATATGGAAGGAGAGGTCCACCGCACTCTCTCTGTTCGCGTGGACCGTCACCTCGATCGTGGGCGGATCAAGGGTTACGGTCGTGACGGCAACGCGTTCAATGTGGACCGCGGGGCGGGCCACGTAGCGTACCGGACGGAAGATCCCGCCATAGGCGTAGAAATCAAAGTAATTCTCCTGAAGCGGGCTTCTCCCGGTATCAAACCGGTTGTCCAGAAGCACGACGAGCTCCCGCTCGCCGCTCGCTGCCGGAACCGCGACCGTGAACGGTGAGTAGGGCTTGCGCTGCACGTGGAGAAGCTCCCCGTCTCCGTAGACCGCAGCCCAGATTCCCACTCCATCAAACTGGAGGATGCCTGCAGGCTCGTCACCGGAGGTGAAGTACGTCCGAACCGCAACGGTGCCTCGGGCACCGGCATGTTGCGGAAGCGTGTCAAAGCAGCCGGGTACGCTCATCCGCTCCTCAAACGCCGCATCTGCCTGGGGGCGGGCTGCAGAGAGTGAGTCAGGTGAGAGATCTGCCTCGCCAAGCCAGGCGAGCTCCCAGATCTCAGGGAGTACAGTTGTTGCGTGTGGTCGCGGTATAGCCATCTTTCCAGACTACCGCAGGGACGGTGCCGCCTCAAGCTCCTGCGGCACAGGTGCCCGGCGCCTTATCCCACCGGCAGGGCAAACCCGTCACCCGTCTGTGCTATCAACTTCCCGAGCCGTTCGTGGAGCGCCGGGCGTGTGTCGCTCCATCTTCAGCGCTATCCGCACGCTCAGGTGCGTTTCCGGCTTGGCACAGCGCCCCCGCCGGGTCATAAGGCGCAAACATGGCCGTTTTTTACAATACCTGCCGGCCTTTCTCTGCGTATTCTCCCTGGCAATGGAGGATATCGTGAACAGACATATGTTGGCAATTGTCTTGCTGATTGCCGTGATGGCGATTCTTGCTTCTTGTTTTAACCCCGTTGCTTCACCGTCACTGGATGAAGAGGAACCGCCCGAATCGCCCGAACCCACCGGACCCACGCTGGGCCTGATTGGTCAATGGAACTTTGCCAACTCGTTTGATGATTCGAGCGGGGCAGGCGAGACAATTCTGGCGAGCGCAGGCACGCCGGTTTTCGTCAACGACCGTGACGGGAATCCGAACAGTGCCCTTGATTTTGACGCGTCTACTGACCAGGCAACGGTGCCGAACTACGCGGCGCTGAACAACACACCGGTCGGCATCACCGTTTCTTTCTGGGTTACACCGCCGAGCGCCGACGGGCGCATTATCAGTCGAAGATACGGAGATTCGGACTCGGTCTGGGAGATCGATGTTTTCGGATCGCAGCTTCGTGCGAGCTGGAGCGGCTACTCAAAGCTATGGGCGGAAGCGTCTACCCTTGATCAGCCCTGGAATCACGTTGTGCTGACCATAGATACCGGCGATGGTGATCTCGCCTCTCTCTATGTAAATGGTGTGCTCGAGAGTGTTCTCCAGGCCTCGAACGACGTCGATGCGAACCGTGACATTCAGGATGTCAGTTCCGAGAATGATATTCTCATTGGAAATACCGACACGTTCGGCACACTTTTTACGGGCGCACTCTTTCAGTTCGACGACCTGAGGATCTATTCCCGGGCGGTCAGCGAGAGCGAGGTCCTGGAGTTGTACAACCTGCCGGCTGCCTCCGGGATGTGACCCGCGAAGAGTTTGTGATGCGGATTCGCGCAGCGCCGACCTGCCCGGTCGGCGCTGCGACCTCCCATCTTGACTTGCCTCCTCCGGTCCCGCATATTCCGCTGACCCATGAGTAGCACCCGCAACGAGCAGATTCGTAACGTAGCCATCATTGCACACGTTGATCACGGCAAGACCACGCTGGTTGACGCCATGTTTCGCAGTTCCGGCATTTTTCGTGACGGTCAGGTGACGGAGGACCGGCTCATGGACCGTATGGACCTGGAGCGCGAGCGGGGTATCACCATCGCGGCAAAGAACTGCGCGATCGGCTGGAAAGACGTGAAGATCAACATTATTGACACCCCGGGGCACGCCGATTTTGGAGGCGAGGTGGAGCGGGCCCTCTCCATGGCAGACGGTGCGCTTCTGCTGGTTGATGCCGCTGAAGGACCGCTTCCTCAGACTCGGTTTGTGCTGCGCAAGACCCTTGAGTCAAATCTGCCGGTGATCGTGGTGATCAACAAGCTAGACAGAAGAGACGCACGACCGGGGGCGGTACTCGACGAGATCTCAGATCTCTTTATTGATCTTGACGCAAGCGAAGAGCAGTACCACTTTCCGCTGCTCTACGCGGTTGCTCGCGACGGCATTGCGGCACCGGAGCCGACCGGCGTTGGGTTTATTCCCGGTGCTGATGGTTCGCTGGACGGCGGCTCGTTCACCGGTGTTCCCCAGGGTGCCTCGCTCGAGCCGCTGCTGAACGCTATTGTGGACGCAATACCTGGCCCTCTGGTGGAGACCGATCACCCGTTTCAGATGCTCGTCTCAGATCTGGGTTACTCCGACTACCTGGGACGCCTGGCAATTGGTCGTGTCTACAACGCGGCGGTGAAGAGCGCTGATCAGCTCGTGCGAATTAGAGCAGACGGAAACAAGACCGGACTGAAGGTGACGCGGCTTCAGGTCTATCAGGGGCTTTCGATTGCAGAGACCGATGAGGCTCAACCCGGCGACGTGGTGGTGCTCTCCGGCATTGACGAGGTTCATATTGGTGACACCATCTGCACCGTGCAGGCCCCGGTAGCGCTACGACGTATCACCGTCGATGAGCCTACCGTCACCATGCTCTTCCTGCGCAATAACGGTCCGCTCTCCGGCAAAGAGGGCAAATACGTACAGTCCACCCGGATTCGTGAGCGACTGCTCAAGGAGACCATGAGCAACGTCTCACTGCAGGTAGAGGACGCGGCTGACAACGACGGTTTTCTGGTGAAGGGGCGGGGTGAGTTCCAGATGGCCATTCTTATTGAGACCATGCGGCGCGAGGGATACGAGCTGTGCGTGGGCCGCCCGAGCGTCATCACCCGGGAAGGGAAGAACGGGGAGACGCTTGAGCCGATCGAGCGGCTCTTTGTCGACTGTGCAGAGGAGTACACCGGTGTGGTGACGGAGAAGCTCTCCATTCGGAAAGGGCGGCTGGTCAATCTCACCAACCACGCACGCGGCCGCACCCGGGTAGAGTTCTCCGTTCCCAGCAGGGCACTTATCGGCTTTAGAGATGAGCTGCTTACCGACACCCGCGGAACCGGAATCATGAACGCATACCTGGAAGGCTACGAGCCGTGGCGCGGCGCGTTTCCGTCCCGGCAGACCGGATCGCTTGTCTCCGACCGGGCCGGGAGCTCGGTCCCCTACGCGCTGTTTAATCTGGAGCCGCGCGGCCAGCTGTTCGTCGGCCCCGGTGAAACCGTCTACGAGGGAATGATCGTTGGTGAGCACAACCGCGACAACGATCTGGATGTGAATCCCTGTAAGACAAAGAAGCTCAGCAATATGCGTGCAGCCGGCCGGGACGAGAACGTGATTCTCACTCCGCACCGGACCATGAACCTGGAGATGGCGATCAACTTTGTCCGTGACGACGAGCTGGTGGAGATAACCCCGCACTCCATACGCATGCGGAAGGCGGTGCTTCTGCAGAGCGAGCGGAAGAAGATCCGGTAGAGACCCATGGAAACTGTTTTTGCTTCCTTCGGCCCCGCCGGACTTGCCGGTCTCCGCGTCTCGTGGTTACTCATGTAGAGATGAGATGTATAGAAAGGTTTCTCACACCAACCAGGACCGGAATGATGATTGCCGCCGGTGCCCTGCTTCTCGCCGGCTGCGAGGCGGCAGGCACGCCCTCCGGTCCTTTGGGGTCCGCCTCCGCCGACCAGTACGAGCCCGATGATTCCAGAGGCAGCGCCACAGTGCTTGCAGAGAGTTCCGGTGGCGCAGATCCAACCTGGCAGGTTCACACTCTCCACACTTCCAGTGATGTGGACTGGATAGAGATTGAGATCACGGATGCAAGCGGCAACTTCTACCTGAACATAGCACCCGTGCCGGAGAATGATCCTGCACAGGGCGTCGGAGATATAGATTTTGATCTGGAGACATCCGCCGGAACCGTCATTCTTAGCGGGATCTCAGCGTTCGGAAACAGCACGGAGAGCAACGTGCTAACCAACGGGAACTACTCAACCGGAACCCACTACGTCCGCGTCTTTGCGGCAGACTCGAGCACGGGAACCTACCAGATCAGCTGGTACACGGATTGAGCATGCCAAGACTCTCCTTCGCGGTGTGGTCCATGGTACGGGTTCGCTCTACGACACCCGGACC